>CAYNQJ010000021.1:0-5239 GCA_964399305.1 uncultured Luteolibacter sp.
ATGGAAAAAGATATAAAGCGTTCATACGAACACATCAAGGATAAAGTTAGATGAGGTTGGGGATTGGGGAGAGGAAGAAGAGGAAGACAGGGGCAGGATGCCGCTGGGACGGCCTGGAGCGGGATGTGCCAGCCACGGGGGTGGTTTGGCGGGCGAGGGTGCGGTGGGCAGTGGGCAGTGGGCAGAGGGCGGTGGGCGGTGGGCAGTGGGCAGTGGGCAGTGGGCAGTGGGCAGTGGGCAGTGGGCAGTGGGCGGTGGGCGGTGGGAAGAGGGCGGTGGGAAGAGGGAAGAGGACAGACAGGATGTCCTCGCGGCGGACTGGGACTGCAAGTCCCAGCAACGGGGCCGCACATTCTTCAAATCCACCATCCAAAATCCAAAACTTCGCGCTTTCCTCCGCGCGCTCCGCGTCTCCGCGTTTCGATGAAAACCATCCACCACCCAAAATCCAAAATTTGCCATCCCCCATCTCCCCTTTGCGATTCCTTCGCGACCTTCGCGGCTTTGCGGTTCAAAAATCCCCAATCCCCGATCCGCGATCCTGATTCATTTTGCGGCTGTCATGCGGAACAGCCGTCCGTCGCCCGGTGCCAGCCCGATTTTGAGTTCGCCGCCGGGTTCGATGGCCGGGCCGGTCATCCATTTGCCGGTTTTCCGGTCCAATTCTTCGAGCGTGCGGTCCGTCCACGACACTTTCAACGCCGCTTCGGCGGGTTGTTTGTGGTTTCGATTGACGATCATGAATGCGGTGGCACGGGGTTCGCGGCCGAACAGGCCGAGCACGAATTCCCCGTTGCCGGCAATCCGCACCGGTGACTCTTCCGGTAACGGCTGCGTTCCGTAGGGCAAAGGGGCGGTGTGATAGACGCCCATGGAGTCCAGTTCCATCACCGCCTGACCGAACACGGACAGCTCGGCGTTGAGGGCGGCGACTTCCTTCACCATGGGTGAGGGTTTTCCATCGCGGTAGAGACCGCCATAGGATTCGGGCCCCCAGTAGGTGAAATAGCTGATGCCGCGTCCGCCATAAGCCAGTGTCGTGAAGACAAGGAAACGCGTTTCGGCCGGATTGGGCAGCCGCCAGGGTTTCTCGATCGTGTTTGCCTGGATGATGTTCAAAAACGGCTTGTGCGCCGCGAGGGCCGCCTCACGGATCAAGGCGAGGTTGAGAAAGTATTGATTGCCATCCTCTCCATTTTTCAGGAAGTGGTAATGGTCATAGCTGATCAGGTCCGGTTTGACGGTTTCAACAAACTGCCGGAGATGTTCCCGGTAGCGCCGCACCGTATTGTCATCCGCGCCCACCCCTGCAAAGTTGTTCGGGATGCCGACCTTGGCGCGCTCGGCGGCATCGGCGCTGACTCCGAGCTGCTGCTCGTTGGCGTAGGTGGGAAAGAGGTTGATGTATGCGAAATGACCGGGATCCCGCTCGCGGAGATAGGTGACCAGTTTGCCAAGGCCGGGGAACGCGGCCGCGCCGGGCTCGTCGGTGATGAAGTATGCTTCCATCGCCGGATGTGTTTTCACTTTCTCGATCAGGGCGTCGAGCTGGCCGCGTTTGGCCGGATCGTCGAGTGTGGCAGGATTGAGCAATTCGCTTTGAAGCATCGCACGCAGCCCGTGTTTGGCGGCCACATCCAATCCTTCCACCGGTGTCCAGGTCAGGTTGAAACCCTCGGCTGCCACCCGGGCCAGATTCTCATCCGTTGCCGGGGGTGGACACCAGAAAGTGATCATAAACTCCTTCTGCCTCCATCCCTCGCCTTCCGCGCTGAGAACCATCGATGGCAGCGCCAGCCATATGGCGGCCATCATCAACCGTTTTCCAATCATCCGCTTCCCCGGTGTCATCGCATGTTCGTTTGCCACGGTTGTGTTACTCGCGGTGGCATCAGGGATTATCAAAGTGGGCCTGACATTTCCGTCCGTGCCCATGCGAAGCGGCTGCCTTGAACGATTCCCCGCTCCCTGAAGACGCGTTCCAGATGCGCCTGAACGGCGGATTTGGCGAGGCCCCATTTCGGGGCGACCAGCAGTTCCTGATCGGCCACGCCGAACAGCCGCTGGATGACCACGTCCGGCCGGAGCCGGGGCAGGAACTCGCACAGGATGTCCGCGTAATCATCCAGACTCATTAGCGGAAACGGCTGCCTGCGGTAGCTTGCCGCGAGAACCGAGCCTTCAACGATGTGAAGGTGATGGAGCTTGATGAAACTCACCTGCGGGAAGCGGTTGATCTCGTCCGCCTGAGCCAGCATCATTTCGCGCGTTTCCCATGGAAAGCCGATGATCGTGTGGAGGCACAGGTTGAGCGGAGATTGTGCGAGCGAGTCGAGCAGGGCGGTCAGCTCGGAGTGGGTGCAGCCGCGGTGGATTTGGCGCAGCGTTTCATCGTGGATTGATTCCATGCCCAGTTCGAGATCGACCTCCAGTCGCCCGGCATAGCTTTCCAGCAGCGCGATTTTTTCCGCGTCCAGGCAGTCCGGGCGGGTTCCGACAGCAAGTCCGACGGTGTCTTCCGGACAGACGGCAAGCGCCTCGTCATACAGGGCGCGCAGATCGTCGGTTGGTGCGTAGGTGTTGGTGTTGGGTTGGAAGTAAACGATGAATTTCTCCGCGCGGTAGTGCTTGCGTGCGCGGTCGATCCCCTGGGCGACCTGGTCGCGGATCGCCGACAGCGAGCGCGGCAGGGTGGGGGTGTAGGCATCGACGTTGCAATACGTGCAGCCACCGTAGCCTTTCGAGCCGTCGCGGTTCGGACAGGTGAATCCGGCATCGACGATCACCTTGAACACACGCCGGCCACCGAATTTCTCGCGAAGCCAGGTTCCGTATGCGTGGTAGGCGTGGGAATGCTGCGCGTTTGCAGGCAGGGCTCCGCTCGCATCCATCATGGCGTTTGGTTTCCTGAATTCCCGCTCATTCCTTCACCCGCATGCGGATGAAGCGTTTTTGGTGGCTGCCGACGGGGTCGGGGTCGGCGATGCGAACCCGCTCACTGATGCCATCGACCGGGTGCAGCACCTCGACTCCGGCACGGGGGTCCGTGTTCCAATCGACCAAATTGGTGGAGGTTTCCAGGATGAAGTCCAGCTCACTCACCTTGCGGCGGGTCCATTCGAAGCCAAGGTGTTTGTCATCGCCGGACTGCAGTTCGATCGAGCGAGGCAGGCGGCCGTCCGGGGCTTCTCCCGGGGGGATGGCGCAGGCGAATTCCATCAGCACGCCCACACCGTTTCCATCGGGGTCTGCGGCGGGATTGGACACGTTTTCCAGGAACCAGTCGGGATCCGGATAAATCGATCGCAGATGGCGCTGATAGAGTGTCGGCAGGCGGAAGTAGGAAAACCCTTCCGACCATGTGCCGTTGGCGTAGCGTGTGTCGCGCGCGCGGATGCGCCAGAACCAGCGGCCTGATGGCAGATTGGTGCTGCCTTGCAGGTCGGAGAGCGGGACGGATGCGAGGAATCCGGGGCCATAGGTGGCACTGCCCACCGTGATGCCCTGATGATCGACTTCCGGCGAGCCGAAGAGGTGGTCGTCGTCGATCTGAATCTGATAATCGAGGATTTCGTCGCCGAGGTCGGGATCATAGGTTTGATGCCAGACAAGCAGTCCGCTGCCATCGATCAGCATCGAGTCGTTGGATGGGCTGGCGACAACCACCGGCAGTGGGGGGTTGTTGAACTCGTTGATGTTGAACGCCACGGCTTCGCTCCATGGGCCGGTCCTGGTGCCGTCGGAGGCACGGGCACGCCACCAGTATGGAGCGTTGTCCGGGAGATCGACATCCACCTGCCATGAAGTGGTGCTCACGCCGGAGGCGACAGCCGGAACCTGGGCGACCAGCGAGGTGAGCGCGGCGTCGGCATAGACTTCGAACTGGTGGGTGAGGGCGTCGCTTTGGTAATCGATCGCATTGGTCACAGTCAGCATGGGCCGGACGATGGTCACTGTCTCGCCCAGCGACGGGTTGAACGGGGTGGGGGTTCCCGGGGCGGCCTCACCAATGCCAACATTGTCGAGGAAGATATCGGACTGCGGTTGGCGGTAATCCGAGCCGGTTAGGAAGCGCAGGCGGATTTTCTGGCCCAGCCAGTTGGAAAGCGATGCCTGTTGTTTGATCCAAACGTCGGAGTTGAAGCCGCTGTCGCGGTTGAGTGCCGAAATGTCCGCCCATGACAAGCCGCCGTTGTTGGAAACCTGGACGCGGAACCACGAGTAGCTGCCAAGCGTGCCGCGGATGAAGAAGGTCAATTGCGGACTGGTGGCGGATGAGAGATCGATTTGCCGTGAAATCGTCATGATGTTGGAAGTGTCCGGAGGGTTGCGGTGGTTCACCGTATCCTGAGCGGTCGCGGTTCCCGAATGCGGGTTGGTGCCAACGGCGGCCCATGATCCAGCGAGCCACTGGCCGGTTCCGGATTCGAAACCATCAAAAAACGGATAGACCGATTCCACGGCGCGGTCGGACAGCGAGAGGTCGTCGATCGTCCAACCGTCGGCAAGGCTGCCATCGGTGCCGCGGCGGAACCTGATGAAAACCCGCACCTGGTTTTTCCATGGTGAGAGGTCGATTTCCTGCATTTGCCAGGTGTTCCGGGTTTCGGTGACGCCGTTGACAACGGTCCACGAAGCGTTGTCAGAGGAAACCTCGACGCGGCCCCATGATCCGCCGGCGAAGTTATGGCGGTCCCAATAGCGGAGCACCGGCCATTGGGTGCCGTCGAGGTTGACGGCAAAGCGTGCGTCGTTGTCGGTGCTTGCGAGATAGTCGCCCGGAGAGTCCACCAATGCGGCGCTGCCATTGCGGCCCACGCCCTGTTGCAGCTGCCACTGGCCGGTGAAAGCCCAGCCCGGTGTGGCGGATTCGAAGTCATCGGCGTAGGGTGTGGGGATCCCGGAGGTGGTGGAGGACACGATCTCCGATGGGCTGTAGGTGTCCCTGTCATCGACCAGATAGACGCGGTAGTAGTATTGGATTCTGGCGTCCAGACCGGTATCCGTGAATGATCCGGTATCGCGGTCATTCAAGGTGGCGATCAGCGTGGAGGCGTTGGAGACGTTGCTGGCGGTTGATCGGTAAATCTCGTAGCGTCGGAATGATTCGAGCTGGCTGGGAGTCCAGTTGATGCGCATGGATGTGACGCCGATATCATCGACTGGCAGCATGGCCACCGGGACGGGCATTTGCGCGAGGGTGAACTTGTCGACGGAGAGATCGGTGACCGGGCAGTAG
>CAYNQJ010000021.1:5339-59213 GCA_964399305.1 uncultured Luteolibacter sp.
GAACGAGAGCACCGGCCATTCCGTGCCGCGCAGGTCCACGGCGGTTTCGATGTAGCTGTCGGTGTTAGGCGCGTATTGCCCGACGGGCACCGTGGAGATCGATGCGCTGCCTTGGTGGGGGTTGACCTGGTTGAGCGTCCATGTCGAGGGAGTGGCGTTGTTGGATGCGCTCACCCAGTTGTCCATGCTGTCCATGGCATCTGCAAACGGGATGGCAACCGGCACGGTGGTGGCGCTCAGTTCGTTGGAAGGAATGAAGGTGTCGCGGGTGTCCACGGTGAAAACCTTGTAGTAGTAGGTTCCTCCGATGTTGAGGCCGGTGTCGGTGTGGGTGATGGTGGCGGGATCGGTGGTTTCAAAAACCTTCTGGCCATTGGTCAGCGAGACATTCGCGCTGGTGGAGCGCCAGACTTCGTAGCGCGTGAAGGCCGGGCCGAGGGGTGACTCGCTCCAGGTGAGATCCACCGAACGCAGGGCGGGCACTGCCGTGACCAGCGAAACGGCTTGGGGCATTTGCGCGAGGGTGAACTTGTCGACGGAGAGATCGGTGACCGGGCAGTAGTTGTTGCCGTTGGCGTGGAAGCGGATGCGGACGGTTTTGCCGGCCTGCGATGCGAGCGAGGCCTGGCAGCGTTGCCATGCGCCGTTGGAGTTGAAGCCGTAGTCGCGGTTCACCGTGTTGAGCTCGGGCCATGAGATGCCGCCATCGGCGGAGTAGTGGAGGCGGAAATAGGCATAGCTGTCGAGGCGGCCGCGCAGCCAGAAGGTGGTCTGGACATTGGACCCGGCGGGCAGGACGACGGGCCGGTCGATCACGGCCCACTGCTGGGTGTCCGGAGCGCAGCGCAGGTTGGTGCGGCCGAAGCCGAGGATGTTTTCGCCATCGGTGGCGGCGGCATCCGGCTGGGGGTTCCATCCGCAGAGCAGCCAGCCGGTGGCCCCGCTTTCGAAGTCGTCGGTGAATGGCAGGGTGAGCGGGTTGTTGCGGTTGGGGTTCTCGGCAACCTCCAAGTCATCGATGAACCAGCCCTCGCCGGGAGTGGCGCCGCCGTCACTGGCCATGCGGAAGCGCAGTTTCACATTGCCGAGGCCTTTCCATGGTGAGAGATCGACGCGTTGGCGTGCCCATCCGCTGCGGGATGACGCGTAGGCACCGTATGTGTGGATCGTGGGTCCTCCGGCGGCGGAGATTTCCAAACGGATGAAGTCATCGGTGTTGAGTCCGTAGCGGTCCCAGAACGAGAGCACCGGCCATTCCGTGCCGCGCAGGTCCACGGCGGTTTCGATGTAGGTATTCGTAGCGGGTGCGTAGCTGCTGCCCGGTGAGCTTCCCAGCGCACTGTTGCCGCCATGTTTCACATCGGCGGACACGCCCCACAGGTTGGTTCCCGCGTCGCTGCCTGTATTCCATTCTATCAGTCCGTTCTCAAAGTCATCCGCAAACGGAAGCGGGTTGTTGAGCGTGCGAACCGCGGTTTCCTGCGGGCTATCCGCGGAATAAGTGCCATAGGGCGAGACGGCATAGACGCGGTAGTAGTACATGGTGTCCAGTGCGAGGCCGGTGTCGGTGAATTGCGATTGCGTCTGGTCGGTGATCATGGCCACGCGGGGCGAATGGATGCCGACCCCCGGACTTGTTGAGCGATGGATGGCGTAATGGGAAAATGGAAGGGAGTGGTCTTCGCTCCACGTGAGCCGCAGGCTGTGTGAGGCGACCTGGTCAAATGCCGGTGCGGCAACCGTGGAAGGAGCCTCGGCGACTGAAATGTCATCGACATGCCAGCCATCGGAATTTCCCGATGAATTGGTGGTGATGCGGAAGCGGACCAGCACGGAGGGCTGGCCGGCATAGCTGGAGAGAGCCAGCCGCGATGGCCGCCATGCCTGACTGCCGCTGAAGCTGGCGAGCAGGGTCCAACTGGAGCCGGAGTTGGTGGATACCTCGACATTGGCGGTATCTCCGGCGGAAAGCGCGTGTTTGTGATGGAACGTGAGCACCGGATTCACCGCGAGTCCGAGGTCGAGCGGTGCCGCCAGGGTGAGGGACTGCGAGCTGATGTTGTCTGCATAGTTGCCACCGGGCGAGTCGGACCATGCATGACCCGTGCTGTTGAAGTCTTCATCCGAAAGCGCCCAAGGTGGCGAAGCCACCCACAAATTGGGGCCTGCCTCCCCGTCATCGAGGAATGGATAATCCATGCCGGCCGGAGTGTTGACGGTTGTTTCATTGCTGAGTGAGTGAAGCCCTGTGGAATTCATCACCATCACCCTGTAGCGGTAGGTGGATTTTGGCGCGCAGGCGATGTCCACACAGCTGGCGCTCGCGGGATCCGTGATCATGGCAACGGTTTTGGCTGTTCGCCAATCGAAACCCGGCGTGGATCCTCGCAGGACGACATACGAGGCGAACGACGGATCCGAGGACGCGCTCCATCGCAGGGACACCGAGGTCTGGTTCACATCTCCACCGGACGGTGTGTCCAGCGTTACCGGTTCCGGCGTGCTGCCGATCACCACGTCATCGATATACCAGCCGTCCATCACCACCGAGGAATCGGTGGTCATGCGGAAGCGGACTTTGAAATTCACCGATGAACCGGATGCGGAAAGATCCAGTTGTTCACGGGTCATGGTCGCCCGCGTGCCACTGTAGCTTGCGAGTGGCGGGACGGACTGCCAGGAGGCGCCACCATCCTGGGAGACCTCGACATGACCGAAATCATAGGCGTTTTCCAGCTCGTATGCATGATGGAATGCCAGCGCGGGCCGTGGCACGGCCGAGAGGTCGATGCTGCTGGCAAGGCTCAGCGCGCTCTCCGCATTGTTGGAATAATAGGCGCCAGGCGTGTCTGTGACGGAATGCGAGGGGGATGCATGGCGGTTGGTGGTCAGCCCCCAGCTGCCCGTGGTCTGCCAGTTCGATAGGCCGGACTCGAAGTCATCAGCACTGCATGCGGTTGCTAACAGTAGCAATCCGGCAAGGGTGTTCAGGACGGGGGTGTGGTGCCTGCTTGTGTCCGCGCTGCTTGATTTCATGGCAATGCTGTGGTTGGGGGGCAATGGAAGGCGCGCATCCGGCAAAAGCTTGCCGGGAGGCGATCAGGGGCTTCGATGCCAAGGAATGCACATTACAGTGATGGCGATGTCCCGGTGCGGGGCAGAACATCATCTGGCAATCATGCGCTCCTCCTCATGTGACCTCCTGCGGGATTTCATCATGTGTGATCATTTGAAACCGATCCGTGATATGGCAACAACCCCGAACACTGCGCGGCGATTGCCAAAGGCGTTGCAAAATTTGTGGTGTGTCAGCTGGAGCCTGGCCACGCAGGTTATTGAATTAAATGTCTCTTTTTCCAATGCCTATGAACTGGCCAGAGGTCATGGGGAGTGTGCATGCCCGGGATGCCGGGGGTTCGAGGTCGCGGAATTTTTCACAAAGCAGCAAACATGATAATTGTATAACAAAAAATTAATTAGTGATATATGCGTTGGGTTTGGAGATGCTGAATCGGTTTGAATGCTTGGGTTTGCCTGCGGGTCCTCTCTGGAAGTAAATCGCATGGAATGGAAATGATGAAGCCTGTCTCTTGGCGCAATCTGTTGCTGGTGGTGCCGGTGCTGCTGGCCGGGGGGCTCCTGGTCAACCGCATGTCCACGCGCGACGACCTGTCCGGTGGCGGGACGCAGGATCGGGATCGACGTTACGCGTGTCATGAGAGTGCTGCGGGGCAGGGCGGTCGGATTGTAAGGAATCATCAAAGCCCGTCGGCTGGTGGCGTGGCTGCGTTTTTATCCATGGCCAAGCATCCCATAATCGATGCCGGCGAGCGCCAGCGGCGCATCATGGAACCGAGCGGACGGGTGATTCCGCCGCAGCCGGCGCGCTGATGTCGCTGGGGAATGAGGACGCCTGCCTGAATTTCGCGGCGGTCAATGCCATGGCTCACCTCAGGTCGCGGGAGGTTGAGGCCTATCTGGTCGGGAAATTGCAATCGGTGATCCGCGGATGGCTTAGAGGCGGTCTGCACAATGATTTCACAGATCGCGCTTTGCGCTCCGAGGTCGAAAAATCCTTGCGCAAGATGCATAAGGAAGCTCGCAGGATGCGACGCACCCCATTTTTCAGACAGGATTTTTAAATTAGTCTTGAAAATATAAATTATCCTAGGCTAATTTACATGCATGATGCGTCATGCCTCACTCCACTCTGTTTTTCACACGCTGGTCCTGCTATGTGGGATCTGCAGTCCCCTTGCAGCGGAGCTTCGCCCCCTGAGCACCGATCGGCCGGACACCACCGAGAGCCCGCACACAGTTGATGCCGGGCATTTCCAGTTGGAGATGGAAATCGCCGCGTGGACACGTGATGGCGGCGACACCACGGAACTCACGCTGGGAGAGCTGAATGCGAAGGTGGGCCTGAACGACTCCACCGACCTGCAACTCGTGCTGCCGGTTTTCACCCGTCAATGGGATGCGGGGGAAGGCATCGGGGACATCCATGTCCGGGTAAAACACAATCTCTGGGGCAATGACGAGGGTTCCAGTGCATTGGCCGTCATGCCTTATGTGAAAATCCCGACTGCGGGCGATGACCTCGGAAATGGCGATTTTGAAGGCGGATTGATTGTGCCATTCGGCTTTGACGGGCCGGACGGTTGGTCGTTCGGCGTGATGGGAGAAGCGGACCTGGCGGCTGACGAGGATGATGGCGGCTATCATTTGTTAGGTCTCTTCTCGGTAACCGCCAGCCACGATGTCACCCATCACACGGGAGTCTTTTTTGAAATCGTCGGCATCATCACCCCCGAAGGCAGTGACCACCACGAGGCTTATTTCAACAGCGGCATGGTATGGGCTCTCTCTGAAACGCTGCAAATTGATGGCGGCGTCCGCGTCGGATTGACCCACGCATCTGCGGATTTCTCGCCATTTGTCGGTGTCAGCACAAAATTCTGAATCCAATACCTCCCTTGGCCCATCATTGATCATCCACCCCATGACAAGCCATTCCCTCACCCGTCTGGCATCGAAGATCGCCAAGCTGACCCTGATGACCAGTTGCGCCCTGTGGGTCTCCGGTTGCAGCGGAGATCCAAAAACCGCTTCTTCAAAAAAGAAGATCGTCACCACTTTCACCATCATCGCCGACATGGCGCGCGAGGTCGCGGGTGATGCGGCGGATGTGGAGTCGATCACCAAGCCGGGAAGCGAAATCCATGGTTACGAACCCACGCCGAAGGACATCATCAAGGCGCAAAACGCCGACCTGATCCTATGGAACGGCATGAACCTCGAGCTGTGGTTCGAAAAATTCTTCGAACGGGTCAAGGACGTGCCCAGCGTGGTTGTCAGCGAGGGAATCCGGCCGATCGGCATCGGCGAAGGCCCCTACACCGGCAAACCCAACCCGCATGCCTGGATGTCACCGGCAAACGCCGTGATCTATGTGGAAAACATCCGCCGCGCGTTGGTGGAAATCGACCCCGCGAATCAAGCGACCTACGACGCAAACGCCGCAGCCTACACTGACAGAATCAAAGCCCTTGATGAGCCGGTCCGCCGGAAACTCGCCGCCATCCCCGAAAACCAACGCTGGCTGGTAACCAGCGAAGGGGCGTTTACCTACCTTTGCGAGAACTACGGCCTCCGCGAGTTGTACTTGTGGCCGATCAATGCCGACGCCCAGGGAACACCGCAACAAGTCCGTGCCGCGATCGACACCGTGCGCGCCAACCGCATTCCCGTGGTCTTTTCCGAAAGCACGGTCAGCGACAAGCCGGCCCGCCAGGTCGCCCGCGAAACCGGTGCCCGCTATGGCGGCGTGCTGCATGTGGACTCTCTGACAGAAGACGCCGGGCCGGCACCCACCTATCTGAAACTCCTGGAATCCAACGCGGACACCATCGTGAAAGGATTCCTCAACCCGTGACGCCATGACGGAATCCCGCCCGAGTCTTGTGGTTGACCGTGTCTCGGTCGCTTATCCGAACGGCCACCTTGCGCTCTGCGAGGCCGGTTTTCATCTGGATGGCGGCACGATCTGCGCACTTGTCGGAGTGAACGGCAGCGGCAAGTCCACGCTTTTCAAGAGCATCATGGGCTTCGTCAGGCCGTCATCGGGCAGCGTGCGCATCAATGGCCTGCCAGTCCGCAAGGTTTTGAAAAAACGCATCGTCGCCTATGTGCCGCAAGCCGAGGAAGTGGACTGGCAGTTTCCGGTCAGCGTGTGGGATGTCGCGATGATGGGCCGCTATGGAAACATGAACTTCCTGCGCATCCCCCGCGCTGTGGACAAGTCCAAGGTCGAGGAAAGCCTGCGCCGGGTATCAATGTGGGAGTTCCGGGACCGCCAGATCGGCGAGCTGAGCGGCGGCCAGAAAAAACGGGTGTTTCTCGCCCGCGCGCTGGCCCAGGAGGCCAGGGTGATCCTGCTGGACGAGCCGTTCACCGGAGTGGATGTGAATACCGAGGATGCCATCATCGCCCTGTTGCGTGAACTCCGTGATTCGGGGGCGATCGTCCTTGTCTCCACCCACAACCTCGGCAGTGTGCCGGAGTTCTGTGACCACGTGGTGCTCGTCAACCGCACCGTGCTCGCCTGCGGCCCCACGGCGGAGGTCTTCACGGAGCGGAACATCGCGGCCGCGTTCGGCGGCGTGCTGCGCCGCTTCCAGTTCGAGCATTCCACCGTGCAGGAACACGACGGGCACGCAATCCGGGTTCTAACGGATGATGAGCGGCCGCTGGTCTTTGGCAAGGGCGGCCACCTCGAATACAAGGACCGCTCCGCCCATGCGGATCTTTTGAAACAACGCGCGGAAAATGACGATTGAACTTCTCCAACCGCTGCTCGTTCCCTTCCAATACGACTACATGCTGCGCGCCATCCTCGTGAGCGCACTGATCGGCGGTGTGTGCGGTCTGCTCTCGTCGTTCGTGACACTCAAGGGATGGTCGCTGATGGGCGACGCCCTGTCCCACGCGGTCGTCCCCGGCGTGGCCATGGCCTACATCCTCGGCCTGCCGTTTGCGGCGGGTGCCTTTGTCGCGGGTTTGCTGGCAGCGGCCACCATGGCTTTTGTCCGCGCAAAAAGCCGCATTCGCGAGGATGCCACCATCGGTGTGGTGTTCACCGCGTGGTTCGCCCTGGGGTTGCTGCTCATCTCGTTGTTTCCCACCCGCGTGGACCTGAAGGGCATCATCCTCGGAAACATCCTGGCGATTTCAAATCCGGACATCGCACAGGTCATCACGATCAGCGCGGTCACCCTCCTGGTGCTGGGCCTGAAATGGCGCGATCTGATGCTTTATTGCTTCGATCCCGGCCAGGCCCGCGCGCTGGGCCTGCGCGCCGGCATGCTCCACATCATCCTGCTCACATTGCTTGCCGCCACCGCCATCGCCGCCCTCCAGGCGGTCGGCGCCTGTCTGGTGGTGGCGATGCTTGTCACCCCGGGAGCCACGGCGTATCTTCTCACGGATAGATTTGGAGTCATGCTCCGGCTGTCATCCGCCGTGGGAATGTCCACCTCGCTGGTGGGAGCTTACGCGAGTTATTACTTCAACGGCGCGACCGGCGGTTGCATTGTCACGCTGCAAACCCTCGTCTTCCTGGTGGTGCTGGCCTTCGCCCCGAAACACGGGATGCTCGCCGCCAAACGCAGGAACAACCCCGGAATTTCCCCGTCCGCGCCATGAACGATTTTTTTGCGCCGCTGGAATACGCCTTCATGCGCGACGCGCTGGTGGTCGGCATCGTGATCTCCGCCATCAGCGCCGTGTTGTCGTGCTATCTGGTTCTCAAGGGCTGGTCGCTGATGGGTGACGCGGTTTCCCACGCGGTGCTGCCCGGCATCGTGCTCGCCTACATCGCGGGCATCCCGTTGGCCATCGGGGCATTCGCCGCAGGACTTTTGTGCGCGGCCGGCACCGGTTTCATCAGGCACCACAGCCGGATCAAGGAGGACACGGTGATGGGAGTGGTCTTCACCGGCATGTTCGCCTCCGGCCTGGTCCTGTTCAGCCGCACTCCCTCGGTCATGCACCTGGACCACATTTTGTTAGGAAACATCCTCGGTGTCACGCGCTCCCAACTCTGGCAGACCCTCCTGCTGGGCACTGCGGTGATCGCGATCACGCTGGCATTTCGCCGTGACCTGCTGCTCATTTGCTTCGATCCCGCCCATGCGCGGGTCATCGGCCTGCGGCCTGGCCTTCTCAATCACCTCCTGCTTGCGCTGCTGGCACTCGCCATCGTCGTCTCGATCCAGGCCGTCGGCATCATTCTCGTCGTGGCCATGCTGGTCACGCCCGGCTGCATCGCCCACCTGTGGGCGGACCGCTTCGACCGCATGCTGGCGATCGCCGTCACCGCCGCTGTTTGCTCCACGGTCGCGGGCGTGTTCATCAGTTATCACATCGATGGTTCCACCGCCGCCTGCATCGTCCTCACCCAGGCGCTGCTTTTCACCATCTCCCTGTTCTTCGCACCGAAGCACGGCATCATGCTTCGCAGCCGCAGCGTGCATGCGGGCGATTGACGGCCCGCAGCCGCTTCCCGCATGCTGCGGCAAGCCTCACGCCTGACATCCGCGATGAAACTTCACATCAAAGTCATCCCCAACGCGCGCAAGACCGAATGCGCGGGCTGGGAAAACGATCCGGCGCATGGACGGGTGCTGCGCGTGCGCGTGGCGGCTCCACCGGTCGAGGGCAAGGCCAACGAAGCACTCCGCGCATTTCTGGCGGATTGCCTCAAGCTCCCCAAATCCAAAGTCGTGCTTCACAAGGGCGAGACCTCCCGGATCAAGGCATTCGCCATCCCGGATGGAACCGCATTGCCTGAATGAGACACCCGTGATGCGGATACACGCAGGAATGCCCTCCGACACGCGACGCCCGAACTCGAAACCAAGCAAGGCATCCGGGCCGGATCAGGATGCGACAGCAAAGCTTGCGTTCCGATCCCAACGGACTTGCAGGCGCTTGCAGCCTGTCTGAAAAACGGGGAGCGCACGCATCTTGCGTGAGGATTTTTCCCCCGGAGCGCAAAGCGTGACCTGAAAAATCATTTTTCAGACAGCCTCTCACAATCCACCGCGCCTCACGCAAACAGCTTCCGGTCCAGCGAACGGTATTGGATGGCCTCCAGCACGTCATTCGGACGGATGTCGGGCGATCCTGACAGATCGGCCAGCGTCCGCGCCACCTTGAGGATCCGGTCATGGGCGCGTGCGGAAAAATTCATTTCCTGCATGGCATGTTCCAGATAGCCGGCCGCCTCGTCGTTGATCCGGCAGTGGACTTTCATCTGGCGGGGCGTCATCGCGGCGTTGGTCGTGTTGGAGGATTTGCGGAACCGCTCGGACTGGATCCTGCGCGCCGTGACCACCCGCTCGCGGATGGTTTCCGACCGCTCGCCCGTCGTGGAATGATTGGAAAGCTCGCGGAAATCCACCAGCGGCACCTCGCAGTGGATGTCGATCCGGTCCAGCAGCGGTCCTGAAATCCGCTGCCGGTAGTTCTCGATCTGGCGCGAGGAACAACGGCAGTTGCGTTTGACGTCGCCATAATAACCGCACGGGCACGGATTCATCGCCGCCACCAGCATGAAGCGCGCGGGAAAGGTCAGCGACCCGGCAGCCCGGGAAATCGTCACCTGCCCGTCTTCCAGCGGTTGCCGCAGCACCTCCAGCGTCGCCCTGCGGAATTCCGGCAGTTCGTCGAGGAACAACAGCCCGTGGTGCGCCAGCGACACCTCGCCGGGCCCGGGGTTGGTCCCACCGCCCAACAGGCCCGCGTCCGAAATCGTGTGATGCGGCGACCTGAACGGCCGTGTCGTTAGAAAAGCCCGCCGGGGATCCAGCATCCCGCTGATCGAGTGGATTTTCGTCGTTTGGATCGCCTCCTCCTCCGTCATGTCCGGCATGATCGATGGAATGCGCTTGGCAAGCATCGACTTTCCCGTTCCTGGAGGACCCACCATCAGCACGTTGTGGCCGCCGGCAGCGGCCACTTCCAAGGCACGCTTCACATGGTGCTGGCCCTTCACCTCGTCAAAATCACAGTCATACACGCGGCGTGAATTGAAAAACGCCCGGCGGTCCAATTCATACGGAGCGATATCCTCCCCACCGTCCAGAAACTTCCATGCCTGGTTCAAATTGCGGATTGGAAACACCTCGATCCCTTCGATCACCGCAGCTTCCCGCGCATTTGCCTCCGGCACGAGCAGGCGCGTCCGGCCACACCGCTTGGCTTCCAGCGCGATGGCCAGCACCCCCTTGACCGCACGGACCGTTCCATCGAGCCCCAATTCACCGACCACACAGCAATCATCGGCATTGAAGGGCCGCTGACGGCCCGCGGCCACCATCGCCAGCGCGATCGGCAGATCAAACGACGGTCCTTCCTTCTTCAAATCCGCAGGTGCCAGATTCACGGTTTTCACCCCGTCGTCCAAATAGAGGGCGGACGCGCTGATGGCCGAAGTCACCCGCTGGGATGACTCCCGCACCGCCGCATCCGGCAGCCCCACAATGATGACCATCGGCCGGTCGGCACCACGGGCGTTGACTTCGACTTCGACCTCCCGGGCATCAACCCCCCTCAGCGTTGCGGAATACAGACGTGTGATCATGCGAACAGCTTGAAGCTGCTTGCCTCACGACGGACTGGCAAGCGGAAAGACGCGGAAACACGAAATAACTGCTAGATCGCCGAAAATCGGGATTCGCCCGGCCAACCACCCTCCGGACCCCGATTCATCGTCACATTCTCGTCACCCTGTTCCGGCCATCCGTGACACCAAACCAACGGTTTCATGCGGGAAATCGGGCCAGCCTCCTCCCATGTGACAAACTCGTCACACAACCCCTATTCATGTGGCGGGACTTTATCGCGCATTTACCAGGCGTGCCCGACGCGCACCCTTACCCAAACCACACATGCAATCCATGAAATTCATCCAACATGCCATGCTCGCATCCAGCCTGCTTGGTGGCATCACCGCCCAAGCTGGCACCGATCCCGTGACCGACTCCACGACAGCCGATGTGCCGACCAGCACCGCCACCGGCCTCCTGCTGGGGAAATTCACCGGCGACACCACCTGGGACCGCATCTGGTCGGGCTTCACGCTCTACAAGGATGAAAACAACCCGATCCTCCAGGAATTCTCGCTCCAAGGCCGCTTGCAACTGCAGACGATTTACGGCGAGGACGGCGGAGACAGCTTCAATACCTCCGACTACAAGGATGCCGGCAATGACGAAAGCGTGTGGGGCAATGACATCGAAGCACGGCGCGCCCGCTTCGGCTTCAAATCCAAGTGGTTCCAAAACTGGAAATTCGAAGGCCAGATCAACGTCGATACCGACGGCCTTGACGGCACCAGTGACGACCGCACTCTCTACAAGGACATCTATGATCTCTATGTCACCTACGCTCCCTCCGACTCACTGAATATTTCAGCGGGCAAGACCAAGGTGAAATTCTCCCGTGAGCAGGAAATCTCCTCCAAAGACATCCTCACCATCGAACGCAGCCTGCTTTCCAACACCCTGTTTCCCGGCGAACTGACGGGCGTCTGGGTGAGCGGCAAGGGCATCGCCGACCACTGGCTCTATGAACTCGGCATCTATGGCAGCGACCGTCAGCGCGAGTTCTCCACCTTCAACCAGGGCGCGGTCATACTCGGCAAAATCGGCTACGACTACTCGTCCCAGGCCGGACTCGATTCGGCAATCGCCTCGTTCCACTACATGCACAACACGGAGCCGGGCTACAAATCATCCAAGGTCGAATCCAATTACTCGTTCGGAACCTCGCCATCCTTCACCGACTCGATCGCCCTGACCAATGACATCACCCACGGGCGCTTCGGGCTGACGACGGAGCTTCTCTACGGCTTCGGTTTCGCCGGCACTCCCGAAGGTGGCAAACCGATCGACCAATCGGACGTGTTCGGCCTGACCATCATTCCGTCATACTTCATTGCGGATGGGCTCCAGCTCGTTGGCCGGCTTCAGTTCGCGACCTGCTCGGACCCCAACGACCTCCGGGTTCCCTCGCGCTATGACCGTCTCGTCGCCGGCGATGATGAAAGCGGCAATACCTACTCCGCCGCCTACGTCGGCCTCAATTACTACCTCTATGGCCACAAGCTCAAACTCATGAGCGGCCTGGAATACGCCAAGATGGGCGGTGGCGACTATGACGGCTACACCGTCTCCAGCGGCCTGCGCTTCTCGTTCTGATCTACCGAATAAAACCGTTAATCCAAACCAAAACACACACATGAAATCCATCAGCATGCTGATCGCCACCGCTGCGCTTTTGTCCACGGCCGGCGCTCAAACCCTCAGCCTCAAGGGCAGTGATACCCTGGGTGCCAAACTCGTTCCCCAGCTTGCGGAAGCCTTCAAGGCCGCCGGCAACAAGGGAATCAAATTCGAGATTGCCGCCGAAGGTTCGACCACAGCCTTCCCTGCGCTTGCCAACGGCACCGCCCAGATCGGCATGTCGTCCCGCAAGATCAAGGACGACGAACGCACCTTCTGCCGCACCAAGGGCGTTTACATCAAGGAACACGCGATCTGTCACGACATGCTCGTCGTCATCGTCAACAAGAACAGCCCGCTCAACAACCTGACCAAAGCCCAGGTTTCCAAGATCTTCACCGGCCAGATCAAGGACTGGTCGGAAATCGGCGGCGCTCCGGGCAAGATCTCGATCTACACCCGCAACACGTCGTCGGGCACCTACAAGGACTGGCAGAAACTCGCCATGGGCGGCCGCGACTATCCGTCGAGCTCGCTCAAAATGGCGGGCAACGAGCAGATCGCCCAGGAAGTGGCCAAGAACAAGAATGGCATCGGCTACGTCGGCCTCGCCTACGCGAAGACCCCGGGCACCAAGGCGCTCACCATCGATGGCGTGCAACCCGTTGCTGCAAACGCCAAGAAATACGCCTTCGCCCGCCTTTGCTATCTCTACGCCCCGGACAAGCCGACCGCAGAGGCGGCCGCTTTCCTGGACTTCATCAAGTCCCCGGCCGGGCAGGCGATCGTCGAAAAGGTCGGATTCATCCCGAACTGATTTCCCTTTCGCATTTGCATCAAGGTTGTTGCTTGGATGGGCATCGTTGGTTCAATCAGCGGTGCCCATTTTCTTGCCAAAACCCGCCAATCCCATTCCACTTTGCCCGGCACCATGGTTCCTGAAGAAAAACCGCATCCCCAGACCGAACACCGCTTCCAGCGCAAGGGTTTTTCGTATGAACGCCTGATCAAATATTTCTTCGCCTCCAATGCCGGACTGACCATCGTCATCCTCGTCCTCATCATCGTCTTCCTGCTCAAGGAGGGTCTCGGATTCTTCCCCGGATACCGCCGCGAACTCGAAACCTACCGCATCGCCGGCCTCGAATTCGTCGATATTTCCAGGAAAAACCTCACCTCCCACGAGCAACTCACCAGTCTGCTCAACCGCGCCTACTACGCCGAAATCAACGGCAAAAGCGTCCGCGAACTGCGCCGCACCCAGGAAGCCAGCGCGCTGTTCAACGCCTTCACCGACCAGATCGGTCCCACCCGCGACCTCATCCTGAACAACCCCCGAAGCGAGGGTGATGGCGACTCGGGAATGCTGGAAAAATTGCGGGACAATTTCGAAAAACAGCGGGCCAAAGCTCTCGAAAAGCTCCCGGCCACGCCGCACCTCACGGCGGATGAACGCAGGCAGTTGATCGAATCCCTCCGCTCGCGCACCGCCGAGGCCACCGATGATCCTCCTCTGGTCACCGCTCTTGCCGAAGAGTTCGCCGCCGCGCAACAAAGAAACTCGGAACCGCTCCAGGAGTTCCGCGCCACCATCGATGCCTTCGAAGCCGCCGGCACGGATCTCGGCGCGGCGATCATGGAAATGACGGAGCTGGTCACCGCCACCAAGGAAAAGCTCCAGAACGCCGACATTCTCGAAAAGGACCGCAAGACATTGTTTGCCGCCGCCGCCAACGAGAAGGACCCCGCCGAACGGGAAAAACTTCTATCGGAAGCCCGGGCCGCGCTCGCCGAAAAGCCGGACATTGAAACACCGATGCGTACCCTGCTCGAACGCCGCCCGGACTGCATCCGTCTCCACGCAGAGATCAGGAAAACATCCGCTGGGATGATCGGCCAAATCCCCGAATCCCTAACAGACCCCGATGCCGCACGCATCCTCAACGCCGCGCGCAGCGCATGGCCGGTCTTCCTCGCGGATCTCGATGCGGCTCCCGCCAAAATCAACGCCTGGAAACACACCGACCCGGTTCCTCTCTCCGATGCGTTCCTCTCTTTCCTCACCGGCAAGAACTGGATCACCGGTGGCGAATGGCAGGATTTCTACGGCATTCTCCCGTTGGCAACCGGCTCGCTGATGATCGCCATGGTCGCACTGGTCATCGCCATTCCGGTTGGCATCGGCTCCGCCATCTACGTCAACCAATTCGCCTCGCGGCGCGAGCAATCGCTCGTGAAGCCGGTCATTGAATTCATCCAGGCCATCCCATCGGTGGTGCTGGGATTCATCGGCATCCTGGTTTTCGGCACCGTGCTGCGGGAAATCTCGGTCATGGATTCACTCCAGTGGATTCCCGGCTTCCCGATTGAGGAACGGCTCAACATATTCACCGCCGGCTGCCTGCTCGCGCTGATGAGCATTCCCACGATCTTCTCGCTCGCCGAGGACGCGCTGAACAATGTCCCCTCCGCCTATGCCGAGGCCTCCGAGGCCCTCGGAGCCTCCCGCGTCCAGACCACCTTCCGCGTGATGATCCCCGCCGCGTTTTCCGGGATCCTCGCCGCCGTCCTGCTCGGCTTCGGCCGTGTGATCGGCGAAACGATGGTCGTGCTGCTGGTCGCCGGCAACCGTATCAAAATCCCCGACTTCACCGAGGGCCTGGGAGCCTTCTTCCAACCCGCCCACACGCTCACCGGCATCATCGCCCAGGAACTCGGCGAAGTGCCTCTCGGCAGTGTCCACTACCGCGCGCTGTTCGTGGTCGGCATCCTGCTCTTCGTGGTCGTCCTCGCCATCAACGCCACCGCCCACCATTTCGTGAACCGGGTCAAAAAGTGATTCCCAATCCCATGTTCGATCCAGACAAACTCATCCGCAAAGGACTGCCGAAGGGATATTTCAAGGACATCCTCGTCCGCAGCCTGCTTGCCGGCATCACCTATCTGATCGTGCTGATCGCCGTGCTGTTGTTCGCGAAAATCATCATCGACGGCGCGCCCGCCCTCGTCACCCCGAAGTTCCCGTTCATCGACACCGAGTTCCTCACCGCGAAAAACGAAACGCTGCACGTGTTCGACGACGCCCAGGGCACCCGCCACCAGCTGCCCGCATCGAAATACAACGAATATCTCAAAACCCATCAGGGAGAAAACATCTATAACGAGCAAACCTTCTCCTATTCCGGAGGAGGCATCGCCGGACCGATCGCCGGCACCGCGTTGCTCACGGTCGGCTCGATCATCCTCGCGCTCTTTTTCGGGGTCAGCGCCGCGATCTATCTGGCCGAATACGCCAAACAAAGCCCGTTCATCCACGCCGTCCGCCTGGCCATTCTCAACCTGGCCGGCATTCCCTCGATTGTCTTCGGCTTGTTCGGTTTCTCGGTTTTCGTACTCGCCGTGCCGGTCATCACCTCAACCCCGTCGGACCGCACCCTGCTGGCCATTCCGTTGTTCATCAATGACTGGGTGCTCAGTTTCCAGGGCTGGAACTCTTCGCTCATCGCCGGTTGTGCCACGCTCGCCTGCATGATCCTGCCTGTGATCATCACCGCCTCCGAGGAATCGCTGCGTGCCGTCCCGCAGGGATTCCGCGATGCCTCGCTCGCCATGGGCGGCACCCGCTGGCAAACAATCCGGAAATGCGTGCTGCCATACTCGCTGCCCGGAATCCTGACATCCTCGCTGCTTGCCATCACCCGCGTGGCGGGTGAAACCGCGCCCATCATGTTCACCGCCGCCGTTGCCGCGAAGGATGATTTCCCCTGGCAGGGACTGGCCAATCCCTTCGATATCCTGTCCTCCCAGGTGCAGGCACTGCCCTATCACATCTACACTCTCGCCGCCCGCATTCCGAACTCGGAATACACCCAGCGCGCCCAATACGGCTCGGTGCTGGTGTTCCTCATTCTGGTGGCGCTTCTCTCGTTCGGCTCGATGGTCCTCCGTGCGAAGATGCGCAGCAAACTCAAATGGTAAACTCCTCTCCAGACACTTCCCGCGACATGGGTGCGGCAATCCGGATCCGGAACGTGAACTTCGCCTATGGCGCGAAGCAGGTGCTTCATGATATCACGCTGGACATCCCCGACCGCCAGGTCACGGCGTTCATCGGCCCATCCGGCTGTGGCAAGTCCACCCTGTTGCGCTGCATCAACCGCATCAACGACCGCATTCCCGGAGCCCGCGTCACCTCCGGCTCGATCCACCTCCACGGCATCGACATCCACCGCGAGGACCTCAACGTCCAGGAACTCCGCCGCCGGGTGGGCATGGTCTTCCAGAAATACAACCCCTTCGCCAAGTCCATCTACGATAATGTCGTCTACGGCCTGCGCATCGCAGGCATGAAAAAACGCAGCGAACTCGACGATGCCGCGGAGAAGGCCCTGACCAACGCCGCCCTGTGGGACGAGGTCAAGGACCGGCTCAACTCCAGCGCCACCGGACTCTCGGGCGGCCAGCAGCAACGGCTTTGCATCGCCCGCGTCATCGCCACCGAGCCCGACATCGTCCTGATGGACGAACCCTGCGCCGCTCTCGACCCGCTCGCCACATTGAAAATCGAGGAGCTCATCACCGAACTGAAAAAGAAGTTCACCATCGTGATCGTCACCCACAACATGTCACAAGCCCGGCGTTGTTCCGACCGCACCGCATTCATGTATCTCGGCCAGCTGATCGAATATGGAAACACGATGCAGATTTTTGAAAAACCCGGAATCCCGCAAACAGAAGCATACATCACCGGTGCTTTCGGCTGATCCCCCTGCATCCCCATGAAAGATCTTCAGGAAAAACAGGCATCTCCTCCGGCTTCCGCCGCCGTGGAAATCCATGACCTGTCGTTCAGCTACGGGTCCTCCGAGGCGTTGAAAAACATCACCCTCGATCTCCAGAAGAACGAGGTGACCGCCTTCATCGGTCCCTCGGGCTGCGGCAAGTCCACCCTGCTGCGCTGCATCAACCGCATGAACGACGAAATCACCGGCGCGCGTGTGACGCATGGGGAAATCCGCGTCGAGGGCATCAACATCCATCATCCGTCCGTGGACGTGGTGAAGCTCCGCCGCGATGTCGGCATGGTGTTCCAGAAATCCAACCCGTTCCCCTCCAGCATTTTCGACAACGTCGCCTTCGGCCTCCGCATGCGCGGCGAACGCAACAATGCCGTGATCGCACAAACGGTGGAGGAAAGCCTGAAATCCGCCGCGCTGTGGGACGAGGTCAAGGACCGCCTCCATGAATCCGCCCTCGGCCTGTCAGGAGGACAACAACAACGCCTCTGCATCGCACGCACGATCGCGGTGAAGCCGCTCGTCGTCCTGATGGACGAGCCGTGCAGCGCGCTCGATCCCATCGCCACCGCCAAGGTCGAGGAACTCGTCTGGAATCTCAAACAGGATTACACCTTTATCATCGTCACCCACAACATGCAGCAGGCCGCACGCCTTTCCGATAAAACCGCTTTTTTCTACATGGGTGGATTGGTGGAGTTTTCGGAAACCAACCGCATTTTCTCAAACCCACGCGTCAGGAAAACCGAGGAATACATCACCGGCCGCTTCGGCTGAAAACAGCGGCACCCTTCATTCCCATGAAATCACCCCATATCTTCCACGAAATCGACGACTCCCTGGCCACCCTCAAGGACAAGGTGCTGCTGATGGCAGGTCTCACCAGGCAGAATCTCGAACGCGCCATCCAGTCGCTGCTGCACTTCGATATCGACCTCGCCCGCATGGTCATCGGCGACGATTCGGACGTGGATGATCTGGAAGTGAAAATCGACCAGCTGGGCATGGACATCCTGTGCCGGTTCCAACCGGTGGCCACCGACCTGCGGCTGGTGATCACATCGATGAAAACCGCTCACAATCTTGAACGGATCTCCGACCACGCGACCAATATCGCCAAGCTTGCCAAGAAAATCTGCAAGTCCTCCGATCGCCCGGATGCCACCATCATCGAGCCGATCTTTGCAATCGCCTCAAAAATCCTCAGCGACGCGCTCCTCGCCTACACCAATGCCGACACCCGGATCGGGGAAAGCCTCAGGTCCTGCGACAAACAACTGGACACCGCGCACAAGGAGGTCGTCGCCATGCTTGGCAGTCGCCTGGAAGGCTCCGGCAGCCGTGCCGTCAACCTGCTGCACCTCATTCTTGTCGCCCGATCGCTCGAACGCGTCGGCGATCTCGCCGTGAACATCGGCGAGGACTCGGTGTTCCTGGGTGAGGCCCGCGACATCCGCCACGAACATCGCAGGACCGCGCATCCTGATGGCGGTGCCGTGTGACGGTGTGGAACCTGATTCGCCGTTATGGAAAGACCAGGCCCCGGGTTGGCCTGGCCATCAGCGGGCCTGTCTGGTCAATGATGTTCCAGCCGCGCTTTGCGCTTGGGATGGAAAATCTTGTGCGGAATACACAAGAAGGACCGCAAGATGCGTGCGTCCGCCATTATCAGCAAAGATAATCAGTGCGAGCAGCAACCACCGCCACCGCCGCCACCGCCGCCACAGCATCCGCCGCCGCTGGCTTCGGCGAGTTCTTCCGCGCTGGGCACGTGGCCGAGTTCCAGGGTCATGCCGACATACTTGCGGATTTCCTTCTGAAGCTGTTCCAATTCCTGCTGGGCGGCAAGGAAGTCGCGGGCGATTGAATTTTCGAAGAGCGCTTCGCGTGCGGATTCGAACTCACGGATTTCCGCGGCGCCCAGCTCGATGCCGGCGTGTTGCTTCTGGTGCAGATCCTCGCCCTGCTCGTGCACGCTCTGGTATTGAAGTCGGGCGGCATCGTCATTCAGGAAGCGTTCGACACTTTCCTGGAGTTTGAGAAACGCGGGATCGTTTGCAATGTGGGCGCAAAATTCGCGGGTTCTCGCGATCAGGGGTGAGTTGTCAGCAATAATGGACATGGTGGGTGGCTACACGAGGCCCGGCACTTTGGCAATGGTCTTTTGAGAAAACTTACCATCATGGATGCTTGAATTCCGTCAACTAAAGCGTGACAGCCACCGATGTCGCGGGTTTCTTGGCGCATCGCCATGGCGCTCGAACCCCTCAAAGACGGTATCCGCTCGCAGGTGCGCATCGATTTTTACGGCAATGTGCACAAGCGCTTGCGCGGCACGGACGCGGACAAGCGTTATGCCACCGAAGTCGCCGTGCTCAAGGAGCTGGAAAGGCGTGGATGTCCCTATGTCCCCCGTTTGCTCGAAGAACATCCGGAGGAGCTTTATTTCGTTTCCACCAACTGCGGCAAGCCGGCCAGCCAGATCTCGAATGAGAAATCCGCCAAGCTGTTTGCCAAGCTTGAGGCAGATTACGGGGTCCGCCATCTCGATGCCGAACCCCGCAACATCACATACTCCGACAGGCTCGGTTGTTTCTGCATCATTGATTTCGAGTTGGCGGAGATCCTGCCGCCGCCGCCGGGGCTGGTGATTCCGGCGAAGCCCGAACCGCAGGCCCCTCCCGAACCGTAACCCGATTACCTCACGTGCCGGAAGCTTCGACACTCCAATGGGCGGCATGCAGCCACAGCGGTTCCCGCAAACCGCGCAACGACGATTCTTTGATCGCGTTTTCCTCCAGTCCGAAGGGAGCGGAAAACCTGGAATTGCAGGGCAGCCACTCGCTGGAGTTCCACGATCTGGTGTTTGCGGTTTCCGATGGCATGGGCGGCGGCAACGCCGGCGATCTGGCGTCCTCGCTGCTGCTCAAGCGGATGAGCGAGATCATCCCGGAAACGTTCAAGATCGCGGCTTCGGGTTTTTTCCCGGATTGCCTCGAACACCTCGCGGATGCGATCCGGTCGGTGCATGAGCACATCAATGGCACCGCCGCCTGTGAACAAACGCGCGGCATGGCCGCCACGCTCGCCCTCGCCTGGTTCACCCCGCAAAACGTCTACCTCGCCAATGTCGGCGACTCGCGCATCTATCTCTCCCGCGATGGGAAACTCGAACAACTGAGCCGCGATCACACGTCCGCCTGGGGCCAGTGGAAGCGCGGCGAAATCAGCGAGATCCAATACCGCTCCCACCCGCGGCGCTCCGCCCTCTACGAAGTGATCGGTGGCGGGCATCTCAGCGTTTGTCCGCACTTCGCCGCGGTCCCCATCCAGCCTGGCGATCGTTTCCTGATTTGCTCGGACGGCCTGATCGATGGTGTCTGGGAACGCCACATCGCGGATGCCCTTGCGACCCGGAATTGCCCCGCCCAGGCCGTCGAAATTCTTCTCAAACGCGCCATCGACAATTCGGGAATCGACGATACAACGCTGATCGTCATCCACGTCAGCACCACTGAAGTGAATGAAAATTCAGACCAAAATCAAATTAACGTCTGATTTGGCACGATTGATGCTTTAGAAACTTCGCGAAATTCGGCCCTCAACCCATGGAGGCCGGATTGAATAAACTCACCCCAAACCACTGACATACGACCACCATGGCCAAATACAAATTGGAATACGTCTGGCTCGACGGATACACCCCCGTTCCGAACCTGCGCAGCAAAACCCAAATCAAGGAATTCAGCAGCTTTCCGACGCTTGAGCAGCTTCCGCTGTGGGGCTTCGACGGGAGTTCGACGCAACAGGCCGAGGGTCGCAGCTCGGATTGCGTGCTCAAGCCGGTGGCGGTTTATCCGGACAGCACCCGCCTGAACGGCGTGTTGGTGATGTGCGAAGTCATGATGCCCGATGGTGTCACCCCGCATCCTTCCAACACCCGTGCCACGATTCTGGATGATCCCGGCGCATGGTTTGGTTTCGAGCAGGAGTATTTCCTCTTCCAAGATGGCAAGCCGCTCGGCTTCCCCTCCGATGGTTTCCCCGGACCGCAGGGCCCTTACTACTGCGGTGTTGGCAATCAGGCCGTGGGCGAGATCGCCCGCCAGATCGTTGAAGAGCACCTCGACATCTGCCTCGACGCCGGCATCAACCACGAAGGCATCAACGCGGAAGTCGCCAAGGGTCAGTGGGAGTTCCAGATTTTCGGCAAGGGCTCCAAGAATGCCGCCGACCAGATCTGGGCAGCTCGTTATTTCCTCATCCGCCTTTGCGAAAAATACGGAGTGGACGTCGAGTTCCATTGCAAGCCGATCCGCGGTGACTGGAACGGTTCCGGCATGCACGCCAACTTCTCCACCGATTACCTTCGTGAGAAGGGTGGCAAGGAATACTTCGAAAAACTCATGGCCGCGTTCCAGGAGCACATGGAAGAGCACATCGCGGTTTATGGTCCCGACAACCACCTGCGCCTGACCGGCCTCCACGAGACCCAGTCGATCGACAAGTTCACCTACGGCGTTGCCGACCGCGGTTCCTCGATCCGCGTTCCGCACAGCTTCGTGAACAACGGCTACAAGGGTTACCTCGAAGACCGCCGTCCGAACTCGCAGGGCGATCCCTATCAGATCGCCTCGCGTATCCTCAAGACGATCGCCACCGTGCCGACTCCGTAACAGGAGAAAACCGCAGGTTTTTTTCCAAGCCGCTTCCTCTCACGGGGGAGCGGCTTTTTTCGGCTTTAAGGCTTCAAAAAGTCAGACTTTTTATTAGAGAATCGTGCTTGCGGCCCGGTTGTGTGCGAGCGCAGGTGCGCCGGGCTCAAAGCATCGCCAGCACCGCGATCTGGGCGACGAGGATGCGCAGCAGCATCGTCAGCGGATAGACATTCGCATAGGCCAGCGACGGGTAGTCGGACTGGGTCAGCTTGGTGGAGAACGCGAGCGCGGGCGGGTCGGTCATGCTGCCGGCGAGCACACCGGACAGGGTGAGGTAGTTGAGCTTCATGAACTTCCTGCCAATGATGCCGGCCAACAAAATCGGGACGGTGGTCACCACCGCGCCCATCGCCATCCACTGCAGGCCGGTCGAGGTGAAGGCGGTTTCGGCGAATTTGCCGCCCGCGCCGAGTCCCACGCAGGCCAGGAAAAAGATGATGCCGAGTTCGCGGAACGCGGTGTTTGCGTTGATCGGCATGTGAATCACCAACGGGCCCACGCGGCCGAGCCTGCCCATCAGGATGGCGATGATCAGCGGACCACCCGCGAGGCCCAGCCGCAACGGCACCGGCATGCCCGGGAGGTTCCATGGGTACAATCCGAACAGGATGCCCACCGTGATGCCGATGAAGATCGAAGCGAAGCTGGTTTCGTTGAGTTGGTGCACCGAGTTGCCGAGTGCGGCGGCCGCCTGCTGGATTGCGGTTTCCTCGCCCACCAGGTTGAGCATGTCGCCGAACTGGAGTTTGAGGTCCGGCATCGCGGTGAGGATCATGTCCTGGCGGCTGACCCGGCTCACCGTGACCCCGAACTTCTCACTGATGCGGGTGGCGGCGATCGTTTTGCCAATCATGTCCTTGTGGGTGACGATGACGCGTTTCGACGTCACGTTGCCCGGTGCCTTGCGCAGGTCTTCGTCCACCCGGCTGCCGATGCTGAGGGTGGCGCGGGTCAATTGTTCGGGGGTGCCAACGGCGAGGATGACATCGCCGATGTGCAGCACGGTGTCAGGATTGGCGATTCCGACTTCGGTCTGATCTTTCCTGCGGATTCGGGAAACGACGACTCCATCCTCGCCGAGGCCCGGAATGTCGCGGATCGCGGCTCCCGCAAGATTCGGGTTGTCCACCTTGAGCGACGCGCGTTGAGGTTCGCGAAGGCCTTGGGACAGCCGGCTTTTCAATTCCTCCAGTTCCAGCTTCGGATCGATTCGGAACATCACCCGGATCAGGACAATCACCAGGATGATGCCCAGGACGCCGAATGGGTAGGCCACCGCATAGGCCATCGCCGCCTGGCTCGCTTGGTCGGCTCCGCCGGCACCGGCCATGGCCTGTTGGGCAGCCCCCAGCGATGGGGTGTTGGTCGTGGATCCCGAGAAAATCCCGGCCAGCACTCCGGTTTTCCATCCCAGCACATGACGGCCAAGCACAAATACCAGCCCGGCTCCGGACATGACGATGATCAGTGCCAGGGCGTTCAGCTTGAGGCCGTCCTTTTTCAGCGAGTTGAAAAACCCCGGGCCCAGCTGGAGGCCAACCGTGAAGACAAACAAGGCCAAGCCGAATTCCTTGAGAAACGACATCAGGTGCGGCTCCAAAGTCAGCCCCAGATGGCCCAGCAACAAGCCGCTGAAAAGCATGCCCGCCACTCCCAGCTTGATCCCCCGGATCCGGATACTGCCGATCAACAACCCCAAAATCGCAGTCAAGGAGATTACCAGAATGGGTTCCGCGTGAGGTGATACCGCCTTGATGCCTTCCAAAAATTCTTTCACGTGCTGATCATGCCCCGCAGGCTGGCGCTTGGGCAATCCTTATGGTGCCAGAATGTCCGCATCAAATGGCAGTGGCCGGCCGCAGGCGGTTTTTGCCGTTTTACGGCCATCCGGGTCAACCTGAGAATGGGGCTGTGGATTGAGCGAAATTCTCCGCCTGTATGATTGACGTGGGGCCAAACCTACCCTTATCTCCCCCCATCTTACACATCACAAACTCATGACTCCAGTCACGCGCGGGTTCCGCGAGATGAAATCAGTGGTCGTTCGCTTCGCAGGTGATTCCGGTGACGGGATGCAGGTTGTTGGCGAGCGCTTTACCGACACCAGTGTCACCGTGCCCAATGCGATCGCGACCTTCCCCGACTATCCGGCGGAAATCCGCGCTCCCATCGGAACCATCGCCGGGGTTTCCGCTTTCCAGGTCCATTTCGGCAGCCAGACGGTGCTCACTCCGGGTGACGAGCCTGACTCTTTGGTGGCGATGAATCCGGCCGCCCTTGCGGTCCACCTTCAGGATCTGGTCGAAGGTGGCCTGCTGATCGCCAACTCCGCCGCGTTCAACGAGGAGAATCTGAAAATGGCCGGTTACACGGCCAATCCGCTGGAGGATCCGGAAATCCGCAAGAAATACGATGTTCTGGCGCTGGATATCACCGGCCTCGCCGTGGAAGCACTCAAGGACAGCCCGCTCAGCATGCGCGACAAGTTGCGCACCAAGAACTTCTTCGCGCTTGGGTTCACCTACTGGGTCTATGGCCGTCCGCTTGAGCCGACCATCGATTACATCACCTCGAAGTGGGGCAAGAAACTTCCGGATGTGGCGGACGCTAACATCCGCGTGCTCAAGGCCGGATATTTCCTCGGCGAGACCACCGAGACCACACGCAACCGCTACATGGTCTCCCGCGCCGAAGTCGCCCCGGGCATCTATCGGAAAATCTCCGGCAATGACGCGATCGCCCTCGGGCTGATCGCCGGTGCGAAAAAAGCCGGCCGGGAACTGCTTTTCTCCGGTTATCCGATCACTCCGGCCTCCTCGATTCTCGAATCCCTCGCCAGTTTCAAACACTTCGGCATCAAGACCGTTCAAGCCGAGGATGAAATCGCCGCCATCGGCGTGGCGCTCGGCGGAAGCTTTGCCGGCCACATCGGTGTCACCGGCACCAGCGGTCCGGGCATGTGCCTGAAAAGCGAATTCATCGGCCTGGCCATCTCCACCGAGCTGCCGCTGGTCATCGTCAATGTCCAGCGCGGCGGCCCCAGCACCGGGTTGCCGACCAAGACCGAACAGTCCGACCTGTTGCAGGCGCTTTACGGCCGTCACGGCGAGAGTCCGCTGCCGGTGGTTGCCGCGAATTCGCCGTCGGATTGTTTCCGGGCCGCGTTCGAAGCGGTGCGCATCGCGCTTGAATATTCGACCCCCGTCATCCTGCTCAGTGATGGCTATCTGGCGAATGGTTCCGAACCTTGGAACATTCCTGACGAGGATTCTCTGCCTGCCATCAACAAACCCTTCGCCGATCCGTCGAAACCTTACGTCACCTTTGCCCGCGACCCTGAAACCCTTGCCCGCACCCAGGCGATTCCCGGCCAGCCCGGCCTCGAACACCGGCTCGGCGGCCTTGAAAAGGACGGCAAGGGGTCGATCAGCTACGATCCGGAAAACCACAGCGAAATGACCCGTCTCCGCGCCGCCAAGGTCGAAGCGGTCGCCAAATCCATCCCACCGCTCAACATCACCGGTGATCGATCCGGAAAATTGTTAGTTGTCGGCTGGGGCGGCACCCATGGCGCCATCACCTCCGCGGTTTCCGAATTGCGCGCCGAAGGCCATGATGTGAGCAGCACCAACCTCCGCTATCTCAATCCGTTGCCGCCGGATCTCGGTGACCTGCTCAAGGGTTTCGACAAGGTGCTCATCCCGGAACTCAACTCCGGCCAGCTGTCGGTCATCATCCGCTCCAAATACCTCGTGGATGCGATTTCAATGACCAAGATCATGGGGCGCCCCTTCAAGGTCAGCGAGCTCCGCACCCGCATCCTCCAACTCCTCAACGACTGATTTCCATGGCCACAGAAATCCAAAACGTCCCCGCCGTTCCCGCGCTCAACAAGAAGGACTTCGTCACCCCGAACGACGTCCGCTGGTGCCCCGGTTGCGGCGATTACGCGATTCTCAACTCGCTCCAGCGCACCTTGCCCGAACTCGGCATCCCGCGCGAGAACTTCACGATCATCAGCGGCATCGGCTGTTCCAGCCGCTTTCCGTATTACATGCAAACCTATGGTTTCCACACCATCCACGGCCGCGCCCCGAGCGTCGCCACCGGCGTCAAGGTCGCCAATCCGGAACTCTCGGTGTGGATCGTCACCGGTGATGGCGACGGCCTCAGCATCGGCGGCAACCACCTGCTGCATCTGTTGCGCCGCAACGTGAATGTCACCGTGCTCCTGTTCAACAACCGGATTTACGGCCTGACCAAGGGCCAGTACAGCCCGACCTCGCCGGTGGGCACCCGGACCAAGACCACGCCCACGGGTTCGGTGGACCACCCGCTCAATCCGATCCTTTTCGCGCTCGGTGCGGAGGCGACTTTCATCGCGCGCACCATCGATAACAACCCCAAGCACATGGTGGAGACCTTCAAGGCAGCCCACCAGCATCAAGGGGTCTCGTTTGTCGAAATCTTCCAGAACTGCGTGATCTTCAATGACGCCGCCTGGGATCCGATCTATGCCAAGGAAAACCGTGACCGGCAGATGCTAGTGATGGAAGCAGGCAAGCCGCTGCTTTTTGGCAAGGACAAGGAGAAAGGAATCCGCTTGAACGGCTTGGAACCCGAAATCGTTGATGCGTCCAGTGTTCCTGCTGACCAGCTTCTGGTTCATCGTCCGGACCATCCGAGTCCCTTGTATGCGCAGATGCTTGCCAACATGGGGATGCCGGATTTCCCGACACCGATCGGTGTTTTCCGGAGCATCAAGCGTCCCACCTACGAGTCGCTCATTCACGAACAAATCGCGACCGCGCAATCCGCCAAGGGCGGCGGTACATGGAAGGAACTGCTTCACGGCAATTCCACCTGGACGGTGGAGTAAGCCGTTGGCCCCGCGCCTGCCGTCATGATGCCACGGGTGCGTGGCTCCCAGCCAGGCCGCCTGTCTTTGGCACCTGAATCGCCATGGCATGGAAAGGAATCACCGCCAAAAAATGGCGATGGCCGCCCGCCGCAGCTGACTTCTTTTTCCAATATCATGGAGCGCGAACGGTCTTCCGGACCGGGCGTCCACGCACACCATGACCTCCGGGATTCCATCTTCCGCTGCCAAATCGGGAGATCCTCTCCAGCGCAGGATCAAACAACGCCCATGCCACAAGGCCGCATGCAGTTGTTCCCCCTCGATTTCCTTTCCCATTCCATAGCCGCTGAAGGCGAACAGATGGGTACTGATTTTTTCCAAAACCTGATGCTCCATGCGGACTTCACCCGCAGCCGTTGGAATCGTGCCCGCCACGAACTGCTGCACGGAAACCAGCGTGCCAGTGGCGGATACCGCCGCCATGGCCTCCTCGCGTGTCGGATATGGGCCATCGTAAGTGCCAGCCGGTGGACCGAACAGAAACACCATTGTGCGCAAGGCCAGGTTGTGCGGCAGGATGGAAGCCCATTCGTGGCCGCGGATCACACAGCCGCCTGAAATGCGCCGGCACCGCGTTGCAGGATCGATGTTGGCATATTCCGGTCCAGGCAAGCCCATGCCGCGCAGCGCCGGCGCGCCGCCTGCGTAATCCATCACTCCCTGCAGGAAGAAAAACGATAGCGGATTTGCCAATACGAGAGCCACTGCAGCCCCGCTGCGCGCGCGAATGGCATGCCTCAGGGCGAGCGGCAGGGTGATCACCATGGCCATGGACAAGAGGCCAAGCGGCAATATGGCCCAGGAAATAATCACCCACATTCCCACGCGCCAGGCCGCGGCCCGGGTTGGTGGGAAAATACTCCAATCCACAGGCTTTGTTTAAACCAAGCATCGGTCGCCGCAAAGCTGGAAATCAGCGCGGGATCTGATTCCAACAACAAAAAACGCCCGCTCCGGTGATGGAGCAGGCGTCAGGAGAATGGGTGATGGCTTGTTCGCGCCGCTGCTGGAAATCCAGCTCGCGGAGCCCGGATCAGGACATCAGGACAGAGCGGCGATGGCCTTGGCCGTCTTGCTTTTGAGGTTGGCGGCCTTGTTGGCGTGGATCACGCTGCGCTTGGCGGCCTTGTCCACGGTGGAGGTGAACTCGATGCTGGCCTTCAGGGCGGCTGCTTTGTCACCGGCGGCGATCGCGGCCAGTGTCTTCTTGCGCAGGGTCTTCATGCGGCTTTTGGCGGCGCGGTTGCGCTCGGTGCGGACGACGGTTTGACGAGCGCGTTTGATCGAGGATTTGTGATTGGCCATGGCTGTTTCTTGAAAAAATCGGGTCTCCGGAGACGGGCGGGCGAAAATAGGGTTTCAGCCGTGGGTGTCAAGCTCGTGTTTCGGGCAAATTCTGGCAAGGCTCGGGAATTACCGGCGGTCACGCGGAAAAGAAGGTTGTCGCCACGAGCCGGGGCAGCTAAATTCCGGGTCTCCGCTCATGGCCCGATCCGACATCCGAAGGAGGCCGTAAACCGATACTTCAGCCAATTTCATGGGAATTTTCAGCAAACCCCGCCTGCGCAGCCACGATCGCCGAGACGACATGCCGGAGGGTATGTGGGACAAGTGCCCGGATTGCGGGGCCATGATCCACAATCTGGAACTGCACCAGAACCACCATGTGTGCCCGCATTGTTCGCATCATTTCCTGCTCGGTTCACGCGAGCGGATCCTGATGCTGGCGGACAGCGATACCTTTGAGGAATGTGACGCGGGGTTGGTATCGGCCAATCCGCTCGGGTTTCAAGGATACGATGAAAAGACCAGATCCCTGCGGGAAAAGACCACCCTTGATGATGCGGTGGTGTCCGGCAGGCTCGCCATTGGCGGCCACCGGGTGATGATCGCGGTGATGGATTTCCGGTTTTTTGCCGGGTCGATGGGTTCGGTGGTCGGTGAGAAAATCACCCGTGCCATCGAGACCGCCATCGCGGAAAAGCGCGGCGTCATCATCGTTTCCGCCTCATCCGGCGCACGGATGCAGGAGGGGATGTTGTCGCTGATGCAGATGGCCAAGACCTGTGGTGCGCTGGCCCGGCTTTCCGAGGCCAGGCTGCCGTTCATTTCGCTGCTCACTCATCCGACGACCGGCGGGGTGACGGCCTCGTTTGCGACGATTGGCGACATCAATCTGGCGGAGCCGAAATGCATGATTGGTTTTGCCGGTCCGCGCGTGGTCAAGGAAACGACCCATCAGAACCTGCCTCCGGGATTCCAAACGGCCGAGTTCATGCTCGAACACGGGTTGATCGATGCGATCGTTCCCCGCGTGAAAATGCGGGACCGGCTGATCAGCCTGCTCTCGTTCATGATGCCGGAATGATGCCGAGCGTATGGCTCAGGCTTCCGGTGGCGCATTGCGGAGACGTTTCAGCAGGCTGGTGATTTGTGCGGCCAGTCCGGCGAGGCGCTCGTGATCGACGGGCGTGGCGGGCCTTGGATCAAATCGGATCCGTTGGTGAAGCTCGATGGCTTCGTCCAGCAGCAGTGGGTTGGGGATGTGCTTGCGCAGGCCGGAAAGCCATGTGGCAAAGGGTTGGCCTGTCTTGCGGTGGCCGAGATGTTTGAGTGCCTCGGGTTCGATTCCATGCAGCGGTGTGCGGACATGAGGCCCTTGATAGGTGCCGACGACGCGTTTGGATTCGAGTCGTTTGCGTGAGACCCACAGCCGCCGGATCACAAATGCGGCGAGCGACAGGCCGATGGCCGTCATCGTGAGGAACACGTTGGTGCGGTTGGCCGGCCGGTTGCGCCAGAGGAAGAAATCCTCGCGGACGCATTTGAGCCAGTCACTGAAAGCCTGGGACCATGGCGCTTGATCGGAAATCGATGCGGACCAGTCGGGCGGTGTGGGGTCGAAGTCGATCCAGGTTTTGTTGGAGCGGTCCCAGACGCGGCACCAGGCGTGGGCGTGGGTGCCGCGCAGGATGAACTCGCCGCGTTTCGGGTCGCGCTCGATCACCGCGTAGCCGGTGGTATAGCGCGTGGGGATGCCGCACTCGCGCAGGATCAGGGCGGCGGCGGTGGCGAAGTATTCGCAATGACCGGCGCGCGTGCGGTTCAGGAAGCTGGCGATGGGGGTTTTGTCCGAGCCGCCGCTCCCGTCCGGATTGAGGCGGGGATGGCGGATGCTGAGATTGCGGGTATAACGGAAATTCTGGTGAAACCATGACTGCAGCACGGCAAGCTTCATCCGCAAATCGCCCTCGCCGGAAAGCGCGAGATTGCGGACGACCGCGCCGACAGCCGCCTTCTCGGTACTGGGAATGCGCAGGTCGTCCGGCAGCAGCGGGCGGCCTTCCGGATGGCTTGCGGAGTTCCAGAACACCGAGCCTTCGATGACCGGATGCTTCGGGAAGACCCGCACGGTGCCCAGCGGATTGCGTTCCACACCATCCAGCTCGAACTCGATCAATCCGGCGGCATTTCCGGGTATGGGCAGCGGGCTTTGCTCCGGTGCGCTGCCCCGCAAGGTAAAGCAGGGCAGGGTTTCAACCGGCGCGGGCGGATCGGATTCCTCCAGCCGATAGAGCGTATGCTTGCCGCTGGGCCGGGTGTCGAGGTCGATGAAATCGGTCGTTTCGTCCCGGCGGTTGCGCCAATCCGAGCCGACAAACAAATTGAAACTGCCGGTGCGCAGCAGGTGGGGGGCCGGGGTGTCCGGAGCAGGGCGCATGCGCCAGGCGATTTCACGCGATTGCTGGATCGGCCCGCGTGTGCCGATCCGGGTGGAGGCGTGGTTGGGATCGAACTGGGCGTTTTGAGGGACGCTGGCACGACCGATCCATTGCTCCGCTTGTTCCAGGACGAACTGGCCGCCGCGCGCCAGCAGGGCGGCGACGATCATGGTCGGGACCAGCACGGACAAACGGCTGTGACCGGATGACCACAGCAGCCATGCCGAGAGCACCGCGAGGCCGGGCAGGAACAACGGGTGGTTCGCATTGGTGCCGACGCTTGAGGCAACCATGGTGACCGCGAACAACAGGTTTCCAAAATGGAACTCGGTGCCCTGCTCGATGAGACCCAGGCGCTGGTTGCGGTCGCGGCGTCTGCGGGCGAGGAATGAAAAAGTGATCAGCGGCATGGTCTCACGCATGCCGTATGCCTGCACGAAGTGCATCGGCAGCAGCAGCGGTGGCAGCCAGGACAGCAGCGCCGGCAACGCGGTGTAGCGGGTTCCGTCCAACCAGATCAGCATCGCGCTCAACAGGATGCCGATCGATGTGAGCTGCCAGGCACGGCTGCGGCCCTCCTCGTCGAAGTCCCAGCGGATCCGCGTCCAGTGGCTGGCCTCGACCAGCAATGCCAAGACGAGTCCGATGACAGGACGGTCCGTCATCGCGCCCCAGAACAGGAGCGAACATCCTAACAAAAGCCGGGGAGGTGGATGGTGGCGGTGGATGGTGGTGGAGTGCTTGGGGTGAAGGAGCGCGCTTCAGGTGAGTGCGGCGAGGTGGGTGGGCAGTCGTTTGAGATCGCGTGCCACATTTCCCGATTCCAGCCAGTGGCCCGGGACACCGACGGGAGCCGGGCCGTCGCCGATGATGATGGGCGCGCAGACGATGCCTTCGCGCGTCAGGGTGTTGAGGAAATCCGCGCGCATGTCGTCCCAGCCGTTGAGGATGACCAGGCAGGACGTCAGGTCGTCGCGGTGGCGGATGACCAGATTGGCCAGGGTGTCGAAATCGCCGTCACGCTCGGGAGTCACGCCGGCGAGGACTTCGAGCAGTTTTTCCGCGCGTTCCAAACCGCGCCCGGCGGTGACGATGTGGGCTTCGTTCTTGATGAACATCAGGTCGAGCAGCGATTCGCGGGTATCGATGGATGATGCGAACGATGCGGCCACCGACACGGCCTCCTCAAAACGGGTGTCGGTGCGGTCGGTGCAAAGTGTGTCGAGGATCAGTCCGTAACGCGGGTAAAACGTGTCTTCAAGTTCCTTGACGATCGGGCGGCCGGTGCGGGCCCAGCTTTTCCAGTGGATCTGGCGCATCGGGTCGCCGGGACGGTAGTCGCGCAGGCCGACGAATTCCCCGGAGTTGCCGATGGCGTTGGTATTGGTTTCGCCGCTGATTTTGAAGGCACCGCCGCCGGGGAGGCGGACTTCGGGCAGTGGATAGCGGCGTGGCAGCACCATCAGCGTGGCGGGCGGGGCCGTCACCTTGGCGCATTTCTGAAACAAGCCGAACGGGTCGGGAAGCAGCACGCGGAGGTCGTTCATGCGGCTGACCCCGCGTCGCAGCGGGGTGAGCTCGATGAAGACGCGGGTTTCACCGCCGGGTTTCAAGCGCAGTTCGTCCGGGGAGAACCCGTCCTCAAACAGGCGCTTGCGCAGCAGCAGCCACTGCCAGCGGAAATAGGCGAATTTGCGGTCGAAGCTGTTGCGTTCCTCCTCGCCCGGTTCGCGCAGTTTGGAGAACTCGACCACATCGGGTCGCGGATCCGGAGGGGTTTCGGTGAGCCAGGCGCGGGCGAGTCGGCGGCGGGCACGGGAGCTTACGCACACCGCGTAGCGCATGGGTTCTCCCGCGGTGCCGTATTTCGGCAGCTCGCGGCGGGCTTCCAACCGTGTGCGCCGCAACATCGCCCATGGCAGGCCGATGCCGAGCATCGCCAGGCAGAGCGAAAAAACCTGATAGATCGGGACGCGTTCGTGGCCGATGCTGAGGCAGGTGGCGAGGACCAGCACGAAGCACACGCTGGTTCCCGCGGGTCGCAGCCTGCGATGGAGAAAGTGCTGCATCCCCGCGCCACGGAAGTAGGCCCGGTGGAGCCAGCGGTCGAATTTTTCGCTTCGCGGGTAATCCGGCATTCCAGCGGGTGTTGGCGGTTTGGCAGGTGTTTTCCCGCAGGGATCACACGGGCACGGGGATGGTCTCGATGAGATCCGCGACGATCTGGCGCGCGGTGGAGCCCGAATATTTCGCCTCGGGAGCGAGAACCATGCGGTGGGCGATCACATCCGCAGCCACCGATTGGATCAGCTCTGGTGAGACAAAATCATGGCCTTGGAACACCGCCAGAGACTGGGAGAGCTTCATCAGTGCGAGTGATGCGCGAGGACTGGCCGCGAGCTGGATCTTCGGGTGCGCGCGGGTGGCGGCGACGAGGGAAACCACGTAATGGCGGAGTTCGTCGCTGAACCGCACGGCGCGCGCGGCGGCCATCAGATCAAGGATTTCATCGCGCGTGACCACCGGTTGCAGCAGGTCCACCGGATGGGTGTGGGCCTGGTCGGCGAGGATCGCGGCCTCTTCCTCCTCGCTGACATAGCCGAGCGCGCATTGCATGGCGAAGCGGTCCATCTGCGCCTCGGGCAGCGGATAGGTGCCGCGGAACTCGACCGGGTTCTGGGTGGCGATGACGAAAAACAATCCGTCGAAATCGTGGCGTTCGCCTTCGATGGTCGCCTGGCGTTCGCCCATCGCTTCTAACAAAGCACTCTGGGTTCTCGGCGAGGCGCGGTTGATTTCATCGGCCAGCAGGATGTCGGTGAACACCGGGCCCGGGTGGAAACGGAACTCCTGGGTGCGCGGGTCGAAGACCGAGATGCCGAGGATGTCGGACGGCAGCAGATCCGGGGTGAACTGGACGCGTTTGAAGACCGCGCCGCCGATGGCCCTGGCGATGGCTTTGGCCAGAGTGGTTTTGCCGGTGCCGGGGAAGTCCTCCAGCAGCACATGGCCGCCGGCGATCATGCAGGCGAGCACGCGGCGCACCACTTCAGTCTGGCCGCGGACGACCGAGCAAACGGCGGCCTCCAGGCGGCGGGCGGTGGCATGGGCGGAAACCGCTGCGGGTGCGGATGCGGGTGGTGGCGTCATGGAACCGGAAGGGTGGGGGAATCAGGCGTTTTTGAGGTAACCCGATGCGAGATCCACCGGTTGGTATGGCATGCCGAAGCGGTCGCAGATCAGGTTCGCGCTGATGCGGCCGGACTCGTAGATCGTGGGAAGGCCGCTGCCCGGGTGGGTGCCGCCACCGACGAGATAGCAGTTGTCGAATCCCTGATAGCGGTTGTGCGGGCGCATGTAGAGCATTTGCGTGAGCGTGTGCGCCAGATTGAAAGTCGCACCCATGAAGATGTCCGAGCTTTCCCAATCCGCCGGGGAGATGATGCGCTTGGCGATGATGCGCGAGCGGAGGTCCTTCATCGACGTTCGTTCCTCGATGCGGCGGAGGATCTTGTCCGCGTATTCCTCCTTGTGGCGTTCCCAGTCGTAGCCATGGCGCGCATTGATGGTGGGCACCAGGATATAGAGGCCGGATTGTCCGGCAGGAGCCACATGCGGGTCGGTGATGCTCGAGTTGCGGACGTAGATCGACATGTCGTCGGAAACCCGGCGTTCGCTCTGGATATCGGCGACGTTCGCGCGGTAGTCGTCGGCGAAGAGAATGTGGTGGTGCGGCTCGTCCGGATAGATTTTATCGAGGCCGATGTAGAGCATGAAGGTCGAGCATGAGAACTTGCGCCTGCGCATTGCCTCGTCGGACTTGTTGCGCTCGCCGAACAGGCGGGTGGCGGCATGGCCGTAGTCGGCATTGACCACCACGGCGTCCGCCTGGATGCGTTCGCCGTTTTCGAGCAGTGCGCCGGTCATTTCACGGCCGCGATAGAGCAATTCCTTGACCGGTGATGAGAGCCGGAGCTCGCCGCCGAGTTCGGTGAACACCGAGGCCATGGATTGCGAGATGCGGTTCAATCCGCCCTGGATGTGATAGACACCGTAGCGGTATTCGGTGAACGACAGGATGCTGAACAGCGCCGGGCATTGCCACGGTGACATGCCGAGGTATTTGGCCTGGAAGGTGAAGGCGAGCTTCAGCCGCTCGTCCTTGAAGTAATCCCCGAGAACGTCGTGCACGCTGCGCCGGGTCAGGACGTGCGGCAGCGCCCGCAGCAGCGTCGGCCGGAGGAACGAGGTGATCGTGTGGTAGGAATGTTGCAGGCAGGGATAGATCGCCCGGAATTTCTCACCCTGCTCGCGCATGTAGCGGTGGAACCCCTCGCTGCTTCCGGGAAACACGCGTTCGATTTCCCGCTCCATTTCGCCGGCCTCGCTGTAGGTGTGGAGTGAGGTGTCGCCCCAGGTCAGGCGGCTCATCGGGCTGAGGTTGACGAACTCCAGGTGGTCCTCGCTCTTGCGGCCGGTTTCGGCGTAAATCTCGTCGAGGCAGAATTTCTGGTGAAGGAATGTCGGGCCGAGGTCGAAGGAAAAGTCGCCGACTTTCACCTCGGAGTTCCTGCCGCCGACCTGGTGGTTTTTCTCGACGAGCGTGACGCGGAACCCGCGGTGGGCGAGAAGCATTCCGGCGGTGAGTCCGCCGGGACCCGCTCCGACGATGAGGATGTGTTTCCGGTTTTCGACAGGCATGTTTTTGGGAAGTCGGCGGGACTTTATCTGGTTCGGCAAGGAAAGCAAACGCCCCGGTGAGTTTTTGTCCATCGACGGCTGGAGTGCTGAAAAACGTGCAAATTCCCGGGTTGCGGGATTTTCGGGTGGACAAACCCGCCGGATCGGGATACCCCCTGCGCCCCTGAACGAGGCGGCATCCGCCCTTCGCGCACCTGGCAGAGTAGCTCAGTGGTAGAGCAGAGGACTCATAAGCCTTTGGTCGGCGGTTCAAATCCGCCCTCTGCTACCAGGTTGTTTTTCAGTGACTTGCGGTTTGTTTTGACAGCTTCCCAACGAGCTTCAAATGGAATTTTAGCCAGTTTTCGCAGGCTCTGAGGCGGTTCTGTCCGCCGTCCTTCCCATAACGATGCCATCGAGCAATGACGTCGGCTCTTTCAACCGCTTTCTTGCCACGTTGCTTGATCCCCAACACGCTGTCCTTCATCTTCCAAAAACCACAACCGCCACCCCTTTTCACCAATCAACCCAATGCGCGCATCAGCCTTGTCCGCACCCTTTGTTGAAAGCCATCCCTTCGGCCACCTGCCGGGCGGCGAGCCGGTGACCGCATGGCAACTAACCGGTGCCGGAGGCATGAAACTTCACGTCCTTGATTACGGCGGCATCGTGAACCGTTTGGAGGTTCCCACCTCCAACGGTGCCTTGGTGGATGTTGCGCTCGGGTTTGAGCGGCTGGAACCCTATCTCGAAAGTCCATCTTACTTCGGTGCCATCATCGGCCGGATCGCAGGCAGGATCCGTGGCGCGCGGCTGACGGTCGAAGGCACGGAGCACCAACTCACGGCCAATGGGCCCGGCATTCACCTGCATGGGGGACACGAGGGGTTTCATCGGAAAATCTGGAGCGCCCAACCCGCGACCGGCCCGGACGGCGAGGTCTCCCTGATCCTCTCGCACCGCAGTCCAGCAGGTGACCAGGGTTATCCCGGTCAGCTCGACGTCACGCTGACTTACACGCTCACCTCTGACAATTCGCTGCGAATCGACTCCGTTGTCACTGCGGATGCCGTCACGCCCGTCAGCCTGACCCACCATACTTACTTCAACCTCGCGGGAGAGGGTGGCGGTGATATCCTCGATCATCGGATCCAGATTTTCGCCGACGAGGTGGTTCTTCATGACGATGCCCTCCTATCCATGCACAAAATCGCTGCTGTGGATGGTCGGGCATGCGACTTCCGTCAACCGACCGTGCTGGGAAAGGCGATCCCGGGTTTATTGCTCAATCACGGGGATCTCTACCGCATCCCCGGAAAAGGCGGGCGCGACCTTGTCCACATCGCCCGTGTCGAGCAGGACAGTTCCGGTATCGCCTTGGAAGTCCGGAGCAACGAAGACTACCTGCAATTCTACACCGCCGTGCACTGCGATGGCTCCGAGATTGGAAAATCCGGACGGCCCTACAATAAGCATGCCGGCTTTTGCCTGGAATGCGAAGGCTACCCGGAGGGAGTCGCCGCCCCGGCTCTCGGTGACATCCTTGTCCGCCCCGGAGAGCCTCAGCGCCGCACCACCATTTATTCTTTTACCACTGGCCACCCCGATCCCCGGTCGTGATCGCCACCAGCGCGGGCATGGCGTGGCACATTCCACACAGCGGAAGCGCCTGCGGTTTTATGCTGAGCGGTCGATCAGCGCCGCGCCATGGTGGCGTCCCTATCGGCGATTTTCCGGCGGATGCGGGCGAGGAGGGCTTCGGTGTGGGGCATTTCGGCTCCTGCGGCTTTGGCCTGGCGGAGCGGTTCCTGCCAGATCGGTTCGACTTCGACGTCGCGGCCCTCGATGAAGTCGATCATGCTGGAGGTACGGTAGGGCCCCATCGGGCGGGTGCGTTCGATGTTGTAGGTGATCAGTTCGTCGGCGAGATGCAAACCAAGGGCGCGTCCGCCGATGAGGACTTCGGTCATCAGGGTGTGGATTTCCTTTTCCATGGCCGGTGATGCCAGCAGCACGTCGGTGGTGACTCCGCCTTCCGCGACGGACAGGCCGTTGAAAGGGATGTTCCAGACCAGTTTTTCCCACTGGGCTTGTTGCAGGAGCGGCGCGGCCGCAGCGTGGATGTTGGCGGCTTTGAAGCGTGCGGCGATTTCATCGGCGCGCCCGGGGATTGCCTGCCGCCATTCGCCGATGGCGACGCGTCCACCGGCCGAGTGCTTGACCACTCCGGGACTGGTGCGGTTGAGGCAGACAAAACAAAGTCCGCCAAGCACGCGTTCCGGTCCCGTGATTTCGGCGATTGCCTCGCAGTTTCCCAGGCCGTTCTGCAATGTGAGTACCTGGGTGCCCGGGTGCAGAAGCGGCGGCAGGACCTCGCGGAGGTGCGGGTTTGCCGTGGCCTTCCATGCGACGATCACCAGGTCCACCGGCCCGATCTCAGCCGCGGTGCGGTAGGCCTGTACCTGGGGCAGGCTGAAATCGCCGTGGATGCTCTCCACGCGCACGCCGTGCCGGACCACTTCATCGTAGTCCGAGCGCAACAGGAATCTAACATCTTCTCCCGCTCCGGCGAGCCGGCCGCCGTAATACAATCCGATCGCCCCTGATCCGACGACGGCCACGCTTTGAAATGTCCAGCTCACGCGGGCGATTGCAGCATCTGGCGCGGAGGCCCGCAAGCGTGCATGAATCCGGTGTCGGTCATCTCCAGAGCTCGCAGGCATGGGCGGCGAATCCGGCGCCGAAGGCGGTCATCCACAACTTGCGATCGTTGTTGGACGGGTTGGCCAGGCGTTTTTCCAAAGCGAACATCACCGATGGACTGCTGATGTTGCCGTGGTGGCGGAGGACCTCGCGGGTCTCGGTGAGTTGGAAGGGGAGGAGGCGCTCGATCGCATCGACGACATCCCGGCCGCCGGTGTGGGCGAGCACCTGGTCGGGGTCCTGTTGGCGCTGGTCATAGAGTGACCGGACGGCGTCTGCCGCAAGTTCCGGCACGGCGCGGTGGAGTTGGTTTTTGAGTTTTCCCGAGGCGTTGACGAAGCGGATTTTCGCGCGGTGTTCCGGCCGGTGCAGGGTGGTGAAATGCCCGGCCTGCCATTCTCCGGGTGCGCCGGTTCCGGACCAGATGGCGGCTGCGGCCCCGTCGCCGAACAGGCACAGGCTGATCAGCACGCCGGGGTCGTCATCGGCGTAGAATGCGGCCGAGCAGATTTCCACTGCGATGGTGGCGACGCGGGCACCGGGGTGGGCGCGCAGGTAGCCATGGGCGGCGCGCATCATCGGGATGGCCGCACCGCAGCCGAGCCCGACGAGATCCGCCAGATAGACATCGGGGCGCATGCCGGTGAGTTCCGCCACGTGGCTGGTCACGCCCGGGCAGAGATAACCGGTGCAGGTGCAGAGAAACAAGGCATCGATCCCGGCGGCGGTGATGCCGGCTTGATCAAGCGCGCGTTCCAGGGCGCTGGTGGCCAGCGGCGGCGCCTCGCGTTCGAACGCGCGGTTCAGATTTTCGGCATCGAGGTGGAAGACCGATTTGATGTCGTCGATGGCGAGGTTTCTGCGATCGATGCCGGATTCGCTGGATGTTAGAATTTTGCGGAGCAGGTCCGAGGAACGCGGTCGCAGTGTGGACAGCAGGTGGTCCTGGTTCATGCCATCCCAGCAGGATTCCTGGGTGAACGAATTGGGCGGAACGGCGGTGGCAAGGGATTTGAGATACATCCGGATGGTTGGCTGGGAGGATGGCGCTCAGCGGACGAGCGAGAGCATCAGGCGGAAAGGAAGGATGCCGCTGGCGGCGAGAGAACGGAGGGCTGCGCGGCCGTGGTTGTGGAGGAGTGCGCGGTGCAAGAGCGAGGCGACGGCAAGGCGTCTGGAGAACATGGTGTCAAGGCGGTGCCGGATCGTATGGGTGCATTGCAGCCAGGTGCAGCCGCCTGCTGCCCAGTTGGCAAGAGGGTGGGCCGCGGATTCTGCGGCTTGGAAGGCCATGCTCATGCCATTGCCGGTGAATGGTGGGATCATGCGGTCGGCATCGCCCAGGCAAAGCAGGCCGGGAGGGGTGGTTTGGCGGCCCAGTGTGAATCCGGTGACGCTGGAAAATGAGTTTTCGCGCCAGCTGGCGGCACGCAGCGATGCGGCGAGATGATGGTTGCCTCCGGCATCCAGATAGGCGGGGAGCAGGTCCTCTCCCTTCGCACGGATGTCCCGGTCCAGACGAAACAACCCGCAGACATTCGTCCAGCCGTCCTCGACACCTGCGAGACCGGCGTAGCCATTGGTTCCGGAGTGCATTTCCAGATCATGGGATGGACGGAGCCGGACATGGGCCTTGAGTCCGAGCCATGTGGGTCTGGAATGGTCCGGCAAATCCGCCAGCTTGCGGTTGCCGATTGGGCGCCCGGCGGTCCAGACCCGTCCTTCCGCAGGTATTGGATTTTCGCGTCGGCCGGTGATGAGTTCGCCGCCATGTGCGACGAACGTCGCGCGCAGTCGTTCGTCCAGCTCATAGCGGGAGATTCCGAGCGCGCGTTCCGGGAGGACACCGGAGAGAAAGGGCCGGCCCTGGTCGTGCCATGCGAATGTCTGGTGGCGTCTGGCGTCCGCGAACAATCCATCGATGCCAAGCGCACGCAGGGTTTCCGCACGGACTCCTGAAATGAACTCACCGCAGACCCTGTGACGTGGGTAGTTGCCGGCCTCGATGAGTGTGGTTGTCACTCCCCTCCGCCGCATGGCGATGGCGAGTGACAGTCCGGCCAAACCTCCGCCGATGATGGTGATTGCGTGCTGCAAGCATGGCACGGTAGTGCGCGGGTCAAAAATATCCACATGAAATGCTGGTGCCGGGTATTTGGCGGTCAGCGGGGTTTTGCGACCGGTTTTTCCTCGGCGAGCAAGGCGTCGGCGGTGAGTTCCACGAAGGATCCGGGTGTGCCGGTGTATTGGATTTTTTGCGAGCGGTCGAGGACGAGCACAAGCGGTCTCGCGGCCACGCGGAACTCGCGGGCGAGCTTCTGGTCGGGGTCGGAGAAATTTTTCCAGGTGACGGTTCCGTCCGCCTCGAGTGAGCGGAGTTTTTCAAGCGGATCGTTGTTCACGCCGATGATGCTGAGCGGGCGATTGGCGAATTTTCCTTCGATTTCGCGGGTGATCTCGATCACGCGGTCGGCTTCGGGCATCGTGCTGTTCCAGAAAAGCAGGATGACCACCTTGTCGCGATGTTCCGAGAGGGAGAGCGGCCGGCCTGCGGAGTCCTTGCCGGTCAGGTTGGGCGCGACCCGGCCCTTGGTGAGGAAGCGGATGATGTAAAGCTCGTCCTCGGCGAGTTTGGCAACCGTGGTGCCGCCGAGGTCGACATCAAAGCTCTCGGTGATCGCCTTGCGCAGATAAGTGAGGCGCTTGCGGATCAAAGCGGCGTCATCGCCGAAGGACTTGAGGATGATCGCGGCACCCAGCGCGGCGACGCCCTGGATTTTCTTGTCCGGGTGCTTGGCCTGGATTTTTTCGAGGATGGAAAGCGAGCGGGGATTCGGAATGGCGGCGAGTGCGAGACAGACGGGTGTTAGATCCGGGCTGTCGAGGTGGTGTTTTTCGATCGTGGAGAGGATCAGGTCATTCTCGCGTGCGAACATCGGCTGGGTGGAGCCATCCTTGTCGGTGCTGACCAGGGCCGGGGTGGCACGCATGAACCAAGCGGCATGGGGAAGCGTCCATGATTGGTTGAGCGCGGGGCCGATGACCCTCCACATCCGTCGTGAGTAATCCGCAAGGTCGGGTTGTGATTTCAGGGCCTTCGCCCGTTGTTCCGGAGTGGTGGCCAGGCGGGTCTCGAGCGACCATTGCTCGACCTCCAGCTTCCATGTCTTTTCGATGCGGTTCGCCTCCTCAGGAGATGCCTGGAGTGCGGCCATGGTGGTCAGGCAGATGGCGGCAAGGATTGGCGGGAGGGCTTTCATGGCGGAAGGTTAAAACATCCGTGTCGCCGGATGGAATCGCAAATCCAGAGGATCAGCCGCAGGTTTTGCAGAAATCGGTGGCGGCGTGGCGTGCCCAATGGTCGGCTGCGACCACCGCATCCAGTGAGGAGGAGTCCTGGGGCAGGTGGGCATCCATGACTGAGGCAACACAGGCCCAGATTCCCGGAAACGGGATGCGTTTGTGGCGGAACGCATCCACCGCCACTTCGTTGGCGGCATTGAACACCGAGGGCATGGTGCCGCCAACCGTGCCGGCCCGGCGGGCAAGTCGCAGGGCCGGGAAATCCGCGTCGCGGGGTGCCTCGAACTCGAGCCTGGCAAGCGCGGGAAAATCGAGCGGCTTCAATCCACCGGGAATGCGTTCGGGCCAGGTCAGCGCGTATTGGATCGGGAAGCACATGTCGGTGCGGCTGAGTTGTGCGAGCACCGAGCCGTCGCGGAATTCGACCATCGAGTGGATCACGCTCTGCGGATGGATCACCACATCGATGCGTTCCATGCCGATGCCGAACAGCCAGCGGGCTTCGATCATTTCCAGACCCTTGTTGAAGAGGGTGGCGGAGTCGATGGAGATTTTCGGCCCCATCCGCCATGTCGGGTGGTCGAGTGCCTGTTCCGGTGTGACCGATGCCAGCCGGTCGGCGGGCATCGATCGGAATGGTCCGCCAGAGGCTGTCAGGATCAGGCGCGACACCTCGTCCGGGCCGCCGCTCCGTCCATCGAGGCATTGGAAGATCGCGTTGTGTTCGCTGTCCACGGGCAGGATGCGGACTCCGTGGCGCGTGGCTGCGGCGGTGATCACCTCGCCGGCCATCACCAGGATTTCCTTGGAAGCGACCGCGAGGTCTTTGCCCGCCTCGATTGCGGCGAGCGCCGGAAACAATCCGGCGGTGCCGACGATGGCCACCAGCACGATGTCCGCACCGGCAAGGGTGGCGACCTCCAGCAATCCCTGCGGACCGCTGTGGATCGTGACGTCATCCGGCAGCAGGTTCCGCAGGGCGGTTTCCCTGGACGCGTCGTGGATCGCGACGTGGCGGACACCGGTTGCGCGTGCCTGGGCGGCGAGCTTTTCGATGTTGGATTGGGCGGCGAGCGCCACGATTTCGACATGATCCGGCAGGTCCGCCGCCACCTTGAGGGTCGAACACCCGATCGATCCGGTGGAGCCTAACAGAACGACCCTGCGCTTGCGTGGTGGGTTCATGGAATTGCCGGCTGGAGCCATTTCAGATAGAAAAAGAGGGCCGGTGCGGTGAGGCACAGGCTGTCGATAAGGTCCAGGGAGCCGCCGATGCCCGGAAGCATGCGGCCGGAATCCTTGGCGTCGAGGGCGCGTTTGACCACGCTTTCGGCGAGGTCGCCGATGACGGCGAGCACTGCGAGCAGGAATCCGAGGGTGACGACGTGCCCCCAGTGGCCGAGGGTGGACAAGTGATGGGGGAAGCATGCGAACAATCCGCAAGCGGCGATCTGGGCGAACAGCAGCGCGCCGGCAAAGCCTTCCCAGGTTTTTGCAGGGCTCACATGGGGAATCATCTTGTTGCGCCCGATCAGCGAGCCGGTGATGTAGGCTCCCATGTCGGTGAATTTCGTGACAGCCAGCAGCCACAGGATGAGGAAAGCCCCTTGATCACAGACGAGGCCCGGCACGGCAGGGCAAGTGTCAGGCAGGAAAATCAGTTGCGCGGCGAAGTTGAAAAGGAATGTGATGTAGACAAAGCCGACCAGGTTGAATGCCACTGCGGCCAGGGACTCAAGCCCGCGTATCGGGTGGCGGAGTTGGAGCATGAATCCGCCGGTGACCACCATGAAGACGGCCAGGGAATCGATGTAAGGCCAAGGCTGGCAGCCTGCCAGCAGGGGTGCGTAAAGCGCGCCGGAATAGGCAAGGGAAGTGAAGACGCCGAAACGTGGGAAACATGGCACCTTGGCGAGGCGGAGCATGCGGAAGTATTCCATGGTGGCGATCAGTGCCAGCAGGCCGATCAGGCAGAGAAACGCCCATGAGTTGCGGCTGATGAAGATCGAGGTGACCAGCGCCCACAGGAACAAGGTGCTTGCGGACCGTCTTGCGAAGACGATTGCCTTGGATGAGGGTGCTGGGGGCGGTGGACTGTCGGCCATGCGTCGCGAATCCAAAACCTCCGCAGAGTCGCTGGCAACTCATTCCAGCGGCATCGGATGGAATTTCCCCGCAACCTTTGTTTCCTTCGGTGGTTTTATGCGCATACGAGGTCCGGTGACCGGGCTTTGATCACCAACGAAAAACCAATCATGAAAACCACCACACTGATGACCCTTGGCCTGCTTGTCGGTTCCGGCCTCATGGCAAGCGCCGGAAAGCCCCAGCGTCCACCGCGTCCGCACGGGCCTCCTCCCCGTGAGGTGCTTGAGAAATTCGACGCCGATGGCGATGGCAAGCTTAACCAGGAAGAGCGGAAAAAAGCCAAGGAGGCGGCTCATGCGAGAATGCTTGAGAAATTCGACAAGGACGGTGACGGCAAGTTGTCCAAGGATGAGCGCGCAGCCATGCGGGAGGCGCGCAGGTCGCGTGCGGACAGATTCCACAAGGACATCGTCGAAAAATTTGATGCCGACGGCGATGGCAAGCTCAACAAGGAAGAGCGCCAGAAGGCGATGGAGGCGCGCCGTGCCAAGATGATTGAGAAATTCGACAAGGATGGTGATGGCAAGTTGAGTGAGGAAGAGCGCGCCGCCATGCCCAAGCCGCCGCGTGGCAAGCGTGGTCCGGATGGCGAAGGACGTCCGCGTGGCGAAGGCGGGCCGGGTGACGGCAAGCCGCTGAACGTCGAGTGATCCGGCATTCAGGCAAATGCTCAGATTGATGGCCGCGGACCGGTTCGTCCGGTCCGCGGCTTTTCATGGCTGGTGGTTTGGGCTTTGCGAAACAGGGTAAGGCGTGCAAGTTGCCCGCGTTATCCCGCAGTACATGAAAATCACACCCTTCACTGGCGGTCTGGTTCAGACCAATGGCTACCTGGTTGAAACCACTGGCGGCAATTTTCTGATCGATGCGCCCGAGGGCATCGCGGACTGGGTTTCGGCCAAAGGGGTGCGTGTCGATGATGTGTTGCTGACACATCAGCACTACGACCACGTGATGGACGCGGCGGTGTTGGGCAAGGCTGGAGCGCGGTTGCGCGCGTATGCGCATTATTCGCCGGAGCTCACGCTGGAGTCCGCCGCGCGCGCCTGGGGGATGCCGATTGTGGTGGACCCTTACGAAGTGGATGAATTGCTGGTCATGGGCCGCCCGTTGAATGTGGCGGGGCTGGAGATCCAGTTGGCGCATGTGCCCGGTCATGCCACGGACGCGGTGACTTATTATCTTGCGGATGCGGGCGTGTTGTTCTCAGGCGACACCCTGTTTGCAGGGTCGATCGGTCGCACGGATTTGCCGGGGGGCAACACGAGCCAGTTGCTGTTGGGGATAGCCAGGCATCTGCTCACGCTGCCGCCGGCAACCAAGGTGTTTTCCGGTCACGGGCCGGCGACCTCGATCGCGCGGGAGATTGCGGAAAACCCGTATTTGGAATGATCTGAACAGACCTGAGTCCCGCGCCTGTTCCCTATCAGCCGGTCATAACAACTCCAATCCCATTCCCATCGATGTCCCTGCTATTGATCGTCGGCGCGTTGCCCTTGGCCGTTGTTTTTTTCGTCCGCTGGTGGTTTGGCCTGCGGGTTTTGGAAACGGCGGGGAACCGCGCATGCCGTTGCGATCTTGAGCGATGGTTGCCATCGCCAGTGGATTCGGGATCGGTCCATCGCGCTGAGGGAAGTGCGGCGGAATTTGGCAGGGACCTGCGGATCAAGGCACTGGCGTCGTGGCGCGAACAGGATCCGAAGGCGGCGTCATCGCGGGAGAACGCCCGGCGTTTTGGGGTGGCGGTGCCGCCCCTGAGCGCGGTGGTCGCGGTGTTTGCCGTATTGGTCGGGAAAATCCCGGTATTGGGCGCGATCGCTTTGGTAATGCTGATCACGGCGGTTGCTGCCGCGTTCGGTCTGTTGTCGCTGCCACCGGAGTTGCAGGCGATCACCCATGCGGCAAAACGGATGCGGAAAGACCGCGGTTTTCCGAATCGTGATGACGAGGAAGCGGTGATCGCATGTGCGGTGGCGATTGCCTGGAGCGAATCGCTACCGCCGGTGCTGAGAATGATTCAGAAGTGATCAGGCGAGAGCCAGAAGTTTTGCCTTGAGCTGCTCCTTGGTGACGCTGGCGCCGACGATCTGGTCCTTGACCTCGCCGTTCTTGAAGAACAAAAGCAGGGGGATCGAGCGGACATTGTATTTCACGGCGAGTTCACGGGCGTCGTCGACGTTTACCTTGGCGATTTTCGCCTGGCCGTCGACTTCGGAGGAGAGTTGGTCAAGGACGGGGCCGATCATTTTGCAGGGGCCGCACCATTCCGCCCAGAAGTCCACGAGAACGGGGACGCTGGAGTTGAGAACTTCAGATTGGAAATTGGATTCAGTGATTGTCAGAGCCATGGGTCGAAAATGGGGCATGAGTCCTGGAACGTCAAGAGCCGCCCTGCAAAGAATGCGGGGCGGCTCCTGGAGACCGACAGGGAAGGGTCCGGCTTCAGACTCCGCCGGGAAGTGCCACAGCGAGGTAGGTGAGATAAAGCACACCGCCGGCGAGCAGGATATTGATGATGGGAAGGATCATGGTTTTTCGGGTTGGAAATGGAGTTTCGAAACCACAGGAACGGATTACTGCTCTGCGGATTGGATGATTCTGGACCAGTCTTCGGCTGCTCCGAAAGAGGAACCTCTCGGGTCATCGAGCTTGATCCAGACGTTGGCGAGCATGAACTGAATGGCTAACAGGATGATGGCGAATCCAAAGCCGACACCAGCAAGGATGTTGACCAATCCGCCACCGGCTTCCTCCTCTTCCTCCTCGGCCAATTGCAGGGTGGCCGCTTGGGAAGGCGATGCGACTCCACCCATGGGGGCGGTGGGCGCCTGCAGCTGGATGGTGGCTTTTGGCAGCGTGGGAGTGGTTCCGGGCAGGCTGGGTGAAGGAGAGGTTTTGATCGGACTGCCGATCGGGGTTGTGGAGGTTGCCAGCTTGATGGTCGGAGCTGCTCCAGCGGTGGGTGGGCCTGCAGTGCGGAGCGGAATGGTGGGTGCCGGGGCGGGTTTGGTGCCGGGAGCGCCGGCGGTGCGCAGCGGGATGGTGGGTGCAGGTGCGGCTTTGGCTCCGGGGGCACCGGCGGCGCGCAGAGGGATGGTGGGTGCGGGTGCGGGCACCGTGGCTGTGGGAGGAATGGGAGGCCTGACGGGCGGGGCAAGCGGCACGGTGGCCGAAGGGACGGCCGGTGGTGCGTCAGCGGCTTTCAATGTCACTCGGACGGTCTCTTTCTTGAGAGGAACGCTCGAAGTTTGCTTGGACGGGCTGGGAGATGGGTTATCGTTTTCGCTCATGCTCGCGGGTTTATTGTTGCTTGCGACATCAGTAAGACGGCTCGGGAGCGAGGTGTCAAACCCCCAGCACGGGAAAATCCCGCAAAATCCACCAAGGGGTGGCAAGGGGCCGGGCGGTCTGTTGGATGGGCTTCCGCATCACGGGCAACGCAAACCACGGATTTTGCCAAGATTTTTGATGTTCTTTCGGGCGGGGCATGATTCCAATGGGCCCGCAACCATGTCCGCCGAAAAGACCGCCATCACCCCGACCCGTGCCCAGGATTTCCCCGAGTGGTATCAACAAGTCATCAAAGCCGCCGACCTCGCCGAGAACTCGGAGACCCGCGGGTGCATGGTGATCAAGCCGTGGGGATACGGGATCTGGGAGCTGATCCAGCAGCAGCTTGACCGGAAGTTCAAGGCGACCGGCCACCAGAACGCCTACTTTCCCTTGCTGATTCCCTTGTCATATTTGGAGAAGGAGGCCGAGCACGCGGAGGGATTCGCCACCGAATGCGCGGTGGTCACCCATCACCGGTTGGAGGCGGTCAAGGACGAGGAGACCGGCAAAACGCGGATGATTCCGACGGGCGAACTGGCGGAGCCGTATGTGATCCGGCCGACGTCCGAGACGATCATCGGCGCCGCGTTCGCACGTTGGATCGAGTCGTATCGCGATCTGCCGCTGTTGATCAACCAGTGGGCGAACGTGATGCGCTGGGAGATGCGTCCGCGTTTGTTTTTGCGCACGGCGGAGTTTCTCTGGCAGGAAGGGCACACCGCGCATGAAACCCGTGAAGAGGCGCTGGCGGAAACGCGCCTGATGCACGGGGTTTACGAGGAGTTTTTGCGGGACCACCTCGCCATTCCGGTGGTGCCCGGTGAGAAAACCGAGAACGAGCGCTTCCCCGGTGCCGACATGACCCTGACGGTCGAGGCGATGGTGCAGGACAAAAAGGCGATCCAGGCCGGCACCTCGCATTATCTCGGACAGAATTTCTCCAAGGCGCAGAACATCTCGTTCACCGGCCGCAACGGCACGGTGCAGCATGCGCACACGACTTCGTGGGGCGTCTCCACACGGATGATCGGCACCCTGATCATGGCCCACGCCGATGACGACGGATTGATTCTTCCGCCGCGCGTGGCGACCCAGCAGATTGTCATCATGCCGATCACGCCGAAGGAGGATTCCAGGGACGCGGTCATCGCATCATGCCAGGCGCTCGCGGAAACCCTGCGGCATCAGGTTTATCGCGGCGAGCCGTTGCGGGTCACCGTCGATACGCGCGACCTCAGCGGCGGAGTGAAGAAGTGGGAGTGGATCAAAAAAGGCGTGCCGGTCCGCATCGAGATCGGCCCGCGTGACATTGAAACCCGCAAGGTCTGCGTGCAGCGGCGTGATCAGCCGGCATCCGCGAAGGAGTTTGTGGTCAAGGAGGACTTCATCCGCAGCGCGGCGGACATTCTGGACCAGATCCACCGGAATCTGTTGGAGCGCGCCACGGCATTGCGCAACGGGAATATCCGCGTCTGCAATTCGATCGAAGAATTCCACGCACATTGGGAACAGGAAAACCCCGGCTGGCTGTACACCTCGTGGGCGGGAACTCCCGAACAGGAGGAGACTCTGTCAAAGCGGCACAAGATCACCATCCGCTGCATCCCGCTTGAAAGCGCATCGCTTCCGGGCGAAATCACCGGGGCGGTGTCCGGCAAGTGCATCCTCACCGGCGTGGAAACCACCACGCGGGTGCTTTGGGGCAGGAGCTATTGAGCCGTCTTGCGGGTCCGCGCCGCCTTGAGCATGCCACAGCCGGCGGCCACATCGATGCCGCGGCGCTGGCGGAAGGTGCACGGGAAGCCCGCCTGCCTGAGGACTTTCTGGAATGCATGCCCTGAGCGGCTGGCCGATCCGGAATATCCGCCGGTCGGGTTGAGGGGGATCAGATTGATGTGGGCGTCGATCCCATCGAGCAGCGCCGCCAGGCGTGCCGCGGTTTCCAACGAATCATTGCGGCCCTCGATCAGGGTCCACTCGAAAAAGATCCGCTTGCCCGTGGTGGTGCCATACGTGCGGCAGGCATCGATCAACATTTCCAGCGACCAGCGTTTGCTGGCGGGCACCAGGGCGGAGCGCTCCTCCTCGGTGGATCCGTGCAGGCTGACCGCAAGCCGGTAGGGACTGTTTTCCTCCGCCATGCGCAGGATCCCCGGAACGACGCCCACCGTGCTGATCGCGATTCTCGACGGGCCGATGCCGATGCCGCGGACGTCGGAAATGATGTCGAGCGCCTGCATCACGGCATCGATGTTGTGAAGAGGCTCGCCCATGCCCATCATCACCAGATTGCGCAGGCGCTTCTGCGGGGCGATCCGCCGCAGGACGCGCCGCGCGTGGAGCACCTGGGCGACGATTTCGCCCGGCCGCAGGTGGCGGACAAAACCCATCTGGCCGGTGGCGCAGAACACACAGCCCATCGCACAACCCGCCTGCGTGCTCACGCACACGGTGTGACGCCCGTCATATCCCATGAGCACGGTCTCGATCACCTGACCGTCGGCCAGCTTCAGCAGGAACTTGCGCGTCAGTCCGTCGCCGCTTTGGATTTCATCGACTACATCCATCGTATCGAGGAAAAACCTCCGGCCGGCACCGACGTTGGCGTCGATCCAGCGCCGCAGCGGCGGCAGGAACGCGCAGTGGGAAAGGTCGTTTTCCGCGTCGCGGTAAAGCGCGCGCCACAGGGCCTTCGCATGATGCGGGCTCACGCCGGCGGATGCCAGTTCCGCGGAGAGTCCGGTGAATCCCAGGTCATGGAGCGAAGTGGCGGCGGGCGATGACATGTTGCGAGCCCTGCGATGCGGAGTTCTCAGAGGATGAAACTCAGCACGCGGATGATGCCGGGGGTGTTGCGCAGGGTTTCCAGCATGCTGGCCGGCGGTTCGGTGTCCACCTCGATCACGGTGACCGCGCGGGTGTGGTCGGCATTGCGGCTGAGGGCCATGTTGGCGATGTTGACCGATGCCCCGCCGAGCGTGGTGCCGATCAGGCCGACGATGCCGGGGCGGTCGTCGTTCTCGACAAACAGGAAACGTCCCTGCGGACTGGTCTCCACGTTGTGGCCTGCGATGTGGACGATGCGCGGGGACTTGCCATAGAAGGTTCCCGCCACGGTGCAGACTTCGTCTCCCTTGACGGCTGAGACCTCGATGAGTTCGGTGCAGTTGGTGGCGAGGGCGACGGTGGATTCCGAGATGTGCAGCCCGAGCGCCTTGGCGACGGCCGGAGCGTTGACCAGGTTCACCTGCGCTTCGTCGTGGGCTGCGGCCAGGTATCCTGTTAGGACCTTGCGCGTGATCAGTTCGGTGTCGAGTTCGGAAACCGGACCGAGGTAGGAGACACGGATGGAATCACACTGGGCGGGTGCGATTTTGGACAACAGCTTGCCGAGCGAGTTCGCGAGATCGAGATACGGACCCACGCTTTCGAGTGTGCGGCTGTCGAGGTTCGGCATATTGACCGCGTTGCGGATCTCGCCGGTGACCAGGAAATCCTTCACCTGGTGGGCGACCTCGATGCCGACGTTTTCCTGGGCCTCCGCGGTCGATGCTCCGAGGTGCGGGGTGAAAACGCATTTTTTCGCGGAAAACAACGGGAAGTCCGCGGGCGGAGGTTCGGTTTCAAACACATCAAGCGCGATTCCGGCAAGGTGGCCCTCATCGAGCAGGGTCTTGGCGGCGGCTTCATCGACCAGGCCACCGCGCGCGCAGTTCACCACCAGCGCGCCGGGGTTCATCAGGCGCATGCGGGTTTCGTTGAGGATGTGCTGGGTTTCGGCGGTGAGCGGTATGTGCAGCGTGACGACATCCGCGCCGGCGAGCGCCTCATCGGCGCTTTCGGCCAGATCCACCTTGAGCGATTGGGCGCGGGCGGCAGTGAGGAATGGATCGAACGCGGTCACGGTCATGCCGAAGGCCTGGGCGCGCTTGGCGAACTCCGTGCCGATCCGGCCCATGCCGAGGATGGCAAGGCGCTTGCCGTTCATCTCGACACCTTCAAAGGACTTGCGGTCCCATCTTCCGGCAACCATCGACGCATGCGCCTGCGGGATGTTGCGGGCGAGCGAAAGCATCAGGGTGAACGCGTGCTCGGCCGTGGAAATGGTGTTGCCGCTCGGGGTGTTCATCACCACCACGCCGTGATCGGTGGCGGCTCCGCGATCGATGTTGTCCACGCCGACACCGGCGCGACCGATGACTTTCAGGTTCTTGGCGGCCGCGAAAACTTCCGGGGTGACCTTTGTCTGCGAACGGACCACGAGGCCGTGGTAGTCTCCGATGATCTTGAGAAGTTCTTCCGGTTTGAGGCCGGTGTTCACATCCACGGAGATGCCTGGAGCGTTGCGCAGGGCGTCCACGCCCTTCTCCGAGATGGGGTCCGAAACCAGCACGCGATAGTTTGCCATAGGCGGCTGGGATTAAACCACCACTCCCGAACTGGCAAGGGTTTGCCCGGAAAAAATCCGCCGGGAGCCGGGAATCACCGGAATATGCATGATGCTTCAGTCTTTCAGCAGTTCGCCGAGCCGGGCTTCAAGCATCTCGGTGAGCGCCACGGCGCCACCTTTGGCCGGGATTTTCCCGGATTCGACCAACTCGCTCACCTCGATGGGCTTGGCGGCGATCACCTCGGCCCTGCGGTCCACCGGGTAGGTGGGGAAACCGAAAAGATCTTCCTCCAGCTTCAGAATCATCTCCGCCCGACGGTCGGTGGTCGGGTTTTCCGTAAGGTAATCGCCGATGTAACTGTGTGCCTGGAGTGCGGTGAAAACACGGTCGAGATCGTCGAGCAAGGCTTCCCTCTCACCGGGCGATGGCGGTTGTGTCTGATCCAACAGGCGGCGGCGGATGCGGAAGCGCAGCGCGCGCACGCGCTCGGGCGGGGTGGTGGCTTTGGCATCGCGCGGGTAGCGGGTCTCCACCGCCGTAAGCAGTCTGTCGCAAAGCTGGGACAACCGTTCCATGATGCCTCCCTGTCCCGCCGTGCCGAGGTATTCGGTTTCCTTGAGCGCCAGCACTCCGGTGGCGAGCCTCAGGATGCGCTCGTCAAGCGGCATGTGGGGTTTTGGTGTCCAGCCGATGCGGTCTTCGAGCCGCGACAGGCGCGGTGTGAAGGTGGCCTTCACCGAGGGATCGTGATGGAAACGCATCGCGACCGGAACAAGAAACGCGCGCTGGCCGCCGCCGAGGCGGGCCGCTCCCTTGAGCAGGATGGAGGCAACGCCATCGTTGAGCGGATCCAGGCGGCGATGATGATGATAGATTTCCCCTTCGGGGAAAATGACCAGCGGGTCGCCGCCGCGTTCGATCAGGTTGATGGCTGTCTTGATGGCTGATAGATCAGGCCCGTCGCGGTCCACGGAGAACACGCCCATGCTTTGCAGCGCCCACGCCACTAACGAACCAACCTCGAAGATTTCCCGCGCCCCCATGAAATACGGCCGCAACCGATGGCGGCGCGTGATTTCCATGATCACATGCGGGTCCGAATGGTCCGAGTGATTGGGTGCCAGCATCACCGAGTGCCCTGCCGCGCACAACCGGCGGACCTCATCAAAACCCTGCTGGTGAATGCTTGCGATGCGGTACTTCCGACGCAGGTGGACCCGGTGGTTGATCAACAGTCCGAGCGGACGCAGCCATGCCTTCCGCAGCGGTGGACGAAACGTGTAGGGAAGGTCGTTGCGGAGACGGCGCATGGAAAAAATCCCTAAACCAGTCTGAAAAAACGCACAAAGCCAAAATGGCGGCGGGCGGTTATCAGATGGCGGTTATCGGTGACTGGAAAGAAGCGCGGGTCCCGTGCGCTGTTTTTTCCAGGAGGCTGTCTGAAAAATGATTTCACAGGTCGCGCTTTGTGTTCCGATGTGGAAAATTCCTTGCGCAAGACGTGCCAGGAAGCACGCAAGATGCGTGCACTCCCCATTTTTAAGACCGGCTCTGAAGTTCAGGGAACAACCGACGATCATCATCAGGCGTTCGCCTATCAATCGCAGGGAGGAGGCAGGCGCGACGCCCACCCTCCTCGGGGGAAACCACCATCGTTGGTGTGCTCGGGTGGTGATGGCGTGCTCGCGTGGGAGTGACGGGCAGGGCAGGCAGGGAGGGTTTTCTCAGGCAGGGGCACCGACCACACCGGGGAGGGGGCCGTTGTCTTCGGGGCGGTCTTCTCCGGTGGTTTTGGGTGCTTTTTTCTTGTCCGTTTCCTCGGGGAGCGGCGGCGGTTTGGGCATGGACGGAGGGTCCTTCATTTCGCCGAATTCGATGAGGTCGCGGAGGTGGGATGCGTCGAGTGTTTCGTATTCGAGCAGGGCGTTGGCGATGAGCTCCACCTTGTCGCGGTTTTCGTTGAGGATGCGCTCGGCGGTGGAATAGGCCTCGTCGATGAAGCGTTTGATTTCCGAATCGATGATGCGGGCGGTTTCCTCCGAGTAATTGCGGGCTTTGGCCATGTCGCGTGCGAGGAAAACCGGCGAGTCGCCCTCGCCGTATTCGACCATGCCGAGGGCGTCGGACATGCCCCATTCGCAGACCATGTGGCGGGCGAGCGAGGTGGCCTGGCGGATATCGCCGGATGCGCCGTTGGAGACGTCGTCGCTGTGGAAGGATTCGGCGATGCGGCCGCCCATGGTGACAACAAGGTTGGCGAGGGCTTCCTTTTTCTGGGTCGAATACTTGTCGCCATCCGGGAGATACATCGTGGCTCCGAGGTAGGGGCCGCGCGGGATGATGGTCACCTTGTGAAGGGGGCTGGTGTGAGGAAGGACCATGTTGAGGTAGGCGTGGCCTGCCTCGTGCCAGGCGGTGCCGGTTTTCTCCTTGTCGGACATCGCGAGGCTGCGGCGTTCGCGGCCCCAGCGGACCTTGTCGCGGGCCTCCTCCATTTCGTCGAGGGTCACGGCGGCGAGACCGCGGCGGGCGGCGAGCAGGGCGGATTCATTGACCAGGTTGGCGAGTTCCGCACCGGAGAAACCGGGGGTGCCGCGGGCGATCTTCGAGAGGTCCACGCCGGCGGCGAGTTTGATTTTTTTCACATGGACGCGGAGGATTTCCTCGCGGCCGTTCACGTCGGGCAGGCTGATGGTGACCTGGCGGTCGAAGCGGCCGGGGCGGAGGAGGGCGGGGTCGAGGACGTCGGGGCGGTTGGTGGCGGCGATGATGATGACGCCCTCCTGGGTGTCGAAGCCGTCCATTTCGACGAGCAACTGGTTGAGTGTTTGCTCGCGTTCGTCGTGGCCGCCGCCCATGCCGTGGCCACGAT
>CAYNQJ010000022.1:0-58307 GCA_964399305.1 uncultured Luteolibacter sp.
CTGCCGAAGGTGCGATGGACGCCTCCAACATCATCAAGCCCGCCCTTTCGCGTGCGGAACTCCAGTGCGTCGGTGCCACCACGCTCAATGAATTCCGCAAGCACATCGAAAAGGACTCCGCCCTTGAGCGCCGGTTCCAACAAGTCAAGGTCGATGAACCGTCGGTTGGCGATGCCATCAAGATCCTCCAGGGTCTCCAACAGAAATACGAGTCCCACCACAAGGCGAAGTTCACCCCCGAAGCCATCGAGGCTGCGGTCAAGCTCACCTCGCGATACCTCACCGCGCGGTTCCTGCCGGACAAGGCGATCGACGTGCTCGACGAGGCCGGTGCCCGTGCCCGCATCGGCACTTTGACCCGGCCGCCAGTCATCAAGGAGCTTGAGGCGGAAATCGACCGCATCAACCGTGACAAGCTCGCCGCAATCGCCGAACAGAATTTCGAAGCTGCCGCAGCACTTCGTGACGATGAGAAAAACGCCAAGAAAAACCTTGAGGAAACCCTCAAGACCTGGCGCGCCACGTCGGAGGAAACGATCGTCACGGTGACCGATGACGACATCATGTCGGTCGTTTCGAAATGGACCGGCGTGCCGCTCAGCCGCATGGAAGAGAAGGAAACGGAAAAACTTCTCAAGATGGAGGAAGAGCTCAAAGGCCGCGTGATCGGCCAGAACGAGGCGGTCGTCGCGATTTCCAAAGCGCTGCGCCGCTCGCGCGCCGACCTGAAGGACCCGCGCCGCCCGATCGGTTCGTTCCTTTTCCTCGGTCCCACTGGCGTTGGCAAAACCTACCTCGCCCGCAATCTTGCGGAATTCATGTTTGGCGATCCGGACTCGCTGATCCAGATCGACATGTCGGAATACATGGAGAAATTCACCGCGAGCCGCCTGATCGGTTCACCTCCCGGATACGTTGGTTACGAGGAAGGCGGCCAGCTTTCGGAAGCGGTCCGCCGCAGGCCCTATTCGGTGGTGCTCTTTGACGAGGTTGAAAAAGCCCACCCGGATGTGATGAACCTGCTGCTTCAGATTCTTGAGGAAGGTACCGTCACCGACTCGCTCGGCCGCAAGATCGACTTCCGCAACACGATCATCATCATGACCTCCAACGTCGGCGCCTCCTCGATCAAGCGCCAGACCGCCCTTGGCTTCGGCGCGATGTCCGAGGACCAGGCCGACCACGAAGGCATGAGGGAGAAAATCCTCGAGGAGTCGAAGCGCTATTTCAAACCGGAGTTCCTCAACCGCCTCGACGACCTGGTGGTCTTCCACATGCTCGAAAAGGTCGACCTCAACCAGATCGTCGATCTCGAGGTCACCAAGCTGGTGAAGCGCCTCGCCGAAAAGGAAATCACCCTCACCCTTGCGCAGGAGGCACGCGATTTCCTTTCCGAAAAAGGCTTCGATCCGGCCTACGGTGCCCGTCCGATGCGCCGCGCCGTCGAGAGGTTCCTCGAGGATCCGCTTGCCGAAGCGCTCCTTCGCGGAGAGATCAAGCCCGGTGACTCGGTCAATGTGGTCAGGAAGGAAGGCGCCGAGGCACTCTCCTTTGACTCCGTTCGTCCGGAATCGCAGCCGCAGGCGAATGTCTAGCAGAATTCCGGCCCGGCTGCGGACCTTCACGCCGGCGCCCCGTGGCCATGGCTGCCGTCGGGTGTCCCGTGGGGCAGTCCAAGGCCTGTGAGCGATTCTGGCTCACGCGAACCCGTGATCCGGAATGGTGCCTTGATGGCCTCCGGACCGGGGAGGACGGACTGGGCCTGCAGCCAGGGTTACGAAAGTCCCTACCGCAAGGGCGGCATGAATCGGCATTTTCTGCTTGGAACATTCGCAGAGTGAGTCAAAAGCACCTGCGTCGCCCAGCGGCGTATCGATCTTATGACTGTTTCCACCATTGTTTTTCTATTGTTGGGTTTGGCATTTCTGGTTGCAGGGGCCGAGTTTCTGGTCCGGGGGGCCTCGCGCCTGGCGGTGGCTTTCGGGATATCGCCGCTGGTGGTGGGGCTGACCGTGGTGGCGTTCGGCACCAGCTCGCCGGAACTGGCGGTCAGCACGATGTCGGCCTATTCGGGGGCTGCGGATCTTGCGGTCGGCAATGTGGTGGGCAGCAACATTTTCAATGTGTTGTTCATTCTCGGAGTTTCGGCCCTGATTGTTCCGCTGGTGGTTGCACAGCAGCTCGTGCGTTTTGATGTGCCGGTGATGATCGGTGTTTCGATTCTGCTCTATCTGCTTTCGCTGGATGGCCGGATCGGCCGGTTGGATGGTTTGATTCTGTTTGCCGGGGTGGTGGGCTACACGGTGTTCCTGATCCGGCAGAGCCGCAAGGAATCGAGTGCGGAGGTCAAGGCGGAGTATGAGGTGGAGTTCGGAGCGGATGGCAAACCTGTCGGAAAACTTTGGAACATCTGCCTGGTGATCGTCGGCCTGGTTGGGTTGATCCTGGGTTCCAAGTGGCTGGTGGACAGTGCAGTAACCATTGCCAAGGCCTTCGGGGTTTCCGAGCTGGTCATTGGCCTGACGGTGGTGGCGGTGGGGACATCGCTGCCGGAAGTGGCGACTTCGGTGGTGGCCGCCGTGCGTGGCGAGCGGGATATCGCGGTCGGCAATGTGGTGGGCAGCAATATTTTCAACATTCTCTGCGTGCTGGGTCTCAGTACGGTGATTTCACCGAACGGGGTTCATGTCAGCGCGTCCGCGTTGCGCTTCGACATACCGGTGATGATCGGTGTGGCGGTGGCGTGCCTTCCGGTGTTTTTCAACAACTATCAGATCAGCCGCAGGAACGGGTTGGTCTTTCTGGTGTTCTATGCGGCCTACATGGGCCACATGTTCCTGACGGCCACGAGCCATGAAGCGCTGTCTTCGTATGAGGATGCGTTGGTTTACTACGTGCTGCCACTCACAGCGGCGACACTCGTTTTCATCACCTGGCGTGGATTTGTGGCCTGTCGCGACGGGGTTTCCGATCGCTGAGCGCGCGGTCATGTTCCAGGCGTTTCCGTGCCATAGCCATAGGGAGCGCCGGCATGTTGCCGGCCACGTGTTGCGGGCATCTTGTCCGCCGTATGGACGTCCGCGGTCCCTATCGCCCGGCGCATGGCTGCATGCCGGACCGTGGCAATGGATTTTCGGCTTTTTCCCGGGGCTGTTGCTGGCATGATCCCGGCATGCGCTACACCGAACGTCTGCAGCAACGGATTGAGAAAACCGGGTCCCGCCTGTGTGTCGGGCTTGATCCCCGGCCGGGTGAGGGCGGGGTTTCTTTCGCGCGGAATTTTCTAACGGGCGTGATTGAGGAAACCGCCCTGTGGGCGGCCGCCTTCAAGCCGAACATGGCGTATTTCGAGGCCATGGGTGTCGAAGGCATCCGTCTGATGGAGGACCTGCTGGCATTGATTCCCGAGGATGTGCCGGTGATTCTGGATGCGAAACGCAGCGACATCGGCGAGACCCAGAAATACTATGCGCAAGGGTATTTCAGCGGCTGGAATGTCGATGCGGTCACATTGAACCCCTTCCTTGGCTATGATTCGATCGAGCCGTTCCTCGATTGGGAGGGCAAGGGGGTTTATCTGTTGGCCGTGACATCGAATCCCGGGTCGGCGGATTTCCAGCGCCGTCTTCTGGCCGACGGGCGCTCTGTGTTCGAGTTGGTCACTGGGTTGGGTGACCGTGCGGTGGAGGAGGGCCGCAAGACCGATGTCGGCTATGTGGTCGGGTTGACCAACGCGGCGGATGTTTTGCCGAAAATGCCGGATGCTCCATTGCTGGTGCCGGGTCTTGGTGCGCAGGGCGGGGATCTCGCATCGCTGGCAGCCGCAGGGCGTCATGCGCCGGATGTGATCAATGTTTCGAGGGGGATTTTGTATGCGAATGACGAACTTGGATTCGGCGCGCGTGCCAGGGAATGGGCTGAGAAAATCGCGGCGGCCTACGCCGGGTGATGCGCGCTGCTTCATTTGACCATCCATCATGCAAGGAGAAGCCAGAACGCCCGGGGAAATGCTGGAATTGGGCCGTGCGGCGGCCGCACAAACCGGCGCAGGGACGGTTGTCGCATTGGTCGGGGGCCTTGGTGCCGGAAAAACCCACTGGACCAAGGGCTTGGTGGCGGGTCTTGGGTCATCCGCCGAGGTGACCAGCCCGACGTTCGGCCTGGTTCACGAATATCCGTGTGAGGGGCTGGCCGTGTTTCACTTCGATTTCTACCGCCTGGAGTCGGCCGATGAACTGGTTGCGATTGGCTGGGACGAATATCTGGATGCCGGTGGCGTCGTCGTCGCCGAATGGGCGGACAAATTCCCGGAAATGATGCCGCCGGAAACGGTGTGGCTGGAGTTCTCGATCACCGGCGACGGATCCAGAATGGTTAGAGAGGCGTCGCGCTGATGCGTCTCCGTCGGCCGTGATCAATCGGCCGTTTGGATCGCGAGCCATGCCAGCATGCGCTTGCGGAACTCGCCGTTGTCGCGGGCGAGCGAGTCTCCATGGCGTCCTTGTTTCACCTCGAAGAGGGTTTTGGGCTCACGTGCCGACTGATAGAGCTGGCGGCCCTGGCTGACGGGGACGACTTCGTCGCGGGTGCCATGGACGACCAGCAGCGGGACCGGACTGAGTTTTCCGACGTAGTCCTTGGGGGAAAGTTCATCGGTCACCAGGCTGGACCCGAGCTGGCCGGCGATGATGCGGGCCATTGCCTGATAGGAGGCGAAGGTGCCGTCGACCACGACCGCGCGCAGGCCCTTGACGGGGGATTCGCCGATGGCGGTGACGGATTTGGCTCCGCCGAGGCTGTGGCCGTAGGAAACGAGGTGGTCGGCATTCACATCGGCGCGGCCGGATGTGTAGGTGAATGCGGCCTTGACGTCATTGACCATGCCGCGCCGGTCCACTTTGCCGTCCGACTTCCCGAAGCCGCGGTAGTCGTACATGAGCACGTTGTAGCCGGCTTCGACCAGCCATACCACGAAGCCGAGGTGGTGCCCGATGTTGCCGGTGTTGCCGTGTGAGAAGACGATGGTGGTCTTGTGATCGTCCGGGCCTTTGGGGGCGGGAATGAACCAGCCGTGCAGTTTGGTTCCGTCCGTGGCGTTGAACTTCACGTTTTCATAGCGGCAGCCCCAGTCCGAGGGCTTTGCGGGTTCATCGTGGGTGGGATAATAGAACAACTGGTTGCCGCCTTTCGGGCCGAGCATCTGTTTGGCCGCCTTGGCGGCGTCGCTGTTCCCGTCGTTGAGCCATTCGCGCAGGTTTTCAGGGATGCGTGCCTGCGGAGGTGCTTCCTCGGCCGCCACGGAGACCACGAGAGCCAGGCCCAATGCGAATAAACGATTGTTCATCGGGATCTAAAAAAACATGCTTTCAGGGCTTTTTCAAGGAGGCAGGCGGGAAGAGCTGGAATTCCCAGATTGTCGGCCCATCCGTGGCTTCGGTGATATTGAGGCGGAATTGCCGCGCGGTGACCGGCTCGAAGGTTGCATTGAGGGATGCCCCGAGATCCTTGCCTTCGTAGCAGGACTTCCAGACGTCGCCATCCTTGTATTCGATGGTGAATTTTTTCACACGTTTCAATTCAGGGTATGCCTGGAGAATGAAGGTGCTGCCGATCATCGCGGGTTTTTCCAGATCGACGGCCAGCCATGCGGATTGCGTGCCGTCGTCGGTGGCCCAGCGGGTTCCGGTGTTGCCGTCGAGTGCGGCTTCCGGCCCGTGACCGGGGTTTTTCTGATAGACATTCGAGGCGGAGGTTTTGGCCTTGAGCGTGAGCGGGGCCGGGAAGGCGGCGGGATTGTCGATCGCCTGTTTGAGCTGCATCAGCGCCTTGACGTTGTAATCCGGAATGCGGCCGGTGCGGTCCGGTGCCACATTGAGCAGGAGGTTTCCGCCTCCGGCCACAACGTCCTGATAGAGTCGCGAGAGTTCGTAAACGGGGCGGGGCATGTCGCCTTCGAACCAGAACCAATGCTTGCCGATGCAGTCGCAATGTTCGTAGCCGACCTTCCATGGTTTGCCCTGCCATGTCTGTTTTGCGGTGAACTGGCCGGGCGCGCACGGGTAGCGTTCGGTATTGAGCACATCGGTGGGCCATGCCGCCTGGCATTTTTCGATCGTGAACGGCCCCTGCGGCGGTATCAGGCCGTGGTTGAACAGCACCACGGTGCCCGGCCTGAGGCGTTTGATCATGTCGTAGAGGAACTGACGTTGTTCGGCGCTCGCGGCGCGCGGAATGTCGAGCCAGTAGTATGCGACCTCCGGGTGTTTCCTGATCAGTTCGGTGAGTTGGTCCTGTGCGAACTGATAGTAATCATCCGGCAGCTTGTCGGCGAACCACTGCCTGGCGGGATCGAACGAGTTGTTGCGGAAGTCCAGCAGGCACCAGTAGAGGCCGGGCAGGATCTTGTATTTGACGCAGGCCCTGACGTAGGCATCGACGACATCGGCCGGGTTGCCGCTGGTGGCGACGTCGTGGTCGAACTCCTTGCCGCGGAACCTTACCTTGCTGTCCCAGAGGCAATGCCCCGACGAGTGTTTGGCGGTGAGCACGGCGTATTTCATGCCCGCGTCGCGGGCGACACGGATCCATTGGTCCACATCCAAGGCCGTTGGTGCGTAGGTGGTGGATGGCTCCTTGGCGTTTTCGATCGAGTTTTCGTCGGCCCGGCCGGTGAAGGTGGCGATGCCGAAATGCAGGAACATGCCGTAATAGAGCGACTGCCAGTGATCGAGTTGTTTCCAGCCGGGGTTTTCCGGTGGGCTTGCCTGGCCAGGGGCAGCGTTGGCAGGCAGGAGCGTCAGGGATGTTTGCAGAACCACCATGGCGGTGATTTTTCCAATTCCATTCTTACAGCGCATTCTCATGGGTCTTGGCAGTCGTTCGGTCGGGTGGTGGTCGGAGTGTCGCGTGGGGACGAGCATCGAGTCTACGGTGCTCACGATGCAATGATTACATTTCAGGCGGTCATTCCGCTTGTCTCTTGGGACTTGTAAGCGGCCGTTCATCTGGTTGATTGGGGCCGATGACTGCCTCCGACCGCGCCTTTTTGTTCCGCCTGCTTGAAACCCCGAGCCCCACCGGTTTTGAAATGCCCGGGCAAAAGGTCTGGGCGGGCTGGATTTCCAAACATGCGGCCACCCTGGGATGCGACGCCTATGGCTCGGCCTGGGCATCATTTCCCGGCCAGTCGGACAAGGTGGTGATGCTGGCCGCCCATGCCGATGAGATCGGCTTCATGATCAAACACATCGACGAGCATGGATTCCTCCGCTTGGACCGGGTGGGGGGATCGGACGTCGCCACGGCGCGAGGACGCCGGCTTTCGATTTTGGGAAGCAAGGGGCCGGTAAGCGGAGTGATCGGCAACACCGCAATCCATTTGCGGCATGGCGAATCCAACGCGGAGAAGGTCCCCGCGGTTCATGAATTATGGGTGGATGTGGGGGCTTCGAACCCTGCCGAGGTCGCGAAGCTCGGCATCCGTGTCGGTCATCCCGCGGTCTATCAGGACGGGCCGATGGAGTTGGCCAACAAGCGGATCATCAGTCGTGCGCTGGACAACCGGATTGGCGGATACATCATCGCCCAGGTGATGAAGCGGATCGCCGCCGGTCGCAAGAAACCGGCGTTCACGCTCGTGTGTCTGAATGCGATCCAGGAGGAAATCGGCGGACACGGCGCGATGATGGCGACCTATCGGATCAAGCCCGACCTGTGTGTCTGCCTGGATGTGACGCACGCCACCGATACACCGGGGCTGGAAGCCGCCAAGCATGGCGCGGTCAAGCTCGGTGGTGGTCCCACCCTGACCCATGGCACCTCCAACCATCCGCTGGTGGTCGGGCGTCTGGAGGAGGTGGCGAAGAAGGCGAAAATCCCCGTCCAGCACGAGGCCAGCAGCCGTTTCACCGGGACCGATACCGACAAGATTTTCCACAGCCGCCGGGGTGTGCCGAGTGCGCTGGTATCGCTGCCGTTGCGCTGCATGCACTCGGTGGTCGAAACCGCCCATCTGGATGACATCGAGCGGACGATCGATCTATTGGAGTCGTTCGTTCTCTCGCTCGCCGACGGCGATGATTTTCATCAGGTGCTTTGAGCAATGTGACGATTCCGTCACGAAACCTTCTTTGCGGGTGCCGTGCGTATTCCGGTTACTGCGTTCTTCCGGAGCGCCCATGGCTGGATTTTTCCGATTCCGGGAGCGGGATCGCATCTCCGGCCGGCCGATTTGAGGTTTCCACATCAAAATTGAAAGGATATGATCCACTGCATGGAATGCCATCCGCATCAAGCGGTCTTCCGATCCGATGGGCCCCGATGCCAGGTGGTGCCGGTTGCCCGCCCGAAGGTCGCCGGAGCTGATGGCTTTACGCCACAACGCGGGTTTTCCATGATGCCTCTCCGGCCCGCATAGACATCAACCACTCCATGACCAACCACATCATCCGCGAATACGACGTCGCGCTGCGCCACCTCCAGGAGCTCCTGCTCAACATGGCCGCCCTCACCCGCGACAATCTTGAGAAGGCGATGAAGTCGCTGCTCACCGGCGACACCGATCTCGCGCATGCCGTGATCGCGGCTGACAATGATGTGGACGATCTCGAGCGCCGGGTTGACCAGGCAGGCATGGATATATTGATCCGATTTCATCCTGTCGCGACCGACCTCCGCTTCGTCATCGCCAGCATGAAGATCAGCAACAATCTCGAGCGCATTTCCGACCACGCGATCGGCATCGCCAAGCGCGCGCGCAAGCTCAACAAATCCGCGACGCCTCCCGAGGCCCAGCGGCTGGAGCCGCTTTACAACCAGGTTTACGCATTGCTGCGTGACGCGATGGATTCCTGCACCCGCCACGACCCCGCGCTCGGGGAGTCCCTGAATCAGAAGGACAGCGACATCGACCGCCTGCACAAGCAGCTGACACGCGCTTTCAGTGCGAAGCTTGAGGAGGATGATGGTCATGCGGAATCATGGCTGCACCTGATATTCGTCTCGCGTGCGCTCGAGCGTATCGGGGATCTTTCGGTCAACATCGGCGAGGAAGCGGTTTTCATCGAGAGCGCCAGAGACATCCGCCACGAAAACCGCAAAAGCGAGAACAGCTCCCCATCATGAAAAAAATACTGATCATCGAGGATGAGGTGGACATCGCCAACATGGTGGCGCTGCGCCTGAGCCGTGAGGGGTTCGAACCGATGATGGCCCATGACGGGCATGCCGGACTGGATCTGGCGCGGGCCGAGCTGCCGGATCTGATATTGCTGGACCTGATGCTGCCCGGGATGGATGGCGTGCGGCTTTTCAAGGAATTGCGGCGGTTTCCCGCGACGCGCGAGACGCCGGTGATCATGCTGACCGCCCGTGCGCAGACCGAGGACCGGGTGGCCGGTTTGGAGCTCGGAGCGGACGATTACATCACCAAACCGTTTTCGCTCAAGGAACTGACCTTGCGGATCGAGGTGATCCTGAGGAGGACTCCGTCATCCGTCAGGGGTAACGCCAGGGATGAGCCGCTGTTCCGGTTTGATGCGGGCAATTTCATCTGTTATCTGGAGAAGCAGCCGCTTGAACTGACGCTCACCGAGTTCAAGCTGTTGAAATTTCTCTTCGAGAATGCCGACCGCCCGTGTGACCGGACCGATCTGCTGCGGACGGTCTGGGGATACAGCGATGCCGCCTACAGCCGCACCCTGGATACCCACGTCAAAAGGCTGCGCGCGAAACTCGGTGCGCACGCGGATCGGATTGAAACCGTCCGCAACATCGGCTACAAGCTGCGCACGACCCCGCCCGCATGAGCGATATCCCCATCATCCTGCTGGCAGCGCTGTCCGGCGCTTTGGCGACCTATGTCATCATCCGCAGACAGCATGACGCACGCATTGCCGGAGCACGGATCCGTGCCGATCAATCGCCCGAGCCTGTCGATCCCGCGCTTCTCCTCAATGCGTTTCCGGATCCTTTCTTCATTGTGGACAGGGACGATGCGGTGATTCTTGTGAACCACGCCGCGGCCAATCTTTTTGGCCCGATGCCGCCATCCGGCAGATCCATCATCGAAACGCTGGGTGATGGGCGCCTCGCGGCTCCCTACCTGGAGTGCCGGAATTCCGGCAAGCCCGTTTCGCGCGAGGTCCTGCTGCCAGCCGAGGCCTCACCCGACCGCAGCGCGCCCGCCGCCGCGGGTGAGAGCTTGTGGCTGGTGGATGCCGCACCATTGTCCGGAGGCGCGGAAACGAGAATCCGGCTGATGCTGCGCGATCTTTCCTCCGCCCACCAGCTTGAGCAGATCCGCAAGGATTTCGTCGCCAACGCCTCGCACGAACTGCGCACGCCGATCACTTTGGTGGATGGCTATCTGGAGACATTCCTGGACGCGCCGGAGATCATGGACGACCGGGAAAACGCGCTGCGCTATCTTGGCATCATGCGCAAACACACCGGGCGCATCGCCCGTATCATCGAGGACATGCTGCTCATCTCCCGGATCGAGGCCGGAGAGGCATCGGCGCTCAAGAAGGAGGATTTCTCACTGTTGGCCTGCGTCCAGGATATCGTCGAACGACTCGAATCCCTCATCCGCGAGCAACGCGCGGAAGTGCTGATCAACCTGCACGATCCCGCAGTCACCCTCTATGGCGACAGATTTTACTGGACGCAGATTCTCTTCAACCTGATCGAAAACGCCCTCAAACAGAATCCGGTTCCGGGATTGAAGGTTGAAGTCGGCAGCGCGATGGTGGATGGCAGGCTGCGCATCGAGGTTTCGGACAATGGCATCGGTATTCCGGCATCCGATCTGCCCTTCATCTTCAAGCGCTTCTATCGGGTGGAAAAACACCATTCGCAGAACCAGATCAAGGGGACGGGTCTTGGATTGTCCATCGTCAAGCGTGCCGTCGAGGCTCATGGCGGAACCATCGCCTGCGAATCTTCTCCGGGAATGAGGACCGTGTTCTGGATCGATCTTCCCGCGTGATCACATGCTTGTGCCGCTCGTCCGCGGAATTCCGTGTCTTGTGACAAATCCGAAATGCTGAGGACTGTCACAAATTCGTCACCAAGCGCTCCTTGGGGGGGGGCATGCGGCCTCTTAGCTGAGGTTGCCAACGCGCGTGCCGCGCAATGGCATTCCTCATGCCATGCCAATCAGCGTTTTTTCATCCGCTCCTATTGCCGCCATCGTTGCTTTGTGGTTTCGTCACCAACTTGCTGTGCTTGGCAAACGTGCCGGTGTGGCGTCTCTGGTGGTTGCGCTTGTATTTCTTCCTGATCCGCTGTGTGCGGCACCCGCGTTTCAGGCGCCTCTATCAGCGTTCATCACCCTTGATCCGGAATGCCCGCCAGCCGGTAATCCGCTTGCATGGCAATATGTCCGGCAGGTGCCCGTGCCAGCCGTCGTCACCCTGCCCGCCACAGCGGGCCAGTCATGGGATGAGGCATTTCATTTTGAAGCCCGATCGTTTGATGCGGGCGCAGTGAACCCGGCACGCGGGCCTGTCAAAGCTACGGAAACTTCGCAGCCGTCCCCGGCGGATCATGGTGGGGAAACCGAGGGACCTTTGGCTCCACCTGACGGCGTGCCATTGGTTCCTGTGAATGGTTTCGACGGGCCATTGCCGATTGTGGCCGATGTTTCAGGTAACTGTGAGGTGACCGGTGAGGTTTCAGATGCCACGACGCTTGACCCTGTGAAAGGGGCGTACGTTGAGGTGCTCGGGATCGGGAAGTCGGCCGAAACAGACGGCAAGGGCCGTTTTGCCATCAAGGGTTTGCCGGCAGGTTCCCTCACGCTGGAGGTAACCAAATTGGGTTACCAAACAGAATCCGCAGAGGTCGCCACACTGGAGGGGCAACCCGCGGAGGTCCGGTTCGGCCTTCGCGTCAAAGCCACCGATGATTCCTCCGAGGTGGTGACGCTGGAGGAGGAAACGATTGTGGGCGAGTATGAGGGGGATTCCCAAGGGGATTTGTTTCTCGATCTGGATGTCAGCAGTTCCGTCACGTCCGCCATCAGTAAGGAGGACTTTACCAAAACCGGCGTCAGCGATGCGGCCGGTGCCGTGGGCAAGGTCGCCGGAGCGAACATCGTCGGCGGCAAGTTCGCGGTGGTTCGCGGACTTGCGGACCGCTACGTGACAACGCTTTTCAATGGCGCGTCCATTTCTTCTGCCGATCCGTCGCGAAAGGCGGTGCAACTTGATATTTTTCCAACCACCGCGATCCAGGGAATCGATATCAACAAAACCTATGTTCCATCGCTTCCAGGCGACTTCGGGGGAGGGACCATCCAGATCAATTCGCTCAATATTCCTGATGACCGCGTGATCGAGGCGAAATACAAAATAGGTTGGAACAGCAACCATGACGGCAGGATGTTGGTCCACCCGAATCGCGAGCTCGGATTCTGGGGGGATGTGGATGATCCGATTCCGGATGCGCTGTTGTGGAGGCTCGATGAAAACGGCAACCCGGCCAGCTTCGACGCCGGCGGCAGAAGGGTGGCACCGCCATTGAGCACCACGCCGGGAAACAGCAACAACAACCCGCTCCAGCAGCAGGTGGCAATCAACGAAGCGCTCAGACAACAGGAGGCCGCCAATGCGATGCTGCCCAGGGTGCGCGCTCTCGAATCCTCCCAGTCCTGGTTGCCCAAGGAGGCCAAACCGGAGGCCCCGAGGAGTTTCTCACTTGTTTATGGCGACAAGTTCGAGGTTCAGGATGGCATCACGGCCGGTTTTATCGCGGCCTTCCAGCACGCCACCAGCGACGAGGTCAATAGCTTCGGCAACCAGAACCGTCTCACGGCGCCAGCCCGCAGCTGGGTGGAGGAAAGCTACGCCAGGGAGGTGGATTGGTCGGTTTACCTGGGGGGAGGTGTTAGGTTCGGAGAGAACCACGAGCTATCCGTCACCTATTTCAACAAGCATATTGCCACGGACAACATCACCCACGGAACGGATTTCACCGTGGAGGGTGAGCGGTTCGGTGGTTTTGGAAACAACGCCGCCATCGTCGGCCGCTACGGGGCCTCCGCTGCCTTCAAACGCGAATTCTGGACCATTGATCCCGTCATACGCGACACGGAAATCCTTCAACTCGGAGGGTGCCATTCCAACGACATCGGCACGACGCTTTCATGGCGTCTGACGGACTCATCGGCGAGGGAGTCGCGCCCACACACTTCGACCTTCAACACATCTCTGCTGGATTTCACAGATCCCGCGATCGCGGCAGAGGCGGCGATCAATTCCGGATTCATCTACAATCCCTCGCTTGGCAGGGTGGCCACCATCGAGCATGACCTGTTTTCCGGCGAGGCGATCCGCGAGCTGAACTCCGTTCGCGAAACACAATTCATTGAGGAAAACGCCAGCGAGTTCTCGGCGGAACTGAAACAGATCATCGCTCTAACGGAAGATGGCGAGGACGGCAGGCGGTTCGAGTTTTCATTCGGTGGAAACGATCTCACGAAAACCAGGGAACAGCAGGGCAGGGTTTACTTCCTCCGCTTTGATGACTGGGAGAACGCTCCGAACCGCAGGCCGCCCGCGTGGTGGACTGCGAATCCGACCATCCAGCCGTTCTCACCGGCATTTCCACTCCGTTCGTCGACCTTTCCCGACGGTTCCGCGCTGCCCGAGGGGTTCCGGAGCTTCGGAGAATACCTCGCGGCCAATCCGGATGAGATTGCCAACTACTTCAATGGTTACGGCAACGAGAGCACGGGTGCGGTTCCCGGCACTGGCACCGGCCCGAGGGCCTCGCAGTATGTCCGGCCAGACGCTCCATATTATTACAACGGCAGCGGTCTCGAAATCCGCAATGTGGACAGCGAGCTTGGTCTCCAGGCGTTGTATGCGTCCGGAATCTATCACGGTGATTTCTGGCGGATCGGTGGCGGGGCTAGATGGGAGGAAGAGGTCAAATCCTATTCCGTGGCCGCGCTGCCGCTCAGCAGTCTGAATCCCGATGATCCGTCCCGGTTCGGAACGGTAACCACCGACGCGTTCATCCCTGCAGTATTCGGCGGAATCGATGTGATCCCTGAAACATCCACTCTCAACCTCGCTTGGTCGCGCACGGTCGCAAGGCCGACGTTTCACGAATTCCTCCCGATCGAGTCGGTGGACCAGGAGACCGGAATCGAAAGACGTGGTAACCCAAATCTGGTGGAGACCACGATTGAAAACATCGACGCATCAATCGGTTGGAAATCCGGTGACAGTCTGAGTGGAAGTTTTTCCCTTTTCCACAAGCTGCTGGCAGACCCGATCGTGGTCGTCCAGCGCGTGGACAACGCCACCGGAAGCAATTTCACCACCTACCAGAATGGTGACAGCGGGACCATCAGCGGATTGGAACTGGAGGCGCGCTGGAAAAATCCGGAAATTCCCTTTTCCCTGACTGCGAACTATTCGTTCATCAAGTCCTCGCTTGAATATGAGGTCAATTCCGGCGATCCGCTCAATCTGCTCGCGCTTGAGACCCGTTTTCCCTACCAGCCAAGCCAGATACTCAACTTCACTCTCGGGTGGGAACCGCTTGAAAGCCCATGGTCCGCGTTCCTTACCGCGAATTTCACTGATGAATATCCGACCGTTCTCCGCAGTGATCCCGTTGGATATGATGTCTGGCTCAAGCCGCAATTCACCCTTGATCTACTGGTCGCCAGGCGATTCGAGTGGGAACACTGCAACGGGACTCTGACGCTTGGATTGAAAAACCTGCTGGATGGCGTGCAGACATACGAATACCGGGGCGATGCGGGAGGAGGTGACCCTCTCGACGGCTTGATCTATGCCGAGGACCAGCCGGGAAGAACCGCTTATCTCGAGTTCAAGGCCGAGTTCTGATCCATGTGGCAAAAACGACACGCATCGATGCTTAGCATTCGCTTGGACGTGGGCAGATTGGCGCTGCAATCAGCATCCGAATTGCGGTGTGTGCAGCACCATAACAGAAATCAAACAACCCCATGAAAACACGATACAACTGGATATACGGCCTCCTGGCCATTGCCGCCTCGCCCGTCGTGGGTCAGGCCGCGATCATCGATGTGGTCGCCACCCAGACGGTGAACACCACCCCATTTGGTGTCAATGTGGACGCTATCACCAGCGACACCACTTGGACCAGCGACAACATCTACATCCTCAAGGACAAGGTGTTTGTCACCAATGGAGCCACACTGACGATCGAGCCAGGCACGAAAATATACTCGACACTCGATGACAAGGCGACTCCATCGACGAGTGACGACGAATTCGGCTCGCTCATCATCACGCGCGGGGCGAAGATCATGGCGGAGGGCACCGCTGACCGGCCGATTGTTTTCACAACAATCGACGAGCTGGAGGCGCAGACCCAGACCGACTACGACGGTGATCTTCTGGTTGCCGATTTCCCCACGGTAAACACCTCAGGCCGCTGGGGCGGCATTGTGGTTCTAGGCAATGCACCGATCGCCTCCTACAGCGGAGCCACCAACATCGGTGAAAACCGCATCGAGGGATTCCAACCCGCGGCGTCGGCGGACCTCGACCTCGACGGCAGGGCCGACGTCATCGAATACGGCGGCAACGCACCGGCTGACAACAGCGGCATTCTGAAATACATCTCCATCCGCCATGGTGGTTATGTCTATTCGGGAGCCAACGAAATCAACGGACTGACCCTCGGTGGTGTCGGCAACGGCACCCAGATCAGCTACATCGAGGTTTATGCGAACAAGGATGACGGCATCGAGTTCTTCGGTGGCACGGTCAACACCAGTCACATACTTCTCGCGTTCAACTTCGACGACAGCTTCGACATTGACGAAGGATACAACGGCACCAACCAATTCTGGTTCTCGGTGCAGAATCCATTCGAAGCCGACGGCGTGACCAAATCATACGACAACGGCGGCGAGTGGGACGGCGTGACCGGCACCATCGGCGATTACGCGACCAATTCCGCACCTGTCATTTACAACGCCACGTTCGTTGGCACCGGCACCACCGCCGATGCGACAGGCAATGACAAGGGTAACAACGCGATCTACATCGACGACCGGTTCAAGGGGAAGATCTACAACTCCGTGTTTGATGACTTCGCCCGCGACGTGGTTGGTTCGGCATCGGACGGCCCGGGAACGGGACTGGTCTTCGCGCACAACACCGTGGGCCGCTTCGGCGGCGGAACTCCCGGCAACAACCTGAGCTATGTGACCGACTCCGGTGCTGCCAACACGTTCTTTGACGGCTCCGGCAATCCGATCAACGGCAACAGCAGCGCCAATACCAATCCGCTGTATGAGTCATACTCACGTGGTGTGGACCTGGTGTTGGATGTGCTTGATCCGCGACCCGCGCCTTCATCGCCGCTTTGGGCCGCCAATGGCGCCACTCTCCAGGCGGGGGCTCCGGTAGCCACTACCTACCGGGGTGCCTTTGGTGCCGACAACTGGGCCGCCGGATGGACGAAATACGACCAGGCCGGATTTTTCACCGCCAAGGTGGATGTGATCGCCGAACAAACGGTGAATACCACGCCCTTTGGAACAAATGTTGACGCGATCACCGTGAACACCACATGGACCAGCGACAAGATCTACATCCTCAGGGACAAGGTTTTTGTCACCAACGGAGCCACGCTCACCATCGAGCCGGGAACGAGGATTTACTCGACCTTGGACGACAAGGGCACTCCTTCCGCCAACGATGATGAATTCGGCTCGCTGGTGATCACCCGCGGTTCGAAAATCATGGCTGAGGGAACCGCCCAAGCACCCATCGTCTTCACCACGATTGACGAGCTTGAAGCGGAATCCGGTATGGATTTCGATGGCGACGGACTGGTGGCGGAGTCTCCTACTTCCAACACCTCGGGCCGCTGGGGCGGCATTGTGGTTCTGGGCAATGCACCGATCGCCTCCTACAGCGGAGCCACCAACATCGGTGAAAACCGCATCGAGGGATTCCAACCCGCGGCGTCGGCGGACCTCGACCTCGACGGCAGGGCCGACGTCATCGAATACGGCGGCAACGCACCGGCTGACAACAGCGGCATTCTGAAATACATCTCCATCCGCCATGGTGGTTATGTCTATTCGGGAGCCAACGAAATCAACGGACTGACCCTCGGTGGTGTCGGCAACGGCACCCAGATCAGCTACATCGAGGTTTATGCGAACAAGGATGACGGCATCGAGTTCTTCGGTGGCACGGTCAATACCAGCCACATCGTTCTCGCGTTCAACTTCGACGACAGCTTCGACATTGACGAAGGATACAGTGGCACCAACCAGTTCTGGTTCGCCATACAGAATCCATTCGAAGCCGACGGCGTGACCAAGTCATACGACAACGGCGGCGAGTGGGATGGCGTGACCGGCACCATCGGTGATTACGCGACCAACTCCGCGCCTGTCATTTACAACGCCACGTTCATCGGCACCGGCACAACCGCCGATGCGACAGGCAATGACAAGGGCAACAACGCGATCTACATCGACGACCGGTTCAAGGGGAAGATCTACAACTCCGTGTTTGATGACTTCGCCCGCGACGTGGTTGGTTCGGCATCGGACGGCCCGGGAACGGGACTGGTCTTCGCGCACAACACCGTCGGCCGCTTTGGTGGTGGCAGTTACACCGGCACCAACACAAGCAACCTGAGTTATGTCACGGACAGTGGAGCCGCCAACACGTTCTTCAATGCGTCGGGCTCACCTATCAACGGCAACAGCAACGGTGGAGTGAATCCGAAATACAGTTCCTACTCCCGTGACGAGGACTTGTTCCTCATCGCCATCGATCCCCGTCCTGCCAGCGATTCCCCGTTGTGGGTCGGCCCATCCAAACTCCAGGCGGGAGCTCCGGTTGTCACCACCTATCGTGGGGCTTTCGGCAGCGACAACTGGGCTGCGGGATGGACCAAAATGAGCCAGACCGGGGAGCTGTTGGGGGCCGCTCCCGCGGCGGCAGGCTCGTTTGCGGATGCCGATGGCGACGGGATCTCGGATGATGTTGAAATCGCGAACGCCTCGCTTGGCTTCAATCCTGCGGTCAACGACGCGTCGACTGTGCTGGCTGGTGTTTACACGGCCGCCCAGGTGTCCGCCGATCCATCTGCGTTCGGCCTCTACGACGAGACCAGCATCCTGGATCTCCGCACGGTGGGCCAGGCGATGGTGCAGGCCGGTGCCAACAACGTGACGCTGACCCTGCCGGTTCAGAAGTCCACCGGATTGAACAACTGGCAATCCGCCGGTGCGTTGGAACTCACCATTCCGAAAGAAGGTGACAAGCAGTTCTACCGCATCGCCGTGGAAGGCGCCCAATAAGCCATACCGAATCTGACGATATTGTCACATCGGGGTCGTCGGCAAACGCCGGCGGCCCCTCTTTTATTTCCGCATTCCGCAAGCCATGCGTCTAACCACCACCATCCTTTTGTTCCTGCTAGTTGCCCGCGTCACCGCGCAGGAAAAAACCAGTCCCACCCAGGATCTCCGCACGTCCGTCCGCGAATGGGTGGAAGCCATGAGGAAAATCCAGCAGGAGGAAAACGACTGGTCCCGTGACCAGGAAGTCCTGCAAAACTACAAGGAGGGACTTCAGAAGGAAATCGAGGATCTCAAGCGGCAAATAGCGGATGCGAGGACTCGCAAGGCCGGAGCCGAACAGGAATCCCTTGATCAATCGAACCAGCGTGACCGTTATGCCGCCGCGAAGGATGAGTTGTCCGCGGTGGTCCGCAGTCTCGAGGAGAATCTTGCCACAAGGCTTCCGCTGTTACCTGCCCCCTTGTTGGCCGAGCCGAAGGTGGCGCAGGGGATTGAAGATCTCCAGCGCGATCTCAGGCTGCCGGTGGAAAAACGGGGAGAGGGTGTCTCCAAGCGGCTGCTCAACGTGATCAATCTTCTATCAGAGGCAGAGAAATTCCAGCAAACGGTGCACCTGCGGCAGGAACTCCACAGGAATTCCGATGGCAGGGAGTTCAACATGCAGGTCATTTACTTCGGCCTGGCATGCGCCTTTGCGGTCAATGAGGACGCGACTTATGCCCTGGCCGGACGCCCCGGCGCCGATGGCTGGAAGTTCGAGGACCGCACGGACATCGCCCCCAGGATTCAGCAACTCCTGGCCACGACCACGGGCGATCAGGACGCCGCATTCATCACTCTGCCGCTTTCCAAACCATGAAACACGCCACATTCATTCTTGTCGCCGCGCTGCATTGCGCGGCTGCGGCAGAAACGCGGACTCCCGAGGACGCCGCCAGGGCCGACCTGAAGAAGGCGGTAGGCGAACTCAACCAGACCCAACGTGAATACTCGGACCTCAGGCGCGGGTTGTATCGTGAAATCAACCGGCTTGACGACGAGGCGCTCGCGCTCGGCAAGGAGCTCCGCGAATTGCAGCGGGAGGAGGAACGTCGAAACGCGACCCTCAAGACGCTTGAACGCGAGATCGAGGCCCGCAAGACCGATTTCAATTATTCAGCCGGGATTCTGAACCAGTATTCCAAAGCGCTGGTGACCCGCCTGCATCCTGCTGAAAACCAGATTCACAAGGAGGCGATTGAAGCGGTTGACCAGCGCGCCGCGTCACTGACAGACGATCCCAAGGCCGAAATCACCGAGCGGGCCAAGGTGCTTGAAATGGGACTGAAGCGTCTGGGCGAAGTGGCCGGAGGCATGACGTTGGAGGGCAAGGCGTTGCGCAATGGCAGCGAGTCTGTCGATGGCACCCTGCTGGTTGCCGGTCCATCCGTGTTTTTTGCGGCAAAATCGGGCGGGTTCGAAGGTGTGGCGACGTTTGCGGAAACCGGAACTTCACTTCCGACGGTGGTTGGTATCGATGCCTCTCCCAAGGGCGCGATCACGGCAGCCATCCGTGACGGACATGGGGAGCTCCCGTTTGACGGAACCATGGGAAAGGCGATCGAGGTTGCCGCCGCACGGGAAAGCCTGATGGATACCATCGAGAAGGGCGGGATTGTCGGGCATGCCATTCTCATGTTAGGTGCGATCTCGTTTCTGATCGCGGGGTTCAAGGTGTGGGAGGTTTCCAGAATACGCGTGCCGTCGCGAGCGGTGATCAATGCGATTCTCGATGATCTGCTTCATGGCCGCCGTGAGGAGGCCATGTGCAAGGCCGGTGCCATCGGGGGAGAGGCAGGGGAACTGGTGCGGACGGGGGTTCTCATGTTTGATGAGAAGCGCAGGGTGCTTGAGGAGGCGCTGTTTGAAAAGCTGCTTGCCGTGAAGCCCAAGTTGGACCGGTTTCTGCCGTTCCTGGCGCTGACCGCCGCCGCCGGACCCCTGATGGGTCTTCTCGGAACGGTGCTTGGCATCATCAAAACCTTCAAGGCGATGGCGCTCTATGGAACGGGCAATGCGAAAAACTTCTCCGCAGGAATCTCCGAGGCGCTCATCACCACGGCCGAGGGGCTCATCGTCGCCATCCCGGTGCTCGTGGTCCACGGAATGTTGAAAAGTTATGCCAAAGGACGATTCTCGGATTTCGAGGGTATTGGAATCGCGATGATCAACGGCACCACCGAACGGGAGCGCCGTTCGGATGCCACGCCGGCTGATGACGGCCAGCGTGGTGGCGAGGATGATTTCGAACTCCACTCAAGCCCCGCCTGACGGACAGCAACATTCATTACCTCGCCACCATGCTCCAATTGCTCATCAACGGATGGAACCTGTTTTGCGAAGGCGGGGTGATCATGTACATGCTCGGGGGGGTCGCGGCCATTCTCTACGCATCGGCGATCGCCGCGCTCGTCTATGTCAACCAGGGCAATCTCAACGACAGTGAACGCGACCGATGGGTCGAATACATCCGTGATCCCGAATTGGCGGATGGCCGCCTCGGCGAGGCGCTGCGCTATGTGCTGCACGGTCCCAGAATCACCATCAAGACAGTGAATCGCCGCTTTGATGAAATCAAACTCAACGTCATCGCCGCGATCGATCGCAGATTGCTGGTGCTGAACACCCTGGTTGCCGCCGCGCCTCTCGCAGGTCTGCTAGGAACCGTGATGGGGATGCTTGCGATGTTTTCCGGGCTATCCCAGGGCAAGGGCGCGGCAGGCATGCAGCGCGTCGCGGCCGGCATGCAGGAGGCGCTCATCACCACACAAACCGGCCTGACCATCGCCCTGCCCGGGTTGTTTGTCGCCCTTGTCATCAAATCCAGGCGCGACCGGATCCGCGGCGCGCTGGTGCGCCTCGAAAGTCTGATTCTCAGTACCAAATTCCACCGCGAACCCACACCCTGAAGCAAAACATGTTCGGCCGCAGCCTTTCAGACGAATCCGACGAACCGGTGACCATCGATCTTTCCTCGATGATTGATTGCGTGTTCATCCTGCTCATATTCTTCATCGTATCCACCGTGTTCGTGGAGGAGACAGGTGTGACCGTCAATAAACCCGATGTCAGTGGTGCGAGCGCGCTGGAAAAAAACTCGATTCTTCTGGCGGTGACCGCGGATGACAAGGTGTTTTACGGTGGGGAAAGCATCGGGGTCCAGGGGATCATCGGCAAGATCAAGCCGCTGCTGGCCGAGACTCCCGACATGCCGGTGATCATCCAGGGTGACAAGGAGTCCACCCACGGCATTGTCCAACAGGTTCATGGCCAGGCCATTCTGGCCGGTGCGATGAAGGACAGGATCTCGGTCTCCACCAAGTGAATTGAGTTTCCAATCCCAAAGCCATCCTCCCTTGTCCCGTCACGTCTATCGTCCGCCGAAGAGCAGGTTCACAGGCATCCTTGCCGTGGCCGGCGGTCTGGTTTTCACGATCATGCTTTTCATCGCCATTCCGCTGACACAGGAGCTTGCGGCGACGCTGGACGGAGACGCCGTCTTGCCGCCTGAGGTCACGATCGAGCCGCCGGAGGACCAGGATGTGGATATGGACGAGCCGCCCGAGGAGCCGGAACCCGAACCCGAGCCCGAGGAGATGGTGGAGGAGCCGACCGATCTGGATCTCGGTCTTGACCTCGGTGACCTGACAACCGGCACCGGGGGAGGTTTCCTGATGGACATCCCGAAATTCGCGATGAAGGGCGCCGAGGATGTTTTCGGCGGCGATCTGGACTCGCCGCCGACGCCGGTCAGCAAGCTGCCGCCAAATTATCCTGTTTCATTGCTCAGCAAGGGGATCGGCGGGCGGGTGTTGGTGAACTGCACCGTGGATGAAAAGGGTGCGGTTACCGCTGCGACCGTCAAGCAGTCCTCCGGACACGCGGAGCTCGACAAGGCGGCTGTCGGAGCCGTGGGCAAGTGGAAATTCAATCCCGCAACCAAGGGTGGGCGCAGGATCAAGGCGTCCTGTGTCGTTCCGTTCAACTTCGAAGTCAGAAAAAACTGAAACCATGATGCCAATGCTCCGTAATTTCGTTCTCACCGTGCTGGCCACCGGATCGCTTGCGGCCGAGACCATCATCCCCCCTTCGAATCTCTTCAGGGATCCGAAATTCATCCGTGACTTCATCGGCTCCTATGGCTTTCTATCAGATGTCGAGCCGAAAGTGACCGCTGCGGAGCAGGCGGCGCTTGTCACCATTCGCGAACTGTTCGATCAGGCGAAGTTCCGGGAGGCGGAGGCTGAGTTGGTCCGTTTCATCAAGGAGACCGAAAAGCCGGTCGATCCCAAGGTGGCTCCTGCGGAAATCAGTCCGGCAATGGTTTTTGTTCTGGGGAACCTGTATTTCCAGGCGGACCGGACGGATGAGGCACGGCGGGCGTTTCTCGAGGCGATCCGGCGGTTTCCGCGTTTCCGGCGCGCGCATGCGAATCTGGCATATCTGTATATTTCAAAAAACCAGACGGATGAGGCGTTGCCGATGCTGCAGAAGGCGATCGAGCTGGGTGAGAATTCGGCACGTGTCTATGGCCTGCTCGGTTATTGTCACCTGCTCAGGAAGAACGCGGTGGCGGCGGAGAACGCGTATCGGCAGGCATATCTGCTGGATTCCGCATCGCGCGATTGGAAACTGGGCCTGGCGCAGGCGTTGATGGCGCAGGAAAAATTTCCGGAGGCCGCAAATCTGATCGGAACCCTGATCGAGGAGAACCCGAATGACAAACAGCTCTGGCTGCAGCAGGCAAACGCATATCTCGCAATGGACCGCAAGGAGGAAGCCATCATCAATCTGGAGGCATTGCGGCTCAAGGGGATCGCGGATGAGTCGAACCTCAATCTGCTGGGGAATCTGCACATGGACCGCAACGAGCCTCAGCTCGCGTTGCTTGCCTATCTGGCCGCGATGGACAAGGCCAGGGCGCTGGATATTCCGCGCGCGCTCAAATCCGCCCGCATTCTGAACGACTATGGTTTTCCGGACAAGGCGGAGGAGTTCATCGCGGGTGTGCGCGGGAAGGCGGGAGAAAAGTTGTCACCGGCGGACCGCAGCGCGCTGCTCCTGACCGAAGTGCGTGTTTCCCAGAGCAAGGGTGAACGCGCGCGAACGGGTGAATTGCTCAAGGAGCTTTTGGAGCTGGATCCCGCGGATGGCGAGGTGCTTCTTGAACTGGCCCGTCACAAGGATTTCCTTTCCCGGGATGAGGAGGATGGCGATGCCAGGGCGGAGCTGGTGGCGGAGGCCCGGACGAATTACCAACTGGCGGCCCGCATCGAGTCAGTCGCCTATCCTGCGAATCTGGCGCTGGGGCAGATGCTCGTGCGCGAACGCCGCTATCCGGAGGCGCTGACCCATCTGGAAGCAGCGCTCAATCTGAGGAAGAGCGAGTCCCTTGAACAATACACCAGCCGCGTCCGCCGCGCCGCGGACCGGGTCCGGGACAAGGAAAAGTCATGAATCATTGGTTGTAACAGATGAACCCTATGAAATACGCCTGCCCTGTCCTATGCTTCGCCGTTGCCGCCCTTGCGCATGCCAACGATGCCCTCGATATTCTCGAGTCAGACAAGAAACCCACGGAAGTCCCGGTGAATGCGGGGCCAGAAGGAGAGATGTCCCGGGAAAACCGTGTCTATCAGGAACTATCCTGGCCCGGGTGGCAAACCCGCACCTTCGATCCCGTTTGGTCGCGTGCGGTGCTCTTTGATGACGGGGCCAATCCGTGGGTGCAGCACGTTGCGATCACCGGATTTTTCGATTGGCAGATGGCATCGGGCGGCGCGGATGTGGAAGGCGTCGGCGCGGTCCCGTCCGACAGTGTGGATCTGGATTCCAGCCGGACGCGCCGTGCGCGGCTGGGTGCCCGCATCAGGGCATTCCGCAACACCGACATCGAGGCGCGCGCCGAATTCGCGGGGAACGCGGAATACAGGGGGATCGAGCGGCTCAGCGCACGGACGGAATTCCTTCGCGATACCGGCGTCACTTATGGAAAGTTCCGCCCCCACTTCACGGCGGAGTACCGCCAGGAGGAGGAAGACTCGGCATACCCGGACCGCTCGATGCTGGTGAACATGATCGCTCCGGCATCCACGCTCGGCATCCGGTTTGATCATCGGAGAAATGACTGGGAATACGGCATCGGCTGGTTTTCCTCGGACTCGGATCCTGACATTCCATCGATCCGGGGTGACGGGTTCCTTTCACTCGGTGTGGCCCGTGAGTTCGTGGAACCGAGCGGCGATTCCCTCATGCGGACCCGCTGGCACCTCGATTACATCCATAATTTTGACGCGGGACGTTCGGAGTCAATCCCCCGGTACCGGGTTGCCGGCGGGTCTTCCGCCAATGGCGGGCAGGTGCTCGCCGACAATCCGGCATTCCGCCATCTTTTCTCCACGGGGTTCACACTGGAGCAGGACCGGTTTTCCTTTCTCGGGGATTTCATGATCGCCAAGGGCGACACCACCGCATGGGGAATGACTCTCGCTCCATCATGGTGGCTCATGCCCGGTGTGGTGAAACTGGTCGCGCGATATCATTATGCGGGCAGTGATGATCCCGGCGCGCTGGTAACGACCATGGGAGCGTCCTCGGATCCATGGTTCGACAACTCGCCGTTTTTCATTGGTGACGAATACCATTCGTTTTACTTCGGGGCCAATACCCATGTTTATCAGGACAAGCTGGTCATCATGAGCGGCGTCGAAAATGTCATCTTCAACGATGAGGCCGGGGCTGGTTTCAATACCGACGCATGGATCTGGCACGCCGGGATGAAGGCTTCCTTCTGAGAGGATGTTTTCTAACCGCCGTCACCCAGCTTGCGTTCGAGCGCCTCGTCCATTGCCTGTTCGACGAGGCGGGCGGCGAGGGCTTCGGTGGCGGAGTCGAGCCGCTGGACCGCGGCCTTGAGCGGGTTGGCGGCACCGGCGGCCAGGGCTTCGCGGACGAGAGCCGCGGCCGTCTCGATCTCTCCGCGTTCGTCAGCGAGGGCAAGCCCCTGCGACAAGACGGCCTCGACGGCTGGCAGGAGTTCCTCCGCCTTGAGCCTGGCCTCGGTGAAGACGCGCTCGGCCATGTCGCTGAACGCGTGTTCGACGGATTCGCTGACCATGGATTCGACCGCGGCATCGTCCACGTTGACGGCGGCGTTGCCGAGGCGGATCACGGTGTCGTTGCCGGTTGCAACGTCGCGGGCGAGCACTTCGAGGATGCCGTTTTCATCGATGCGGAACTGCACGCCCACCCGTGCGCGGCCCTTGGGTGCGGGGGAAAAGGCGACATCGAAGTTGCCAAGCTCCCAGTTGTCACGGGCCATCTCGCGTTCTCCCTGGAGCACCCTCAAACGCATCGCCTGCTGGCCGTCCGCGGCGTTGGTGAACATCTCACCGGCCTTGCACGGGATGGTGGTGTTGCGCGGGATGAGCACGTTCATCAATCCGCCGAAGGTTTCGATGCCGAGGCTCAGCGGTGTGACATCCAGCAGGATCATTTTCCGCAAGGCTCCGCTGAGGACGCCTCCCTGGATTGTCGCGCCCAGGGCGATTGCCTCATCGGGATGCTGTGAGACATCCGGTTCGCATTGGAAAAGCTCCGCCACCGCCCGGCGGACGGCGGGAATGCGTGTGCTGCCGCCGACGAGGACCACGGCGTCGAGGTTGGCGGCGGTGATCGCGGCGTCTGCGAGCGCCTGGCGGCAGTGGCGCAGTGTGCGCTGGATCCATGGCGCGGCGATGGTTTCGAGCTCGGCCCGGGTGACCGGTTGCTCGATGCTACGAGACCCATCGTAGAATGGCATGCGGAAAACCGCCTCCTCCTGGTCGCTGAGCAGGCGTTTCACGCGCTCCGCCTCCTCCATGAAGCGCACGCGCAGCGCGCCGGTGGTTTCAGGAAGTCCCGCGCGCTCCTCGACGCGGCGCAGGATCAATGTGTCCAGGTCATCGCCACCGAGGCGGGTGTCGCCATGGGTGGCGAGCACCTGGAAAACACCGTCCTGCATTTCCAGAATCGAGAGATCGAAGGTGCCGCCGCCAAGGTCATAGACGGCCACGCGCGAATGTTCGCCCAGTTTGTCGAGGCCGTAGGCGAGCGCTGCGGCGGTGGGTTCGTTGAGGATGCGGACGACTTCCAGTCCTGCGAGTTCACCTGCCCGTTTGGTGGCGGCACGTTGGCCGTCATGGAAATAGGCGGGCACGGTGATCACCGCCTTGCGGATTTCCACACCCATGCGCCACCCGGCGATGCGTTTCATTTCGCGCAGGATTTCCGCGCTGATCTCCTCGGGGGACATGCCGAGCACGCGGGGCAGGCCGTCGTTTCCGCTCTTCACCGGCACGGGGAAATGCTCCTCCACCTCGTCGGCGCGCCTGCCGATCAGGCGCTTGATGCTGGTGATCACGCGCTCCGGTTCGATCGCCCGCCGGCGCAGCGCCTTCGCGCCGGTTTCGATGGTGCCGTCGGTGCCGATCCACACCGCGCTCGGCGTGATGCGTTTCCCCTCCTCGTTGGCTAACAGAATAGGAAACCCCGAGTCCACCGTGCCGACCGCCGAATGGGTGGTGCCGAGGTCGATGCCAAGGATGATCTCGTTGTTGCTTTGTTGGCTCATCGGGATTTTTCCAGAGTCATCACGCATTCGAGATGACGGGTGTGGGGGAAAAGGTCGAATGGTTGGACGTCGATCGGGGCGTAGCCGCCCGCGCCCAGCAGTTTGAGATCGCGCACCTGGGTCGCGGGATCGCAGGAGACATAGACGACGCGGGCCGGGCCGAAACCGATGAGCTGGTCGATGAATTCCGGCGAGCATCCCTTGCGTGGCGGGTCGATCACCACCGCGGTCAGGGAGGCGTCAAATGTGATGTCGGCGAAGATCGCCTCGGCGGAAGCGGTTAGAAACCGGGCGTGGGTGATGCCGTTGGCGGCGGCGTTGCCACGCGCCCACTCGCACGAGGTTTCGGAGACCTCGACACCGACGACCTGTTCAAAGTGCGGGGCCAGCGTGAGGGCGAACAGCCCGGAGCCGCAGTAGGCGTCCACCAGAAAGCGTGTGCCTGCTGCGGATGCCTGTTTGGCGACGTATCCGGTGAAGGCGGGCAGGATGAACGGGTTGTTCTGGAAAAAATCCCCGGCGAGGAATTGGAAGGACAGGTTGCCGACGCGCTCGGTGGCGGTGGCTTTGAAATCGGTCTCCACCCTGCCGCCGGTGGCGCGCATCAGCACGGTGGATCCGCGTTTGAAAGAGTGCGCACGGCTGCGGATTTCATCGCGGATGAGGGGCAGGGCCGTGTTGATCTCATCCATCGCGATTTCGCAGCGTGGGACATCGACGATCCTCGATCGCTGGCCATTGGCGAGAAACCCGATCGCGCCGATCGCGCCGTCACGCGGCTTGTCGAAATGCGGCGTGATTTTGGACCGGTAATGCCATGTTTGTGGCGTGGAGATGCACGGGTTGACCGGAAACGTGATGCCGGCCATGTGTTTCATCAACTCGCCCACCTGCCGGGCCTTCCACTCGAGCTGTTTCGGGTAATCGAGGTGCTGGTATTGACAGCCGCCGCAATCGCCGAACAAGGGGCAGCGTGGTTTCACCCGGTCGGGGGATTCCACCAGCACCTCCACCAAATCCGCGTGGGAGCAGTTCTTGTCGTTCCGGTACACACGCGCCCTGACGGTCTCTCCCGGCAAGGAGAACGGCACGAAGACGACCCATCCGCCGATCCTTCCAATGCCAGAGCCGAGGTTTGTCAGGGAGTCGATGGTCAGCTCGATCTCCTGATGATAGTCAAAGGGGGTTGGGACGAATTTTTTGGGTGGGCGATGCATGTTTGAAAGGAAATTGGCGATTTGAAATCAGGGATTTGGCTTTGATCTCAGCTCCCTGCACAAATGGTCGAAACACAATCCCGAATATCGAATCTCCTCATTTCCCATCTCCATTTCAGATTCATTCACCGGATGCGTCGTTCCATTTCGGTGGAATCAGGAATGCCAGGGTGCCGTGACGCGAGGGGGGGGAGATGTGGAGTCCCGCCAGTGCGCCCTTCTTCATTTCCACATCACCGCACGATGATCCGACGATCCATTGGATGAGCTGTGACAGATCCGGTTCGTGGCCGACGATGGCAACGCGCCGGAAACTGGCATATGCGGCGAGTTCCCGCATCGCGCGCTCCGGGTGCATGCCGCAGGCGATCCATGGCTGCTCGATCGCTTTGGGAATGCCCGCGCTGGCACAGAATTCACCGGCTGTTTGTTGCGCGCGGACGAGCGGGCTGGTGAGCACGATTTCCGGAAGCCAATCGGAATTTTTGACCAGGTTTCCGGCCCTTCGTGACTGCTTGCGGCCCTTGTCAACCAGCTCCCGCGCACGGTCTCCCTGCGGATGATGGTCCTGGGCCTTGCCGTGCCGCAGAAGGATGAGTTGCATCGTCTGGTGGGAGGTGAAGTCGGTGAAACGGCATCCTGAACATGGCCGGTCACATCGTCATGCCGCCATCCACGGCGAAGACCTGGCCGGTGATATAGCGGGCGGCCGGGCTGGCGAGGAATGCCACCATCTCCGCGATGTCGCGGGTTTCGCCGAAGCTGCCGAGCGGGATCTTCGCCAGCACCGCCTCCTTGACGGCGGCGGGAAGTTCATCGGTCATGTCGGTGGTGATGAATCCGGGGGCGACCGCATTGCATGTCACTTGTCTGCCTGCCAGTTCGCGGGCGACGGCCTTGGTGAATCCGATCAGGCCGGCCTTGCTGGCGGAGTAGTTGGTTTGGCCGGCATTGCCGATCAGGCCGATGACCGAGGCGATGTTGATGATCCGCGGATCTTCGGCTTTCATCAGCACGCGCATGAAGGCCTTCACGGTGTTGAACGCGCCCTTGAGGTTGGTATCGATCACGGTGTCCCAGTCCTCCTCCTTCATGCGCATCAGGAGGCCGTCGCGTGTGACTCCGGCGTTGTTGATCAGGATGTGGACCGGTCCAAGGTCGTCGCCGATTTTTTTCGCAAGTTCCTGGACCGCCTCGTGGTCGGCCACGTCCACGGCATAAGCGGTGGCGCTGCCGGGAAACTCCGCGTTGATGTCATCGGCGGCCTTGCCACAGCTTGAGGCGCTGCGGCTGACCACCGCCACGCGGGCTCCTTCCGAAGCAAGCAGGCGGGCGATATCCTGACCGATTCCGCGACCGGCTCCAGTGACAACAGCGGTTTTATTGGCAAAACGTGGCATGGCCAGAAGGTGGCGGCGGACGGCCCCCGGTGTCAAGTGGACGACAGCGCCGATGCGTCCGAATCCGGGATTTCACCACTGTTTTGGCACCAAACCCGCCAAGGAAGGCATGAGCAGCGTCGATATCCTATCGACTGGGCGTGGGCGACATGTTGTCGCTCCGTATGGCGTGAGGGGCGCGGACGTTTCGTCCGCCATGTGGGTGGGACGTTTTACTTTGGCGGACAGGATGTCCGCAGCACGCTGCCGACAGAATGTCGGCGCTCCATATCGCAGCACGCCTGCCGCAAGGTTAAGATCAGGAGGTCTTTGGATAAATATTTTTCCCAGGTCGCGCTTCGCGCTCCGAGAGGGGGAACCCTTGTGCAGGAAGCGTGCGGTCCCCGTTTTGAGACAGCATCCAGTTGCGGCTCGCCACGCCCGGAGTTTCCAAGTCATGATAGTTGCCGATCCGCTCCATGTTCCGCCTGATCCGACACACCCTGCGCTTCCCGCTGATGAGCGGGCTTTCGCTGTTGATGGCCGTGGCCTGCACATCGCTCGTGTTGGTGCTTCCGGGCGTGACGATGCGGTTCATCGATACGATCATCGGCCAAAACCGGCCGGATCTCATCGTTTCCACCGCCTTGATCGGCGCGGGTGCCATCCTTGCCAGACAGATCCTTTTCACCCTGCGTGGAACCCTCAATCACGCGCTCGAACTGAAACTCACCCATCTCATTCGCGTCGAGCTTTACGACAAGCTGCAGCGGCTGCCGGTGCGGTGGTTCGACAAGAATTCCTCCGGCGAGATCATGTCGCGCGTTGCCGATGACGTGCCTGCAATGGACAAGGTGATCGTCGAAGGTCTCGACCAGGCGCTGGCCGCATTGCTTCAATTTCTGATCGTGATCGGCTACCTGCTCTATCACTCGTGGGAGCTCACGCTGGTCACATTGATTCCGCTGCCGGTCATCGGCGTGATCACCGCGTGGTGGTCGAAAAAGGCGGAGCCGAAATGGCGTGCATCGTCCGAGGCCTCCTCCGCTCTCAATGCCATTCTTCACGACAACCTCGCCGGCATCCGGCAGATCAAGGCCTACACCGATGAGCCGCAGGCACTTTCCGATTTTGACGCGGCCTCCCGGATGGTCGGGGAAAAACACATGGCCGTGATGAAAGGCCAGGCCATCGTCTGGCCGGCCGTTTCCTTCATCGCTGAGTCGGGCATCATCCTGATGGTCGCTTTCGGCGCGTGGTGGACGCTCAACGACCGGCTCTCGCCCGGCACGGTGATCGCCTTCCTCGTGGCATGGGGCTTCCTCTTCGACCCCATTTCCCGGATCAACCCGCTTTCACAGATATTTACCAGAGGTTTGGTATCCGCCAGGCGGATCTTCGAGATCATCGACACTCCGGATGAAAACCATCTCACTGATGGCAGGTGCCCGGAGGCCTTCGCGGGGAAAATCGAGTTCCGCAATGTTTCATTTTCCTATGGCGAGGATGCGCCTGCCCTGCGAAATATTACCCTCACGGCTTTGCCCGGCCAGACGCTTGCCCTTGTCGGTGCAACGGGCTCGGGCAAGTCCACCATTCTCAACCTGCTTTCCCGTTTCTACGAGCCCAATGCCGGCGAGATCCTGTTGGATGGCATTCCCATTTCGGAGATCTCCAAGGAATGGCTCCGTGATCACACCGGCTTCGTCACGCAGGAGGCGTTCCTGTTCAACACCACGATCCGGGAAAATCTCACACTTGCCAAACACGGAGCGACCGACGCGGAGTTGTGGGCCGCGCTGGAGGCAGCCAACGCGGCGGGCTTCATCCGTGCCCTGCCGGACGGGCTCGACACGATGGCGGGCGAACGTGGCATCCGTTTCTCCGGCGGTGAGAAGCAGCGGCTGTCCATCGCCAGGGCCCTGCTGAAAAACCCACCGCTGCTGTTGCTGGACGAGGCGACTTCCGCCCTCGACAACACCACCGAAAAACTCGTTCAGCGCGCCCTCGACCGTCTCCGTGCGAATCGCACTTCATTCGTCATTGCCCACCGTCTCAGCACGATCCGCGAAGCCGACCTGATCTGCGTCCTCGACCAAGGCGTGCTCATCGAGCAAGGGCAACACGGCGACCTCCTCGCGCAAGGAGGTCGCTACGCGCGGCTTCTGGAGGGAATCGCGGAGGGCTGAAACCGCAGAATGGCAGACGCGGTCGGGAGCCTGCGTGGACAAGGCATCCCGATTGCCGGCTGGATCACGCCCCGCCGATCAAGCAGGATTTTTGAGCCGGCGTGAGCCATAATTCCTTGGCTTCCATGGATGGATGCCTATGGTCCGGCATTCCCGAATGGCATTTTCATTACATCCGAGGCTCTCTTCAGGCGCGTTTGATCTTGGCCGCATCGGAGGCTGTCACTTGCTTTTGAAAGACAACGCGTTGTTCCCATGGATGCTGCTGGTTCCTGAAGTGGAAGAGGGCGTTGAAGACCTGCATGAGCTTCCGCCCGCACGATACACCGAGGTGATGGCTGCGGTGCGAAGTGTCTCGCAATTTGTTGCGGATTATTTCGGTCCGGAAAAACTCAATGTGGCCTGCATCGGAAACCAGGTCCGGCAGATGCACATCCACATTGTCGGGCGCGGTTCCGGAGACCCCGCATGGCCCGGGACTGTGTGGGCCTTCGATGGCAGGAAATCCTATGGGGATGATGAAGTCGGGCGGATCAGGACTGCCGCCAGGCTGGAGCTGGCCTTGTCCTGAAAAGCCTGCGAAGCCCCGTCTGTGATTCCGAAGTCGTCTGCCACAGGTGTCCGCTTGTGGGCCGGATGGGTTTCATGGGGTGATCGTGCCCTCAGGTCAGGGCCGCAAACCGCCCTGATTGAGGTGCGCCAGCGCGGCATTCTGCCAGGGCCGGGATGGTGGATTTCTCAGGCTTGAGGGTCTTTTGGCGGATTCGTGATGCATTTCCGCCGATTGGTGCCAATCGGGTTGAAGAATCCCCACAATACAGGATTTCCAGCCCGTCGAAAGCAACCGCACTTCGTTCCCCCCCATGAAGAAATCCTTACTTATCCTAATTGCCGCTGCCGCTCTCGCCTCGCGTGCCAATGCAGCTACCTACTTTGGTACTGCCACCTATTACTCGGCTACCATGGATGTGGGCTCAAGTTTCAACAACACTTTCACTGTTGCCAAATTCAACATCCCCGAAGCCACAATCACCGGAATCACCGTAAAGGTTATCCAAAGCACGATGGTTGGATCCTTCACCGTGACGAATTCGGCAGCTATTGCTGCCACTATCGATCAATTCAACAGCACTTTTACCGCAAAAGAATTCACATCCGGCCTTGGTTACACCCAGACCTCAGTCAACATCACTGATGTGGTGACCACCCCCGATTGGCAGTCAGCCACGGTGCAGCCTTCATCTTCGCAGGTTTTTTCCATCGGTTCGGGTCAGACGTTCACCGTGACGGATCAAACCATCGCATCACAGTATTGGGCGGCATACACCGGCGCGGGCAGCGTTACATTCTCTGCGCGCGATCAGCAGAACATTACTATCAGTGGTGATAACTATAATTTGAACACGAGCAACACCAAGGCCACGACCCAGTTTGCCGTTGTTTACACTTACAGCATCCCGGAGCCCAGCTCCGCGCTCATGGTTGGCCTCGCCAGCCTGTTGTGTTTCCACCGCCGCCGTGCGAGTTGATATTTCCCCAAAACCCAAGCCCCCCGGACATCCACCCCCCCCCAGTATGCGAATACTGGGGGGCTGTTTTGCTGCCTGAGGCATGAGGCGCACGCACAAGATCGATGTCTTGAACTCCGCAGACTCCAATCCAGCCGACTGCCGCCCATCTGCCGCCTGGCTTGGCTCGCTCGGGCCATGTCGATGGCGCGACGCCGGCGGTCGTCATAAGCTGGTAGCGTGCGTCCGGCGGGATTCCATAACTCCACGGGTTTGCTTGTCCCAACGATCATGCCTGACGGATTCGCTATCCTGCTTCCTGCAGATTTTAGACCGTGTTTTCGTGATGGTTTTCGCATGATTCGTGACAAGCCCGTTGTGCTGAAGTGCGATCGAGACGACAGGCGCTCGTCTTCAATAATTGTCGTCAATTCCCCCCAGGCCCCCAGCTACTTGATGAATTTGCTACCGATTGATCCGTCCTTTTCAGAATATTTGGACCACAGCGATGAGCCGCATGAGCCGCTTCCCAAAACCGTCAAGTCCGCCACAAGTGGCGATCATCACGTGCCGGTCCTGACGCAGGTGGAAGTCTTGATCCGTGCCGTGTTGGGGAAACCGGCACCAAGCTCCACGGGATCGGACCCTGACTGGGCGCGGTTGTTTCGTTTTTGTGAAAAGCACCGGCATGTGCTTGCCGATTGCCTGAGATCACGGAAAAAGACCGATCTTCCGGGGTACTTGGACCTTTGGCTGCGCCAGCTTGCGAGTCCGCCGCGTGGCGAGTGGTCAGGCGCGAGGCTTGGTTTGATGCCGTTCATCCGTGTCGCGGGAATCCCTCCCCGCAGTGATGATGATCCGATGTTCACGCTCCCGTCTGGCGACGGTGCATGAGGCTTGCGGTCTGGGATCCGCAGATTAGCCTTTCAGGATCATTTTTCCGGCATGCAGCCCAACCCTCATCCCTACGCACCGTCTCCGCTTGATGGATTGAAACGGTTTGTCTGGTCCACGTTGGCGGTCATGCTGGTTGCGGGATCGTCGGCGGGTGCGGCGACGGAGGCCTTGCATGTGCGCCACATGATGCCTGCGACGAATCTCGCGCCGCATCTTTCCGTCATGGTCGATTCCACGGCCCGGATCGGCATCGATCAGGTGCTGGCCGGCGAGACTCCGCCGTTTGTGCCCAACACACGCCGGATCCCTTCATTCGGATTCACCCGCGACGCGATTTGGCTGAAATGCGAGATCCGAAACGACAGCGGCGAGGACCAACAGCTTACCGCCATCCTCCGTACGGCGAGGCTCGATCACTTTGCCTGGCATGTCGTCGATGACGGCCGCCTGCTTCAATCCCGGAATGCTGGTGTGGCAGATGAAGGCCGCCCGGTTTTTTACCGATTTCCGCGCATCGATATCGATATTCCGGCTGGCGAGACCAGAACCCTATACGCCCGCTCCCAATCGGGCACCTCCCAGTGGTTCGAGCTGGTGATCGGATGTGAGCAGGCGATCAACCGTAACATCGTCGTTGGGGCGATGTCGGATCTGGCGTTGGTTGGTTTCATCTTCGCGGTCGTTGTTTTCAGTTTGTTGTTCTGCGTGCTGCAGCGGCAGAGATTCTATCTGTATCTCGGCTCATTCGCGCTCAGTTATCTGGTTTACTACGGGATCTTCAATGGCTACCTGCGGCTGCTTTTTCCGGAGTTGCCGCTGTGGATCGAGCGCGAGTTGTTCGGCATGTTTTGCGGGTTGAGCGTGTTTGTGTTCACCCGGTTCAACGCGTTGATCCTGGGGCTTGATAGGGCGCCGCCAGGCCTACGGGTATGCCAATGGCTGGCCGACGGCTTTGCTTTCGTTTCGATCGCCATGTTCGTGCTGGTGGATTTCGCACTGGCGATCCAATGCTTCGCTTTGATGCAGGCGCTGGCCTACCTTTGCGGAAGTGTGGTGGTGCTTTGGTGTCCCACGCGCCGGGAGGTTCACCGGGTTCCGCTGCTGATCACCTGGCTCAGCTGGGGGGGCTTCGTGATTCTGCTCAACCTGCAGTTCGCCGATGTGGTCCCGGTTTTCATACGCTTGGGTCTGATCCAGCAGATGTTCGTCCCGGTCATCCTCGGTGGATTCTTCATCTCAATCGCCTATCACCAGCGCTCGCTCGACGGCTTGAGGCTCGATCTCGCGCAATCGCAGCGCGCCGAAACCAGCGCGCGCCTCAGCGCGCTGCGTTACCAGATCAATCCGCACTTTCTCTTCAACACGCTGACCTCGATCGATGCGCTCTCGCGCAGCGCCCCGGGCCGCATTCCCGAGTTGGTCGGCAAGCTGGCCACCTTCCTGCGTCTGCGGCTGCTTGAATCGCAGGACGGACTTTCGACCCTGCGTCAGGAGGTCGAGAGCCTGCGGGCCTATCTCGATATCGAGCAATTGCGCTACGGCGAAGCCCTCAAGGCGCATTTCCAGATCGCGCCGGAATCCCTGGATGTGATGGTTCCCGAGCTGATCCTCCAGCCACTGGTCGAAAATGCCGTGAAATACGGGTTTGAAAAGGACTGTGATCTGGAAATCCGGATTCAAAGCAGCGTGGCCTACGGATCTGTGCGCATCGACGTTAGCAATCCCGGCTCGCTGCAGGCCTCGAACCATCCGGATACAGGGCTTGGAATCGGCATTGAAAACATCGTTTCCCGCCTCCATCTTCATTATGGCGATCGGGCCTGGTTCACGATCTCACAGCAGGAAGACCGCGTGATTTCCAGTATGGGTATTCCGCAAAGCAAAATCGCATGAAGCCACTCCAATGTCTGATTGTGGATGACGAACCATTGGCGCGTGCGCAGCTACGTGCCATGCTGGAGGTCGAGCCCGGGGTGCATGTGCTGGGTGAGGCCGGGCATTTGAAAGAGGCGCTATCCGCGATTGGCGCACTGCGTCCCGACCTGGTTTTTCTCGACATCAAGATGCGCGGCGGTGGTGGTTTCGAAATTCTTGACGCATTGGAGAATCCACCGGCGGTGGTATTCGTGACGGCGCACGACGATTTTGCGGTTCGCGCCTTCGAGGTGAATGCGCTGGACTATCTGCTCAAGCCCGTTGCTCCCGAGCGTCTGCGCGCGGCACTGGGTCGGATTCGCCAGTCAAGCTCAAGGCCTGTTTCCGCGCTTGCGGAGGAGGATCTGGCGTTCATACCGCTTGGAGCATCCGGACATTTCGCGGCAGTCCGTGACATTCTTTACATCTGTTCCAGCGGCCACTATTCCGAGGTGGTGCTGGCCAACAATTCGAGGCGGTTGGTGCGGCAGCCGTTTCGTGATTGGGCGGACCGTTTGCCCGCCAGCCTGTTCAGCCAGCTTGACCGCGGCCTGATCGTCAATCTCGGCCGCCTTGCCGGTTGCACTCAGGCCACACGCTCGGCCGTGCTCACCTTTGATGGTGTGGCCGAAACGCTGACTGTCGGTCACGCCGCCTCAAGGCGCTTGCGGGAGTTGTTGCCCTGATGTTCTGGCTCTCCACCAAGCGGCATCACCAATCGATCGCGAAGCCGATGCCAAGGGTGCGCGGCGTGTTGGGGGCCCCTTGGACGGCAGTGCCGGTGCCGGTGAAATCGCGGCGCACCAGGGCGAAGTCACGGTCTAGCAGGTTATGGCCGAATCCGTAGATTTCCGCACGTCCCCACCTGTATCCGATCCGTGCGGTAAGCTCGAGGCGGTCCTCGATCTGGGTGGCGGCTGGTGACGAGAATTGCGAGTATGTTTCATCCTGCCAGGTGAGCGCGGACTGGGCGAACCATCCGGTCGGTGGTTTCCACGAGCAAACCAGTCCCGCGCTCCATGCCGGGGCGTTCGGCAAGCTTCCGCTTTCGCGGCTCACTCCGTGGAGGTCGAACTCATCCAGATCCGTGGTCAGCCAGCCGCCATGGGCACCGAGGTAAAGCGCGCCGGGCCCCTGCCAACCGGTTTGCAGTTCGGCCCCGTAGCGCACCGAATCCCCCGCATTCACAATCCACGGGTCGAGCGCGGGATATCCACCCGGGTATGTCAGCGCCACCTGCGTGTCTGTGACCCGGGCGAGAAACACGCGCGGGCAAATCCGCAGTGTGCCCGTCTTCCATTCACCGTATCCCTCGATCTCCCAGCCATCGGCCGCATCGTAGGGGGCCGCATTGCCAAGCGTGAATGCATAGCTGATGCCCTCCGGCTGGTAATATCGCGAGACCCTCATGCCTGCGGTGGCCGCCGGGCCGCGCCACTCGATGCCCGCTTCCGGCAATGGGGTGAGCGACTGGACGCGTTCGCGGGCATGGCTGGGTGCGCCATCACCCATGCGGGCCTTGAGGTCCACCCTGCGTTGCTGTCCGTCGATGCGAAGCCCGCCAAACACCCACCAGTCCGGGTTGAATTCGAATTCGCCCCGGGCAAACATCGCCGCCATGCCGACCGACTCGTCGATCCCTGTGGAGAAAGGATCGCCGTCCACGGTCGCCGATAATCCGCGTCCGTAATAATCCAGCTGGTAATCGCCGGCGTCGGCGTAGACACCGAGCGTTGCATTCATGCGGTCGCCTTGGAAATGCAGATTGGTGCCGCCACTCAGGCGTTTTTCATCCACTTCCGCGCGATACCACCAGTTGGCGCTTGGGGAATTGTCGAAGTCAGCCAGCTGGAATCCATCGGCATTTTGCCAGGTGATCCAGGTTTCGAGTTTGTGTGACGGAGTGATTTCGCTTTGCAGGTGTGCGGAGACGCCGAGGTGGTCGCCCTGCGCGCGTTCGTCCTGATTGAGATCGACCTTGCGGTCGAAGAGCTCGAAATCCGGGCGCATTCCGGCAAATCCGAGCGGGTTGCCACGCATGCGGGTGCCTTCCACCAGCAGGTCAAGGCGCGTCGATTCATCGCCTGCCGGCTGCCAGCGCAACTGGGCGCGCGTCATCAGGCGGTCGGATGAGGCGAAACGGTCGTCATCATCCGCAATGTCGGTGATGCTGCCGTCGCTGCCATCGGCTAACAGATTCAGGCGCAGCGCGAGTTTGTCCGGGATCATCACCGAGTTGATGGTGATGCCGCTTTGGTATTTGCCGTATTCTCCCGCCTCGGCGAGGAAGCGGCCCTGTTCTTCAAAGACGGGTTGGTTTGGAGTGAGTTGGATCAACCCGCCGGCCGCCGATGGGCCGTCATGAAACAACTGGGGACCGGATTTCACGGCGAATTCGGCAAGGTCCCAGGCCGGCATGCCGAGCACCCACATGCTGTTGGTGGTGCGCGGGATCTGGCCGTTCATCACTGCGAGCGCCGGGTTGGTCCGGTTGCCGGGGACGAGCACGCCCTCCAGTGCGACCCCGCGCAGGCTGAACAAGGTGCCGGGAGCATCCCCGGTGTGGACGTTCGGCTGCATCCGCAGCAGATCACGCAGATCCTTTCCGGATGCGAGCTCCGACAGCAGCCCGACGTCTTCCGCTGTGTCGTCAGGACCGGCTTCCGCAGTGACCACCAGCGGTTCGAGTGTCTCCTGGCATGCCGCATGGGTGGTGAGGCAGACGGCCATGACGGCACTGGCGAGCAAACCTCCGCGATATGATGTGATTTCCTGATTGCGCATGGATCCGTCCGGCCCGCCTTCGGGTGAATTCCTTCCTATTCGGATTTCGAATGACGGGATGATGATACAGGCGATACATGTGCATGCAAATCCGGAGTTTGTCGCAATGGCGCGATTTTTGGATTGTCAAATATCGTGGCGTGCCCAAACCGGGATGGCAATCCGATGGCTGATCCGGAATTTCCGTCATGAACGTCCCCCTTGAAACATGGCTCACCATCGCTGGCGCGGCACAATCGTGCGTGCCGGTTGTCTCGCTTTGCGCTTACGTGCCGCAATGGCGCAAGCTGATCAAAACCCGCAACAGTGGCTCGATCGCGCTTTCCTCATGGGTGCTCTGGGCCGGCTCCTACAGCATTGCCGTGGTCTATTCATCCCTGCTGCTGATGGTCACCGGCAAGGGGTGGCCATTGGTGGCGACCACATCCCTGGGGTTGTCCTTCGTCCTGTTCACCCTCGTCCTTGTATGGCGTTTCCGGAAATCATGACCGGTTGGCTGCCAGCGCCTGTTCCGTCCGCCACCTGCCTGGGACAACTCCTCTTCAAATGAACTGGGTTCGGCTGGCATCGATTGATTCCGTGCGGAGGGGATCGCATGAGGCTGCGCTGCGCGGCGAGCTCATCCGTCTTGAAAAATCCCACCCGCTTTCATCCTCGCCCAAATTGCTGCAATTGTTGCACTATCTCTTCAAGGAAACGCTGGCGGGCCGGGGTCAGCAAATCTCGCAATACAGCATCGCTTTCGATTGTTTGGGCTTGGGCGATCAGTTTGATTCCGCCGCCAACACGTTGGTCCGCTCGCACGCCCGGCGCTTGCGCCGGACGCTGGCGGAGCTGAAGCCCGAGCAGGGTGCCGCACGCATCCTGATGCGCGAACGGGGGTACCAATTGGCATTCGAAGTGGCGGCGCAATCGTTTCCGAATGCGGAACTAACAGAAAAAATCCGGCCGCCCGCGCTGGGGGTGGTCGAGTTCGAGCCGATGCCCGGAGTGGAAGCGCCCGCTCACCTTGTGCGGTGCCTGGCGGCCGAACTCATGGTGGAACTTGCCAATACGGACGGGGTCGAGGCCATCGGTCCATTTCCGCGCACGATGCTGGCAGGTCCCGGTTCGTCCGCGCGGGAACTGGCACACAGTCACGGTCTCGACATGGTGCTTGATGGCTCGTTTTTCATCGAAGACGGCCAATGCCGCATTCACCCGAAAATTCTGGATGGCAAATCAGGCCGCCAGCTCTGGGCGGTGCGCCATGGCATTCCGACTGAGGACATTTCACCTGGGGCCATTCGTGCGCTGGCCCGGGTGTTGGCCGCGAAAGTGGCGGGCGACTGGGGGGTGGTTCCGAATCACATCGCCAAGCTCGCCCGCTCATGCCCGGACGAACCGCTGCGGCTTCACGAGGCGCTGGCCCTGGGCCGCCAATATCTCACCAACTTCCATTTCGAACATCTCGGGCGCTGTGTGGAAACACTCCGTCAGGGAGCCATGGATTCGGAAGACGCCGCCGTGCCCGCCACTCTTGCGGTGCTGCTCAATGCGGCAGGCACGGTGGAACCACGCTGGCATGAAAAACTCGCCCGCCGGGAAATCGGCGAACTCGCGGCTTGTGCCTCACGCCTTGATCCGGAGGATCCGTGGACAAGGCTGGCGGTTGCCATCGCGGCGATGCTCGATGGCCGGTTTGGGGTGGTGCTGGATATGGCGCGACGGGTTGATCACGAAAGCGGAAGCTCGCTCATGCTGTCTGGTGCGCTGGGCAGCATACTCTGTTTCCAGAATATCGATGTGGATCTCGGCCGCCGCATGCTTGACCGCTACTGCCGCAAAAGCGCCAGCTACCCGCGGCTGGTCCATCTTTCACTCGCGCTGGTGGCTGTGGCTGATAATGATCCGGCCACGGCACGTGCGGAGTTGGCGCGCTTCGGTGTGCCCTGGGGTTGGTCATTTCCACTGGTGGCCGCAGCCTGCGCCGCGATCGAGGGCGATGAGGAAACGGCGCGCGCCGAGTGGCAGCGCGTGCTCACCGCCCATCCGGACTTCCAGAACTGCTGGCGTGAAACGATCGCCACACAGTGGAGCGAGGGGTATTTGCACCATATCTTCCGCGTGCTGGAAAACGCGGGCGTGCGCACAGGGTGCCTGTAGCGAGAGCTGCGCCGCAGCAGGAAATGCGGACTTCGTTTCACTTTGTTTCACCTGGAGGGAATCGACGGAGCGGATTCCTCCACGCTGGTTGCTCGGGTGTTTACGAGGCGTCATGTGGCGTCCTCCAATCCTGCTTGCCATGAAATTCTATTCTATCCAATCCGCACGGGTCCTGATGATCGCTCTGGCCCTGCCCTTGGCCTCCGGCGATGCGGCCGGTCAAACCATCACCACCAGCCTGAACAGCCTGGAACGATTGGTCTCCAGAAGTGGAAATGCCTCCGCCTCGCAATCATTCACAGTGGATGCAAGCGGCCTTAACGAACCTCTCCTTGTAACCGCGCCATCCGGATTCCAGGTTTCCACGGACAATTCCTCATTTTCCAAATCGATCACCATTTCCCCATCAGGAGGCAATGTCACATCACGCACCGTTTACGTGCGTATCGGCGCGGACGCTCCGTTGGGAACAGTCTCGGGAAACATCGCCCTCAGCAGTGGGTCGACTTATGTCACTCGCACGACGGTGCATGGACTGGGAAGTAATTTTGTGAACGGCGTCTTCGCCTCCGGCAACGCGGTCTATGTGGCAACAAGTCCCGGGGTGAACGGGGGGCTCGGAGTTTCAACCGACGGGGGAGCCACATTCACCAACCGCAATACGGCCAATTCCAATCTTCCGAACAACTACGTCAATGATGTCCATGGTGTGGGAAGCACGATCTTCGTCGCGACCAACGGCGGGCTCTGCATTTCCACGGACGGCGGGACCAGCTTCACCACCCGCACCACGACGAATGGACTCGGGAGTAATTTTGTCCGAGGTGTCTTCGCAGTTGGCAGCTCTGTCTACGCCGCCACCGACGGTGGGTTGAGCATTTCCACCGACAATGGCAACACATTCACCAACCGCAATACGACGAGCGGGCTTACCAGCACTGCGGTTGTGGATGCTTACGCCAACGGCAGCACGGTCTATGCCGCCATGAGTTCCTTCTCGCCGCCCGGTGGCGTGGGAATCTCGACCAATGGTGGCGTGAATTTCACCACCCGCACCACGGCAAATGGTCTGGGCAGCTCGAATGTTTGGGATGTTTTTGTCGCCGACAACACAATCTACGCGGGCACGGGGGGCGGGCTGAGCATCTCCACGAACGGGGGCACCAGCTTCACCAACCGCACGACAGCCGATGGGCTGGGCCACAATAACGTGAATGGCGTCCACGTTGTCGGCAGCACGGTGTATGCCGCCACCAGCGGCGGGTTGAGCATCTCCACCGACGGAGGAGCCACTTTCACCAACCGCACCACTGCCGATGGGCTCGGCAGCAATGGTCTTTCCAGTGTTTTCGTCGATGAAAACTCCGTCTATGCATCCACCCTCGGCAGCGGGTTGACCATTATTTCCCCCGGTGGTCCTTCGGCGATCAACCAGTCCCTGGCTGTCTCCGGTCAGGTTCAATCCGTCATGAAACTCCCCGGCTTCAGCGGAAACAATACGATTTCCACTGATTACACCATGAGTGATGGCTACGCGATCGGGCTGGAACTTTATGCGGACTACCTGGCTGTTGGAGGGGGCGGCAGCGGCGGCACGGCTGGAGACACGAGCGGCACAGGCGGCGGCGGTGGCGGTGGCGTGCTGACGGGCAGTTCCCTGGCCTTTCCGGTTGGCAACTACCCCGTGGTCGTCGGCGCAGGCGGTGTGGCACCAGCCACCAGCGGGTCGTCCTCGGTGCAGGGGGTCAATGGTTCAAACTCGACCTTTGTTGGCGTCACTGCTCTGGCGGGCGGCGGCGGGGGAAGATTCAATACTTCGGGCAACTCCGGATCCTCGGGCGGGGGTGGCGGTGGCGGCGCGTCCGCGCCTGGGGGCGCGGGAACCACCGGACAAGGCTTTGCGGGCGGGGCGGGCCGGGCTGGATCCACAGCTGGCACCGCAGCCGGCGGAGGCGGGGGCGGCGCGGGCGCCGTGGGCGGCAATGCGTCAAACAACAATGGCGGCAGTGGCGGATCCGGGATTGTTTCCACGATCACCGGCAGTGAGATCACCTATGGTGGCGGTGGTGGCGGCGGTGGATTGAGTGCTGGCGGAGCCGGTGGCCTTGGTGGCGGCGGAGCTGGCGGCACGGGTTCATCGGGTGCCGGCAGCGGCACGGCGGCCAGAGGTGGTGGTGGCGGGGGAGCGGGTACGTTTGTGAAAGGCGGCAATGGCGGATCGGGTGTGGTGATCGTGAGATATCCGGGTGCACCGCTCGCCACGGGCGGCACCATCACTGAAGGCAGCGGGAGCGCTACCGGCTACACGCTGCACACGTTTTCCTCTCCGGGAAACTTCACTTTCGGCCTCACTCAAGAAAACCTGCAATCCCTCAAGGCGATCCTCACAGGGAATATCACCGGTAGCGGTGGACTTTCCTTTGACGGCCCTGGAACGCTTGTCCTGGCAGGAACGAACACGTTCACCGGAACCACATTGATCTCCTCGGGCACCGTGCAGCTTGGCAATGGCGGCACCACGGGTTCCGTTCCCGGTCCCATCGTGAACCACAGCGTTCTGGTCATCAACCGCTCCGATGATTTCACCCTCTCCAATGAAATCAGCGGCGCTGGTTCTGTCGTCAAACTAGGTGGCAACACGCTCACCGTGGCTTCAAGTGTGGAAGGGCCTGTATCAGTCGACGCGGGAACCTTGCTTGTCACCGGCAGCACGGGAGCGGTGACGGTGAATTCCGGCGGCACGCTGGCAGGAACGGGAGCCACAGGCAGTGTCACCCTCGGGCCCGGTGCCAGTCTTTCCCCCGGAAGCGATGGCATCGGCACGCTCACGACCGGCAGCCTCTCTCTGGCCGGCGGCACGGCGTGGAATTGGCAAACCAGCTCCATCAATGGCACGGTGGGCGAGGATTCCGACCTCGTCGAATCCACCGGCGCGCTGACCATCTCTGCGACCGCCGGAAATCCGGTGTCGTTCAATATTTCAGCGCTGGGAGATTTCTCGCTCACCGGAGTGAAGCAGGCCTCGTGGACCGTCGGTCGTTTTCCCGGTGGTATCACGGGTTTCAGTGCCGATGCTTTTACCATCGATACCAACGGTCTTGTGATTCCGGCGTTAGGCGGGTTCACCTTGGCACTGGGCGAGGACAACACCCTCGTGCTACTCTATCAAACATTGATTCCAACCGATGGCACTCCGGACGAGGCCTACCACAGCGCACACGGCTCCATGCTTGCGGGCCCTTCCTGGTTGTATGTCAACGATTCCGCAGTGGACGCCAGTGGCCGCTGGTTCGGCATCGGAACCTTCACCGGCTATGGCAGCATCTCAGCCGCGGGGCTTCTCTGCCTGAAGCCCGACGGAACTCCTGACGCGGAATTCCACTCCAACCTTGGAAGCGGACTCAGCCACCCCGGCTTTCTCAGTCCCAGTATCGTAATGATTCGCCAAAACGGAAAGATCCTCGTCTCCGGGCAGTTTGACAGCATCAACGGCGTTCCGATCAGGAAATCGATTGTCTCCATCAACCCGGATGGAACTCTCGACACGAATTTCAACGTCAAGCTCAACGCACTGACCTATCAATTTGGATACGGCGCTCTCGCCGAGCAGGCGGATGGCAAGATCCTCGGGAGCTACCTAAACAAGGTCTTGCGTTTGAACGCGGACGGCACGCCTGACACCAGCTTCAACAGCCCGACATTCATCGGAGCAATTTGGGTCATCGCCGTCCAAGCCGACGGCAAGATTCTTGTCGGTGGCTATGAAGGCTTGAAACGCCTCAACTCCGACGGTTCCGCCGACACGGCTTTCAACACCGCACTCGGTGCCAACTTCAATCGGGACTCGGGCAACAATTCGGTAAATGCCATTCGGATCGAACCTGGCGGTCGAATCTGGGTGGGTGGAGTCTTCACGACATTCAACAACCAGCCATTACGGGGATTGGCGTGTTTGAATCCGGATGGTACTCTGGACAGCAGTAAGACCGCCGCATGCGCAACGGCATTCACAGGCAACGCTCCGCCCAGGGTCATCGACATCCATCTGCAACGCGATGGCAAGGTTGTGGTCTGTGGTGTGATGCCCAATTTCAACAACGCCTGGACCTCCGCAGGCCTACGCCGCCTGAACGCCGATGGGACGCCCGACACCGAGTTCAGCGCCCGGCTGGGTAGTGGATTCAGCGGGATTCCCCAGACTTTGGCGTTCCGGCCGACCGGAGAACTGATCGTCGGTGGTAACTTCACTTCGGTCAGTGGACAACCGGCCAGAGGGATCGCCCAGCTCGCCTGGGGTGGAAGCCTGTTGCCGGAGAGTCAGACCTTGAGCGCCACCTACGGCAGCGCCATTCAGGAGACGGAAGCCTTCGCGGCCTCCGGGCTTTCCGGGACGGTAAGCTACTCGATCCGTCCGTCTTTGCCGCCCGGCCTCAGCCTGGACTCCGCCAGCGGCGTTGTCAGCGGCACGCCGCTGACAACGCTTCCCACAGCGTCGGCCTTTACCATTACCGCCACCGGCTCGGCCGGAGGAACGGCTAGCTCCACGCTCACCCTCTCCGTGGCGAAAGCCCCGCTGACCGTCACCGCCAATGATGCGACCCGTGCGCGCGGACAGTCCAACCCGGCCTTCACGGCCAGTATCACGGGACTGATCGGCGGAGACACGCTCTCCGCCATTAGCGGAGCGCCTTCCTTCTCCTGTGAGGCAACGACCAACTCCCCGCCAGGGAGCTACGCAGTCACCCCTTCAATAGGCACCCTCGCCGCCGTGAACTACAGCTTCCAGAGCTTCATCGCCGGCAGTCTAACCGTCGGAAAAACCGCGCAAATCATCAACATCGCGCCGCTTGCGACCTCGGTGCCTCTGAAGGATCTCAACAGCGTGAGCCTCACCGCATCCTCAAGCGCCGGGCTGCCGGTGACGTTGAGCTTGGAACCCGGCAGTGCAGCGACCCTGACAGGCTCGATCGGGGCTTACTCGCTGAGTGATATCGGCCAAACCGGCACCGTCACCGTCCGCGCCAGCCAGGCGGGCGACGCGGACCATGAAGCGGCCCAGGACGCGCTGGTTTCCTTCGATGTCACCAAGTCGAACCAGACCCTCACTTTCGAAGCTCCGGCCGACAAGACCTTTGGCGACCCGCCTTTCGATCTTATCGCCTCTGCGAACTCAGATCTTCCGGTCGCGTTCACGCTGATCAGCGGTCCGGCGGAGCTCAATGGCTCATCGGTCACACTGACTGGAGCAGGAAAGGTGGTTGTCCGCGCCAGCCAGGCAGGAAACGAGCTCTACAACGAGGCCAGCGTAACCCGCAGCTTCACCGTCGGCAGGTCGGCACAGACCATCACCTTCGGAACGCTGGATGCCGTGACTTACGGCGACGCCCCGGTCGCCTTGGCTGCGATTTCCGACTCCGGACTCGCCGTTACCTATGACATCGTGAGCGGCCCCGCCGCTATCATCGCCGGGACGGTTGCTCACCATGCCGTCGGTACCGTGGTTGTTCGCGCCAACCAGGCGGGTGATGACAACCACTTGGCTGCGGAGCCGGTGGAACGCACGCTCATCGTGAACAGCAAGGCACTCACGGTGACAGGTGCCATCGCTCTGGACAAGGTTGCGGATGAATCCACCGCCGCCCGGATCGTTGGCGCGGAGCTCGCGGGTGTGATCACCGGCGATGAGGTGTTCCTCTTCAACAGCGAAGCCGGCACCTTTCCCCAGTCCAACCCGGGGACCAATCTCGCGGTTGCCACAGCGATGACGGTGGACGGCCCGGACGCCGGAAACTACACCCTGATCCAGCCTTTGCTCACCGCGTCCATCCTCGAGGATGAGCCGGCCCGCACCCATCAGGAACTGTGGCGCTTGGCCAACTTCGGCAGCTACCTTTCCCAAGCATCCGGCGCGGACAACGCCGATCCGGACCGTGACGGCATTTCCAACCTGATGGAATACGCCCTGGACCTGAACCCCAATGCCCCGGGCGTGATGCCCGCCGCGCTGGTCATGAATGGCGGACAAATTGAATACACCTACAACCGCAGCAGCGCGGCCCGCGAGGCTGGCTTGCTCTATCAGATCGAGTGGAGCGATACCCTCGAGCCCGGCAGCTGGAGCACGGAAAATGTGACCGAGCAAATCCAGGGCGTCGAGGGTGCGTTGGAAGCGGTGAAGGCCACCATCCCGGCGGGGACGTCCGGCAGACGCTTTCTCCGCCTGCGGGTGAATGCCGCCGATGGATGATCCGAAGCCCATCATGTGGGGATCCGGTGGTGAAGTTGTGACGGGCTGTGCTTTTGCAAGTCCAGCCGTCCTTCATTCGCAGGCAGCGGATTTTTTGCGTTGCGATTCCTCGCGGATGCCGCCGATGAAGAGGAGGACGGCGGCGATGCAGATGCAGGAATCCGCGACATTGAAGGCCGGCCACCAGCCATGGCTGGAGGGAACGATCTTGTCATAGAGCGGGAGTTTCACCGCGATGAAATCGACGACGTATCCTTCGGAGAGGCGGGCCCAGAAGGATTCCGTCTTGTAGGCATCCAGCAGGAATCCCTGAACAAGCCGGTCGGTGAGGTTGCCGAAGATGCCACAGAGCAGGAGGGCCACGGCGATCATCGAGAGTGGGTGGGCAAAGACTCCTTTTTTCCAGAATACGCGGATCAGGGTGAGGGCGATGATCGGAACGATGAGGAAGACAACCGGTGCCCAGGCGGTGCCGTTGCCAAAGCCGAATGCGACTCCCTGGTTGTGGACGCGGATCAGGTGGAAGACATCATGGATGACCGCGATGTTCGCACCAGGGGCATCCCACGGTGGCGCAAATGTGCGGATCGTCCAAAACTTCGTCAGCTGGTCGAGCACGTAAAGCGGAAGCGTGAGGAAGAGGAGCAGTTTGGGCAGGGTCATGATCGGGAAACTGTAGCGGATGGGAATCAGCGATGGTCATAGGCCGCCGCTTCAGGCGAGGGAAATCAGCTACAGACGCTGTCGCAGCGTTGGCAGAGGCCGCTGTTGAGCAGGGGTTCGTGTTTGCGGCAGCGGGGGCAGAGCGAGTGGCCGGTTTTGCGGGCGGTGGCAGCGAGATCTCCGCCGGTGGTGGCGTTCAGGCCGGCGATGATGAAGAACTCGGTGGCGAAATCGCGATCATTGAGAAGTGGCAGCAGTGGGGCGTCGGCTTCGGGGATGGTCAGGGAAACCTCCGCCTCGTTGTTGCGGGTGAACTCCTTCGCCTGGATGCGGGATTCGATGGCGGTTTGGATGACGTATTTGATTTCGAAGAGGCGCTTGGCCTGCTGGCTGGTCGTGCCGGGGGCGAAGGCGGGATCGGCATCCGGGAAGTCCTGTTCGTGGATGCTTCCGCTGGTGAAGGGCGCGTGTTCCCATGCTTCATCGGCGGTGAAGGCGAGGATCGGTGCGAGCAGCTTCGAGAGCGAGAGGAAGATCTCGTACATGGCGCACTGCGAAGCGATCCGGCGCGGCGAGCCGGGGGCATCGCAATACATACGGTCCTTGAGCGCATCGATGTAAACGGCCGAGAGATCGTGGGTGCAGAAGTTGTTGAGGGCGTTGAAGACCTTGCGGAATTCATAGGACTCGTAGGCGCTGCGGCATTCGGTGACCACCTCGTGGAGGCGTTCGAGAATCCAGCGGTCGAGGAGGGGTGGCGGGGACTGGAGATTGGCGATCGAGGATGACGAAGGGTCAAAGCCATCAAGGTTTCCCAACAGGATGCGCAGCGTGTTGCGCAGGCGGCGGTAGGGTTCGGCAACTTGCTTGAAGAGGTCCTCGCCGAATGGCACCTCGTTCTGCCAGTCGACCGAGGAGACCCAGAGGCGGACGATGTCGGCACCATATTTATTGTAGAAGTGGGCGGCGTCGATGGGCTTGCCGGATTTTTCCGCATCGGACTTCGAGAGTTTCTTCTTGTCCTTGTCGACCACGAAGCCGTGGGTCATCACGGTTTTGTAGGGGGCGGTGCCGCGGTATCCGACGCTCAGCATGAGCGAGCTTTGGAACCATCCGCGGTGTTGGTCGGTGGCTTCAAGGTAGAGGTCGCACGGGGTATGGAGTTCCGGGTGGGCGTCGAGCACGGCGGCGTGCGAGCAACCGGAGTCGATCCAGACATCGAGCGTGTCGCGGCATTTCTTCACGCCATCGGGCAGGTCGAGGCGGGCGGCGATTTCGGCATCGCTGTGTTCAAACCAGAAATTGGTGCCTTCGGTTTCCACCAGCTCGGCGACCTTCAGGGCGAGGTCCGACGAGAGGATGGCCTTGCCGTTTTCATCAAAAAAGACCGGCAGCGGGACGCCCCAGGTGCGTTGGCGCGAGATGCACCAGTCCGGGCGGGATTCGACGGTGCCGTAGATCCGGTTGCGGCCCCATGAGGGGAGCCACTCGACCTTGTCGATTTCGCGGAGTGCCTCGCCGCGCAGGGTTTTCAGCGAGATGAAGAATTGCTCGACGGCGCGGAAGATGATCGGGGTTTTCGATCGCCAGCAGTGGGGATAGGAGTGTTGGTAAACCTCGCGGCCCAGCAAATGTCCGCTCTCGGCGAGAATTTCGATGATCCGGTCGTTGGATTGGAACACATGCGTGCCGACCAATTCATCCAAGCCGGCTTCCGCGGTGAATTTGCCTTCGTCATCGACGGGGGAAAGCACGTCGAGACCGTTTTGCTGGCCGGCGACGTAGTCGTCCGCGCCGTGGCCTGGTGCGATGTGGACCACGCCGGTGCCGGTCTCGGTGGTGACGAAGTTCGCGAGGATGACCCTGGAGGTGCGCGGCAGGAACGGATGCCGGGCTTCGAGGCCTTCAAGCTCGCGGCCTTTCATTTCGGCGAGCGATTCGACCAGGGCGAAACCGGTTTTGGCGTGCAGTTCCTCGATGAGTTCGCGGACGACGACGAGTGTTTCCTGGCGGTCGGCGATTTCGTTGTGGAAGCGGCCGACGACGTAGGTGAGTTCCGGGTGTACGGCGAGGCCGAGGTTGGCGGGCAGCGTCCACGGAGTGGTGGTCCAGATGGGGATCGAGGCTCCCTCCAGGACGGGTGGGGGATTCACACTCGTCGAGAGGGGGAACTTCACGAAGATGGCGGGGCTTTCCTTGTCACGGTATTCGACCTCGGCTTCGGCGAGTGCGGTTTGGGCGCCGTAGGACCACTGGACGGGTTTCTTCGATTGGTACACGTGGCCGTGTTCGACCAGCTTGGCGAAGACGCGCAGGATGCTGGCCTCATAGCCGGGGTTCATCGTGAGGTAAGGGTTTTGCCAATCGCCGAAGACGCCAAGCCTGCGGAATGACGCGCGCTGGATGTCGATGAATCCCTTGGCGAACTCGGCGCAGCGGCGGCGGATTTCCGCGGGCTCGAGGCCGGCGGCTTGCTTGACCACCTTGAACTCGATCGGCAGCCCGTGGCAGTCCCAACCGGGGATGAAGGGCGCGGTGTAACCGGCCATCGTTTTCGATTTCACCACCAGATCCTTCAGCAGCTTGTTGAGCGCCGTGCCCATGTGGACATCGCCGTTGGCGAAGGGCGGGCCGTCGTGCAGGATGAATTCCGGGGCGTTTTGCGCGCGGCGGCGGGCGATGATTTTCCGGTAAAGTCCGTCGTTTTCCCAGCGTGCAAGGCGCTTCGGTTCGTTTTCCACGAGGTCGCCGCGCATCGGGAAGGTCGTTTGCGGCAGGGTCAGCGTGTCTTTGTAGTTCGGGGCGTCGGCGCTCATGTCGGGGCGCGGACGCTAGCAACGGGCCTCCGCCGGGTCAACCACGGGAAATCCTCATGTAAAGTGCATAAATCGGTACTTGGATGGGGGGCGGAGATCCCTAGTTTCCCTGCATGTTGATCGCCGCGATCCAGAGTCATTTCACCCATCTCGACTGGTTGGTGATGGCGGGTTATTTGCTGCTGACCACCTGGGTGGGTCATGTGATGCGCGGGAAAAACGCCACGATCCGTGATTTTTTCCTGGGCGGGCGATCGTTGCCCTGGTGGGCGGTCACCGGGTCCATCATTGCCACCGAGATCAGTGGGGTGACGTTTGTGGGGGTGCCGGGCACCTTGTTTGCCTTGCAAGGTGATTTCACTTATCTCCAGTGGGCGATCGGGTCCATTCTTGCGCGGATTGTCATCGCGAAGTGGCTGGTCAAAGTTTATTACGCGCAGGAAATCTACAGCCCGTATGATTACATGGGAAGCCGCCTGGGTGGCGGGGTGAAATTGCTGGCAACCGTGTTGTTCACACTGGGGAGTGTGCTCGGGCAAAGCGTGCGGGTCCTGGTGGCGGCGATTCCGCTGCGTGTCGTCACCGGATTGCCGATCGAGTGGAGCATCATCATCATCGGTGTGTTTGCGATTCTTTGGACGCTCATGGGAGGCATGCAAACGGTGATCTGGACGGATGTCATGCAGTTCCTGATTTTCGCCCTGGGTGGCACGGTGGGTTTGCTATGGCTGGTCAATGGCATTGACGGTGGATGGTTCGGGTTCTGGCATACCGCGGGCGAGTTCGGGCGCACCCGGTTTTTCAATTTCACGCCGGGGATCACCCGTGATCTTGAGTTCACATTCTGGGTTGCGATTATCGCCGTGCCGTTTCAAAACCTCACGGCCTTTGGTGTCGATCAACTCAACGCACAGCGGATGTTCTGCTGTCGGGACGCGAAAGCCGCAGGTCGTGCGTTGATTTTCAGTTCGTTTGGGCAGTTGCTCACCCTGTTGATGCTGATGGTGGGAGCGGCCTTGTTTGTTTGGTATCATCAACACCCGTTCACACCGGCTGAAGCCGAGATGGTCAAGGCCGGTTCTGAAATGGTGGGTGGCAGTCGTGTTGCGTTGCCGGCGGCCCGGGATTTTGTCTTTCCGATGTGGATTGTGACCGAGCTGCCGACGGGGGTCAGCGGGTTGCTGCTTGCGGGCGTTTTCGCCGCGTGCATTTCCTCTCTGGATTCCATACTGGCGGCGCTCAGCCAGACGACATTGTCGGCGATTTACCATCCGGAAAAACGCAGCGACCAGGAGCTTGAGAAGATGAATCTGGTGAGGAAATCCCGGCAGCTTGTGGTTATTTGGGGGCTTACGCTGACCGGGTTCACCTTGTTGCTCAATCTCGTGCGGGAGGGTATTCCGATTTTGCCGCTGGCGTTTGGCATGACCACCTACACCATGGGGCCGCTGCTCGGTTTGCTGCTTTGCTCGCTTCTTGGGCGTGGCAGCATGCGCGGACTGGTTGTTGGCAGTGCGATTTCCATTCTTTTCGTCATGTTTCTGCGTGCCGACATCTGGGTGCTGTGGATTGCCGTGGGATTGCCGTTCCAGTGGCTCGGTTCATTGCCGACGCTGGAGATCAATGCTGCGGGCGACGGATTGCTGCCTGTGTATTGCTATGCGTGGGCATGGCCGGTCACGACGTTCATCACATTTGGTTGCGGATACTTTTTTGCGGTTCCCGGTGCGCGCCGGGAACCTGCGGAGAAGTGAACATGTCCGGATGATTTCGGGCGCGTTGGCGTTTTTAAAAATTCGGAAGACTGTGTGTCGATTCCGACACATCGCGACTCTTTCATTTTCAATCGCATCCATGCGTTTTGGATTTCCGATGCGATCAATGGTTCGGTGTTCCTAAAGAATTTCCGAGTCAAGATTTTAAAAAAATCAAATCGTGGAACGCTTGTGGAATAGGGCAATCCGCGATGGTTGGTTAGATGGCTCCGAAAAGATGTTTTAAGGGCACGGAAGAGCGTTCAAATTGTGCCTCGAATCGCAAGTGTCCGCTCGCGGGAGCGGAAAGGGCTGCGGTATAAATAAACTCTCATAAAATTCTGGAATGCATATGGAAACAGAGGATGTCGTGATCCATGAAATGGCACAGCGGGAAGAAGGTTTCTGCGGAGTTGCGGAACCTTGGGACAAAGTCAGCGCGGTGCTGCGGCGGCTTGTCGGGGAGGATGCGTTTCAACGATGGTTTCGCGGGGTCGAGTGGGGCGGGATGGAGGACTCCGTGGCGACGCTCACGGTGCCGGGAGAGATGCACCAGCTTTGGATTGAGACCAACTACCTGCCCGAGCTCAACACCGCGGTCAGCCAGGTGATCGAGCCGGTGCGCGAGGTATGCGTCATGGTTGCGTCATCTTCACAGGAGGAGGCAATTCCGGTGAATGGCCACGTCCATCACGCGAATCACGCGCCGCGCGCCCACAAAGCCGCCAGCGACGATGGCGAGGCGCTTGCCCGCCGTATCAAATCCACCGGATTGAATCCCGGGTACACCTTTGAAAGTTTCGTGGTGGGAGCGAACAGCCAGTTCGCGCACGCGGCCTGCGAGGCGGTGGCGAAGAAATCCGGCATTGGCTACAATCCGCTGTTCATTCACGGCGGCCCGGGTCTGGGCAAGACCCACCTGATGCAGGCGATCGGCCAGGAAATCCTGCGCCGCCAACCGGGGGCGAGGGTCATTTATCTGACCTGCGAAAAATTCACCAACGAGTTCATCGACTCCGTCCGCCGCGGCGACATCGAGAAATTCCGTCGCCGCTACCGCAGTTCGGACGTGTTGTTGATCGACGATGTCCAGTTCATCGCCGGCAAGGAGCGCTCGCAGGAGGAGTTTTTCCACACCTTCAACACCCTGCTCGACGGCCGCAACCAGGTGGTGCTTACCAGCGACCGGCCCGCCTGCGAGATCAAGAACCTCGAACCGCGGCTCGTCTCGCGCTTCGAGTGCGGTCTCACCGTGGAAATGCAGCCGCCCCAGATGGAGACCCGCCTCGCCATCCTGCGGAAAAAATCCCTTGCGTGGAAAGTCCGCGTCGATGAATCGATCCTGATCTTCCTTGCCGAGAAAATCCGGACCAACGTGCGCCGTCTCGAAGGGGCGCTGATGAGGGTCGCCACCTACGCCTCGCTGGCCGGCGAGAGCGTGACCGTCGAGAAGGTCGAGCACATGCTGCGCGACCTCCTGCGCGAGGAGGCGAGCCGGCAGGTGACCATCGACGCCATCCAAAAAGCCGTCGCCGAACATTTCGACATCCGGCTTGCCGACATGACCAGCCGCCGCCGTCCCGCCAGCATCGCGTTTCCCCGCCAGGTGGCCATGTTTTTGAGCCGCTCCCTGACCAAGGGGTCGCTGATGGAAATCGGCGAGGCCTTCGGCGGGCGGGACCACGGCACGGTCATCCATGCCTGCAAAAAGGTGGGGGATAAAATCGATGAAGAGCCCGGCCTGAAGGAAAGTCTGGCGCGGATCGAGGCCCAGTTGAGGCGCTGAGAGGCCCGTCAGATCCGGGAATCCGGGCGCTTTGAGGATTCTTCACAGATATTCACAGAAGGCTTGCCAAGAGCCGATGAAAACGGAAACTGGGCGCCATCAACCCGCCCGTTTTCCATTCATGAAGTTCCGCATCTCCAAGGAAGCCCTCCTCGACGGCCTGCAAAAGGTCCAACACGTTGTCAGCTCGCGCACCACGCTGCCGATTCTTTCCAACGTTCTCATGGTCGCCAAGGACGGCCGCATCCGCTTCACCACCACCGACCTGGACGTGGGGATCACGGGTTCCGTGGAGGCCCAGGTCGAAAAAGACGGGGCCACCACCCTGCCTGCCAAGCGGCTCGTCAGCATCGTCCGCGAATTGCCCTCGAGCGAGGTGGAAATCACCGTGGATTCCAAAAACCACGCGTCGATCCGCAGCGGTCCGTCGTTTTTCAAAATCATCGGCCTGGGTGAGGCGGAGTTCCCGCCGCTCCCGGATTTCGCCGGTGCCAAGGAATTCAAAATCCCCCAAGTCACCCTGCGCGACGGTCTCAAGAAGACCTCCTACGCCATTTCTACCGATGAGACACGCTACGTGCTCAACGGCATTTTCACTTCGTTCCGCGACGGCAAGATGACCTTGGTCGCCACCGACGGCCGCCGCCTGGCGATGGTTGATGCGGATCTCGAATTCCCCGCCTCCCATGAGACCGACGTCATCATCCCGACCAAGGCGGTCCAGGAGCTCCAGCGTCTCCTCGGTGACTCAGGCGATGTGATCGTCAAGCTCAGCGACAGCCAGATTTCGTTCGCCATCGGCGACAGCCTGCTGTGCAGCAAACTGATCGAAGGCAATTACCCGAACTACCGCCAGGTCATCCCGGGAGACAGCAATGAGCGGGTGGTCATCTCCCGCGAGGCGCTTCTGGAAACCGTACGCCGCGTTTCGCTGCTCGCTTCGGACAAGTCGAACTCGGTGAAACTCGTGTTCAGCGAAAACCGAATCGAAGTCACCGCGAACTCGCCGGACGTCGGTGAGGCGCAGGAATCCATGGATGTGATCTATCAAGGTCCGCCAATGCAGATCGCCTTCAACCCGGAATTCCTCCAGGCTCCGCTGCGCGCCCTCGACAGCGATGACGTTTACCTTGATCTCATCGATGAAATGAGCCCCGGGGTTCTCCGCATCGAGGGGACCTTCCTCTATGTGCTCATGCCGATGCGCGTGACGAACTGAGGATCGGGCTCGTCCGCAGGTTCAGGCGTGGATCCCGAACGCGTCCGGGCTTGCATCGTCCCGGCAGGCGGCTGAAAATCGTGGCAGATCATTCGTGAAGAGCTATTTCCTACGCCGACTGCTGCTGATTCCCCCCACGCTGGTGGGGATCACACTGCTTGTCTTCACCATCACGCGCTTCGTGCCGGGTGGTCCGATGGACCGGATGTTGCAGGAGGCATCCCGCGGTGCCGAACAAGGTGGGAAATCCAACAGCGCCAGCCATGCCCAGGGCGGCTTGAGCGAGGAGCAGCTCGAAGAACTTGAAGAGCAGTTCGGTCTCAACAAACCGGTGCTTGTCGCCTACGCCCAGTGGTTTGGCCTGGTTCCGCGCGAAACACGGATCTCGAAGGGCGAGTTCGGGGGAAGTGGCGACCAGCAGATCGGTGGCGGCGCGGCCGACCCGGCCAACACGGCGGACATCGTCCTGCGCGGCGATGGCCGCGTGGTGCGGGTCATGCGCAAGGGCGATGCCATCCAATCCGCCGTTTTCGTTGGAACCCAAAAGAGTCCCGAAAGCGAGGGTTGGAAAATCCGCTACGAGACCGTCCAGGAGCGCAAGGACCGCTACAAGCGCCGCAACACCGGCGGCGATACCGCCCCCGAATACGCGCCGCGCGCGATTGCCTATCAGACGCGTTTTTCCGGCCTGTTGCAAGGCGATCTCGGTCGCTCCACGGTTTACAACGACCCCGTCCACGAGATGATCCTCGAGCGCATGCCGATCGCGGTTTATTTCGGCCTGCTCACCGCGATCATCACCTACGCCGTCTGTCTGCCGCTGGGTGTGCTCAAGGCGCTCAAGCACCGGACCTTCATCGATTCCTCGACCTCCGTGCTGATTTTCCTCGGTTATTCGATTCCGGGTTTCGCGCTCGGGGCCATCCTGCTCGTTCATCTTGGCGCGCGCATGAATCTGTTCCCGCTGTTCGGCCTGACCAGCGCGAATTTCGACCAACTCGGGCCGGTTGACCAGCTGAAGGATCTCGCGCATCACACGGTGCTGCCGCTCCTTTGCTACATCGTCGGCAGTTTCGCGATGTTGACGATGATGACCAAGAACAACCTGATGGACAACCTGGCGGCCGACTATGTGCGCACGGCCGTCGCCAAGGGTGCGAGCTTCCGCAAGGCGGTTTTCGGCCATGCGTTCCGCAACTCGATGATCCCGATCGCCACCAGCCTCGGCGACCTTGTGACCATCTTCATCGGCGGATCGATGCTTGTGGAAACGGTTTTCGACATCCAGGGATTCGGGCTTCTCCAATACCATTCGATCCTGGCGCGTGACGTGCCGGTGATCATGGGCACGCTCACTATCGCCGCCTTTCTGATGCTGATCGGACACGTGATTTCGGACTTCATCGTGGCCATGGTGGACCCCCGCATCAAATTCGAGTGACCATGCGCGCGATCGGAATTTTCCTCATTCTTCTCGGACTGCTTGCGGCCATCGGCGAGTGGTTCGGGATCGCGTTTCCCACGGCCCGTTGGTTTTTCGATGCGAGCCGGGAGGTGCCGTGGCTGCACGTCGGGCTCGACAAAAAATCCGGTGTCTTCCCGTGGTTCGGCTGGTTCAGCGTGGCGGTCCTGTTGTTCTGGGGTTTTTCCACGACCATCCGTTCGTTCACCGGGGGACCGCGCAATCCTCTCACGGTCCGCCGGATCCAGCGGTTCCGCGAAATCAAACGCGGTTATTATTCGCTGATCATCCTCATCGGCCTTGCGGCACTTGCCGGGCTTGACCAATTGGTGGTCGGCAAGCGCGCCCTCGCCGTGAAATACAACGGCGAGTGGACTTTTCCCGCCTTGTTGCCGCGCGACCTGAAAAACAAGGACTTCGGCATCACCGGCGAATCCGCCGAGGCACCGGTGAACTACCGCAAGCTGAAGAAAATCCTCAACGGCACCAAACAGGGCCGCGTGATCATGCCGCTCATCGCCTATGATCCGACCAATGACACGCTGCCCGCCCGCTCACGGCCGTTGGTACTGCGGGAGGGTGTCTATCATGAGACCGGAAAACCGAAATCCTACTGGGGGCTTGCCGCGCGTTACCACGACATCGATGAATCGCGGATCCACATCCGTTTCACCCTGCGCGACGGGCTGTTGTCCGGTCCTGTGGATGGCTGGACGCCGGACGGAACACCGGTTTACAGCGCCACTTACGTTGAGGGAAAGCTCATCAGCGAACGCTACAGCGGGGAAGGGGAGAAGGATGATTTCCTCGCCATGCAAAGCAGCGAAATGCGGGCCGTCAAATACCACCCCGCGCCGCCGGTGCCGGAGGAGGCGAACTGGCTGGGCACAACCTCCCAGGGATACGACGTGCTCGCCTACCTCTATGGCGGCCTGCAGGTGAACTTCAAGGCCGCCCTGATCTATCTGCCCATCGTTTACCTCGTGGGGATCACCATCGGCATGATGATGGGATTCTTCGGCGGGTGGTTTGACCTGATTTTCCAGCGGATCATCGAGATTTTCTCGAACATGCCGTTTCTGTTTGTGGTGATCATTTTCTCCAGCATGGTGCCGGATCAGTTCAAGGGACTGCCGGTGATCCTGACCATCCTTGCGGTCTTCGGCTGGATGGGGATGACCTTCCTGATGCGTACCGCCGCCTATCGTGACAAGGAGCGCGACTACATCGCCGCCGCCCGGGTGCTTGGCGCAAGCACGCCGCGCATCCTGTTCCGCCACCTGCTGCCGAACACGGTGGCCATCATCGTCACCCTGGTTCCCTTCACGATCTCGGGA
>CAYNQJ010000023.1:0-56533 GCA_964399305.1 uncultured Luteolibacter sp.
TAGCGCCCTCATGCTGACGCATGAGGCCAACCAGCCACCAACCAATTCTAACGATTCCTGGGACACTACCGAGGTGTTATGTCAGCCTGTTAATTCCATCAATATAATTGTTAAATTTTTTCAATCAGAAGAATCGTCCAGCGAGACAACGCCGTTAAACAACCCTCAAGGGCCTTGCCGCATCGCATCCCCGGAAAATCAAAAAGGTTCGTCACATTCAGGCATCGATGCGAAGAACTTCAGGCAGGAGATTGAGGCCTGCGATTTTTGAAACACCAAAAATCACCTGACGGAGGGAGCCGGTATTCGCATCTCGATTGAAATGCGGCATTTCCGGAGGCGAGGCGCCGCCGAATACCACGCAGACAGCGGCGTGCATCAGGATCCGAAGGACCTGCCTGGATATGCTCCCCTTTCGTTCCAAGAAAGGTTTTTCCAAGGCCTTGGATTCCCAACCCTTTGGGAACCAAGGAAGTGGAGCGTAGCGGATTCGAACCGCTGACCCCTTGCATGCCATGCAAGTGCTCTACCAACTGAGCTAACGCCCCTTACGCAGGAGGGCGGAGGTGTAATGGCCGCCCCGGTGGCGGGCAAGCGGATTTTTTGGGAATTTTCCTCCAAGCCGATTCCAACCCGTGGAGGGGAACCCGCATGGCCCGGAACAGGACGGAAATTCGGGGTTTTCATCGGCCGTGGAAGGAACCATGGTCCCGGACATGATTTTCCAGGTTTTTTCCAGTGGCTTGTTGGTCATTGCGCTCGGATTGGCCGCTGGGCGTTTGCTGGGCCCCAAGGAGGCGCTGGCGTTTCTCCAGGGCGCGCTCACGCTAGGCGGCGGATGGATCATCTGCGGGTTGTTCTCGCTCAAGGCGCGGTGGCACGGAGTGATCGGCGCCGGGGTGCTGGCACTGTTAGGTGCGGCGCGCGGCCTCGCCAACCTTCCGGACCTGGCCGCGATGCTTGCCGGCAGCGATCAGCGCGGTCCGGCACCGGTGCTGGAGTTCGGCGTGACCGTCATCTGCCTGGTGCTTCTCCTGCGGGTGCTGGCGGCACTGGCGCGGGAGCGGACGCGCCGGATGCTGGAGCGGGAGGATTGACCGCGGGCTCGGTGCCATCAGCGGGCTCGGGTTCCGGCTCAGGCTCCTTCTTGGGCAACAGGTCCTGCCACACGTGCAGTTGATAACCATCGCCCAGCCCGCCGATTTCGCCTAACAAATCATGGCAGCGCTGACGCATGTGTTCGTAATCCGGAGGCCCGCGCTCCTCATCCCTGCTGCCCGGAAAAACCACGTAGCTCACCTTGAGATCCGATACCGGACGACTGTAGGGCGACGCCTTGGGATTGATCTCCCGCGCCATTCGCAACGAGGCCTCGCCCACCTTGAAGGTCGGTCCTCCGTCACCAACGATCGCCGGGTAAACTTTCGACTCATGCACCACCACCGCGAAGTCGCCCACCTTCGGCGCAAAGGGGTCGTTCGCAGTGAGCAAATTCACCGGGATCACGATGAACGGATCATACTCCGCAATGAGGAAACTGCGGTTTTTCAGATCCTCGATGCCTTTTTTCAAATAAGCGATGCGGTTCCTCAACCAGGTCTTGCGCTCGGCGGGGGTGGCGGGATCCGCCAGTTCCTTTTCGCCGTTCTTGATGCGCTGCTCCCATCCGCGGATCATCGGGTTCGGGGTCTTGCCGCGTTTTTTCCATCCATAACTGGTAAACGGCTGGTAATGGGTGGAGTTGACAATCGCGTCCGGCATGGCCGGCAATCGGTCGCCATCCGAGCCATCCGACACCACATCCATCTCCGCCTGCATGAAAAACACCCGACGACCCTCTGCAGAACGCAGGTTGAGGATGGTCTCGCAGTCGTAGTAATTGTGCTTGGTCAGCAACTCGCTGAGCAGGTTCGCATCCCGCCGGACACGAGATGTCTTGTTCTCGTAAATTTTACGATACCACGGCGAGACTTCCGCCTTTTCGATAAGCGCGGGCAGCCCGGGCAGGATTTTCGACAGATCGGCATTCGTGGTTTCCAGTTCCACCATCGTCTTGGCCGGTGTCGGCACGCGCAGAAACAGACTGTAAAACGCCGTGTAACTCTCGTCATCCGACCGCTCGACGGATGCGATGCCACCCTTGCCGATATGGATCTCCGTCTTGAAGGGAATGCCCGAGCGAAGTTTGCGGACATCGGTGACCGATCCCAAGGTGTTTTCCTCAGGAGGCTCGGGGCGCAAGCCTTCCTCCTCCCGTTGTTTCTCGAATTCGGCGACGGCCTTGCGAAGCCCATCGATCTCCTGGCGCAAAGTCCGCTCGTTTTCCGCAGCCTTCCGCTTCGCTTGTTCCAATTGGCGGCGCAGTTCCCCATCGTTTGCACCAACAGGCCTGACCACCGGCGCCGGTCCCAACAACTTGCGCAGACCACGCTTTACCTGTGCCGGAAAAAGAATGGCCACTACCGTCGCCGACGCCGCGGATACAAACACCAGAAACAAGGCCACCTTGACCCGGGAAATGCTTTTTCTCCGCCGATTTGCCGGCCTGTTCAGAATATCCATGCCGCAAACCCTATGAAAATTTCCACGCCCGACAATCTCCGGCTTCAGGAATCACCCGAAAAATCCCCACCAAGGAGCCAAACCTCACTCACACCCGGTCCACACGCCCCCTGCACATCCACGTTTTTTCCTGTTCCCCGAAACTCTGCCATGACAAATCCGCAGCCGTCCCTACACTCTTGCCCGTGAGCTACCAGGTCTTCGCACGCAAATACCGTCCCAAAACCTTCGACGACGTCCTCGGGCAGGACCACGTCGTCCGCACCCTGCGCAATGCGATCACCCAGAAACGCCTGGCCCACGCCTACCTCTTCGTCGGCCCACGCGGCACCGGTAAAACCTCGACTGCCCGCATTCTCGCCAAGGCACTCAACTGCTCCGGCGGCCCCAAAGCCGACTTCGACCCCAACGAGGACGTCTGCATCGAAATCGCCGAAGGCCGCTCTCTCGACGTGCTCGAAATCGACGGTGCCTCCAACAACGGCGTCGAACAGGTCCGCGACCTGCGCGAATCGGTCCGCTTCGCCCCGGCGCGCGGCCAATTCAAAATCTACTACATCGACGAGGTCCACATGCTCTCCAACGCGGCCTTCAACGCGCTGCTCAAAACGCTCGAGGAACCACCACCGCACATCAAGTTCATCTTCGCCACCACCGAGGCCAACAAAATCCTCCCCACCATCCTCTCGCGCTGCCAACGCTTCGACCTCCGGCCGATCCCCACCGAAACGATCGCCAGCCACCTGCTCCACATCGCCAGCGAGGAAGGCATCCGGCTCGAAGACTCCGCCGCATGGGCCATCGCCAAAGGCGCCGACGGCGGCATGCGCGACGCCCAATCGATGCTCGACCAGCTCGTCGCCTTCTGCGGCGACCACATCACCGAGGAAAACGTGCTCGATATTTTCGGTTTCACCTCGCGCGAGAAAGTCGCGACGCTGACTTCCGCCCTGCTCGCACGCGATACCCCCGCCGCGCTTTCGTTGATCCAAAAAGAGGCTGAAAGCGGCCGCGAACTCTCCCAATTGCTGGGCGAGCTCATCGGCTGTCTGCGGGCGCTGCTGGTCTCCAAGCTGGATCCCTCCGCCAATGGCGACGGCATCCCGGCCGAGCTCTGGAACAGCCTGCTCACCGCTGCCGACGAATACCCGCCGGACCGCATCCTCGCGGCAATCGATGTGTTCGCGGAAACCGAAGGCCGCATGAAATGGGCGACCAACAAGAGGCTCCACTTCGAACTCGGTGTTATCAAATCCATCCAAACCCTGGGTGAAGTCCGCATCACCGATGTCCTCAAAGTCCTGACCCGTGGAGCCGGCGCACTGCCCTCCGACGCCGAGTCCGTCCCCGCACCGCCGTCACAGGCACCTCGCGAAATCCAGCCCTCCCCCCCGCCAGCCACTCCGGTCAGCCCCGCAAAACCCGAGCCCGCACCTGCGGCAAAACCCGCTCCGGTCGCTTCAGGCCTCGCTGGATTTGATTCCCTGATCGAGACAGCTCCCGACGAAAGCCCGCCCATGCCCGAGCCCGAGGCTCCGCCATGGAGCGACGCGCCAAAGGCGGCTCCCACCCCGTCGCCTGCAGCGCCTGCACCCGCACCGCCACCACCCAGTGCGGACGACATTTTCCACAATGATCCCCTGATCCAGTCCGCACTCGAAAAATTCGAAGGCAAAATCGTCAATCACTGACCACCGCCGCACAAACATCCCGACACCCGCTTTATGAACATTGCCAAACTGATGAAACAAGCCCAGCAGATGCAGGCCGGGCTCGCCGCAAAACAGGAGGAACTCGCCAAGCAAACCGTCGAGTCCAGCGTCGGCGGAGGCAAGGTCACCGTCACCGCCACCTGCGCGGGCGACGTCCTCTCGATCAGGATCGACCCCTCGGTCGTGGATCCATCCGATGTCGAGTTCCTCGAGGAACTCGTCCTCAAGGGCGTCCAGGAGGCGATCCAGACCGGCAAGGATAAATCCGCGGCTGAAATGAAAAAACTCACCGGTGGTCTCGGGATCCCCGGCCTCTGAGATAGGGGATTTCCCCCCGCGTCCGCGGGTTCGCCCATCGCTTGAACCCCGCATCCGCCGCCATCCATGTCCACGTTCTGCCGCCGTATGGGATGGGCCTGCGTCGGATCGTCATTCTTGCTATGGATCCTGGCTGTGTTCTGCTTCGCGGCACAGCCGGACCATTTCGCTGCCTTCACCGTGCTGCCGATCTGGGTCTGGGGCGGATTGGGCATGATCGTTTCCCTCAAGGCATGGTATTTTCTCCGTGCGCGGTTTGCACTCGCCCTAACAACCATCTGGGCGCTTACCCTGCTCATCGCCGCGGATGAGGCCCGCGTCATCCGCCACATCGGCCATGCGCCGCCCCTTCCAGGCCCAGCCAAACCCCACATGGGCCAGGACGTCATCCGCGTCGTCACTCTGAATTGCGCGACCTTCCTGCATGGCGATCCCGCCCCGGATCTCGCCGCATGGCGGCCGGACGTCGTCCTGCTGCAGGACGCATATCCCCACCAGGTCAAGCGCATCAGCCGTGCGCTCTTCGGTGATCAGGGAAACTTCATTGCCCATCAAACCAACGGCATCGCCACCCGGTGGAAAATCCAAAACGACAGCCGCCACACCACACAACGCAACCTCCTGACCACCTTGATCACGCCGAATGGCCGGTCCATCACTGTCGTCAATATCCACCTCGCCTCCGCCGCCACCAACCTGCGCTTCTGGGACCGCCTCGCATGGCGGGAACACCGCATCAACCGCGCCATCCGCCTCTCCGAACTCTCGCGCATCCGCCAAATCCTTGCACACAGCGCCGGCTTCTCTCAAACCCCCATACTCTTCGGCGGCGACTTCAACGCACCTGCCACCGACATCACCCACCGCGGTCTCAAAGAAGACTTGGTCAACGTTTTCGCCGCCGTCGGCACCGGCTGGGGCAACACCTATCACCGGCGCTTCCCCATCCAACGCATCGACCACCTTTACGCCAGCCGCCATTTCGCACCCGTGCGCTGCGGCGCCATCACCACCCGCCACAGTGACCACCGCATGGTGGTCGCCGACCTGATCCTCCATCCCTGATTCCTGAAAACCGAGTCAACCGCCAAATCCACGGGTTTACAACGTGCCATTCCTGTGGAAGAAACTCGCGCCCCCCCGCGTAAGCGCCACCTGCACATGACCGAATCCAAGCCATCCCCCCTCCATTGCAAACGCCCATGGGCGCTGACGGTTTTCTGCCTCGCCGCCATCGCCGGACTGATCTCGATGCCACTTGTCGCCGGCAATTCGAGTGAAAACAAGTTGCCGGAAATCATCCGCTTTCTCGGAAGATTCCACCCCTTTGTGCTCCACCTGCCCATCGGCGTCTTCACCCTGATTCTGTTCCAGGAACTCGGTGCGCTTTTTTCCCGCAATCAACGGCAGGCCGTTTCCGAATCACTCTTCCCGCTGTTTTTCGGAGCCGCCAGCGCCATCGTCGCGGTCATCGCGGGCTTCCTGCTTTACCACAGCCACGGCTCCGACTACCACGGAAACGATCTCGCCGAGCGACACCTGTGGGGCGGGCTGGCATTCTCCGTCGCCGCCATCCTGACTTTTCTCGTCAAGGCATGGACCGCCGCACGCGGTGGCAACTCCGCATCATACCGCATCATGCTCTTCGGCAGCTTCGCCGTGATGGGATTCACCAGCCATGACGGCGCATCGATCACCCATGGCAGTGATTACCTGACCCAATACGCACCTGATCCAATCCGCAAAATCCTCGGCCTCGAACCTCGAAAAGACACAGGCTCCCGTGTTTCTTCAGCCGACCCGGTCGTTTACACCGATGTCGTCGCTCCCATCCTCGAACGCCGCTGCGTCCAGTGCCACAAGGAAGGAAAAGCCAAGGGCAAACTCAGAATGGACACCTTTGAAATGCTCCTCGCCGGCGGCAAGGAAGGCCCCGCGATCGAGGCGGGCAATTCCGCCAACAGCCCGATTGTCATCCGCATGGAACTGCCGGAGGACGACGACGAACACATGCCACCCGAAGGCAAACCTGATGTCAGCGACCACGAACTGGCGGTCATCAAGTGGTGGATCGACAGCGGCGCGGACGCACAGATGAAGATCTCCGAACATCAGGAGATCCCGGATGAAATCCAACAGGCCCTCGCGGAGATCCGCAGCATGCCCGTCGAGGAACCGGAACCAGCCATCCCAACGCCTGTTGACCGCGACCCCGCCCTGGTAACCGCCGTCAACGAACTCGCCAAGGAGTTTCCCGGAGCCATCTCCTTCGAGTCCCAGCAGTCAAACCTTGTCACTTTCACCGCCGCCTCCTTGCGCGGCAACCTGGACGACAAGACCTTCGCCAAACTCACGCCGGTCCTGCCACAGCTGGTGTCGGTCGACCTGACTGCCACCACCATCACCGATCAATCGGTCGCCACCCTCACGGCAGCCACCCAACTCCGCCGCATCCGCCTCGCGGAAACCCCCGTCACCGACGCCTCCATTGACGCCTTGGTCAAGCTCCCCCAGCTGGAATCCATCAACCTCTTCGGATCAAAGGTCACCGACAGCGGAATCCGCAAACTCGCCGCCTTGCCAAACCTCAAAAACCTTTATCTCTGGCAAACCCCCGCAACCCCGGAAACCATCCAGATGCTCAAGGAAAAGCTTCCCGACTGCCAGATCATCACCGGCAGTTGAACGGAATTTCTAGCAACGCATTCGTCCGAACGGCTGCCCGTCCACACCCATTCCGCCTAGGAAAAAGCTTGCCTCCAGCGGCTTTCTGACGGACGGAATAGATGTGAATCACTCCGTTACCCAGCCACCATGCGCCCGCTGGACCAACGAGAACGGCATGCCCTCCCTCGAACTCTCGGGCGATTGGCTGCGCGACGGCCCGCAACCGCAAATCGACATTCCCGACTCCCCGGAACCACCCCGGCGTTTCCTCACCGGGAATCTCGGACGATACGATTCCACGCTTCCCGCCTTCCTCCTGACCCTGTTCCGCCAGCAGCGGAATCCTGAGGAAGCCCCCCCTGCCAAGCCGGACTTCAACGGTCTCCCGCCAGACCTCACCGGCCTGATGGACCTCGCCCTCGCCGTGCCCGAAGAACTCGGCACCGGCACCCAGCACGCCACAATCTCGGAAATCAAAAAACTCGGCACGCTCTCGATCCGCGCGGCCCAGTCAATGACCACCCTCGCCAACTTCACCGGCCAGACGATTCTATCATTGGGCCGCCTGTTCACAGGCCATGCGAAACTCAGGCCGGGTGACTTCTGGACCATCGTCCAACAATGCGGTGCCCAGGCACTGCCCATCGTCACCCTGATCAGTTTCCTCACCGGCATGATCCTCGCCTTCGTCGGAAACGTCCAACTCGCCAACTTCGGCGCCAGCCTCTATGTCGCCGATCTCGTCGCCATCGCGATGCTGCGCGAAATGGGCGTGATGATGACCGCCATCATCGTCAGCGGCCGCACCGGAGCCGCATTCGCCGCCCACCTCGGCAGCATGAAGGCCAACGAGGAAATCGACGCCCTCAAAACCTTCGGCTTCAACCCCTTCGACTTCCTCGTTCTGCCCCGTGTGATCGCACTCGTGCTGATGATGCCCATCCTGACGATCTACTCGAATGTCATCGGCATCCTCGGCGGCATGCTCGTCGGTGCCGCAGTCGATATCCCACCCATCCTCTATTGGAACGAAACCCTCGCCTCGGTCAACCTGACTACCGCATCGCTCGGGGTTTTCAAAAGCATCTTTTTCGGCGCGACGATCGCCATCAGCGGCTGCCTGCAGGGCATGAAGGCCGCCAATTCCTCCGCCGGTGTCGGCACCGCCACCACCCGCGCGGTCGTCGCCGCCATCACCACGATCATCATCCTCGATTCCGCATTCGCCGCGGTTTTCACCATCCTCGACATCTGACACCACACACCCGATGTCCACACCCGAATCAACCCGTGACACCCCACCCAAGGTTTCCGTCCGCAACCTGACGATGGCCTACGGATCGTTCGTGGTGATGCGCGACCTCCATTTCGACATCGCCGCACGCGACATCTTCGTCATCATGGGCGGCTCGGGCTGCGGCAAAAGCACACTGCTCCGGCACCTGATCGGCCTGCAGGAACCCGCCAGCGGCGAGATCCTCTTCGATGGTGAGAATTTCACCACCACCCCTGCAGAACAGCGCCGGAAATTCACCCGCCGCTTCGGCGTGATGTACCAATCCGGAGCCCTATGGTCCTCTCTCACCCTCGCGGAAAACATCGCCCTGCCGCTCGAGGAACACACCGGCGCGTCGCCAAAAACCATCCGCGACCTCGTTTCCTACAAACTCGCCCTCGTCGGTCTCTCCGGCTACGAGGACTACTACCCTTCCGAAATCAGCGGCGGCATGAACAAACGCGCCGGAATCGCCCGTGCCATGGCACTCGACCCTGAGATTCTCTTCCTTGACGAACCCGGTGCCGGACTCGATCCTCTAAGTGCGCGCCGTCTCGACGATCTCATCCTCCGCCTGCGCGAAAGCCTCGGATCGACCATCGTCATCGTCACCCACGAACTGGACAGCATCTTCGCCATATCTAACAATTCCATCTTCCTCGACACCGCCACCCGCACGCAGGGAGCCACCGGCAACCCGCGCACGCTCCGTGACCACTCGGACAACCCCGCCGTCCGGCTGTTCCTGAACCGCGGCGGGCAGCCACCGGTATTGAACCACGCCGTCGGAACCCCATCCCCCGAATCCCCATGAGCACCAGGGCCAACCCAACCATCATCGGTGCCTTCACCCTGACAGGCCTCCTGCTCGCCGCGGCCGCCATCGTGCTCCTCGGCGCGGGCAAGTTCTTCAAGAAGACCCACAACGTCCTGCTTTACTTCGATAAAAGCGCCTACGGCCTGCAAGTCGGCTCCGACGTCCGCTTCGGCGGCGTCCGCATCGGCAGTGTCCGTTCCATCAGCGTGGTGGTCGACACCGACAACAACCGCAAGGTCATTCCCGTGGTGGTCGAGCTCGCCGCCAGCGAACTCGGACAGATCGGCGGCGTGGAGTCCGGTGGCATCGATTTCTCCACCCACGAAGGCGTGAACAAGGCGGTCCGCAAGGGCCTCCGCGCCGGCATGAAGCAACAAAGCATCGTCACCGGCCAGCTCTACATCGAGTTCGACATCAACCCGGAAACCGAAGGCTTCGTCTATCAGCCGAAATCCAAGCCCGAATACCCGGTCGTACCGACCATCGGCACGGAAATGGACGAACTCGTCTCCGGCATCGCCGAAGGCCTCCGGAAATTCAACGCCCTCGACCTCGATTCGGTCATCACCGAGCTGCGCGCCGTGCTCGAAAACGCCGACAAACAGATCACCGCCCTCAACATGGCTGAAATCAGCGACAACCTGATCACCATCACCGGCGACATCCGCAAAATCACCAGTGACAACAAACTCCCCACGGCGATCGCCAACCTCAACGAGGCGCTCGTCCAGATCAAGGAGGTCTCCGCGAAGGCCAACGAGGGAATCGACCCCGTGATCGCCGACCTCCAGAAGGTGATTGAAAAAGCCGAAACCAGCCTGGCCACCTTGGATGAAACCGCCAAGGAAATCTCATCGATCTCCAACCCCCGCGGCCCGGTCCTGCTCCGCATGCAAAACGTCCTCCAGGAAACCGAACGCGCCTCGCTCGCACTCAAGGAACTCACCAACGACCTCAAACGCAACCCACGTTCCATCATCGCCGGCAAAGCCCAACCCGAATAACAACCACCCCATGCGCTCCTCTATCGCCCTCATCATGCTTGCCCTTTTCATGACCGCTTGCGGAGTGATGCAGCCGGTCGTGGACACGGAGGTCAACCACCTGTTGGACGCCACCATTCCGGAACGCACCATCACCGGCACCTCACCCGCCATCGCCATCGTGCGGCCCGCACTGCCCAGCTATCTCGACCGGCAACAACTGGTCAGCCGCCGCAGCGGCGGCCAAATGGAAATGAACAGCTACCATCTCTGGGCCGAACCGCTCGACGCCGGCATCTCGCGCGTTACCGCCATCAACCTCGGACGCCTCGAAAACTCGAATCTCATCCAGCCCGTCGAATCCTTCGTCACTCTCGACTACCAGTGGCTGTTGGAAATCCGCGTCAGCCGCTTCGAGCCGGACGCATCCGGCCAACTCGTGTTGGAATGCACATGGAAACTCCAACCCGTGAGCGGCCGCGTCACCAACACCCGCACGTTCCGCACCGCTGTGGCCATCGAGTCGCACGACCCGCCTGCAGGCCCGCAAACCGCCCGCATCCGGGCCATGAACGAAGCCCTCGCCAGCCTCGCCCGCGAAATCGCCAGTGCAATCCCCTCGTCTTGAGCGCCCGTCTTACCAATGGGAATCGCACGCATCGCGGTACGGAACGCCGACATGTTGTCGGCTACGTGCCCCGGACATCCTGTCCGTCAAAGGGACGGAACGTCCCTCCCACATAGCGGACGACACGTCCGCGCTCCTCACCATCCGGAACGTCGTCATACTGACGACTGCGTGCCCCGGACATCCTGTCCGTCAAAGGGACGGAACGTCCCTCACACATAGCGGACGACACGTCCGCGCTCCTTACCATACGGAGCGCCGACATGTTGTCGGCTACGTGCCCCGGACATCCTGTCCGTCAAAGGGATGGAACGTCCCTCCCACATAGCGGACGACACGTCCGCGCTCCTCACCATCCGGAACGTCGTCATGCTGACGACTGCCTGCCGCGGACATCCTGTCCGCCCGTGGCTCCAATCACCAGTCGCCGCATTCCTGAAAGGTTGCGGGAAAAGCACCCTCCCTCACTATTGCCCAAGGCATCCTTGCGGGCTGAAAGGCTCGTTCTGAAATGGGGACCGAACATATCCGGCAGCCTCCGGAACACAGCCCCCTCTTCCAAGCATCACCTCCGGAGTTGCCATATTCCCCCCGGCCCTCCAAGCTCGCCGTGTGAAAGTCACCAAAGCCGTCATCACCGCTGCCGGAAAAAACCAACGCTCGCTGCCACGCCAGAAAATGGTCGACCGGGACGGCGTCACGAAGTCCGCACTCGCGATCCTCGCCGAAGAAATCACCGCTGCCGGCGTCCAGGAAATCGCGGTCATCGTCCACCCCGGCGATGAAGCGTCTTACGCCGACGCCGCCGGCCCGCTCGCCCGCCAAATGCGGTTCATCCCCCAGCCCGAACCCCTCGGATACGGCCACGCCGTTCATTGTGCGGCCGGGTTCACCGCCAATGATCCGTTTCTGCTGATGGTCGGCGACCACCTCTACATCAGCCGCAGCGAGGATTCCTGCACCGCACAGCTCCTCAAAACCGCCGCCAGCGGCAAATGCGCGGTCTCAGCCGTCCAGGCGACCCACGAGAGCAAGCTGCCATACTACGGCTGCATCGGCGGCCGCCGCGTCCAGGGATCGGAGCGACTCTACGAAGTGGAAACCGTCATCGAAAAACCCACCCCCACCGAGGCGGAACAAAAACTCGTGGTCCCCGGACTCCGCGCCGGTAACTACCTCTGCTTCTTCGGCATGCACGTGCTCACCCCGTCGGTGATGGAAATCCTCGGCCGCATGCTCGCCACCGACGGCCGCGCCGACCTCTCACCCGCCCTGGCCGAAACGGCACGCCGCGAACGCTACCTCGCCCACGAACTCCACGGCCGCCGCCACGACCTCGACCTGCGTTACGGCCTGCTCACCACCCAGCTCGCACTCGGCCTCGCCGGCAAGGACCGCGATGAGGTGCTTTCCCAAATCATCGAGTTGCTCGCCCAATCCCAGCCCCACGCCTGACCCCCGGCCATGGCTCGCCTCATCCCCATCATCACCTCGCCCGAGGAATCCATCCGCAACCAGTCGCTCGACTCGGCATGCGCCAACATGCCGCTCGAGGAGCTCCTCGCGGAAACCGAAGCCCTCGACACGTTCCGGCGCAAATCCGAAAACCTCTATCAGCAAGTCCGCGCGCTGTTGTTTCTTCACGCCATCCACCGCTTCCACCTGCCCGCGCGACTCGCCGGCGCCAACCCGGGAGCCATCCCGTTCAAAGGCCACGAGAACCTGCTGCAGCGCCGCTTCGAGGAAGCCATCGATGTCTTTCTCCAACATCAACGCCAATCAGGCCCGGGCGATGCGATCTCCAGCGCCCTCGCCACCGCCTATCAGAAACTCGCGTTCCAGACACTCGCCGACCAGGTCCGCCGCAGCGTCCGCGGCGTGAGCGGCAACCAGTGGATGTTCCGCATGGGACACCCCGCCGACCAGCCGCTGCGCATCCGCCCGGAACTCACCTCACCCGACCCGCTCACCGGACTCTTCCCCATCCTCCGCGAACGAACCCCCGTCCGCATGGATCTCACCCACTGCGGCTGGAGCGATATCTTCTTCCTCGGCATGGACTACCCGGAAGGCGCGAAGGTCCTGAACATCTCGGTGGACCTCGCCGTCCATGGCCGCGACGACATGCCCCGCCCGCCCGTCGAGGCCAGCCTGCGGCTGATCGACCAGCCGGTCCTCCGCCTCACCAGCGTCGATCTCGGATGCAGCGCGGAAATTTCCAGCCTCAACGAGGTGTTCGATTTCGCCAAGGACTACCTCGGCCTGCTCAAGGCCGCCGTCATCGCCAGCGGTATCGTCCCGCCCGGCATCGAAGGGTCCGGCCAAAGCCTCGCCAATTTGTTGGAACGGGTTGCCGGCCCCGGTCGCGGACTGGAACTCGTCAGCAACGTCAACAACATCCCCAAAGGCTCGCGCCTCGCCGTTTCCACCAACCTGCTCGCCGCCCTCATCTCCGTCTGCATGCGCGCCACCGGCCAGGCGCGCTCGCTCACCGGTCCGCTCGAGGAAAACGAACGCCGCCTCGTGCTCGCCCGTGCGCTGTTAGGCGAATGGATCGGCGGCTCCGGCGGCGGCTGGCAGGACTCCGGCGGCGTCTGGCCCGGCATGAAGCTGATCCGCGGCGCCACCGCCACCGAAAGCGACCCGGAATTCGGCGTCAGCCGCGGCCGGCTGATGCCCACCCACCACATTCTCGACGACGCGGACGTCCCTGCGGAATCACGGCGCAAACTCCAGGAATCCCTCGTTCTCGTCCACGGCGGCATGGCCCAGAACGTTGGCCCGATCCTCGAAATGGTGACCGAGAAATACCTGCTGCGCGGCGGTGCGGAATGGCAGGCGCGCCTGCAAACACACGCCACGCTCGAGGAAATCCTCCGCGCGCTCCAACAAGGTGACATCCGCGCCGTCGGCAGGGCCACCACCGCGAATTTCACCGGCCCGATCCAGACGATCATCCCATGGGCCAGCAACCATTATACCGAAACCCTGATCGATCGCACCCGCGCGGAATTCGGCGATGATTTCTGGGGGTTCTGGATGCTCGGCGGCATGTCCGGCGGCGGCATGGGATTCATCTTCGCTCCGGAACGCAAGGCCGAAGCCCAACAGTTTCTGCAACAACTGATGAGCGAAACCAAGCGCGCGCTCGCCTCTGCCCTGCCCTTCGCCATGGAACCGGTGGTCTATGATTTCGCAATCAATCACCACGGAACCTGCGCGGAACTGCTCACCGGCGAGAACGCGCTGATGCCATCCGGCTACTACCGCTTCACGGTGCCCGCACTGCTGCGCATGGACCGCGCGAAACTCGGAGCCCCGCGTCTGGCGGAACTCAACGGCTTTGCCGAAGCCTGCCGCACCCGGCCGGAACTCCATGGCATGATCCAATCGCTGTTCGACTCGATCTTCCCCCCCACTGCCGAAAGCTCCGGAAACCGCGAAACACTCGAACAAATCCTCGAAACCTACGGCTTCGACCGCACCGCCCACGAGCAAATCCGCGAGGACCTCCAGGCCGGACGCATCGGCCTGGCCCAAAACCGGCTCCCCGCAAGCACCACCATCGAGGACGTCTTGCCCGATGACCTCACCGACGCCACCTCGCCGGAATCCCTCGACTCCGGATTCCACGATCTCGGCATGCGCGCGCTCGCCGCAGGCGAAGTCGCCGTCGTCACCCTGGCCGCCGGCGCGGGCTCGCGCTGGACCCAGGGCGCGGGCGTCGTCAAGGCGCTCAACCCGTTCTGCCGCCTGTCCGGCCGCCACCGCTCGTTCATCGAAACCCACCTCGCGAAAAGCCGCAAAACCTCCCGCCTCTGCGGCACCCCGCTGCCACACGTCTTCACCACCAGTTATTTCTCCCACGCACCAACCCGCGCCTTCCTCGATCAAAACGGATCCTTCCGCTATCAGGGCGGCCTGTTTCTATCAGAAGGAAAGTCGATCGGCCTGCGCACCATCCCCACCGTCCGAGACCTGCGCTTCGCATGGGAGGAAATGCCGCAGCAGACGCTCGACATCCAGCAGCAGAAGGTCCGGGAAAGCGTGCGCGCCGCACTCATCCAGTGGGCGCAAACCACCGGCGAAGCCGCCGATTACACCGACAACCTGCCGCTCCAGTGCCTCCACCCCGTCGGCCACTGGTATGAGGTTCCCAACCTGTTCCGCAACGGAACCCTGCTCCGCCTTCTGGAAACCCACCCGAACCTCAAGACCCTCGTCCTGCACAACATCGATACCGTCGGCATGAATGTGGACCCGTTATTGTTAGGAATCCACCTGTCGGGCGGATCGGGTCTCACGTTTGAAGTCATCACCCGCCGGCTGGAGGACCGCGGCGGCGGCCTCGCCCGCGTCAACGACCGACCGCGCCTCGTCGAAGGCCTTGCCATGCCCCGCGAGGAGGATGAATTCCACCTCAGCTACTACAACAGCAACACCTGCTGGATCGATATCGACGCCCTGCTCACCGTCTTCCAACTCACGCGCGACGACCTCGCGGATCCCGCCAAAACCACCGCCGCCGTCCGCGCGCTCGCCGCGAAAATGCCCACTTACATCACCCTCAAGGATGTGAAAAAACGCTGGGGACACGGCCAGGAGGATGTCTTCCCCGTCTGCCAATTCGAAAAACTCTGGGTCGATATGAGCCACCTCTCCGGCATCAGCACGCGCTACCTCGCCGTCCCCCGGCTGCGCGGACAACAACTCAAAGACCCGTCCCAGCTCGACGGCTGGTTCCGCGACGGCTCGGCCGCCTATCTGGAATCCCTCTGCGACTGGACCTGAATCCATCATCCGGCCACATGCGGCTTGCCTCAGCGCCCGCAACCCGCTACCCCATCCCCAACCTTTCAGCCCCCGTAGTTCAATGGATAGAACGGAGGTTTCCTAAACCTTAAATGCAGGTTCGATTCCTGCCGGGGGCACCACTGACAAAGTGCTGGAAATCAGCACCACCGACATGAAATTCCCCCTTTGGTGTCCGCTTTGGCACATGCGGCATCTTTGCTCCCCGCGGATCTTTCCTGTTTTGCCGGATGGCCAGGTTCGAACCGCATAGGGAGCGGAAACATCAAACCACCACTTCTTGCAGGAATCCGGGATCTTTGACCGCGATGGCGATGAACATGCGGGCCGCGCCGGAGGGTTCGCGCCTGTTTTGCTCCCAACTGCGGAGCGTGCAGAGGCCTATTCCAACGAGTCCGGCGAAGTCTTCCTGTGTGAGCCCGAGGGAGTGGCGGACTTTGGCAACTTCGTTCCTGGCTTTCGATGCCTTGGCGGGCTCGCAACGTTGGAATCCGGTGTTTTTCGAATCTCCTGACGGTCCCTGGCGTGAGGAACTTGCCCACAATCCCCGCTTTGCAGTTTTGCTTTTCCGACATAAGACTGCCGCGTGCTGAGCTCGCTGCGATTGATGGATTTCCGGTGCTTCCGGACGCTGGATCTGGAGGTCCCTCCCGAAGGTGCCATTCTGGTCGGCAACAACGCCCAGGGCAAAACCTCGGTGCTCGAAGCCCTATGCATGCTGATCCGGCTCCACTCGCCCCGCACCCACCGCCTCGGCACCTTGGCGCGGGTCGGCAGCCCGGGATTCGGCATCGCCGGCGACCCGTCGGGATCCGAACGCAGTGTCCGCCATTCCGGCGAAGGCCTGTCTCTAACAGTCGATGGCGAGCCCCGCTCCGGACGCGGAGCCTACCTTGCCGATGGCGGCCTGGTCGTGTGGATGGGAAACGAGGATCTCGATTTGGTCCGCGGCCCCGGCGAAGTCCGGAGGCGCTATCTGGACTTCATCGGCGCGCAACTCGATCCCGGATACCGGCGGGCGTGGTCGCGCTACAGGCGCGCGCTACAGGCGAAGAACCTGCTGCTCAAGGAGGGCCGGCCACGCGCGGCGGAGGTCCTCTCATACGAGGAAATCATGGTCGAACACGGCACGTTCCTGATCGAAACCCGCTCCCGCCTCGTCAAGGCGCTCGCCCCGCTCGCCGCGCAGGCCCAGATCTCGGTGAGCGGACGCAACGAATCCCTGACGCTGGACTACCTGCCCGCCAGCGGCGTGGATTTGCGGGAATCGATACTCCAGGCACGGGAACGCGAAACCCGCGTCCGCCAGTCGGTCGTCGGTCCGCACCGCGACGAACTCTCTCTGCGCGTCCACGGCATGCCCGCCGCGGATTTCGCCAGCGAGGGACAACAACGCACCATCGCCCTCGCCTTGAAACTCGCCCAAGGCAGGCTGCTCTCCTCAGAGGGCGGTAAAAAACCGGTTTTCCTCATGGATGACATCTTCGGTGAACTCGATCCCGGCCGCCGCAACGCGCTGATGAGCTGCCTGCCACCGGATACCCAGAAATGGATCACCACCACCCATCTCGACTGGCTCAAAACAGATCCAAACGCCCCGCAAATCCCACGCTACCGGGTCGATGCCGGGTCCTGCTCGCGGATGTGAAACCCCTGATTGGTCAGGAAATCGGCCCGATCCCGGCAAGGTCGCTGTCGTTGCGCGCGGAATCCAGCAAGGTGTGGTCCATGGCGATCGCCTCGCGCAGGTGGCTGCGTGCACGGTCCGCATCGCCGAGAGTCCAGAGATAGCAGGCGATGTTATAATGAAACACCGCCATCTTGAAAAGCGCACGCGGGCCTTTCATCAGCCAGTTGCGGGCAGCCAGCGTGTCGCCGGTCTCATGCAGGCAGAATGCGGCGCGCAGGAAGAACTCCGGCTCGTCCGCCGCCTTGATGCACAACAGCCGCGCGGTGTCGGACGCCCGGTTCCATGATCGTGCCTGCATCTGCGCCGAGAGCCGCAGTTCAAGCGCTTCCCGCTGGTTTTTCTCCTCGCTGGAAAGGGATTCCAGCTCCCGCAGCGCCTCGTCGGCCAATCCGAGATCAAGCCATCCGCTGGCCGCTTGCAGGGTCTTCAATGCGCACATCCCGGATAGGCTATGCGGATTTGCGACCGGATGCAACCCATCAGGATCCGTTGATGGATCAAAAAAGAAAGATCCCCGGAAAATCGGCTTTTCCAGGGATCAAAGTCCATAATCACGCACGAAATGGCGGGCGGCAACCGGGTCAATAGCGATAATACGGGCGGCGGTAGTAATGATGATGGTGGTGGTAATCATCGTGATCCGAGCGATTGTTGGCAATCGCATAACCGGCAAGACCCGCTGCAGCGGCTCCAGCCAAAGCCACCGCAGGATCCACCGATTGCACGGGGCGCCCGGCCGAGTCATAGGTGGTCATGCAACTCATGCTCGCGAAGACGCAAAACGCCAGGGCGGACACAGCCGACAAGCGAAGGATTCTGGATCTCATGGAATTGGTTTTCATCTCATCCGGTCAAACGGAATGTCATCACGGATTATTCGATTTTCCACCACCGAATTTCCGGCCATGCTGGAAATTCAGACGATTTTCAACCGGGCCAGATCCTGCGAATCGATCAGACCGACCGGCCTGCCGTCCCCACCCAGCACCACGATATCATCCACCCGGTTCTCACCCAGAGTTTTCAAGACTTCCACGGCCAGAGCATCGTCCCGCACGGTAATCGGCCTGCGGGTCATCAGCGCGGCCACGGGTTTCCCACCTAACAGCGGATCCGCACGGAAACAGCGGGCGAAATCCCCGTGGGTGAAAATCCCCGCCAGCCGCCCGTCCGCATCGAGAATCAGGCAGGCCCCCGCACGCGCCTCTCTCATCGCATCCAGAGCACCAAAGACATCGGCGGATTGATCCACAGTCGGCAGCCGGACATCCTTGCGCATGATGTCCGCCACGCGCGTGAGCAAGGCCCTGCCCAGCGAACCGCCCGGATGGAACTTCGCGAAATCCTCCTCGGTGAACCCGCGAGATTCCAGCAGAACCATGGCCAACGCGTCCCCCATCACCAGCATCGCCGTGGATGAAGATGTCGGCGCGAGATTCAGCGGGCAGGCTTCACGCTCGACCGAGGTATCCAGGGTCACGTCGCTCAGCCGCGAAAGCGTCGATCCCGGCCTGCCGGTCAGCGCCACCACCTTGACATCGAAGCGCTTGATGAACGGCATCAGATGCAGCAACTCCTGCGTCTCCCCCGAGGCGGAGAGCACCATGACGGCATCGCCATCCGAAAGCAGTCCCAAATCCCCATGCAGCGCGTTCTGGGGGTCCAATACCACGGCCGTGGCTCCGGTCGAATTGAAGGTCGCCGCGATTTTCAGACCGATGTTCCCCGACTTGCCAACACCCGCAACCACGATCTTGCCTTTGGCATCCAGCGTCCGGTGAAGCATCCGGACTGCTTCGACAAAATGATCATCGAGCCGGCCCGACATCCTCCTCAAGCCTTCGATTTCGGTTTCGATCACAAAACGTGCCTTTTCCAGATGGTTCATGCGTCATTGCAATCCGGGCCTCCTCTTTTTTGCAAGCCCGCAATCCGCCTCCGCAGGAATCGCCCAACCACGGCAAACCATCCTTTGCTCTCGCCATGTCCGATCTCCTCAGGCAGGATCCCCGTCATGAAAACCCTGTTTTCCGCCATGGCGGCGCTGCTGTTTTCCCATACCGCTATCCATGCCACCACCATCATGGTGGTTCCAGTCTTCGAGCCACTCAGCCTGCACGGCACGGATGGCGATGAGGCGATCTCGGATACCGGCGAGGCACTCCAGGCCTGTGTGATGCCACGCCCGATGGCATTGACCGGCGCTTTTCCCGAGGTCCTCATGGATGCCATCCGCAGCCCCCACCTCATCCCGACCAACAACGAAAACTACAAGGTCCAGGAGGCCAACCTGCTGGTTCTCTGCAATATCGGCATCAACGGCGAAATGCATCAGACCGGCCTGACCGTCACCCTCGATGTCTCGCATCTGTCGATCCCTCCGGCCGTCGACCTCACCGCACGCCAGATCCTGAAACTCGCCATCGTCGCCATCCGCAAAACCCTCGAGGAATACCAACGCCCGCAAACCGACCCGCTCAATGTCATCCTGACCATCGATGGCACCGACGAGGACAATTCCGGGCTGCGCGACCTCGACTCGAAATTCACCATCGGCGGCCAGACACCGGCAGCCAACTGACCACCGGATTTGACTTTGCAAGCCGGTGCCGGATTTCTTTTCATCAGCCAGCCCCGCACTCCACATGACGCCACCCCGCACCAAAGATCCCAGACCCTTCAAACGCGCGATCCTGAAACTCAGTGGTGAGGCACTCCGGGGACCGGACTCGCGGGACAACATCTCGCCTGAAATCGTCGATCGCATCGCCCTTGAAATCCGCGAGGCCGTCGAATCGGGACTGCAGCTCGGCATCGTTGTCGGCGGCGGCAATTTCTGGCGCGGTGCCAGCGCTTCCGCCCGCGGCATGGACCGTGCCACCGCCGACTACGTCGGCATGCTCGCCACCGTGATGAACGCGCTGGCCCTCGAAGGAGCGCTCGAACATCACGGCGTGAGCTGCACCGTCCAATCCGCCATCGAAATGAAAAACGTCGCGGAGACCTTCATCCGCCGCAAGGCCGAACGGCAACTCGACGAAGGCAAAGTGGTCATCTTCGGCGCAGGTACCGGCAATCCGTTCTTCTCCACCGACACCACCGCCGCCCTCCGCGCCAGTGAAATGGGTGCCGATGTGATTCTCAAGGCCACCCAGGTGGACGGAGTCTATGACTCGGACCCCCGCAAGAACCCGGACGCCAAGCGCTTCGAGACCATCACCTTTCATGACTGCATTTCCAAACGACTCAACGTGATGGACACCACCGCGTTCAGCCTGTGTATGGAAAACCACATCCCCATCATCATCTTCGATCTCGCGCCGCATGGCAACCTGTCCCACGCCCTGCGCGGCCAGCAGATCGGCACCCTGGTCCATGGGGAATAGGAATCCGCCACATATTCTAACAAACCACCAACCGCCGCCATGGATCCGGAACTAGCCATCCTCGAAGTCGAAGAATCAATGACCAAATGCGTCGAATACCTGCAGCATGAATTCGCAGGCGTGCGCACCGGCAAGGCCAGCCCCGCGCTGATCGAAAACATCGACGTGCACGTGCAGGCATACGGCGGCGTCAGCAAGCTCAAGAGCATCGCCGTGATCAGTTCGCCCGAACCGCGCATGCTGATGGTCCAGCCATTCGATCCGGCCACCACCCGCGACATCGAGCGCGCCATCCGCGAATGCAAGCTCGGCCTGAACCCCGCCGCGGCCGAGCGCTCGCTGCGCGTCCCCATCCCGGAACTCTCCGAGGAACGGCGCCGCGAAATGGTCAAGCTGATCAAACAGCTCGCAGAGGAAGCCAAGGTGCGCCTCCGCGCCGCCCGCAAAGATGGCATGGACGCCGCGAAAAAAATGAAGGCCGCCAACATCATCACCGAGGACGGTCAGGAGGACTTCGAAAAGGACGTCCAGGAGCTCACTAACAAATACACCCGCCGGGTGGACGAACTCGCGGTCGCCAAGGAAGCCGACCTGATGAAGGTCTGATCCGCCGCCCCCGCATGGGGAACCATGGCTCAACCTTGCATCAGCCCGCCGGAATCCCGGAGATTCTTCTTGATGTTTCGCGGTTTCTTCCGGAGTTTCCGATTGAAATATTCATATATGAAAGCAACCAATTTACTTGCCATTGGCATCCTTGGTCTCGGCTTGCCAAGCGCATACGGCCAGACCGAACTCGAGGAACTGCAAGCGCGCTGCGAGGATCAGGAACGCCAGATCAGCCTGCTGAAAGAGGAAATCAAGGCCCTGAAGCAGGAGGCCCAAGCACCTGCGGAAGCCGCTCCCCAGGCACCTGCGGAAGCCCCCCAAGCGGCCGACAGCCTGGAAACCTACACCGTCCAGTCCGGCGACAGTTTTGACAAGATCGCCCAACGTGCGGGCACCACGGCGGATGCCGTCGCCAAAGCCAATGGATTGGAAATGGATGCCGTCATCCGGCCCGGACAGAAACTGAAACTCCCGGCCGCCGGTATTCCTGCCAAGGCCAAACCCGTCGAACCCGAACCCGCCAAGCCCGTGGAAACTGCAGACGGGGAACAAGCCGCCGCAGCCACCCGGATCCACAAAATCGTGTCGGGTGACAACTTCGCGAAGATCGCCCGCAAATACGGAGTCACCGTCGCCGCCATTGTCGCCGCCAACCCGAAGGCCAAAGCCAACTCTCTTCAAATCGGACAGGAAATCAGGATTCCGGGTGGTGAATCCGAGCCCTCAAGTATCAGGAAAGAATCCAAGGAAAAATCCGGAACAAACACGACCGGTGATCCAGCCCCGGCTGAAACCGGCAACTCATCCGGGGAGGTGCCGAAAAAACCCACAGGCAACAAGGTCCGCACACTGACCGTTGAGGAAGAAACCACGTTCGAGCAATTCGCCGCCAAACACGGCACCACCACTGACAGGCTCAATGAGCTGAATGGTCTCGATTTGGCTGCCGAAACGGTGCTTGCCAAAGGTTCCGAACTCTACGTTCCCGGACAACCCTGAACCAAACGCCATTCGCCACAGGGGCGTAACGCCCATGGGGATACGGAGCGCCGGCATGTTGTCGGCTGAGTGCTGCGGACGTCCTGCACGCCAATGGGGCGGAACGTCCCTCTCACATAACGAACGGAACGTCCGCGCTCCTCAGCGCACGCCTCAAATCGATCACTCGCCCAGACCGAAGCGGACAAAGCGGGTAACGGCGAGAGTGTCGCCAATCTCCTTGCCTTTGGCTTCCACCAGCGCGGCGACCTTGATGTCACCATCCTTGACGAACGCCTGCTCCAGGAAGCAGCTCTCCGCGAAGAACTTGCCGATCTGCCCCTTGAGGATGTTTTCGATGATATTGGCGGGCTTGCCTTCAGCCACAAGACGCGCGCGGAAAATGTCCAGCTCGTTGTCGACCACCGATTGCGGGATGTCCTCACGGGAAAGACCCTTGGGAGCGCAAGCGGCGATGTGGAGCGTCAGGTCCTTGAGCAGCTCGCGGAAGACATCGTTGGAAGCGGTCTCCGGCTTGGTGGTGCCCACTTCGATCAGGACACCCACTTTGCCCGGAGGATGAATGTAGGCGGCAACCACGCCACCGGGAGCGGCGTCATAACGGACATACTTGCGGAATTGCAGGTTCTCTCCGATTTCCACCACCTTGGCCTTGACCGTGTCTTCCAAGCTGTATTCACCCAGTCTGACTGCGAGCGCGGCCTGGTGGTCAGCCGCGTTGGTAGCGGCAAGCGTGTCGGCGATCTGGCCGACAAAGGCCTGGAAATTCTCGTTCTTCGAAACAAAGTCGGTCTCGCAGTTGACCTCCAGCAGGATCGCCGTGGTCGCGGAATCATTGACGCGGGCGGTGATGATTCCCTCGTTGGCGGCACGGTCGGCCTTGGCCCCGGCTTTGGCGATGCCACGCTCGCGCAGCAATTTGATGGCGGCCTCCATATCGCCGTTGGTCTCGGTCAGGACTTTCTTGCAGTCCATCATGCCGGCGTTGGTTTTGTCGCGGAGTTCTTTAACAATAGAAGCGGTGATCATGATTCAGTATGTGTTAGAATGAGTGTGGAAAAAACCGGCCGGTCACAATCCGAATGGTCGGGACCGGCCGGGAAACCGGTGAAGACGGGCGTCAGGCCTTGCGGGCGGCGACCATCGCATCCACCAGGTTCTGGAGAATGATGCGGATGGAACGAATCGCGTCGTCATTGCCCGGAATCGGGTATTCGACAAGGGCCGGGTCCGCATTGGTGTCCACCAGCGCGATGATCGGAATCCCAAGGCGGCGGGCTTCGGCAACGGCGATGGTCTCGCGGGCGGAGTCCACGATCACGACGGCGTCGGGCTTCTTGTCCATGTCGCGCACGCCACGGAGGTTGCGCAGCAGTTTTTCACGCTCGCGGCCGAGGGCGGCGAGTTCCTTTTTGGACATCGCCTTGAACTCGGGCTGTTTTTCGATGTTTTCGAGATACTTGAGGCGCTCGACCGACTTGCGGACGGTGGTGCTGTTGGTCAGCATGCCGCCGAGCCAGCGGTGATTGACGTAGTGTTGGCCGGTGGCTTCGGCAGCCTCGCGGATGGCGTCCTGGGCCTGGCGTTTGCAGCCGACGAAGAGGACTTTCTTGCCCTTGCCGACCAGGTCGCCAAGGAAAGCCGCGGCCTTGTCGAGTTGCTGGACGGTCTTCTCAAGGTTGATGATGTAGATCCCGCCTTTGTCCTTCATGAGGAAGGGCTTCATGCGCGGATTCCATTTTTTCGTCTGGTGGCCGTAGTGGACGCCGGCGTCCACCATTTCATTGATGAGTTCGTTGATCATGGATACTTGGGGTTTCCCGCCTTGAATCAGGACGGGCGATTCTTGAAGATCCGCCGCGTATGGAGCCCCTTGGATCTTCTTTGGTTGGCTGGCGGCGCAAAAGGGGAAGCGCGGAGTAGGCCATGCCCGGGCCATTGGCAAGGGAAAACCGCCCCGAAAATTCACGGCTCATCGCTCCAGACGGATCGCGGTCGAACGCCCGTGGGCGTCGAGCCCCTCAATCCGTGCGAATTCCTCGACCACCGGCAGCGAGGCGGCAATCGATTTCCGGTCCAACCGGACCACGCTGGTCCGCCGCTGGAATTGGTCCGCCCGCAGGCCGGAAAATGAACGCCCCGCACCCCCGGTTGGCAGGGTGTGGCTGGGCCCGGCAAGAAAATCCCCGACGGCTACCGGCGAATGGTTTCCGAGATAAATCGCCCCGGCAGTCCGGATTGCCGGCAACCAGCGTTTTTCAGCAACTGTGATCAGGGAGAGGTGTTCGGGACAGAAGGCATTGGCGATTGAAACCCCTTCGGCAAACGATTTGACGTGCAGGATGAACGTGCCGGTCTTGAGGACATCACGGATGATCCTGCCGCGGGAAAGAGCCGGTAGTTGCTTTTCAATCGCCTTGACCACCTGGACCGTCAGGCGCTTGGAGTCAGTCACAAGGCCCACCACGCTGTCGCCACCGTGTTCGGCTTGGGCAAGCATGTCGGCGGCAATGAATCCCGGATTGCCGGTTTTGTCGGAAAGGATCAGCACCTCGCTGGGGCCAGGCAGCAGATCAATCGATACCGCCCCGACCAACTGGCGTTTGGCCTCCACCACAAACCGGTTTCCGGGGCCGAAAATCCGGTCCACCGGGCGAATCGATCTGGTGCCCAGCGCCAGCGCGGCAACCGCCTGGGCACCTCCTACCTTGATGATCTCGGTGGCACCTGCCGTTACCAATGCATAAAGCAACGCCGGATTGAGGGATCCATCGGCGCCACAGGGCGAGGCCGCCATGATTTCCGGAACTCCCGCAGCCTGCGCAAAACCGGCGGTCATCAGCGCGGTCGAGACCAAAGGGGCCTTGCCGCCGGGAACGTAAACACCCACGCGATCAAACGGAGTGAACCGCTCCCCCACACTCGCGCCCTCGGCATTCTTCGCCGACCAGTCTTTCCTCAAACTGCGCTCCGCAAAGGCATGGATGTTTTCCAAACTCCGGGCCACCGCCATCCGGGTGGCCGGACTGACAGCGGATTTGGCAGCCGCGATCTCCTTCGCAGTAACAAAAATCGTCTTTGGTGTGAGCGTCGCACCATCAAAGCGCTTGGTCAGGCTGACCAACGCCTCATCACCTTTGGATACAACTTGCGCGATGATTTCCGCAACCAAATCACGGACCCCGGATTCCGGGATGGCACGACGGTTGAGACGCCGCACAAATGCGCCGTATCCGGGATCTTGGTGGCTGAGAATTTTCATACCAGAATGAGGCGACGGAGGATGTACCCATCCCCCCCGCTCGCCAAGCCCGATTCCGGGCTGGCGGTGGAAATTTCGCGCCCGGCCCGAGATTCGGGGCTTGGCACCCCGTAGGATTCGCCGATAGTCAGCGCATGCAGACCGCATCATTTCTCAAGGAGCTGTTCGATCTATCAGGCAAAACCGCCGTCATCATCGGCGGCACCGGCGAACTTTGCGGCACCATGGCCGTCGGCCTGGCCCGCGCCGGCGCGGAAGTGGTGCTCGGCGGCCGCATCCCTGAAAAGGCGGAAAAACGCCTCGCTGAAATCCAGTCCTACGGCGGCAAGGGATATTTCGTCCCCGTCGATGTGACCTCGCGCGAGTCGTTGCAAAACCTGTTGGACACCACTCTGGAACGCTCCGGTCAGGTGGACATCCTGATCAACGGCGCAGGCACCAACTCCCCTACCCCGTTCCTCGATATTCCCGAAGACGAATACCAGCGCATCATCGACACCAATCTCAGCGCCGTTTTCCGCGCCTGCCAGGTCTTCGGCAAATATTTCGTCGAGGAATCCCGCCCGGCCTCGATCATCAACCTGGGATCGATTTCCGGCCTCAGCCCGCTCTCGCGGGTCTTCACTTACTCGCTCTCGAAAGCCGCCGTCCACAATCTCAGCCGCAACCTCGCCCGCGAATGGGCCGACAAGGACATTCGCGTCAATACCCTGGTCCCGGGCTTCTTCCCCGCCGAGCAAAACCGCAAGGTGCTCGATGAATCGCGTGTCCTCGACATCCTCCGCCAAACCCCCGCCTCACGCTTCGGCAATTCCGAGGAACTCATCGGGGCCACGCTTCTGCTTGCCTCCTCGAAGGCCGGATCCTTCATCACCGGCATCGAAATGATCGTCGATGGAGGTTTCAACGCGATGACCATCTGACCCCCGTCTCCCGGTCCACCGGCCGAAAGCGAAACTCTTTGTTGCACTTTGTCACCCTATCTCCAAACTCACCCTATATGGACTTGGACCTGATCGACGTGCAATTCGACCTCCGGAGCATCAAGCCCCGCGAGCTGGAGGAAGCGTTCGAAGACCCGTTTTCCGTGCGATTCCTGCCGGATGCGGAACGCAGCGACGGCTCCTCGCGCTACTACGGACTCGGCCGCACGATTGCCGACCGCTATCTGTTTTTCGCGTTCTGGACCGATGGCAAGATCACCCGCGTGGTCGCCGCACGCGAAATGACGGACCCCGAACGCAAGTTCTACGACCGCAAATATGCCGAGTTCCGCTGACCCCGCAGCCGCCACCCCGAAGCAAACGCCACCATGACACCGATCACACGCTGGTCTGACATCCCGGAATTCGCCGATGAATCCGCCGAGGCTGGTTTCTGGGAAACCCACGAGCTCGACGGCCGCCTGATGGCCTCATCCGTTCATGAAGCGGACGCCCGCGAATCCACCACCATCACCCTGCGCTTCGATCCACGCATGCTCTCGCGCATCAAACGCATCGCCCGCTCCAGATTCCTCAACTACCAGTCGATGATGAAGCAATGGCTCGCCGAGCGCCTCGAGGAGGAAATGCGGAAACTCTGAGAATCATTTCCCTTTGGGAAGCCCGTAGCTGGGACTTGCAGCCACAGTCTGTCGCGGGGACATTTTACTCCCACGCTTCCTCTTCCCCAATCCACTCTAGCGGGGGTATCAGGGATCATCGGATATGCTTGGCGAATAGCCAACCAGGCGGAGCCACCGCACGTGCCCGCCCGCTAGTTTGCCGGCGGATCGGACGCCCATCCACGCGCCGACGCAAAACCCGCCAGCACGCCATGAACGAAGCATCTGCCCCCACTCCCCAGGTCCGGTTTTACAGCGGCAAGGAAATCCCGCTCGAACTCCACAAGGTCCGCATCGTCCAGAAACTCCACCTGCGCCCGATCGAACGCCGCAAGCAGGCGATGGAGGAAGCCGGCTTCAACACCTTCCTGCTGGAAACCAAGGATGTCTTTCTCGACATGCTCACTGACAGCGGCACCAACGCGATGAGCGACCAACAACTCGGCTCGATGATGGTTGCCGACGACGCCTACGCCGGCTCCGCCAGTTTCGCCCGCATGCAGGATGCCGTCCGCGAGGTGTTCGGCATGCACCACGTCCTCCCCGTCCACCAGGGACGCGCCGCGGAAAACATCATCTCCAAAACCTTCATCAAACCCGGCGACGTGGTGCCGATGAATTACCACTTCACCACCACCAAGGCACACATCGACATCAACGGCGGACAAATCCTCGAGATCTACACTGACGAGGCACTCAAACTCCAAAGCGACTGCCCGTTCAAGGGCAATCTCGACCTGAAGAAATTCGAGCAGGTCATCGCGAAATACGGCGCAGCCAAAATCCCCTACGTCCGCATGGAGGCGTCCACCAACCTGATCGGTGGCCAGCCGTTCTCGATGCAAAACCTCCGCGAAGTCAGCGCGATGGCGAAAAAACACGGCATCATGGTGCTGCTCGACGTCAGCCTGGTCGGCGAAAACGCATGGTTCATCAAACAGCGCGAACCCGGATATGAAACGACATCGATCCGCGACATTCTGTTGGAAATGTGCGGACTCAGCGACCTGATCTATTTCTCCAGCCGCAAGGTCAGCTGCACCCGTGGCGGCGGCATCGCGACTAACAGAATCGACCTCTTCAACCAAATGAAGGACCTGGTCCCGCTCTACGAGGGATTCCTCACCTACGGCGGCATGTCGGTGCGCGAAATCGAGGCCATGGCCGTCGGCCTGCGCGAAACCACCGACGAGGCGGTGATCGGCCAATCCCCGGGATTCATCAAATACCTCGTCGATGACCTGCACGCCGCGGGCGTTCCCGTGGTGACTCCCGCCGGCGGGCTTGGCGCCCACATCGACGCCGGCGGATTCCTGCCGCACGTCCCGCAATCGGAATACCCGGCCGGCGCGCTCGCCGCCGCATTCTTCATCATCTCCGGCGCCCGTGGCATGGAACGCGGAACGATCTCCAGCGTGCGTGACGAACACGGCAATGACATCCTCGCCGATGCCGAACTGCTCCGCCTCGCACTGCCGCGCCGGGTTTTCACCCTCTCCCAGGTGATGTATGTCGCCGACCGCATGAAGTGGCTGTTCGACAACCGCGACCTGGTCGGTGGATTGAAATTCACCGAAGAACCGGCCGTGTTGCGGTTTTTCCTCGGCAAGCTCGCCCCGGTCTCGGACTGGCCGCAAAAACTCATGGAGAAATTCCGCAGGGATTTCGGCGACAGCCTGTGACTCATCCGTGGCCGCCGGAAATGCAGCGTTGTATCCCGCAGCCGATCTGCTGGAATGCCGCCGCATCCTCACCCAAACCGACATGCGCGTCCTCCTCACCACTTGCAGCTACCAGGATACCCCCGGCCCACACCACGCACTGATGGAATCCCAGGGATGGGAAATCATCCGCGAACGCGGCCCGCTCACCGAGGCCCGCATGCTCGAACTCGCCGGTGATTTCGATGCCTTCCTCTGCGGCGATGACGCGATCACCCGCGCGGTTCTCGAAAAATCGCTGCCCCGCCTGAAGGTGATCTCGAAATACGGAATCGGCCTCGATAAGATCGACATCCCCGCCACCAAGGAACTGAAAATCCCGGTGCTCTTCACCCCGGGCGTCAATCACACGACCGTCGCCGAACACACCTTCGGCCTGCTCATCGGCATCACCAAACAGATCGTCACCACCGCCGCCGCCGCACGACAGGGACAGTGGCTGCGCCTCACCGGCCACGAGATCTTCGATAAAACCATGGGCATCATCGGCCTCGGCCGCATCGGCAAGGAAGTCGCCATCCGCGCCCGCGCCTTCGGCATGCCTGTCATCGCATACGACCCATACTGGGACGACTCCTTCGCCGCCACCCACGGCATCCAACGCTGCGCCACCATGGACGAGGTCCTCGTTTCCTCGGATGTGGTTTCGCTGCACTGCAATCTATCCGAAGAAACCCGCGGCATGATCCGCACTGAGAAAATCGCGGAAATGAAGGACGGCGTGGTCATCATCAACTGCGCCCGCGGCGAGATCGTCGAAACCCCGGACATGGTCGAGGCCCTCCACACCGGCAAGGTCGGCGGCTACGGGGCCGACGTCCTCGATATAGAACCCCCTCCCGCAGACCACCCGCTGCTCGGCGCGCCAAACTGCGTGATCACCCCGCACATCGGTTCCCGCACCTACGAAAGCGTCCCCCGCCAGGCAATGAAATCGCTCACCAACCTGATCAACGCGCTCAGCGGAAAGGGCGAATGCAATTGCGCCAACGGCGTGATTTGAGCATGTCTTCGCAATTGCAATGCGGAGCGTCGTCATGCTGACGACTGCCTGCTGCGGACATCCTGTCCGCACGGATCGCCGATTTCCTTGCTCGCTCCCAGATGGCGGAAAAAACGTCCGCGCGGCTATTGGAAAATTCTGTCGCACCCGCTGCGAAAAATTTTCGCAAATCGGGCCATTTTGACACGGATTTTCCACTCGACTTTACGCCCAAACGACTGATTGCCAATGGTTTGCATGAGTGGCACGGATCTTGCGAAATGGCGCTTGCACATGGAGATGGCCTGCCTCCTGCAATGGGCATGACCACCCCATGGGTTGTCGTCGGCCGGTGGTTCACCGAGGCAGGCATCGGCAGGCGGCAGATCCAACAACCCACCCGCCTCATCAACACCACTATGAACACTCAGACCCTATGGAATCCACTGCGTGAATTCGAAAACATGCAAGATCGCATCCTGCGTGCCCTCAGCCTGGGCTCCAATCGCGCCAGCGGTGATGGACAGCAATCCCTCACCACTGCGGAATGGGCCCCTGTTGTGGACATCTCGGAAGATGAAAATGAATACCTCATCAAGGCCGAGCTGCCGGAAGTCGCCAAGGAGGATGTGAAGGTCACCGTCGAAAACGGCATCCTCACCCTGAAAGGCGAACGCCACTTCGAAGCCGAGAAAAAAGACAAGAAGTATCACCGGATCGAACGCGGCTACGGCTCGTTCATGCGGACGTTCTCGATCCCCGACGATGCGGACCCGGAAAAAGTCACCGCCGAGTTCAAGGACGGCATGCTCCGCGTGACTCTGGCCAAGAGCGAAGCCAAGAAACCAAGGCAGATTGACGTTCTCGTGAACTGATGTTCCGGCAGGGACCGCTCTCCGCAGCGGTCCGCAATCCCCACGGCAGGAACCGCTCTCCGCAGCGGTCCGGCGAGTGAATGGCAGGCAACTCATCCATGGAATGCCTGAACATGCTTCCATGGGCGTTTCATTCGCTTGCCATTCTCACGGACCGCCCAGAACGCCGTGGCCGCCTGTAGCGGCACGATTCCTCCGCGAAGCGCATACCGCATGGCCGCAGGCAATTCGGTCCCGGCCAAATTTTCCACCAGTGGAAACCTTGCATCTGCCAGCGATGCTGACTAATTCCATGCCATGCCCATCCGCACGCGCTTCGCCCCAAGCCCGACCGGCCGGTTGCATCTCGGTCACGCGCTCGCGGCAAAAGTCGCGCGTGACCTCGCACGCTCGGATGCAGGTGGAAAATTCCTGCTTCGCTTCGAGGACATCGACTCGGCTCGCGTCAGGGAACCCTACTACGCGGGTATTGAGCAGGATCTCAAATGGCTCGGGCTCTCATGGGATGAGCCACCACTCCGCCAAACCACGCGGACCGGAGCTTATCACATGGCTCTGGAAACCCTGAAAACCAAACATCTCGTTTATCCCTGTTTTTGCACCCGCAGGGATATCCAGCAGGAATGGTCGGCCATGGCAGCCGCCCCCCATGGACCCGAAGGACCGCTGTATCCGGGAACCTGCCACAGCATGACCGCCGACGAGGCCGCCCGGAAAATCGATAGTGGCATCGCCCACGCCTGGCGCCTCGACGCGCACGCCGCACATGCCGCTGCAGGCCCCCTCACCTTTGATGATCTCCGCTTCGGCGTGACCATGGTGGACCCGCGGCTACTGGGCGACGTCGTGCTGGCCCGCAAGGATATTGGCATCGCCTATCACCTTGCCGTGGTAGTGGATGACGCATTCCAGAACATCAGCCACGTCACACGCGGCGAGGATCTTCTCCCATCCACCCACACTCACCGACTCATCCAAGCGGTTCTCGATCTGCCCGCCCCGATTTATCTCCATCACCGCCTGGTGCTTGATGACGATGGCAAACGCCTCGCCAAGCGCACGGACGCGCTGTCGATCCAAAACCTCAGGGACAGGGGATACTCCCCGACCGAGGTGCTTGCACTGTTGCAATCCGCCTCATAAGGCCATCACATGACGATTTCAACGTCTGCAACCACTCCGCAAATCCTGCCTTTCGTCTCACCGATCCTGCCCCGGTCGGACTCTCCACTTGAAATGCGGGGAAACGGGCCCTATTTCTCCCGCGGCCACCGCCGCCGCTTTCCCACATTGTCATGAATGCCCTTACCCGTTGCCTCGATACTTATTGGTCCTCCTCCATCGGGAAAAAACTCGTCGTCGCCATCACCGGCATTGTCCTCGTTCTCTTTCTTGCAGGGCACTTGATCGGCAACATGGTGGTTTTCATGGGACCGGAGCCCTTCAATGCCTATGCGTATTTCCTCCACCACATGCTGCACGGCGCGGGCATCTGGATCTTCCGCGCGGTCATGCTCGTCATGATCATCGCCCACATCGTCGCCACCATCGCCCTCACCCGCCAAAACCGCGCCGCACGCAAATCCTATGAGCACAGCGCCACCATCCAGGCCTCCAGATCATCCCGCACGATGATCCTCTCCGGCCTGACGATCCTGGCCTTCGTGGTCTATCACATGCTTCATTTCACGGTCCGCGTCGGCAATGAATACAACAACCCGGAGCTCTACCGTTTCATGCTTGACGGCGAAGAAGTCCACAACGCATGGAAAATGGTCATCGATGGCTTCTCCCCTGAAGTCTGGTATGTCACCGCCTTCTACGTCATCGCGATGACCCTCCTCTGTTCTCACCTGATGCACGGGGTCGGCTCGATTTTCCAAACCCTCGGTTTCCGCTCGAAAAAGGCAGCCGGCCTGATCAAGCAGATTTCCATCGGCTACGCGCTCTTCATCTGGATCGGTTTCATCTCCATTCCATTGGCCATCAATCTCTTCCCCGGGTATTTTGCGGCGATGGCCAAGGCCGTTGGCAACTAAACGATTGCACCATCTCCTATCCACCATCTTCCATCCTCCATCCTCAAGCGCCATGTCCATCGTCCTCGACAGCAAAATCCCGTCCGGTCCCCTCGAACAGAAGTGGTCCAAACACAAGATGGACTCGAAGCTCATCAACCCGGCCAACAAACGGAAATTCTCCGTGATCGTGGTCGGCTCCGGCCTCGCCGGCGGTGCCGCTGCCGCCTCGCTCTCGGAACTCGGCTACCAGGTAAAGTGCTTCTGCTATCAGGACAGCCCGCGCCGCGCCCACTCGATTGCCGCACAGGGCGGCATCAACGCCGCGAAAAACTATCAGAACGATGGCGACTCGGTCCGGCGCCTGTTCTATGACACGATCAAGGGCGGTGACTTCCGCGCCCGCGAAGCCAATGTGTACCGCCTGGCCGAGGTCTCCAACGCGATCATCGACCAATGCGTCGCCCAGGGCGTGCCCTTCGCCCGCGAATACGGCGGCCTGCTCGACAACCGCTCGTTCGGCGGATCGCAGGTATCCCGCACGTTCTACGCCCGCGGCCAAACCGGCCAGCAGCTTCTCATCGGCTGCTATCAGGCGCTCGAAAAGGAAATCCGCAAGGGCGGCGTGAAAATGTATTCACGCACCGAGATGCTCGATCTCGTGCTCGTCAACGGCCATGCCAAAGGCATCGTCGTCCGCGACCTCGCCACCGGTGAGATCAGCAGCCACGCCGCCGACGCCGTGATCCTCGCCACCGGCGGCTACGGCAACGTGTTTTTCCTCTCGACCAACGCGATGGGCTGCAACGTCACCGCCGCCTGGCGCGCCGCCAAACGCGGTGCCCTTTTCGCCAACCCCTGCTTCACCCAGATCCACCCGACCTGCATTCCGGTCTCCGGCGATTACCAGTCGAAGCTCACGCTGATGTCCGAATCGCTCCGCAACGACGGCCGCATCTGGGTGCCGAAATCCAAGGAGGTCGCGGAAAAGCTCCGCAAGAAGCAGATGAGCCCGAACGATGTGCCCGAGGACCAGCGCGACTACTACCTCGAACGCAAATATCCGTCCTTCGGCAACCTCTCGCCGCGCGATATTTCATCCCGCGCCGCCAAGGAAGTCTGCGACGCGGGCTGCGGCGTGGCACCCACCGGCCTCGGGGTTTATCTGGATTTCCGTGATGCCACCAAGCGTCTGGGCGAAAACGTCATCCGCGCGCGCTATGGCAACCTGTTCCAGATGTATGAGAAAATCGCCGGGGAAGACCCCTACAAGGGCCCGATGATGATCTATCCGGCAGTCCACTACACCATGGGCGGCCTCTGGGTGGACTACAACCTGATGTCCAACATCCCCGGCCTCCACGTGCTGGGCGAGGCGAATTTCTCCGACCACGGTGCCAACCGCCTCGGTGCCTCCGCCCTCATGCAGGGCCTCGCCGACGGCTACTTCGTGATCCCCACCACGATCGCCAATTACCTCGTCACACAAAAACCGGGCAGCATCACCACGGCGGCACCCGAGTTCAAACAAACCGAGGCGGAAACCCGCGAACGCATCAGCAAGCTCTTCTCGATCAAGGGCAAGCGCACCGTCGATTCGTTCCACCGCGAACTCGGAATGACGATGTGGGACCACTGCGGGATGGCCCGCTCACGCGAGGGACTTGACCAGGCCATCGCCAAAATCCCGCAAATCCGTGAGGAATTCTGGAACAACCTGCTCATCCCCGGATCCGGCCAGGGCGTCAACATGGAACTCGAAAAAGCCGGCCGCGTCGCCGACTTCCTCGAGTTCGGCGAAATGATGTGCTATGACGCCCGCGACCGCGAGGAATCCTGCGGCGGCCACTTCCGCACCGAACACCAGTTCTTCGATCACGACCCGGAAGTCGTCTCCGGCAGCACCCAGGCCGGCGAGGCAAAACGCCATGATGACAAGTTTTTCCACGTATCCTGCTGGGAATACAAAGGCCCGGAACAAGCGCCGGTCCTTCACAAGGAACCGCTGGTTTACGAGGAAACCAAGGTTTCGATCCGCAGTTACGCCTGATCCATCAGCGGAAATGTGATCCCGGGGCATCCTGCCCTTGCCAAAGCGCCTCCCACGGTTCATGCAGTGCCCGCCCGCCGCGCGGTGCCGCACCATCATGACTCTCGAGATCGCGCTCACCCTGATCGTCATCGGACTCACGCTCACCGCCTTCATCCGCGAATGGGCGGCTCCCGACGTCCTCGCCCTGACGATCCTCTGTCTGGTCGTCGGCCTGGGACTCGTCGAACCGGGCAAAATGACCGAGGTTTTCAAAAACGAAGCCCCGCTCACGATTGCCGCCCTGTTCGTGATCGGCGGTGCCTTGGAACGCTCCGGAGCGGTCGATCACATCGGCAAAACCCTGCAGCGACGCCTCTCCGGCAATACGCGCTGGGCGATTTTATCGTTCTCCCTGGTTTCGGCCTTCTTCAGCGCGTGGATGAACAACACCGCGATCGTCGCCATCCTCCTGCCGGTCACACTCGGCTTCGCCCGCTCGAAAGACATTCCCGCATCGCGCCTGCTGATGCCGCTTTCCTACACCTCCATCCTCGGCGGCTGCTGCACGCTCATCGGCACCTCCACCAACCTGCTGGTCAGCGGTGCGCTACGCGATCTGAACGAAGCCCCGATGACGATGTTCGAGCTGGCTCCCGTCGGGGTTCCGCTCGCTGTCGCCGGGATCGCCTACTTGACGATCTTCGGACCGAAACTGATTCCCGCCCGCTCATCCATCACCGGCAGCTTGGAAATCGCCCACCGCACCACTCCGCTCCACCACATCCTGATCGGCGCCAACTCGCCAATCGTTGGAAAACCGCTCACGGAAACCCAGCTCGGCAACCGCGCGGAGGGCATCCACGTGATGGAGGTCCGCCGCAACGGCGCGCGGGTGATGCTCCCGCTGTCGTCGATCATCGTCGAAAAGAACGACCGCTTCCTTGTCGCCATCCACCGCCGCCGCGGCGGGGCTGCGAAACCTGCCGCTTTCTTCCAATCCATCGGAGCGGAAGTGCTGTCCACCGTGGACGGCATCGTTTCCGAACTCGTCATCCGCGATGAATCGTCGCTCATCGACCAAACCCTCGCAAAATCCGATTTCCGCCAGCACTACAACTGCGTGGTCCTCGCCGTCCACCGCAATGGCCAGAACATCACCAACCAAATCGCCATCCTGCCATTGGAAATCGGCGACACCCTGCTCGTCATCACCGCACGCAACAACCTGGAATCCCTGATGGCAACCCGTGACTTCGTGATGACCGACATCCCGGAGGAGCCGTCACCGGATTCCGTCCGCCACCACCGGCCCACCCATGTGATCCTCGCCTGGGCATCCCTGATCGGCGTGGTTCTCACCGCCACCCTCACCGACATCCTGAGCCGGATCTACCCGTCGGTCCCCTCTATCCCGATCCACTACGCCGCGATGGTTGGAGCGCTCGCCCTGCTGTGGCTGAAGGTCATGACCCCGCGCGAAGCCTATGCCAGCATCGACTGGCAGGTGCTGCTGATGCTTTACGGATTGTTAGGACTCGGCATGGCCATGCAAAACACCGGCACCGCGTTGTGGTTGTCACGCAGCATGGTGGAAGTGGCGGAAAACCTCATTCCCAGGGAATACATGGCCGTGGTCATGCTGTGGCTGATTTTCCTCCTCACCCTCTGCCTGACCGAGGTCCTCTCCAACAACGCCACCGCCGTGATGATGATTCCCATCGCCGTCTCGCTGGCTAACGAGCTGGACGTCAGCACCCGTCCCTTCATCATCGGCGTCACGCTTGCCGCATCCTGCGCCTTCGCCATGCCGATGGGATACCAGACCCACATGATGGTCTACGGCCCGGGGGGCTACCGCTTTACCGACTTCCTGCGCGTGGGCATCCCGATGAACCTGCTCTGCTGGATCACATCCTGCCTGCTGATCCCCTGGATCTGGCCGTTCTGAGCGCCCCTGGCTCTCACGCTGTCACATCCACCGTCAGATCGCCTCCCAGACTCTCAATGGCGGCAATCAATACCGCCTGGTCCGCATTTTCAGGGATCGAAACCACCCCGTGCGCCCGGAACATTGGATGCCCGCTCATCGGCGCGCTTTCCAAACCGGTTACAAGCTCCTCAATATTGCCATCCGCACGTGCGATCGCCGCAGAAAGCTCGCGCACAATGCCGGGTCGATCCGCTCCCAACACATCCACTTCCAAGGTCCGCCGTGCGGCAGCCACTTGGACACACTCCCTGACCGCCGTCACCGTAAGCCCCGGCTCACCCGCGCTCACCGGCATCCGCAGCTCCAGCAGCAACGCATCCGCCGCAGAGGTCGGGCACTCGATCCGAATCACCCCGGCAAATTGCCCTGCCAAACGCGCCATCCGGCTTTCCAACCAGTTACCCCCATGCCTTGCCACCGCCTCGGCCAGCAAATTCACCAACCCTGGACGATCGGTGCCCAAAACCGTCATGATCAGATATGACTGCATGTGCCAAGAAAAGCAGGGCTCAACAGGATTTCCAGCGTGAAATCCACCAATCAGCGTCATTCTGAGGAAGACCGTGGATCGCAGATGGAAGATCGTAGCCCACTCTCCCCCAATCTCCAATCCACCATCCAAGATCCAAGATCTTTCCTTTGCTCCCCCTTTTGCGACCTCTGCGGCTTTGCGGTAGATCCAACATCATGCGATCCCCCATCCACAATTTTCACAAACCCCTTGCGATCGGAGCATGTTTGAGTCCTTATTTCCGTGGCACCGGCATGAGCAATCCCACCACTGAAATCGAAGCCCCCGACAGCATCGGCCGCGCCGCTCAAGCCGCGGAAAACTACCACGCGGAGACTGACGACCTCGTCGGCGAGCGCATGGTGCTCAATATGGGCCCCTCCCACCCGGCCACCCACGGCGTGCTCCGCCTGATCCTCGAACTCGATGGCGAAATCATCGCCAAGGCCGATCCCGATGTCGGCTTCCTCCACCGCGGCGACGAGAAAATCGCGGAAAACATGCATTACAACCAGTTCGTTCCCTACACGGACCGCCTCGATTACCTCGCCCCGCTTGCCAACAACGTCGCCTACGCCTGCGCGGTGGAAAAACTGATGGGCTGGACACTGCCGCCGCGCGGCCAGGCACTCCGTGTGCTTTGCTGCGAACTCGCACGCATCTCATCCCACATGCTCGGCGTCGGCGTCTGCGCCATGGATGTCGGAGCCATGACGGTCTTCCTCTACACATTCACCGAGCGCGAGAAAATCTACAACCTCTGCGAACAACTCACCGGTGCGCGTTTCACCACCTCCTACACCCGCGTCGGCGGCCAACTCCGCGACATGCCCCCCGGCTTCGAAACCGCCGTCCGCCAGTTCCTCAACGAGTGCGAAATCACCATCGGCGAGGTCTCGAAACTCCTCGATAAGAATAAAATCTTCCTCGACCGCATGGTCGATATCGGCGTGATCACCCGCGAATCCGCCATTGCCTGGGGCATGACCGGCCCGAACCTGCGCGCCTCCGGCGTCCCGCGCGACCTCCGCAAGGACAACCCCTACCTCGGCTACGAAAACTACCAGTTCGATGTGCCCGTCGCCGAAGAAGGCGATTGCTACGCCCGCTATCAGGTCCGCATGGAGGAACTCCGCCAGTCGATCCGCATCTGCCGCCAGGTCCTCGACTCGATGCCCGCCGGCCCGGTCAACCTGGCGGACTCGAAAAGCATGCTCCCGGCCAAGGAGCGCGTGATGATGTCGATGGAGGAATTGATCCACCACTTCATCGTCGCCACCCAAGGTATCGACGCCCCGGCCGGTGAGGTGTATTTCGCTGCGGAAAACCCGAAGGGCGAACTCGGATTTTACATTCATTCGAAGGGCGGCGGCGTCCCACACCGCCTGAAAATCCGCAGCCCCTCGTTCTGCAACCTCTCAATCGTCTCGCATCTCCTGCCAGGCCACATGGTTTCCGACATCCCCGCCATCCTCGGCTCTCTTGATTTTGTGATGGGAGAATGCGATCGCTGACGTATTCCTCTCCCGAGCCATCAAAAAACCAACCACCACCATGAGACTGTTATTTCTCACCCTGCTGTGCACCAGCCTCTCCCTATCCGCGCAATCCGATTTCCGGAAATGGACGAACAAGGACGGCCGCTCCGCCGATCTGAAACTGATCGAAGTGACCGGTGAAAAAGGAGAGGAAGTCGGCAACTTCAAGATGCGCAACGGCCGCAGCGTTACGATCAAGGCAGCCGACCTCACCGAGGACGACGCAGCCCTGCTTGCAGCCTGGGAGCCTCCTGCCCCGGTGGTGGAAGGCAAACCCAGCGTTTTCGACAAGGTGCTCGATGGCAATCTGGTCATCCTTGATGGCAAGTCGCTCAAGAAGCACACGCTCAAATCCCGCCCGAAAAAATACTACGTGTTTTACTACACCGCCTCATGGTGCGGACCCTGCCAGCAATTCACTCCCTCTCTGGTTGACTTCTATGAGAAGAACAAAAGTGACAATTTCGAGATTGTCCTGATCACCAGCGACAGCAACGAGGCCGCCATGGAGAACTATGCGGTGCAGAAGAAAATGCCATGGCCCCAACTCAAAATGAAGGATGTCAAAAAATTCAGGCAGGAATTCCAACACGGTGTCACCGGCATTCCTTCCGTGATCGTCTGCGACCTTGAAGGAAAGAACCTTGGCAATCACCGCGACCTGGCAGCACTCGAAAAACTGGTCAAATAACCATGTCATCCTCGCCGCTCGAAGAAGCCGTCGCTTCGCATGAAACCCCTGGCACCCGGTTCTTCGAGCCGTTTGCGGTGACCCCGGAACTTGAATCGGAAGCCGACGAACGCATCTCGCACTACCCCGCCAGCAAGCGCTCGGCCACCCTGCCGCTGCTCCATATCGTCCAGCAACGGTTCGGTTACATCTCGGCCCATGCGATCGATTGGGTGGCCGCAAAACTCGGGCTGGAGCCGATCAAGGTGCTCGAAGTCGTTACTTTCTACCCGGGTTTCCGCCAATCCGCCCCGGGAAAATACCACATCCGCGTCTGCCGCACGCTTTCCTGCGCCATGGGCGGCTCTTATGAACTCATGGACCGCCTGTGCGAGCTCACCGGCATCGACCGCGCGTCCATGGACTCCCATCACCACCCGATCGCGGTCTCGCCCTGCGGCAATTTCTCGGTCGAGTTCGCCGAGTGCCTCGCCTCCTGTGGCACCGCCCCGGTCTGCATGGTGAACGACGACTTCCACGAAGGAGTCGCACCGGACAAGGCCGCCGGCCTGCTGCGTCAGTATGCACCCGAGGCCTAGGGAGGATTTTCCACCCTTGCACAAACCCGCCTGACAAACCAAGGATAGCCCATGGACCGATGGCTTCTCATTTTATCCACCCTGCTCGCCGCGATCGGCGGTGTCTGGGGAATGATCTCGGTCCATCGCGGTCGCAAGAGCCGGTGGACCGTCGCATGGATGGTCGCCGTGCTGGTCTGCCAGGTCGCCTTCCTCTCGCTGCGCGGCCAGCAACGCGAAGCCTGCCCGCTCGGCGACCGCGGGGAAATCCTCACCTTCCTCGCATGGTCGCTCACCTTGTTCTACCTGCTCATCGGCCCGGCATACCGGATCTCGCTGCTCGGCGTGTTCACCGCTCCCCTGGTCGCGCTGTTTCAATCGGCAGCCTTGATCCCCGGTGTGCTCTCGGCGGAACCGGATAAAATCCCGGGCGGAAATCCGTGGCACGAGGTGCATTCCGCCACCTCGGTCCTGGCCTACGGTGCCCTCGGTCTGGCGGCCGTCGCAGGCGTGATGTTCCTGGTGCTTGACCGGCAACTGAAGGAGCAGCACCTGAAAAGCGGCCTGTTCCGCAACCTGCCGCCAGTCCGCGAACTGCTGGTCTCGCTTGAACGACTGCTGTGGCTCGGTGGCGGGCTGCTCACCATCGGTGTCATTGCCGGATTCGTGATGCCCCACGAAGGTGCCGCCCTCGGTCACTTGTTAGCCGCTGTCTGCGTGTGGACCGCATACACCACCCTGCTGCTGGTCAAATCCCTGCGCGGACTCACCGGACGCAGGCTCTCGCTTGCCGCAGTCCTGTGGTTCATCCTTTCCCTCGGAGTTTTCGCTTTTATCTGATGGAACTTCTCTGCCTCGGCCTCAATCACAAGACCGCGCCCGTAGAAGTGCGCGAACGCTTCGCCGTCGGCACCGCGAAACTCGGCGAGGCCGCACGCGAGCTGCTGTCGCTCGACTGCGTCGCCGAAGGCGTCGTCATCTCCACCTGCAACCGCACCGAGTTCTACATCGCCGCCACCAATGCGGCAGAAGCCTTCAAACTGCTGGAGTCTTATCTGGAGGAGAAAACCTCCGCCGAATGCAACGCCGCCGCCCATTTCTACCGCATTGAAAAATCCGACGCCGCCCGCCACCTCTGCCGCGTCGTCAGCGGGCTGGACTCGATGATGCTCGGGGAAACCGAAATCTTCGGTCAGGTGAAGCAATCGTACCAGGCCGCACTCGAAGCCGGAACCACCGCCGGCGTGCTCAACCGCTTGTTCCAACGCGCCTTCGGCATCGGCAAGAAAGTCCGCACCGACACCTCGATCCAGGAAGGCTCGACCTCCGTCGGCAACGTCGCCGTGGATCTCGCGGAAAAAATCTTCGGCCACCTCAAGGACAGCGAAGTCATGATCCTCGGCGCCGGGGAAATGAGCCGGATCACCGCCCAGAGCCTGGTTTCCCGCGGCGCACGCTCGATCTTTGTCGCCAACCGCTCCTACGAGCGCGCCTGCGAGCTCGCCGGAGAAATGGGTGGCAGCGCCGTCCGCTTCGACGCCTGGCAGAAGGTGCTCGAACGCGTCGATGTCGTCATTTCCTCCACCGGATCACCCCACGCCATCATCCGCCGCGAGGACGTGGAAAAGGTCCGCCGCGCCCGGAAATACCGCCCCCTGTTTTTCATCGATATCGCCGTCCCGCGCGATGTCGAAGCCGCCGTCGGCGAAATCGAGGAAGTCTATCTCTACGACATCGATACCCTCGAACAACTCGCCGAAGCCGCCCGCTCCCGCCGGGTCGAACAAATCAAGGAATGCGACCGCATGATCGATGCGGAACTCGCCAAGCTCAACCTGCCCGGCACTTGATCGTAGCCTGTTCACCAGGAGACGATTCAGAGGCATTCTCATGCGCAACCCAGATATTCCCGCTAGCGGAGAATTGTCTGCGGCCATGTGGTCAGTCTTCGCAGGATTATCCGAGCTGCTACCGCATCCATGGCATTCACCCAGCGAAGGGCTGAACTGCATGGGAGCGGCCTTAACCACGTGGCGGACAGCCAATCCGCCGATGGCGCGAGACGGCGAGGTGAAGGCGAAAGCCGCTGCGATGGGAAGCATGTGGACATTCAGGAACAGGTTTCTGCTTGTTCCGCGTCCGAGCGGAACCGCTGGGTATGGCCCAATGCGCACGGTCGTGTGGGACCCTCAGCTGGCTTGCGGAGTCAGTCGCGGAGACCCGATCCGGCTCTTCTATTCTTTTGGTCCACGGGACTCACTTTCTCAGAAAGCTTCTTCGATGTCATCGTCTGGAGATCAACTTGGACGACAGCCGTCCCTTCATAGCCGTTATCACTGGCTCTGCCTGCGTGCGGCCCGCTGATCTGCAAATGCAGAATGTGATTGTCTCTCCATTCCGTCGGATAAATCCAGGGATTATCCTCTCCCTCAGCAATCTCAGGCATGGCAATCTGGTGAAAGGACTTTCCGTCCCAAGCGAAAAGGCAGGTGCGAAACAGCTTCGGATATCCGGCTGAAATCGCGAGAATCCGGGAATCCGGGCTCCAGCGAAGGCGGTCTTCGTAAAAATCGAGAATGTCAGTTCCGTCGATTTGAGGTGGAGATATATAAAGTGTATTTCCGTCCTTCCGTATGATCTCTAGCCGCCTCCTATTCGCGTCAGCCATCTTCACAACACGCACCTGAAATACCCCGTCCGGGGATGTGGTTCTCACGACTTTCGGGACTTCGCCAGCAAAGATTGACACCGCTATCGTGAGGCTCATGAGCATGGATTTCATCTGCACAACGAATAGGCCATCCGCGGCGGGGATGGAAGTCCGGATTCCATCTGGAGTTTCGGACTAACGGACTACCGAAACACCTGCCACCGGCCTTGCGGAGCCGGAATGCCATTGCAGCAGGCCCTTGGTCCATGCCCAGAGCAGACCCTCGGCGAGCAACAGCAGAAACAGCATGGCAACCAGGAACGAGCCGACGGAGAGATCGAGAAACGCCACCGCAAAGGGCAGCAGGAAGATCGTTTCCACATCAAAGAGCAAAAACAACAGGCCGAAAAGATAGTAACGCGAATGGAACCGCGTCTGGCGGTCGGCGAGCGGGTTGACACCGCATTCGTAGAGCGCGTTCTTGTCCTCACCACTTTTGATCGGCGTGAAAAACGTCATCCAGACCCTTGCCAGCACCAGCGCGGAGATGGGCACCGCGAGGGCAACACCGAAAAACACGAGGATGGGTAGATACGGGTGGTTCATGGCTCAGTCGGACTGGGTATGGAGTTCGTATTCGAGGACATCCGCAAGGGTCATCGCGCCGAGTTTTTCCTGATACGAACGATGAAATGCCTGCCAAAACGTGTGGGGTCGAGGAGAATCTTCCGCCGTCTCCCCCACCCTGCTACCTTCGACGGCGGCGTTGATCTGGAGCAGGGTGATCTCCGAAGGCGGAAGGGCGAGGCGCACTCCGCCCTTGTAACCACGCTTGGAATCGACGATCCCGGCGTCTGCCAGGCGTTGGAAGATCTTCGAGAGATACGGCGCGGGAAGTTCCGTGATTCCGGCGATTTCCCTGACGAGCATCGAATCCGGCGAGCGTCTCGCCAGGCTGGCGAGCGCCTCGATCGCATATCCGGTGGTGTGGGAAAAACCGCTCACGACATCCCTGTCACACTTTCCACAATTGCAGGACTTTCAGGTAGTTGGCCCGCTCGAACACGGTTGGATCCGGGCAGTGCCGGAGGCTCATGCTGCCGCGCATCTGATCGACGGAATCGTATTCGTGGTCTTCAAGCCAGTGGCGCAGGCCGTTGATCAGGCCACCGATGTGCGAGGGGCCGTATTTGAGCAGGCTGGAAACGACCTGTACCGTGTTGCCGCCGCACATGATCGCCTTGACGATGTCCTCCACCGTGTGGATGCCGCCGCTGATGGCGATGTCCGCCTTGAGGTGGCCGTGGAGTATGGCCGCCCAGCGCAGGCGCAGACGGAGCTCGGTCGAGTTGGAAAGGTCGAGCCGGTGGGTGGCTTCGAGTTCCTCGATGTCGATGTCAGGCTGATAGAACCGGTTGAACAGGATCACACCCGCGGCACCCATCGCATCGAGCTGCTTCGCGAAATGTCCGGGAGACGAGAAAAACGGCGAGAGCTTCACCGCCACCGGGATGGTGACCGCCTCCTTGACCGCCTGCAGGATGTCAAGCGTACGCGCCTCCACCGCGAGACCCGATTCATCCGGATCGGTGGCAATGTAATAGACGTTCAGCTCCAACGCGTCGGCACCGGCCTGTTCGATCAGTCGGGCATGGCCGGTCCAACCGCCGAGGCTGACCCCGTTGAGCGAACCGATCACCGGGATTTCGCACATCTCCTTGATCTTCGCGATCTGGGTGAGGTAACGGTCCGGCCCGAGTGCGTAATCCTCCATGTTGGGGAAATACGACGTGGCTTCCGGGAACGACTCCGCAGGATGCTCGGTGTGGGCGAACTCGGCGAGCTGGTCATTGGTGATCTGCTCCTCGAAGAGCGAATGCATCACGATGGCGGCGGCACCCGCGTCCTCAAGGCGGCGGACGTTGTCGAGCTGGTCCACAAGCGGCGATGCCCCCGGCATCACAGGGTTTTTCAATTTCAGGCCGAGGTAGGTGGTTTGAAGGTTCATAAGGGTGAATGCGGGAATGTTGGAATTTGGGTGACTGATGGCAATCCTTGCAAATCACTCGGCGGGTTTGGCTTCCGGTTCCTTGCCGGCCGCCATTTGCTGATAGTGCAGGTACCGTTCCCTGACCGATGCCGCGGCCATTTCCTGAAGCATGGCCGAACGTTCCGGGTTGATCCGTTCGAGCATCTGGAAGCGGGTTTCATTGGCAGTGAAGTCACGAAGCGTGCCCTTGGGTGCGGGTGAGTCGAGTTTCATCGGGTTTTCACCCTTTTCAGTGCGGCGCGGATCAAAGCGGAACAACGGCCAGTAGCCGCAGGCGACGGCACGTTTCTGTTGTTCCAGTCCCTGTGCCAGGCTGTAGCCATGGGCGACGCAGTGGCTGTAGGCAATGATCAGCGACGGGCCGGGATAGCTTTCCGCCTCGCGCATCACCGTGACCGCATGGCCGTCCTTCGCCCCCATCGAAATACGGGCAACGTAAACCGAGCCATAGGTCGTGGCAATCAGGCCGAGATCCTTTTTCGGCAACGCCTTGCCGGCCATGCTGAACTTCGCAACCGCACCGAGCGGCGTGGACTTCGATTGCTGGCCGCCGGTGTTCGAGTAAACCTCGGTGTCGAGCACCAGGATGTTGACGTTGCGGCCGGAGGCGATGACGTGGTCGAGGCCGCCGAAACCGATGTCGTAGGCCCAGCCGTCGCCACCGACGATCCACACGCTCTTGTCCACAAGGTAATCGGCGATCTGGGTCAAGGCGCGGGCTTGCGAGGTGTTTTGTCCGGCGAGGGCGGCGCGCAGGGCGGTGACGCGTTCGCGCTGGGCGTTGATGCCGGCCTCGTCCGTTTGATCGGCGTTGAGGATGGCGGAGACCAGGTCATCACCTAACACTCCGGCCTGACCGCGAAGGAGGACTTCCGCGAAGACCTTCGACTGGTCGAGGCTGGCACGGAAACCGAGGCCGAATTCCGCGTTATCCTCGAACAGCGAGTTTGCCCATGCCGGACCCCGGCCGCAGCCGTCCGTCGTATAGGGAGTGGTCGGCAGGTTGCCGCCGTAAATCGATGAACAACCGGTGGCGTTGGCGATCAACAGGCGGTCTCCGAACAACTGGGTGAGCAGTTTGATGTAGGGGGTTTCCCCGCATCCGGCACAGGCACCGGAGAACTCGAAGAGCGGCTTCATGAACTGCGTCGTCTTCACGTCATCGCGCAGCATCGCGCGGTCCGGATCGGGCAGATTGAGGAAGAAGGCGAAGTTTTCGCGTTCCGCGTCGCGCAGCGGGATTTGCGGCACCATGTTGAGCGCCTTGCGGCTCGGGTTGCTCTTGTCCTTGGCCGGGCAGACCTGGACGCAGAGCTGGCAGCCGGTGCAGTCTTCCGCGGCGACTTGCAGCGAGTAGAGCATGCCCGGGTAATCGCGGGCCTTGAACTCGGTGGACTTGAAGGTCGCAGGCGCACCGGCCAGCAGCTCCGGCTGATAGACCTTGGGCCGGATCGCGGCGTGCGGGCAGACAATCGCGCACTTGTTGCACTGGATGCAGATGTCCGTTTCCCAGACCGGGATTTCCTCGGCGATGTTGCGTTTTTCCCACTGGGTGGTGCCGGTCGGCCAGGCGCCATCCACGGGGAAGGCGCTGACAGGGAGCAGGTCGCCCTTGCCACCGAGCATCATCGCGGTGATCCGCTGGACAAAGTCCGGGGCGTTTTCCGGGACCAGCGGGTTCAGGCGGATCGTCGATGTCGGCGCGTCCGGGTATTGGATCTGCACCAGGTTGGCGAGCGTGCTGTCCACGGCCTCGTAGTTTTTCTGCACCACCGCGTCACCGCGTTTGCCATAGGTTTTCTTGATGGCGTATTTGATCGCGGCAATCGCCTCGTCCTTCGGCAGCACCCCGGAGATCGCGAAATAACACGTCTGCATGATCGTGTTGATGCGGCCGGCCATGCCGACGTTGCGGGCGACCGTGCTGGCGTCGATGGCGTAGAGCGAGAGGTTCTTGAGGATGATCTGCTCCTGGAGTTCCCGCGGCAGGCGGCCCCAGACCTCGTTGGGATGGCCGGGAGAGTTGAGGAGGAAAATCCCGCCGGGTTTCACATAGTCGAGCACGCTGACCTGGTTGAGCAGGTCGAAGCGGTGGCAGGCCACGAACTCCGCCTGGCGGATCAGATAGGTCGAGCGGATCGGCGACGGGCCGAAGCGCAGGTGGGAAACCGTCATTGCCCCGGCTTTCTTCGAGTCATAGACGAAGTAGCCCTGCGCATAGTTGTCCGTGCCCTCACCGATGATCTTGATGCTGTTCTTGTTGGCCCCCACGGTTCCGTCCGAGCCTAGACCGAAGAAGACCGCCTGCTTCATGCCCGGCGCGATCACCTCGAAGTCAGGATCGTATTCGAGCGAAAGGCCGGTGACATCATCGTTGATACCCAGCGTGAACACGCGTCTGGGGTTCGGCTTGCCGAGTTCGTCGAAGACCGCCTTGACCATGGCCGGGGTGAACTCCTTCGAGCCGAGACCGTAGCGGCCACCGATCACGCGGATCGATTGGGCATCGGCCATGAGGCCTGCGGTTTCCGCCTGGCGGAGTGCCGCAACCACATCGAGATAAAGCGGTTCTCCGAGCGCACCGGGCTCTTTCGAGCGGTCGAGCACGGCGATCGATTTGACCGACTTCGGCAGCGTGGCGACGAAGTCCTCAACGGAAAACGGACGGTAGAGACGGACCTTGACCACCCCGGTTTTGCCGCCGTGTTCGTTGAGCCAGCCGACGGTTTCGGCGACCGCTTCTCCGCCGGAGCCCATGATGACGACGACGTGCTCGGCATCGGCAGCGCCTTCATAATCGAATGGCTGATAGGATCTGCCGGTGCGGGCGGCAAACGCGGCCATCGCTTCCTTGACGAGTCCCGGGAGTGCGGCGTAGTAGGGATTGGATGCCTCGCGCGCCTGGAAGAACGCGTCGGGATTTTGGGCGGTGCCGCGGATTTTCGGGCGGTCCGGCGTGAGCGCGCGGTCGCGGTGCGCCGCAATGCCGGTTTCATCGATCAACGAGCGGAGATCGTCGTCACTGAGCAACGAGATCTTGGAAACCTCATGCGACGTGCGGAAGCCATCGAAGAAGTGGAGGAAAGGGATTCGCGAACGCAGGGTCACCATTTGTGAGATCACCGCCGTGTCCTGCGCTTCCTGGACAGAGCCGCCACAGAGCATGGCAAAACCGGTTTGGCGGCAGGCCATCACGTCCGAGTGGTCGCCGAAGATACTCAGCGCGTGGGTGGCCAGGGCGCGGGCGGTGACATGCAGGCAGAAAGGTGTGAGTTCGCCCGCGATCTTATACATGTTCGGGATCATCAGCAGCAACCCCTGGGAACAGGTGAACGAGGCACTCAGCGAACCGGCTTGCAACGCGCCGTGCAGGGCTCCGGCAGCACCGCCTTCCGATTGCATCTCGACCACGCTCGGGACCGCTCCCCAGAGGTTCTGTTTGCCAGCGGCCGACCATTCATCCGCGAACTCAGCCATCGGCGAGGACGGCGTGATCGGATAAATGGCGAAAAATTCGTTCATCCGGTAGGCGACCGAAGCCACGGCTTCATTCGCATCGAGGGTGCCCATGCAGGGTTTGGTTGAAGCATTCACGAGTGCACCCAACACTTTTAAGACCCGAAGGTCCACAAAGTGCATGATATGGCATCAGAATAGCAAATCCCGCACAGCCCGCCGCTCATTAGCCGGCGGATGGCGTTTCCACTGGGTCAGCGCATCCGGTAATAACCGTCCGGATTGTAGAGGAAATAGACGTCCTTGGGGTCGAGACGGGGCAGCCAGGCGAAGGGCTTGCCGTTGGCATCGATCTCCTCGACCAGGGAATTCGGGCGTGGGGCGGGCGGACCGGCGGGAGTGGCCGCGGGTTTGTTGGCATCGGGGTCCTTCACGAAGGATGTTTCATCAATCCCTTGGACGATATGGTTCACCCACTTCAGTTTCTGGGCGTCCTCGGCGAATTCCGACCAATCGCCGCTGGTCGTGCGCTCATACATTTTCTTGATGAACTCTTCCGGAGTGATGCCCATCTTGGCGGCGATCGGTGTGCCGAGGCGCTTCCACCAGCGCTGGCTTTCCTCATGGAACTCGCGCTGCTGGGTCAGGTTGAGCTGGCCAAACATCATCGAGCTGATCTGGTGGTGGAGGATCACGGCGTTCGGATAGGCATAGGATTCCTTGGCCAGTGTCGTGATGCCGGCGGCCATCGATGCGGCGAACGATTTGACCACCACGTGGACGGGAGCGTCGCTCGACTCCATCGCCTTGAGGATCCGGTATCCGGCCATCACCGAGCCGCCCGGGCTGGCGTCGATCACGATGAAGATCGGAAGCTCGCGATCCTTGTTGTTCCAGAACTGGATGCGCTCGGTGATGAAATCGGCGGTATCGGCAGTGATCACGCCATTGAGCGGGATGCGCCGGTCGGAAATCACGACCGTGCCATCCTCACGCAGCGGATTTTTCAGATAGACCGGCTTGGCATCGGCGTAATCGCCACGTTTCTCGCTGGTTTCGATGTTGGCGATCTCGTTTTGCAAGCGGGTGATTTCCAACGACGCCTCGGTTTGCATCGCCTTGAGATCATTGGCGAGCTTCTCGGCACGTGCTTTCGAGAGCTCCCCTTCGTGGAGGATTTTTTCCTTTTCCTCCTGAAGTTTGGCCAACTCATCCTTCAGAGCGGCCTGGCGTTTGGCATCGGCGAACGCCTGCTTTTCCGTCATCAACTCGCGCTCCATCTTGAGGCGCGTGATTTCAGCGCGCATCGCGTTGGTTTCCATCGTCAGCCGTTCGGCTTCCAGCTTGTTCTGAAGGGCGAGTTTTTCCTGTTCCTTGCGCTTTGCCTCATCCTCGGGATCGGCGGGAGTCTTCGGAGGCTCGGCAGAAACCGGTGGATTGGCAGGAGCGGCGGTGGCCGGCTCGGCGGCGGAAGCACCAAGCGGCGCCAGCGCAATGGCGAGGAACAAGGCGGGCAGTGTCTGAATTTTCATGGAACTTGTTAAAAACGATGGGAAACGTGGGATTCGTGCAAAAATAGTGAGTCGGGATTACCCACGAGTGGCTTTGGCCCGCAGGCCCATGAACACCACCACACCGGCAAACACGAGAAACAAGCAAGCGGCGATCCCGAGAATCGTGAAAAAACGGCTGCCGGCGGAGTCCACCTCGTCGTCGCTGATCTGATCCGCGGGTTTTTCCGATGGCACGCGGCCAAATACCAGTTTGCCATCGGCGAGCGACACGCGGGTGAGCCTGGCCATGGCCGGGCCAATGAGCGGGTCGGCCACATAGCGCTCGCTGATCCGGTATGGCGACATCTGCTCGATGAATTCGCGGGGGACCTTGGCGCCGGGCACTTCGAGGGCATCGATGCGTAGAACAACCTCGCCTTTCAACAATGCCGGTTTGGCCACCATCGTGGCATTAAGGAAACGCGGGTCCGACGCGATCCAGCCGGACTCGCCCTTGCGCGCCCAGCGGGGTTTGCCGTTGAGCCGGAAGGAAATGGCGATGCGCAGCGAGTCCTGACCGATCTCAAGAACCCGGAATGTGCCGCGCAGATCCTTGAGCGGTTCGTATGCGGCGATCGCCAGATTCAACTCATCCACTGTGAAGGCCAGGGTGGTTTCGGTGTCTCCCGCAAGCTGTTGACGGAATGTCTCCACACGTTCGACCAGTCCATTGACGGCAGCCTCCTGGTTTTCCAGCAATGCGACTTCGATGACGGCCTGCTCCGTGGCGGTGAATTTGACTATCTCGTTGAACTGCCGGAACAGGGTCATCGTCGAAAACGCGATCAGGAACACCATCACTAACAGAGCAGCGATCATGATCGCGCAACCAGCGAACGGCGACCTTGCGGATGGAGGTGCCAAAGCCGGGGTCTGCCTGTGTTTCCGGGACCGGTTCATATCAGGGTCAGGAGTCCTTGTTTTTCGATGAATCCCCGCCAGCTTGATCCAGCCAGGGAAGATCCGGTGTGACATTTGGCATGTCCGTTTCCGCGACCGGATGGACCGCGTCATCGGCAGCCGACCGATCCGCATCCACATCATCGGCCGGGTCCAGATCCTTGGGGATTTCAAGATCGGGAGCCTCACCCGTCCATCCGTCGTCGCCACCGTCGGTCTCCCGTAGGTCCGGGTAGGTGATGTTTTCCTGATAGGGATCGGTTGGGAAATCCTCGATTTTCGAAGGGCCGCCGGGATTCCCCTCACCTGGCTCTCCATCCGCCCTTTCTCCAGCAGATGAATCATCCGCACCACCCTCGTAATACGGCCCCATCAACAGGCGTTCATCGCGCTCGCGGTTTTCCTGTTCCTCCCGTTCTGCTTGTGCGCTGGCCAGGGCTGCGTGGCGTTCCTCCCTTTCACGCGCTTCCTGTTCCTCGGCCACCTTGTTTTTCCGGTTATCAAACCATGCCAGCCAGATGCATATTTCGTAGAGAATGATCATCGGCAGCGCCATCAGCATGAGCGTGAAGGCATCCGGCGTGGGGGTCAGCACCGCAGCAGTGACAAAAATCGCCAGCACCGCATAACCGCGAGTGCCCGCCATCGTGGCGTAACTCAACAGCCCGAGCTTGACGAAAACCATCACCACCACCGGAAGCTCGAACGACAAACCGAACAGCAGCGTGAACTGCGTGGCGAACGTGATGTATTCGCCAATCCGCCAGTCGTTGGAAACCCCGAGATTGCGGCTCCATTGATCGAAAAACGTCAAGGCCCGTGGCAGAACCTGGAAATACGCGAAAAACACCCCGCACAAGAACAACCCGAATCCGACCGCCAGCGCCGGCCAGATCACCCGCCGTTCGTGCGCGTGCAAGCCGGGCAGCACGAACTGCAACACGAACATCAGCAACAATGGAAACGCCAGGATGATGCCCGCGAAAAACGACAGCTTCATGGACAACATGAAGGTCTCCGTGGGCTTGAGCGCCGACATCAGGCGGAGATTGCCCCTCCCCTCGGACTCCGGGCTCGGCGCGCTCCCGACCAGAAACCCAACCTGTTTTCTCAAATCCTCAGGAATGTCCAGGGACTTGATAAATTCCTGCTGCTTCTCCTCCGGCACCGCCAGGGCCGCCCGCAAAAGGCTTACCGAACGCGCGTGAAACACCAAATCATCGTTTCCTTGGGCACGATAAAAAACCTCCCGCTCGGCCTCGTCCAAACCAGCCGCCGCATGCTCAAGTGATTTCGCCTTTTCCCAAGTCTCCACATCGACCGCCCGCGCCGCCTGTTCGGGCTTGGTCGGCAGCTTTTGCTCCAACTGGGTGATCCACACCTGCTCGACCGGCCGCCGCAACACCGCCATTAACTCTTTGTGGAAGGTGAAACACACGACCATCGAGATCACCAGCGTGAGCACGATCCGCGTGACCATGATACGCAAGTCCTCGAGGTGCTCGAGAAACGGCTTCTCATGATCCGGGTGGGAGTTCTCCCGCAATTGGATGACTTTTTTCAGCAGATACATGCCGGCGCGGCGGGATTCAAGACGGGCCGGCCCCATACCGCAAGGGCGGATATGCCGGATCGCGATTTGCCCCTTGAATAATCCGCTCCCCCGGGGTTTCCCTGTGCCCGCCATGAACGAACGCAAGACCCTCGACGAACGCCAGCAAATGACCGACCTGGAGCGCCTCCGCCACTCCTGCGCCCACGTCATGGCCACCGCCATCCTGCGCATCTGGCCCGACGCCCAGTTCGCCTACGGCCCGCCAATCGAGAACGGGTTTTACTACGACTTCGACATGGCCCACCGCCTGACCCCGGATGATTTCGAGAAAATCGAGGCGGAGATGAAAAAAATCGCCAAGGAAAACCAGAAGTTCGAACGCAAGGTGATCTCGCGCGACGAAGCCAGGGCCATGGCCGAGTCCGGCAGGCTCGGCGGACTCACCGAACGCCCCGGCAACCCGTCCCGCTTCAAACTCGACCTCATCGACAAAATCCCGGATGGCGAGGAAATCTCGTGCTTCCAAAACGGCGAGTTCATCGACCTCTGCGCCGGCCCCCACGTCGGTTACACCTCGAAGTGCAAAAACGTGAAACTGATGTCGGTCTCTTCATCATTCTACATGGGTGATGAATCCAAGGGCCAGCTCCAGCGGCTCTATGGCACCGCCTTCGATAGCAAGGAGCTGTTGGAGGAACACCTCACCCGGCTCGAGGAAGCCAGAAAACGCGACCACCGCCGCCTCGGCCGCGAACTCGGATTGTTCCACATCGACGAAATGGTCGGCCAGGGGCTCATTCTCTGGAAGCCGAAAGGCGCGCTCGTCCGGCGCGCGCTGCAGGAGTTCATCACCGAGGAACTCGACCGGCAGGGATACTCGCAGGTTTTCACCCCGCACATCGGCAAGCTCGACCTCTACCGCACCTCCGGCCACTTCCCCTACTATCAGGAAAGCCAGTACCCGGCCATCGCCGAACGCGACGTGTTGGAAAAACTCGCCGACGAGGATGCAACTTGCGCGACCCTGATCAACGGCCTCTCGGAGGGTACCTACGAAGGATATCTGCTGAAGCCGATGAACTGCCCGCACCACATCAAGATCTTCGCGAGCGACCATCATTCCTACCGCGATCTTCCCGTCAGGCTCGCGGAATTCGGCACCGTTTACCGCTGGGAACAATCCGGCGAACTCGGCGGCATGACCCGCGTCCGCGGCTTCACCCAGGACGACGCCCATCTTTTCTGCACACCCGAACAAGTCGGCCACGAGGTTTCCGGCTGCCTCGACCTGGTGAAAAAAGTCCTCTCCACCCTGGGCATGCACGAATACCGCGTCCGCCTCTCGCTGCGCGATCCCGACAGCGACAAATACGTCGGCTCGCCCGAAAACTGGGACAAGGCGGAGGCCGCGCTGCGCGAGGCGGTGCAAACGCTCGGCGTCGATTACACCGAGGAAATCGGCGAGGCCGCGTTCTACGGCCCGAAAATCGACTTCGTGGTCAAGGATGTGATCGGCCGCGACTGGCAGCTTGGAACGGTCCAGGTCGACTACAACCTTCCGGTTAGATTCAACCTGAGCTACGTCGGTGCCGACAACCAGCCTCACATTCCGGTGATGATCCACCGCGCACCGTTCGGCTCGATGGAACGTTTCACCGGCCTGCTCATCGAACACTTCGAAGGAAAGTTCCCCACCTGGCTCGCCCCGGAACAGGTCCGCATCCTCCCGATCTCCGAGAAAACCCTCGAACACGCCGAAGCCGCCGCCGCCAAACTCGCCGACGCCGGCATCCGCCTCACCGTGGACCGCACCAGCGACAAGATCGGCGCGAAAATCCGCAACGCCCGCCTCGACCGCGTCCCCTACATGCTCGTCATCGGCCAACGCGAGGCCGAGGATGGCACCGTCTCGATCCGCCACCGCGACAAGGACGACCTCGGCACCAAACCGCTCGACCAGTTCCTCGCGGAAATTACGGAGGAGGTCACGAGCCGGAGTCTATAGACCAACCCAAGGGCGGACTTCATCCTGTGAACCAACGGCACATTTTTCAACCAGGTGACGCTGATTAACTCCGAGACTTCGAACGATTTCCGTCATTTTTTCGCACTGATTCCAAGCAAGCGCGACGCTGCCACCCAATAGTGATAGGCTTCCGGATTCACCTGACGCAAACCATCCGCCCAATCCCACGGCGTGTTGTTGAACGACGCAGCGCGCAGGGCTGCGATTTGCTCCCTGGCTCCGACATATCGCACCGATTCGAAATCGATGACTGTTCCCGTTCGGAGGTGTGAAGCAAGAAGGGCGGCGCGAGCCGCCATGGTGCGAAAGTCCTGTTCGGTGAATTTCCGGGTCAGATGGCCCCTCATCCCCAGATAGCCGTCGCGCAGCTAGGCGTGTTCCGGAAAGGTGTTCTGGACCTTGGGTTTGAGCGGGCTAGCGGCGATGCAGTGGGCGATGGTGTCCCCCAGTGTCGCTTCCCGCGAATGGATGCCGCCCCGGTAGTGCGCCTCCTGGGCTTGGGCACGGTCGTAGGTGTCCTGAACATCCGCGCCGTTTGTGGCGTGATCGAACAACATCCCCACGTCGAAGAGTTGCTTCACGACCTGAACGACGTCGCCGGGCGTACCATCCCTCCTCCGCAGAGGAACTCCGGTGGTGCTGGGGGCGAATGCCGTCAGTTTGTCGGCCAGCAGACTGTCCACCGTGGGCAACCGCACTTGGATTTCGTTCTCGGCCTCCAGAAATCCGGTCGTGATGGGCTTGGATTCCAGTTTGTGGATCACGTCAGCCTCTTCGACCACGTCGAGCATCACGCTGGGCGGCGCGAGTTCGCTTACGTTGAGCGCGGAGGGGTAAAAAAACTTGAAGTGCCGTCGTCTCGGCAGACGGTCGCCATCACGGACGGATTCTTCGTACCGGGTGAAAGGCGCGCTTTTGCCGACTGCCTCAAGCACGGACTCCAGTTCCTTCCCCGTCACCGCGCAGATGATGTCGATGTCGATGGAAAGCCGGTGGATTTCCGGCAGGTGAAGCAGGATGCAAGTGCCGCCACGAAACACGAAGGGCAGACCGGATTCCTGCAGGTGCCCGAGAAGTGTCAGCGCATGGACGCAGCGCTCCAGAACCTGCGGGGCGCAGCCTCCCATGGTCCTCGCCTGGCGCTTGAGCCAGTCCTGTTCAAACGCGTGCTTGGGAAACATCCTGTGGCGCGTTAATTATTGCCGGTTTTTTCTATTTTCCGGCGTTGTTTAATTCCTCGAAATCCGGAACCGACACTTCCCTATGCTCGGCATAGCGCTGAAGAACAGGGACTTGCACAAGATTCCGACTGGCCACTTCCGCAAAAAGCCGCTCTACCTCCACCCTGCCAATCACACCGGAGCGGCCGGACTCGGCCAACAAATCCACCAGAATCTTTTCGATTGAGTCCTGGCGTCCCATCTGCATAGGCGGCTGTTTGGCGAGAGTTGGGCGCAGAACCACCATTTTTTCCCCGGGCCGGATGACTTTTGCTGCCTCCCGCTTGCCGGGATTCACGGCAACCTCCCAACCCTTGTCTCGGAGCGCTTCCGCGACCGACTCCAGCGCCTCACGCGGGGCATGGAGGAAATGCACCGGCTTTGCCAGCAGATGGTGCATCCATGGGTTGAGTTGGGCAGTGCTCCAAACGGTGAAGTCGAGCAGGGGAAAGGCTTTCTCCACCTCCCGCACCAGCTTTGCACACGTGTGCAAATCCAGCTTCACCGGCTCCGCCAACCGCGAATACCAGCCGCGCCCGGCGTCGTGGATGAGGCCTTGTTTGACGGCTTGGTGGAGATAGACCGCGAGCGTGGGGCGCTTGATAGCTAGCCCGGCAGACTCCGCGGCGGCTTGAATCGAGTCGCGGGAAAAGTAGGCACTGCGCTGCCTGAGCCCGCCGAGGACTTGATCGAAGAATTGTTGTTTGGCGGTCATTGGCGGCAGGGTGGTGAGATATATGCTATCCGACCAAGGCATCGAAGGTCGCCAAGTCTTGATTGAACGCGAAAACACCCTGGAACTTGGCGAAACTCGTCTGTGCGCCGTGGTTGGTGAAGAAGCGGGTGGACATGACGTTCAAGGGTTCCCGGCCCAACCCATG
>CAYNQJ010000024.1:0-54670 GCA_964399305.1 uncultured Luteolibacter sp.
ATGGCGAGGCGGTGGGAGGTGGGCCGAAGGGGAATGGGAAAAAGGCGCGTGAGGGCTTGGTACGGGCCTGCCTGAGCCATGAGGGAGTGGGATTTGAGTCGGAGCGATGGAACGAAGTGTCGCGGATTTACCGGCGGGTGATGGGAATGGCGTTGGGTCGCAAGAGCGGCGCGGCGGAAATCCAGCGACGGCCGCAGACCGCCGTGACCAAGAACACCGAGGAGCTGTTGGCGAGTGAGGACAACGAGACGGTGCTGCCGGATCTGGGGTTGGCGAAGATGCTGCGGTGCCGCGTGAGGTATTTCACGGACGGAGCGGTGATCGGAAGCCGACGATTTGTGGACGAGGTATTTGAGAGCGCACGTGAACGGTTCGGACCGAGGCGCAGGAGCGGGGCGAGAAAGCTGCGTGGTGCTGGAGCTACGGCAGCGGGAGTGCTGTGGAGTGTGAGGGACTTGCGTAAGGAAGTCTAACGTAGTCTCAGCATTCCTGGCGTGACATCGATGACTGCTGCCTGGCTGCTTGAAGCGTGTTTTTCATAAGCATGGCGATCGTCATCGGTCCCACGCCGCCGGGGACAGGGGTGATGGCAGAGCAAAGTGGGGCGACTTCCTGATAGGCCACGTCGCCGGTTAGCCGGTATCCGGATTTGCGCGAAGGATCGGCGACGCGGTTGATTCCGACATCAATCACGACCGCGCCGGGTTTGATCCAGTCCGCGCGGACCATTTCCGGGCGGCCTACGGCTGCGATCAGGATATCCGCTCGGCGGCAGATGGCGGGCAGGTCCTTTGAGCGGGAGTGGGCGATCGTCACGGTGGCGTTGGCGTTCTTGGAGACGAGGAGCAGCGCCATGGGTTTGCCAACGATCATGCTGCGGCCGATGACCACGGCTTCCGCGCCCTGGGTGGCGATGCCGGCGGTTTCCATTAGTTTCATGCAACCGGCGGGGGTGCAGGGGACGAAACCGCTTGGGTCTTCCAATACCAGCTTGGCGACGTTTTCCGGGTGGAACCCATCGACATCCTTGCGGGGATCGATGGCGCGGATGATCGTTTCCTCGTCGATGTGCGGCGGTGGAGGTGACTGGACGAGGATGCCGTGGATGGCCGGGTCGGCATTTAGGTTGCGGACAACATCGAGGAGCTCCTCCTGGGTGGTCGTGGCTGGCAGTTCGATTTTGAGTGAGTGGAAGCCGAGTTCCGCGCAGGTGCGGGCTTTGGAGCCGACGTACACCTGGGATGCGGGGTCTTCACCGACGAGGACCACGGCCAGGCCCGGAACGACGCCTTTATTTGTGAGGGATGCGGCTTCGGCGCGGCATTCATCGAGGACGGCAGAGGCGACGGATTTTCCATCAAGGATGCGTGGAGTGCTCATGGGATATGGGGTGAGGGATTGGCTTTATCATGCATCATCAGTACCTGTGACCAGCAGGGTTTCGATCTGGGAGCGTTGTTGTTCGAATGCGGCGTCGTCGAGCTTGCGTGGAACGGAGATGGGCTTTGCGAAAGTGACCACGACATGGCTGAAGGGTTTTGGGATGACAAAGCGGTCCCAGGTTTTCAATCGCCAGGCGGATGAAAAACGCAGGTGAATGGGAACGATGGGAGCGCCGGAGGTTTGGGCGAGCTTGATAAAACCGGGCTGTACCACGTAACGCGGGCCGCGCGGGCCATCCGGGGTGAGGCAGATATCGTTTCCATCCTGGAGCGCACGTTTGAGACCGACGAGAGCGGCGACTGCGCGGCGGGAAGAGGATCCGCGGACGGCACCCAGACCGAAGACCGCCATGGCGCGCGCCACCATGTCACCATCGTGGCTGGCGCTGGTGAGGGTGATGGTTTTCCGGTGTTTGCCGCAGAGTTTTTGCCAAGCGGGAGGGGTGCAGAAAAAGCGGTTATGCCACAGGATGTAGATGACCGGAGGGATTTTGGAGTGAGGCGAGCCGATGCCGCATTCGTCGCGGACTTCCAGGCGCAGGGTGGCCGCCAGCAGTTTCATCGACCAGCCGGCGAGGGTGCCGAGCATGGCGGATTTGCGGTCACTGCGGATTTCAATGCACTTCTTGGGTCTCATCGGGGATGTGGAACAGACGGCTCGATGGTCATGGATGGATGGAAGATTGGCGATTGTGGATTTTGGATTGTTACACCCAAGGGCAGGGCCGCTTGCTTCACTTGAAAGCATCAAATATCGCCGAACATCAGCCGTCAATTCATCTGCTTCACCTCCCGGTTTTGCCCGTATTCAAAAAAGCATGCAGAGGTGGATAAGGTGAGAGGGATGCGGGCCCGGTTGATGGCGGCGGTTGGTGGACAGGATTTCCGCAGCATGCAGACGACAACATGTCGACACTCCTTATGAAGAAATGCGGGCCCGGCGATGGCCGTGACGGGCGGATAAAAAACAACCACGTTCCTTGTGGAGCGTGGTTGGGTGGGGTGGAGATGAATCAATCCGCAGATCAGCCTTTGGCAGCGGCGGTGCGGGCCTTGCGGATCATGCTGTTGACCGTATCGGAGGGTTTGGCTCCGACGGCGAGCCACTTGTCTGCGGCAGCGAGATCGATGGTGTAATTCACACCTTCCTTGAGCGGATCGTAGGTGCCGATTTGCTCGATGTATCGGCCGTCGCGGCGCTTGCGGCTGTCCACGGCAACGATTTTGTAATACGGGCGGTCTTTGGTGCCCTTGCGGTTAAGTCGGATGGATACGGACATGGTGAAACTCGTTGGCTGGTGCCCGGTAGCCGGGCGGGGGCGGAAATTGGGTGATCTACGGGCGATTGCCAAGCAGAAACTTGTTGAAAATCGATTTTCGGTGGGTTTCTGGCGGTGTGATTATCGTATTTCGGCTTATTTCAGGGTGACCCGGACTTCGGGTTGGTCCTCGAATTTCACGCCGTCGATGTCCTTGAAGATTTTCATGGCTTCGGCGGGGTCTTTTTTGCCCATGGTCGAGAGTTTTTTGAATGCGGCTTCATTTTCGACGAGCTTGCCCATGTCCATTTCCATCAGCGTGATGGTGTTGCCTTGATGGTGGCTGGCGTTGGTTTTGCTGATTCCGGGTTCGACGACCAATTTGATACCGATTTTCATATCGGCCATCATTTCCTTCATCATGGCTTCCATCTGGGCATTTTCCTCGGGTGCGTCAGGTACGGGTGGAGCATCGGCGGCCTCCTTCTCGATTTCAGGGAATTTGATGACCAGTTCGCCGTCTTTGTAATTGAACCTGATCGGTTCCACCTTGTTTTCCTCCTTTGGCGGCGGGGCGCCTTGGGGAGACATGTTTTTCATGCTGTCGCCCGAGGAGATCGCGAGTTGGTTGATGTCCTTGAAGAGGTAGGTGATGCGCGCGCCTCTTTTGCCGTTGGCGTCGATGAGTTCCAGTTTGTCGAAGGTCACGCCTGTGCCGAGTTCCGCAGCGCGTTTGGTGGCCTTTTCCTTGGAGAACATCTCCTTGACGGGGTCCTTGGCTTCGGCCTCCTCGCCGCCAATGGCCGACATTTGTTCGAGCATTTCGAGCATTTGGGCACCGAGGATGGTTTCCTCCACGATTTTGCCGGAGCCATCTTTTTTGAGGTGGATCGTGGTCTCGTTCTGGAAGCACCCGGTCAGGGCCAGGGAGGCCAGGGCGGAGATGGCGGCGAGCAGGTGTTTTCTCATGGCAGGCTGGGTTTGCGGTTCAGGCGCGGTTTTCGAGGGTGGTGTATGGGCGTTGGGTGGGGCCGGTATAGATTTGGCGCGGGCGGGCGATCCTGCTATTCGGGTCTTCCATGACCTCCTTGTAGTTTGCGATCCAGCCGGGCATGCGGCCGATGGCGAACATCACGGTGAACATGTCCAGGGGGATGCCGATGGCGCGCATGATGATGCCACTGTAGAAGTCGACGTTCGGGTAGAGTTTGCGGGAGATGAAATAATCGTCGTGGAGGGCGATTTCCTCGAGTTTTTTGGCGATGTCGAGCAGCGGGTCGGACTTGTGCAGTTGGGCGAGGACCTTGTCGCATTGTTGCTTGATGATGACGGCGCGGGGGTCGAAATTTTTATAAACGCGGTGTCCGAATCCCATCAGGCGGCGGTTGCCGGTCTTGTTTTTGACCTCGTTGAGGAATTTTGTGCCATCGTCGCCTTCCGCGTGGATTTTGCCGAGCATTTCGAGGACGGCCTGGTTGGCGCCACCGTGGAGGGGGCCCCAGAGGGCGCAGACGCCGGCGGCGGCCGAGGCGAAAAGGTTGGCACGGCTGGAGGCGACCATGCGGACGGTGGAGGTCGAGCAATTCTGTTCGTGGTCCGCGTGGAGCAGGAAAATCGTGTCGAGCGCGCGAACGACCTCCGGTTTCAGGTCGCAGTCCTCGCCGGGTTGCGAGAACATCATGTGGAGGAAGTTCGCGGTGTATTTCAGCGTGGATTTCGGGTAGATCACCGGCAGGCCGTGGGCTTTGCGGTAGGAGAAGGCGGCGATGGTGCGGACTTGGGAGATGAGTCGTGCGGCGTGGTATGGGAAGCGTTCCTCGCGTTTGTGGATCAGGTTCGGGTGGTAGGAAGAGGCCGCGTTGATCATCGACGAGAGGATCGCCATGGGGTGGGCGGTGCTAGGGAAGCCTTCGAAGTGGAAGCGCATGCCCTCGTGGAGCATTTGGTTTTCCGTGAGCAGGTCGGAAAAATCCGCGAGTTGGGTGCGGGTGGGGAGGTCGCCGTAGATGAGGAGGTAGGAAGTCTCGATGAAGGTGCTTTTTTCGGCGAGTTCGGCGATATCATATCCGCGGTATCGGAGGATGCCGGTTTCTCCGTCGATAAAGGTGATGGCGCTTTCGCAGGAGCCGGTGTTGCCGTATCCCGGGTCCAGGGTGATGCAGCCGGTATTGTTCCTCAGAGTACTGATATCGATGCCGACTTCGTTTTCGGTTCCCGTCACGGTGGGCAGCTCAAGGAGTTTGCCATCGATCTTTAATTCAACAGTGCGATTCATGTTCGAGGCCAGCCAAGCGGAAATTGCTTTGGTGCGCCAGCCTTGTTTGCAATGTTTTTGAAGAAATGCGGGAGGAAACCGGCTTGCTGGAGCGAATGGCTCTTGAATCCGCTCTTCTCGCGGCGCAGGCTGCCGCGGTGATTTCCAACGTCCTCGCCGAACGCTACGCCTCTCCCGCCCTGCAAGCCATCTGGTCCGCCGAGGGGCGGATTGTATTGGAGCGTGAATTCTGGATTGCCGTGATGAAGGCCCAGCGCGATCTGGGGCTTGACGTGCCGGCGGAGGCGATTGCCGCTTATGAGCGGGTCATGAGCCAGGTGGATGCGGGGTCGATCATGGCGCGGGAGCGGGTCACGCGTCATGACGTCAAGGCGCGGATCGAGGAGTTCAATGATCTGGCGGGTCAGGAGCAGGTTCACAAGGGGATGACATCGCGGGATCTGACGGAAAACGTCGAGCAGTTGCAGGTGTATCGTTCCCTGCTCATGGTGCGGGACAAGACGGTGGCGGTGTTGCGGCGGATGCGGGAGAGGGCGGTGCGGTGGCAGGATCTGGTGTTGACTGCGCGGACGCACAATGTGGCGGCGCAGCCGACGACCTTGGGCAAGCGTGTGGCCATGTTTGGGGAGGAGTTGCTGAGCGGGTTTCACGCGTTGGAATCGGTGATTGGCAGCTATGCCGTGCGTGGCCTGAAGGGGGCGGTCGGAACCCAAATGGATCCGCTTTCCCTGTTTGAGGGAGATGCGGCGAAGGTGGTTGAGCTGGAAAAACGGGTGGTGGAGCATCTCGGGATGCCGGCGGTTTGGACCAATGTGGGGCAGGTTTATCCGAGGTCGCTTGATTTCAGGGTGGTGTCCGCGCTAACGGAACTGGCTTCGGGGCCGTCGTCGTTTTGCAAGACCTTGCGGCTGATGGCGGGGCATGAGACTGCCAGCGAGGGGTTTGCGCCGGGGCAGACGGGATCCAGCGCGATGCCGCACAAGATGAATTCGCGTTCCTGCGAGCGGGTGAATGGGTTTCACGTGATTTTGAAGGGATACCTGGCGATGGCGGCCGGGCTGGCTGGAGATCAATGGAATGAGGGTGATGTTTCCTGTTCCGTGGTGCGCCGGGTGATGTTGCCGGACGCGTTTTTCGCCATGGATGGATTGCTGGAGACGTTTTTGACGATTCTTGACCAGATGGATGCCTATGAGGCGGTGATTGCGGCCGAGACGGCGCATTACCTGCCGTTCCTGATGACGACCACCATCATGATGGAGGCGGTGAAGGCCGGGGTGGGGAGGGAGACCGCGCACAAGGCGATCAAGGAGCATGCGTTGGCGACCGTGAACGATTTGCGCAGCGGGAAAACCGAACGGAATGATCTGTTGGATCGTCTGGCGGGGGATTCCCGGCTGGGTTTGGGCCGGGAATTGCTGGAGGCGATTCTTGCGCGCGGCGACCGTGAGTCCGGGGCGGCGAAGTCCCAGGTGGCGGTGTTTGCCGCTGCGGTAATTTCGTTAGAGAAGGTCCATGCGCGGGCGGCGGCGTATGCGCCGTGTGCGATTCTCTGAGGTGCGCGGATCCCGGGGGCTGACGGAATGATTCAGGGAAGGCAGGGACCGCATTGCCTGCGGCAATGCGGTATGCGCTGCGTGGATGAAACGCGCCGCTACAAGCGGTCACGGCGTTCCGGTCGGTCCGCGAGAATGGCAACTGAATGTCGACCACCCGGGATTTCCAAACATTTCACGTCTGCATCCGCCTTTCATTCACCGGACCGCCCGGAGGCCGGTCCCTGTCATTTCCACGGAAAATCTATCAGAAATCATGCGGTTTGTGCGGAGCCGCGCTGCCGAACAGTTCGCGGGGTGTCACGCCGGGGCCGGTTTCGACGACGAGCCATTGGCGGTCCACGTTGAGGCGGACGGTGGCGAGGTGTTTGTGCGGCCACTGGTCCGGAGAGATCATGGAAAGCATCCTGCGTTCCCGCATTTGATAGAGATGGTAAGTGCCGCCGACGATGGGCTCGAAGCGGATCTCCGATTCGTAGACGAGCTTGTTCCAATTGAAGTGGTCGATGGTGCGGATGTAGCTTTCGCGGATTTCGGTGAGTTTTTGTTGGAGATCGCGTTCGACTTCGGAGATGCCGCGGGTTTTGAAGGAGGTGAGGTCGGTGGGGACGATCGGCGGGCTGAGGGTGGACACCGGATAGGGGAGGAATGCCCGGGATGTCCGGGATTCGGTTTCGGGTGCGATTTCCGGCGGGGGTGGGGAGTCGGACATGGGACGGCTTGGTCGCTCAGGAATTCCGGGCCGGCAACAAAAAAAACCGGGAGGCCTGAGAAGACCTCCCGGTGTTGTGAATTGCAATTTGTTGAGTTCGGCTTATTTGGGATCCGGGTTGATCATGGTGGGATCGGCATCGCCCCAGATGGTGTTGTCACCATTCTGGAAGAGGTTGGCACCGCCGCCAAGTTGTGCTTCCTCGGAGGTCCGCCCGATGGCGAGCGATTGCACGCTGTTGTCGATGCGCAGCACCACGGCCTTGTAGTCGTAGAAGTCGGTGTCGAACTTTTGCGATTCGAACGAGCCATCCGAATACTTGAGCGGGGCGGCGGCGATCACGCGGGACGGATTGCCTGCGGTGCTGAATGCGTTTTCGCCGTTCATGATATAACCGAAGCCGACTTCGCCGCCTTCAAGCGCCTTGTCGTTGGTGCCGAAGACACCGTCGGGTTTCTTGGAGTAACCGGCCTTGGCGTAGAACATGGCTTCCGACTGGGAGATCTCCGCAGCGATGAGCTGGCGGAAATAATCGTTAGACGTGCCGCCGGCGAAGGTGTATGGCGTGTCCGGATTGTTTTCCAGAATCGTCTCGGCGGTGGTGTCGTCGGGGTAGCTGCCGTAGTCGTTTTCGAACTCAAAGAGAGCGAGACCGATGTTCTTGGCGTTGTTCACAGCTTCGGTTTGGTCGGCTTTCTTGCGTTGGCGGATCACCATGGGGGCGGTAAGGCCTGCCAGTGCGGCGATGATCACGATCACGACGAGAAGCTCTACCAAGGTAAAGCCACGTTTGGATTTGGGGTTTGTTTTCATTAGTGTTGATATTGTGTTTATGCGATGGGCGAACGCCCGGATTATGAACAGTTCCCTTGAGCCGTTGGCGCAAAGGGAACTAAGGGAGATTAACTCCCGCAGCGGATGGCGCAAGAGGGATTTTGGCGATATTCGGGAAATATCCAGTGGAGGTGCCGTATTTTGAGTGGGGTATGGGACGGCAATCATCACCATGATAACTTTGCGGCAATGATACCATTCCAGCCAGGTTCGTTCTGGCCGGAGCCGTGGTGGCGGTAGTCCTGGTCGGTGAGGTTTTCGATGCCGCAGGATAATGCAAAATTTTCATTAACGTGCCAGCCGGCGTGGATTTCGGCCACCAGGTATCCTGGGGTTCCGTTGGTGGGGATGCGCTGGTTATCGGCGGCTTGGTCCCGCGCGGTGATGCGGTCCTCGCTGGCGGCTGCGGTCAGTCGGCTTTCGACCCAGAACTTGTCGGAGGGGTGGGACCAGCGCAGGGCGAGTGATCCGGTGAGCGGGAGTTGGCGGGTCATCGGTTTTTCGTTGGCGGGGCCACCGAGGAATTCGGGGATTTCATTGCGGCCTTCCTGCCATGCGGTGAATCCGGAGAGCGTCCATTGCGGGTGGAATCTCCATGCGGCGTCCAATTCGACGCCATAGATATAGCCGGATGTCGCGTTGGTGGTGATGGTGGTGGAGGAACCGTCTGTCACGGGAACGGCGCTGATCAGGTCATCGATCCAGGTGTGAAAGAGACCGAAGGAAAATGAGACGCGCTCGTCCATGTGGCGGACGCCGATTTCGGCGGTGAGGAATTTTTCCGGGTCGACGCCGGTGGAGCCGAGGGATGTGGAGCCGGCTTTGGCGGTGAGGTTGCCGGAGAGGTCGTCGAGGTTCGGGGCGCGGAATGCCTGGGAGAGTCCGCCGTAGAGGTTCCAGTCCGGGTTGATTTCATAGTTTGCCCTGAGCGAGCCGACCGTCGAATCCCAGTCGGCGGACTCGTCGGTTTGGAGGTTGCCGGAGGGGTCGTAAAAGCGGCCGAGAGTGGCAGACGCGCGCGTGTGGCGGAGGCCGGTGGTGATTTCGAGAGGTTCGATGGGTTTCCATGTGTATTGCGCGAAGATGCCGAAGAGGTCGTAATCCGAGTCGTCGGCGATGGGCAGGAGTTCCCGGTATGCGGTGCCTGCCGAGTTGTTGCGCGAGCCGGATGAATCGACCGAGTCATGGTAGTAATCGAGTCCATAGACCAGGCTGCCGTGGCCGATGGAGGACTCCAAGGTGAGGTCGAAGCCGATCGTTTGGAGATCGATGTTTGAGTGGCGGATACTGTTGCTGGCGGGGTTGCGGTTTTGGAATTCCGAGTCGGTGGCGGTTTGGTAGGAGAGGGTGGCGGACCAATGATCGATGGCGGCTGAGGATTCCGGGTTTTCTCCGGCGTAGCGGAGATAGGTGAGGGAGCGTTCCTGGTCGTAGGTATTGGCAGTCCATGAGCCAGGTGCGGCGGAATGGTTGCCGTGTTCCCAGCCCGGATTGGCCAAGGTGCGGTGCCAGCGGGAGATATTGTCCTGATTGAACGACTGGTGGGCGAAGGTGAGCGTTGAATCCGGAGTGAGGGCGGCATCCAGACGGAAATCCAGTGCTTCTTCCGGGTAGCCGGTGCCGTGCATGCGGCCGAACGATGAATCCTCGATATCACCGAAGTCCTTGGCGGACAGGCCGAGCCAGACGCCGAATTTGCCGCCGATGCCGGATTCGAGTTCCAGTCTGCCGATGTGGCTGCCTTGGCCGTTGCTGCGGAATTCGTAGCTGGTTGAGCCGTTGGTGTATGCCGCGCCCCCGGGTTTGGAGCGGAAATCGGAGGACTTGCTGAACAAATTTAGCGTGCCGCCGACCGCATCCGATCCGTAGGCCACGGATCCCTGGCTGCGGATCAATTCCAGGTGGTCGATCGAGAGAGCGTCCACCGTGTTCCAGTATTGGACCGGCCCGCTGCGCAGGGTGGAGTTGTTCAAGCGGATGCCATCGATGAGCAACAGGTTTTGTCTGCCGGTGAAACCGCGGATGAAAGGCGAGCCATGGCCGTGGGCGGTTTTCTGGACGAGGACGCCGGGCGTCAGGGCGAGGGCGTCAGGAATGGTGCGGATGGCATTTCCCCTCAGGGCTTCCTGATCGATCACGCTCAATGAATAGGGGGTCTCGCTGAATGCTTGTTCCGTGCGGGAGGCGGTGACTATCAATGGGTCGAGCAGAAAATCCTGTGCTCTTATGGGCAGTGGGGCGGCGGTGGCCCAAGCGATGGCGATGGCGGCTGAGGATTTCATGGGTTCGATAGTTGGATGCCGGGTTCATGTGATGAGAGCCGGGGTCATTCTGCAAGATTGAGAAACGGTCAAAAATTGTTCATGTATGAGAAATCACGGGTGATATTCGACCTTGTCGGCACGGCCATTTCCTTTATTTATCGAACTGAAAGTGCTCATCAGGTGGGCTTCTGCCATGGATAAAAAACGTTCTTACAGCTGGAAAGCACAACCGCTTGGAGTGTGGCTGGCCGTTGGAATGGGGGTATTCGTGCTGCTGGGTTCCTTGGCGGTGGTGACGTTTTTCCAGCATTTGAGCCGGGTGGAGGAGGCTGCGGCGCTGGAGTCGCTTGGCCGGACCAATGCCTTGTTTCTCGATCAGAGCGGGTTGCCGCAAAGCCGACAGATGGAGAGGCAGCTTGGCAGGGTGATGGGAGCCAGAGTGGAATTCCGCGAGCGGGATGAAGCCGGAGTGATCAACGGCGTGGCGCAGGGTGCGGACGGGCGGGTGCGGCGGGATGGCGGCCGGATGGAGGTCGGCTTTCAATTGAAGAGCGGCCGGCAGGTGTGGTTTTCCCGCGACGTGGGTCAGGCAGGGATGAATCCGGTGTGGCGCAGGGCGGATGCGATGACAGCGCTTGCGGGTTGGTGGGGGCTTGCCTTGGGTTTTTCCTGGTGGCTTGGTCATCAGGTGACGCGGCCGCTGGCGAGCCTGGCAGCCGCGCTTCCGGAGGTTGGGGGCGAGCGCGTGCCGACAGGTTTGCCGGATTCCGGCCCGCGTGAGATTCAGGATTTGGCGAGCGCGTTGAAACAGGCGCATGAATCGCTGGTCGCCGAGCGGGAGAAGCGCAGGCATGCGGAACGTCTGGCGTTGTTAGGACGGATGGCGGCGAGCCTGGCGCATGAGGTGCGCAATCCCGTATCGGCGATCCGGCTTCACGCACAGCTGCTGGAGCGCGAGCTTGCGGATGGGGCGCGGGACGCGGCGGGGTTGATCGTGACCGAAGCCGGGAGGATCGAGTCATTGGTTGCCCAGTGGCTGCGGTATGCCAAGCCTCAGCCGGTTAGCCCGGTGTCATTGGATGTGGTGGAATTGTTAGGCGAGGCGATGCGAGTTCTCGAACCGCAGGCCCGGCATGCGGGAGTGGAGATCCGTGAGGAAATTGATCCCGCGTGGGACCGGCAGCCGGTGTGTGGCGACCGCGAGCGGTTGCTGCAGGTCCTGAGCAATCTGCTGCTCAATTCCATCCAGAGCATGCCGAGGGGGGGATTGGTCAAAGCGCGTGTATTGACCGGTGCGTTGGAAATCGATGACGGTGGCGGAGGTTTCAGCCAGGCGGCGCTGGATCGTTTTGGGGAACCGTTTTATTCCGAGCGCGAGGGGGGGATGGGTTTGGGGCTGGCGGTGTCGAAGGAGATCATCGAGTCGCACGGAGGGCGGCTGGAAGCAGCGAACCTTCCGGGTGGAGGGGCAAGGGTGCGGGTGATCTGGGGAAACCTCTCAATCTGATCGAATGGCGGGAATTCTGATAGTCGAGGATGAGCACGCACTGGGCAGCGCGTTGTCGCTGGCGGTGAGGAGGCTTGGTCATTTGCCGGTGTTGGCGGCGAGCGGGGCGACGGCGCTCGAGTGGATTGGCCGGCAGGCGTTTGAGGCGATGGTGCTCGATATCGGTTTGCCGGACATGAGCGGGCTGGATTTGTTGAGGCGGGTCCGCTCCGCCGGTTTCACCGCGCCGGTGCTGGTGGTGACGGCGCATGCCACCCTGGATCATGCGATTGAGGCGCGGAAGCTGGGGATCGCGGATTTCCTGATCAAACCGTTGGACCTGGGCCGCTTCGAGGAATCGATATCCATGCTGGTGACCAAGGGCGGGTTGATGGCGGAGCCGCAGGGCCGGGTGGCCAACACCCTGATTGGTGCGGCGCCAAGAATGCATCCGGTGTTTCTCGGGATTGCACGTGCCTGCACGGGGAGAATGCCGGTGCTGGTGCATGGTCCTTGCGGTGCGGGCAAAACCCTGGTGGCAAAGGTGATTGTTGCGAACGACGCGAACGATGGCGGCGAGCCGAGAGTCGTCGAATGCGGGAGCGTCCGGAGCGCGGCGGTTCTTCATGCGTTGTTTGATGACCCGGCGGCCACATTGTTGTTGGAAAATCTGATAGATCTCGACCTGCGGTTGCAGGCGGATCTGGCCGATTTCATGGGCCGTTGCGGCGAGGTCTCACCGCGATGGATCGCGACCATGACCGAGGATCCGCAGGAGGCGGTGCGGAGCGGCATGCTGCGCCAGGATTTGTTCTATGCGTTCAGCGCGCTGACCATCGGGATCCCGTCGTTGCGCGAGCGGGCGGGTGACATCCCGGCGTTGAGCCGGTTTTTCCTCGGGTTGAGCGGGGATGCATCATCGGGGTTGACGCTGACGGCTCCGGCGCTGTGTGCGATGGAGGCCTATGCGTGGCCGGGCAACGTGAGGGAGTTGCGGCACGTGTTGGAGCACGCGCGGGCGATGAGCCGCGGCGGACCCGTTTACCCCGGGCATTTGCCGCCGCATGTGGCGGAGTCGCTGCGTCAATCCGGCGGCGGATTGATTTCCGGTGAGTTGGAGGCGGCGGTTGGCCGGTGGCTTGATTCGCAGATGGAATTGACGCCCGGGGATGCTTGGCAATACGACGCGTTTCTGGAGAAAATCGAGGCGGCGATGCTCGGGCACCTGATGGCCAGGTTCGAAGATCGTCCGACGCGGCTTGCGGCGGCGTTGCGGATGAACCGCGCGACATTGAGGCAGAAGCTGCGGCGCGCGGGGCTTGGCGGGGACCGGGGTGATCAACCTGCGCCTTGAACGGCCTTGTGTTGCTGCTCCAGAGCCTTCAGCAGCTTGCTTTCGCGATCGGTGATCGGGTATGGGCCGGCAAATTCGAGGTTTCGCGGGCGGGACACACTGTTGCGGCAGGCGAAGGCCTGGCGGTCGCGGAGGTAGTAGATGATGAAGTAGTTTTGCCGGTCGCTGTGGGCTTCTGCCAGGAAATCCGGCATGCCGCGTTTCGAAACAAAGAGTGCGAGATCGGGGTAATTGCGGAGATGGGTGTCGAGCCGGTAATAGCCGAAGGTGGACGGTTCCTGGCGGACCAGCATGATTTGGTTGCGAGCCATTGATGAGGCGCTGCCGGGTAAGCCGGATTCCTCGAAGCGGCTGCAAGAGCTGTTCAGCCAGGCCAGGGAAATCGCGATACCCAGCGTGAGGGGCCATGATTTTGAAAACCGCTGCATGGATTTAATTTACGTCGGCCGCAGGCTTGCTGTTTCCTGCACGGTCTTTTTGCATGAGAGAGCGGATCATGCGGATGTTCGGGCGGTTCGCTTCCGAATCCACGAAGAAAGCGGTTTCCATCGGGACCAGGTATTCGACGGCCGAGTTGATGCCGATCAGGTCGCCGTATGCGTCGACGACCGGTCCTCCGCTGTCCCCGGGTTCGAGCGGGATGTCGATTTTGAATTTCCGGTTGCCGGTGAGGAATCCATCCGGTGGGATCGGGGTGCCGAGTTTTCCGGCGGGGGACTTCAGGCCGGTGGCGATGCCGCCATGGATCACGGTGGTGCCGATGGGAAGCCAGCGGGCGGGATTGCTCCAGCGGTAGTGGTTCGGGGTGGGGACCGGGATGTGGAGCATGGCCAGATCGGCGGATGAGTCGCGCCATATCACACGGGCCTTGTGAGGGATCAGGCGGCCGCTTTCGCTGTAAAGAACGAAGACATTGCGTCCTTCGATGCGTGCGAGCACGTGGTCGGCGGTGAGGAAATAGCCATCTTCTGAAATGGGTGTGGCCGACCCGCCATCGGCGTCGCCGGGAGAATTGGCTTTGGAAAACCCGCGGCTCACCCAGCGGGTGAGGTTGTTGCGATCGGTGACGATCACGGCACTGGCGCGTCGGATCACGGCGCGTCTGACCTCCGGGCCGGGTGTTTGGGGGTCCGGTGCCGGGACGACGACGCAGCCTTGCACCATGAAAAGTGCCAGCAGCAAACCGGTCAAGCGCACGAATAAAAACATCCGGCCTGAGGGAAGCACACCCGGAGGCATTCGTCACATCCGATTTCAAAGATCAGCCAATAATTTCTCGATCACCTTGCGAAAGGGTGCGGCCATGGCGAGTGTGGCGATTTCGTCTTCAGAAACCCATCGGTCGCCGGGAGCGATGGTGGTTTTGCGGTTTTTACTGCCACCGTTGTGGACGTGGAGGCGGACGCGGTATCGGGTGATGGCGTAAGTGTGCGTGGCGATGACCGGCAGGTGTGTGAGGTCGGCTTTTTCCCGCAGCGGGAGTTTCCACAGGCCGGTGCGGCGCTTGCCGCTTTCCTGGTGCAAAAGCAGGCGGCCATGCGGGTCGCGCAGCCAGAGCGCGTGTTCGTTGACAAGGGTGACGCTGGTTTTGCGTGATTTGACGGGGATTTTTTCCGGGGCTTGCGTTTTACAGAATCTGCAGACCGGGCATGACTGGCAATCCGGGATGCCGGGTCGGCACAGGGTCTGGCCGAGTTCCATCAATGCGGCGTGGTAAATGGCGGGCCTACTGTCATCCGCGAGCGACTCGGCCCATTGCCAGATTTGTTTTCGGCCGGGTGTGTCGTCAATGGGCTTGGTGAAATTCATGAGCCGCGACAGGACGCGGGAGACATTGCCATCGACCAGCACGGCTGGCAGCCCGAAGGCGAATGCGCGCAGGGCTCCGGCGGTGTAGGGACCGATGCCTGGAAGTTCGAGCAGGGATTCCTTTTCCTGTGGAAACCTGCCGGCATGGGATGCGAGCACCGCGCGGGCGGTATCGCGCAGCATTCTGGCGCGGCGGTAATAGCCGAGGCCTTCCCATGCCTTGAGCAAGGGTTCGTCGGCGGCTGCGGCCAGAGATTCGACGTCCGGGAACGTTTGCAAAAAGCGTGAGTAGTATCCCTTGTCGAGAACCGTGGCGATCTGTGTCTGTTGCAGCATGACCTCGGAAACGAGGATGTGGTATGGATCGCGCGTGCGCCGCCACGGGTAGTCCCGGCCGTGGCGTTTGAACCAATCGGCCAGTGCCTGGCGGAAGGCTTCGCGCCCGGTGGTGGCGGATATCTGGTGGCGCGGTTTGATCACGGCAATGGTGTGGCGGGCGGCTCCGCCTGGAGCATGCTTTCGATGTCTGCCGGTGTGAACTCCAGCCCCTTGATCCGGAAAACCGGCTGGCCTTGTCTAGGTGGGGAAACGGTTTCCAGCAGTCCGGTCGGCGGTTTGGCGTGATTTTTCAGCGAGACAATCACGCGGCGGCTCAGGATCACGCCCCAGCGGGTTTCAAACGGGCGCTGTTTTTCCTCCAGTTCCTGGCACCACCTGCGGTATCCCTCCTCGCTGCCTGTGCTGCTGAAGTTGAATTTTCGCTGGTCGAAATGCATGCGGATGTGGGATGGACGCGCCAATCTGGCAGGGGAGGGGCGCCAGTCAAGAGGCCAGTTTCGCGCAATCCGGGTGTTGTGGAAGCGCCCGTGCTGAAAACTGCAAACTTGGCAAACAGGCATTCCGCATGTTTTGCTGTTCGTGATGAAAACACCAAGCCGTTCGGAATTGCGTCCGGTCATCTATCAACTGATGGTGCGGACATTCGGCAACACCAACGGGACCCGCAAGGTGAACGGCACACTGGAGGAAAACGGATGCGGGAAATTCGCCGACATCTCAGCCGTCGCGCTGGATTCGCTGAAGCGCATGGGGTTCACGCATCTGTGGCTGACCGGAATCTTCGAACAGGCGAGCGGCACCGCGTATCCCGGGCGTCCCGCCGATGACCCGGATATCGTCAAGGGCATCGCCGGAAGCCCCTACGCCATCCGGGATTGCTTCGATGTGTCCCCGGACTACGCGGTCGATCCGGGCCGTCGGCTTGACGAGTTCCGGGAATTGTTAGTCCGCTGCCGGGAGCACGGCCTGAAAGTGATCATCGACTTCGTGCCCAACCACGTCGCGCGGTCGTATGACTCGGATGTCAGGCCGGACCTTTCGTTCGGCCAGGATGACGACCGGAGCGTTTTTTTCCACCGGGACAACCATTTTTTCTATCTGCGGGACCATCATCATGGCGGCGGACCGCCGTTGAGGCTGCCGACGGCGGGCATGCCCGGTTGCGACGGTTTGTTTTCCGGGGAAGCCGAATTCGGCCGGGTAAGCGGCAACAATGTGGTTTCGTGGGAGCCGTCGATTCACGACTGGTATGAAACGGTCAAACTCAACTACGGTCATGACTTCACGGCCGGCAGGGACACCACACATCTTCCCGGGCCATCCGCGACGTCGGAAGAGGTTCCGAAAACCTGGAGGACGATGGATCAAATCCTCGCCTACTGGCAGGACATGGGTGTTGATGGATTCCGTGCGGACATGGCCCACATGATTCCGATGGAATTCTGGCGCTGGGCGGTCAGCCGCAGCCGCTCGCGTGACCCGGGGGTGTTTTTCATGGCGGAGGCGTACGACAACGATCCGGCGAAGCTAACAGACATTCACGTGCTGGATGCGCTGATCGGCTGTGGTTTCGATGCGGTGTATGACGATCCGGCTTACGATGTTCTGGAAGGTTTGTACAGTGGGGGTAAATGGGCGAACGATCTCGATCCGCTCACGTTCACCGGCAAGCGTTTCCACCGGTCGTTGCGATACGCGGAGAATCACGATGAAGTGAGGCTGGCCAATCCCGGCGAATGGGGAGGATGCGGCATGAAGGTCGGCAAACCGGTCACGGCCGTGTTGTTCGCGCTGGGGCGCGGACCGGTCATGATCTATCACGGGCAGGAGGTGGGTGAACCGGCGATCGGCGCGGAAGGGTTCTGCGGCGACAACGCGCGGACGTCGATCTTCGATTACGGATCGATGCCGGAGTTCGCCAAGTGGGTCAACGGCGGCCGTTTTGACGGGGGGAGTCTGAGTGAGGAGCAAAAGGCGCTGCGGGATTGGTATGGCAGTCTGATCCGGGTGATCGGCGGAAGGGCCTTCACGGCCGGCGAGTTTTACGGCTTGAATCACGCCAACAAAGACAACACGCGCTTTGGCAGGGTGGGGGACGAGACCTGCTCCGGGCATTGGCTTTACGCGTTTCTCCGCCGTGACACACGTAACGGACAAGTGTTTCTGGTGGTTGCGAATTTCCACGGCACGGAGGTCTTGCGCGATGTGAGAATCCGGATTCCCGAGGATGCGCAGATGTTCGCAGGGTTTTCCGCGGATGATCCGTGGTGGTTCCGTGACCGGTTGGATTCCGACTGGGTTGGCATGCGGTCGCGCTGCGATCTGGCGGCCGACGGCGTGGTGCTTCCTGACATGGCTCCGTGTTCGGTGATGATGATTGAAATCGGCCGTGATTGAAGGTTTCCGGGTTTCGCGATTCACAAGATTCCTTTTTTCTGACATCTCAAAGCCGCATGAAAAAATCCGAGTGCCTGCACCTTCCTGAGCCTGGAAAAGACGTCCAGATCACCGAGGAGGAAATCCGCCGCCAGGAGTTGTTCGAGCTTGAGACCGACGACCGCACGCTGTTGTCCGGCCCGAGTTCGAGGCTGCGGGATTTCATGACGGTGTTCCGCGTGGGGCGCGAGTTGATCCGGGCATTCCGCGAGCTGCATTTCGCCGGTCCGTGCGTGACGATCTTCGGTTCCGCCCGCACCCAGCCGGGAACGGAATATTACGAACTGGCGCGCAAGATGGGCGCGGCCTGCGCCAAGATGGGCTTCACCGTGATGACCGGCGGTGGTCCGGGCATCATGCAGGCGGGAAACCAGGGCGCTTACGAGATCGGTGGACGCTCGATTGGCATCAACATCGAGCTACCGTTCGAGCAGGAGCTCAACCCCTATGTCCAAAAGGCCATCACCATGCGCTACTTCTTCACCCGCAAGGTGGTGCTCGTGAAGTATTCCTACGCGTTCATCGTGATGCCCGGAGGTGCGGGCACGCTGGACGAGATGTTTGAAACCATGACCCTGATCCAGACCGGCAAGCTCAAGGGCTTTCCAATCGTGCTGATGGGCAAGGACTACTGGCAGCCGCTGATGGACTTCGTCTATCGGATGGCGGACGAGGGGATGATCAGTCCGGACGATCCGGAGCTGATCTTTTTCACCGACGATGTGGAGGAGGCGGTATCCCACTTGCAGCGGCACGCCGTCCGGCATTTCGGCCTGCGCCGGAAACGCACGCCGCATCCGATCAGGATCCTCGGCGAGAAGCCGTTGGTCAAAACGTGATCGTGCGGCAGGCATGGACCACATTTCCCACGGCACGTTTGCGGCTGTGAATTCTACAGGTCGCGCTTTGCGCTCCAGGAGGGAAGAATCCTTGCGCAGGATGCACAAGGAAGCACGCAAGATGCGTGCGCTTCCCTTTTTTGCCAGTTCATCAATCCGCCCATTCCGGGAATTCCGCCTGCCACCTGGTGAGCGAATTGCGGATTTCCGCCGCATCCCGCGTGGGTGACAACTCCCAGACCAGCGGGCAGCCGCGCGGAAAATGCGCCAGCAGCGGTGCGAAGTCGATCATTCCGCACAATGGCACGCGGTGGTCGCGCGCCGGCCACTCGACATCATGGACATGTCCGCCGATCAGGTGCGGCGCGATGCGAGACAACCACTCGCTGTGATCCAACAATCCAAGATTGTGCTTCAACTGCACATGGCCGAAGTCGTGCCAGTAACCGACCCACGGATTGTCGGCGAACGCCTGTTGGAGACGGAGCATTTCGCGTTCGGTGGGCATGTCTTCAAACCTCGACCGGGATTCGACGGCGAGTTTCACGCCGAACTCCGCCGCGCGCTCCGCGATGGCCGCCAGCGCCTCGACCGCGCGGTGGTAATAAAGCGGTGCGAGTTTCTCCCGTTTTCTGACCATGGCGATCTTGGTTTTGGAGAACCCGGGTTCATGGATGGCTCCGGCGGTGGCCATGGCCGTGAGCCGCCGCGTCCATTTGTCGGGATTCATCGGCACCGATCCCATGTGCAGCACGAGGTATCCCGCGCCGAATTCAGCGGCCGTTTCCAGCGTGCGCAGCGTCATGTCCATCGCGCGCTGGCGGTCGTTGCGGCGGTGGGAGGTGAACTGATAGGCGTCGGGCGCGTCGATCATCACCTCGACCGGGGAGGGAAAGAAATTGTGCACGCCGCAGCAGGTGAAGAGCCCGCGTTGGAACGCGCGGCGGATCCCGGGCAGCTTGGCGATGGTCATGCCGTGCGAGAGCTCGATGCGGTGGAACCCGAGATCGACGATTTCCTCGATCATTTTTTCCCCGTCCGGGTGGCGGCTGTTGTTCCAGCAGGTTGAGAACGCGGGCATCGGTGGTGATGGGGCTTGGGCGGCCGGGGTGCCCCGGGATGCGGCAGTATGGACGCCATCAGGGCGGCGGAACAAGTGGAAAGACCTCGAAGGGCTTGCGCTGGCACGCCTCCGGGGTTACGGCTGGGGCATGGATTTGGCTGAATTTCGCAAGGAATATTCGGATCGTGGGCTTCGCCGCGAAGATCTCAATCCCGACCCGGTGGCCGGATTTTCCGAGTGGTTCATCCAGGCCACCGAGCTTGGCGTGCACGAACCGAACGCGATGACCCTGGCAACCGTGGATGTGACCGGAATGCCCTATCAGCGGACGGTGCTGCTGAAGTACTATGACCATGATGGGTTCGTGTTTTTCACCAATTACGGCAGCCGCAAGGCGAGCCAGATCGCGGCGAACCCCGCGGTTTCCCTGTTGTTTCCATGGCTCACGCTCGAACGGCAGATCATCATCCAGGGGCGCGCCGAAAAAATCAGCACGGCGGAATCGCTGCGGTATTTCACCTCGCGGCCCCGGGAGTCGCAGATCGGCGCATGGGTTTCCAACCAGAGCGAGGTCATCAGCTCGCGCAAGCTCTTGATGCAGAAGCTTGCGGAGATCCGAGACAAGTTCCGCCATGGTGAGATCCCGTTGCCGTCGTTCTGGGGTGGTTACCGGGTGGTCCCGGAAATGATCGAGTTCTGGCAGGGCGGCCCGGCCCGGCTGCACGACCGGTTCCTTTACCGCCGTGACTCGCGGCATGAGCCATGGCGGATCGACCGCCTGTCGCCCTGAATCATTTAGATGGATGTTTTTTTTGAATGACAGGCGAGGTGGCTGCCGATTTATAGTGTCGCGGCCGACATTTGCCGGCATTTCCGATTTTTCAAGATTCCAAACCAAACTCCGCCCCTTATGAACATCGCTGCAAACATGGTTGCCACCGTTGGCAATACCCCGCTGATCCGTCTCAACCACGTCACCGCAGGCCTTGATGCCGAGATTTGTGTCAAGGCGGAGTTTTTCAACCCGCTGTTCAGCGTCAAGGACCGGATCGGCAAGGCGATGATCGAGGCTGCGGAGCGCGACGGCTCGCTCAAGCCCGGTGGGCTGATCATCGAGCCGACCTCCGGCAACACCGGCATCGCCCTGGCATTCATCGCACGCGCCAAGGGATATCGTTGCATCCTCACCATGCCCGAAAGCATGTCGATCGAACGCCGCGTTCTGCTCCGCCTGCTTGGCGCCGAGATCGTGCTCACCCCGCGTGCGCGTGGCATGAATGGTGCCATCGCCATGGCGAAGAAACTGCTTGATGAGACACCCGGAGCGTTCGGTCCGGGCCAGTTCGACAATCCGGCCAATCCGCAGGTCCACCGCGAAACGACCGCCGAGGAAATCTGGCGCGACACCGATGGGCAGGTGGATGCCTTCGTCGCGGGTGTCGGCACCGGCGGCACGCTCACCGGCGTGGCGGGTGTTTTGAAGTCCCGCCGCGAGGTCAAGATCTTCGCGGTCGAGCCGACGGCCAGTCCGGTGATTTCCGGCGGCGCTCCTGGCCCCCACATGATCCAGGGAATCGGCGCGGGATTCATTCCGAAAAACCTCGATGTCAGTCTGGTCGATGAGGTGATTCAAGTCACCAACGAGGATGCGCTCAGCACCGCCCAGGCACTTGCACAACAGGAAGGCCTGCCCGCGGGCATCTCGACCGGAGCCAACGTCTGGGCGGCGATGCAGGTTGCCAAACGTCCGGAATTCAAAGGCAAGCGCATTGTCACCGTCGGTTGTTCCTCCACCGAACGCTACCTCTCGACCGCCTTGGCCGAAAAAGTCCGCGAGGAGGTCACCGCCCTGCAGGTCCACGAGATCTGAGGGTTTTCTCTGACAAGGCACAAACTAAATTGGTACCAGGTTGTCGAAACCCGGGGCCTCATCCACAATCAGAATATCAGGCGCTGCCAGGCGAAGGCCCAAATCAGCTTCGGTCTTGATTGACGCACAGGCGGTAGGTCTGGATGGCTGTTGGATTTCCGGCACTGTTGGTATTTCTCGCGGGCAGGGAATCATTCCTTCCATTTACAAAATGACGGCGATGGGATAGCTTGGGCCACCATGAAAACATCCCGCTTCATTTTCAAGATGGCATTCCGTATGACCGCGATCGCCGCATTGCTCGGTGTGAGTTCCTGTCTGCCGCTGGCGGCGGGTGCCGCCGCAGGGTATGTCGCACACAAGGAAGGTGTCCGTGTGCAGTCGCCGATCACGCGGGAATGATCGTACTACCCCGGACAGGCCGCCGGATCCCGCCGCCGGCCTGTCCGGCGTTTTGCCTCATTCCGCAGCCCCGCCTTTGCGATTTAGAGCTTGCATCGGGAAGGCCGCGGGAGGATGGTGTAGGTGACTCAAAAACGTCACCCATCGCCATGAATGAACTTCTCGCACAATGGAAACGGGTTGATCGCAACTATGTCGCAGTTGCCCTCAGCGTGATCCCCGGTTTGGGGCATCTCTACAAGCATCACTACCTTGCCGGAGCGGGCATTCTGCTGCTCGGCAATCTGCTGGTGGCCTTCGCCGCCGCATTGCTGTCTTTTGCCACCGTCGGGCTTTCCCTGATCGTGGTGCCGACTGTGTGGGTCGCTTCGGTGGCCGCATCGGCCTACATGGCCTCCGATGAGCACGGAATGCATCCGTGGCTTCATGTCTGGGAATACCACTGGTCGGAATGGTTCCACCGCAACCGCAAGGCCTGAGGCCTTTTGATACGGATCAAGGCGCGGCCTGCCGGTTTTTTCCGGTGGGCTGCTCATCACTATCAGATCCATGGGACGGATGTCATGAAAAGAAGCGAAACGGATGCGGACCGGCCGGGGCGCGGTGACGCCGTGGTGTCGCGCGGCGATGGTTCGCGCCAGCGGGAAAGCGTGATTGGCGATCTGGAGGCCTGCGTTCGCGAGCGTACCGCCGCGCTGCGGAAATCGAATGAAAAACTCCGCAAGGAAATCGCGGCCCGCCACCGGCTGGAGAAGGAGATTCTGGAAATCAGCGAGAGGGAACAGCAGCGGATCGGACGCAATCTGCATGATGATCTCGGGCAGCGTCTGGTGGGGATTTCCTACATGAGTCATCTGCTTGCCGGAAATTTGAAATCCGGTGGCTCCCCCGGGGCCGGGCAAGCGGAAAAGATCACCCATTTGCTCAACGAGGCGCTCAGCCTTACCCGCTCGCTGGCGCGCGGACTGCATCCGGTGGCCTTGAAATCCGGTGGCTTGATGGCGGCGCTTGCCGATCTGGCCGATCAGACGTCGCAGATTTTTGGAATCCACTGCGCATTCGTCGGGCCCCTGCATGAACCCGTGCTCGCGGATTCTTCCGCCACCCATCTCTATCGGATCGCACGCGAGGCAGTCACCAATGCGGTCCACCATGGCCGGGCCGAGGCGATCCTCATCGAGCTCGGGTGTCATCCCGGGATGACCACGTTGAGCGTCACCGATGACGGTGTGGGTATGCCGAAGCTTCATCCCAGCCGCTTCGGGATGGGACTGCGCATCATGAGTTACCGTGCCGATGTGATTGGCGGAACGCTGGCGTTCTCCGCGCCTGCGGGGGGCGGAACCCGGGTGTCCTGTTCGATTCCGGGACCATCGAAGCCCCAGAATTCCCCCGCCATGCCGCTGGTTTCAACCCCCAGCCACCCCGAGCCGTGAGCGCATCCGTGAGCAGCCGCCAAGTCCTTCTGGTCGATGATCATCCATTATTGTTGGAGGGGCTCGGGCGTTTGATTGGCGGGGCCGGCGGCCTGAGCGTCTGCGGCATGGCCCGCAACGCGCGCGAGGCCATCGCGATGGTGGAAACCATGACCCCGGACCTGATCATCACCGATCTCACCTTTCCAGGCCGCAACGGGCTGGAACTGATCAAGGATCTGGGTGCCACGCATCCCGAGATTCCGGTGATCGTCTTGTCCATGCACGATGAGATGATCTACGCGGAGCGCGTGTTGCGTGCCGGTGGCAAGGGGTATGTGATGAAGGATTCCCCGCCAGAGCGACTGCTCGAAGCCATCCGCGTGGTTCTTGATGGAGGGATATTCGCCAGCCGAGAGGTGACCCACCACCTGCTCAAATCGCTCGCCACCAACCGGTCACAGAAGCCGAGGTTTTTGCTGGATTGCCTCACCGACCGCGAAATGGAGGTTTTCGAGTTGATAGGACGCGCCAGTAACAATCATGAGATCGCGGCGCAGTTGGGAATCAGCCCGCGCACGCTCGATGCCCACCGCGCGCACATCCGCGAAAAACTCGGTTTGGCGGACAGTTGCGAACTCACCCGCCAGGCAATCCGCTGGGTGGAGAGCGGCCAATGCCCGGAAAAGGAAATGGAAGGCTGACCTTGATGCGGATCGGGACTCATGGGGCTACAAGCAGCAGGAATTGTTCTAATCATTTTCCTGACATTTTGTAACGATGTCACTGGGACGGACCGGAGCAGGACGCTCCAGCCACGGGGCGGCACATTTTTCAAATCAACATTCGGCGATTATCAATCGTCATCAATCGTCAACAATCGCCAATCCATTCGGTATTTGAAGGCGTGTGGCATGGTGAAGAGATTGACGACAGTGGATAGCCGGTTTTGGATTTTTGATTGGGGAAAAGTGAGGGGTGAAGCGTGGACCATCCGGCCCGCACTCCACCCCCCGGTTCCCTCTCCTGTCTGGAGAATGTTAGTTCCTCAGGCGTCGAGCCTGAGGGCGGCTTTCTGTGCGGCGGTTTTCGCCTCGGTACCGGCTTTCGCGTCGTCGGCCTGGGTCAGGCGCATGCCGACCGGTTTCGAGACGCCGAATTCCTCCATCGTCACGCCATACATCACGTCGACGCGTGCCATGGTACGCTTCGAGTGGGTGACGATGATGAACTGCGAGCGGTCGATAAAGCGGTCGAGCACCTTGACGAAGCGGCCGATGTTCGATTCATCGAGCGGGGCATCCAGCTCGTCGAGCACGCAGAACGGGCTGGGCTTGATCATGTAGATCGAGAACAACAAGGCCACGGCGGTCATCGACCGTTCGCCGCCGGAGAGCAGCGTGATCGATTGGAGCTTTTTGCCCGGCGGTTTGGCGATCACCTCGATACCGGATTCCAGCGGATCGTTTTCATCGATGAGCGTGAGATCGGCCTGGCCTTTCTCGCCAAACAGCTCCTTGAACATTTCCTGGAAGTTGACCCGCACCTGGGCGAAGGTTTCCGAGAACAGGCGCTGGGTTTCGCTGTTGATGCGTTCGATGACTTCCAGCAGTTCGGCCTTGGATGCGACCAGGTCGTCGTGCTGGCCCTTGAGGAAGTTATAGCGTTCCTCCAGCTCCTCGAACTCCTCAATGGCGTCCAGGTTCACCGGGCCCATGGCGTCGAGGCGGCGCTTGATGTCGGTGACGATCGATTCCACGAATTCCCAGTCCGGCTCGCCGGTCATGTCGCCGGGAATTTCGATATCGTCCGCACTTGTGCCATCAACCACCACGGTGGGCATGTCGTCGTCATCCGAGCGGCCGTCGGCATCGCCGGAGTTGGCGGATTCGTCGGCGGTGACGATCACCTGGCGGCCGTAGCGCGCTTGCAGCGATTTCTGGTTGGCAATGCTGGCGAGCAGGGCGTGCGCGTCCGGTTGGAAGGTCGAGAGGTCGACCTGATAGCGCTCCTGGATGCCGTTGGTCAGGTTTTCGAGTCGGAGGTCGAGTTTGGTGGCGGCGACTTCCTCGCGGCCTTTTTGTTCGGCGACTTTGGCGTGTTCGCGGCGGACGGCGGCGAGTTGGGTTTCCGCGGTTTCGATCGCTTCAAGCAGCACGGTGCGGCCGGCCGATCGGGTGTCGATCTCGACCTGCAAATCGCCGACTTCGAGACGGTGGGATTCGCATTCCTCGGCGAGGCGCGCGTTTTCGGCGGTAGCGGCTTCGATGCGTTGGGTGAACGATTCGATTTCGGTTTCGCGGCGGATGGAAACCTCCCGGAGTTCCGATAGACGGGCCTCCATGGGTTTCTGTTGTTCCTCGGCGGCCTGTTTGGCGCGGCGCTCCACCGCGAGATCGGTGCGCAATTCGTTGAGGGTGGCGTTGAGGTGTTGTTCTCGGTGTACGGCGGCGTCGGCCTCGGATTGGAGGCGCCGGCTTTCGTTCTCCAGAGCTTCAAGGCGGTCGCGTGCGGCGGTGAGTTCGCCTTCCATTTGTTCGCGGCCTTCGGCGGACGCGCGCTCGCGGTTTTCGAGTTCGCCGCGTTCCCAGCGGACGTTTTCGAGTTTGGTCTCGAAGTTTTCGACCTCGCGGGTGGCGAGGCTGAGCTGGCCCTGGAGGGTCGAGAGCTCGACTTTCTGGCGTTGCAGCCGTTCGCGGGAAACCTCGACTTCCTCGCGGAGGCGTTCGAGCTGGGATTCCAGTTCGGTGACCCGCTGGCGCGCGGCTTCATCGGCGGCGGCCAGGCCATCGACCTCGGTTTCCAGCTTGCGGGCCTCGTTGCGCAGTTCGAGCACCGAGGTCGAGCCTTCCTTCGAGGCTCCGCCGCGCAGCATGCCTTCGCCGCTGAGCATCACGCCGGCCAGCGTGACAAAGGTCACTCCCGGGTGGTGCGGGCGCAGGCGCAGCGCGGTGCTGAGATTGGGGACGATGAGCACACGCTCTAACAATCGGGTGATGACTCCGGAAATCCGTTTGTCCGACTTGATGCGGTCGAGCGCCCAGGCGACCGCGCCTTCCGGCAGGGCTTCCACCTGGGTGTCGGAGGAATGGGGTGCGAAGGTTTCCGGGAGGACGGCGGCGACGCCGAGTTGTTTTTCGGTGAGTCGTTCGATGATCGCTTCGGCGGCGGACTGGTCCTGGACGAGTACCGCGTGGATGTGGGTGCCGAGCGCCGCCTCGATGGCGCGGGCGCAGGTGTTGTCCGCCTCGATGAACGAGGCGAGCGCGCCGTGGATCGACGGCTTGAATTGGTCCGGCTGGTCGAGTCCCAGCAGCACGTTCTGGGTGCCTTTTTCAAAGCCTTCACCGCTTTCCACCAACTGGCGGACTGCTTCGAAGCGGGCCGAGCGTTGGGCGAGCACCTTGTTGGATTCGATGGCGGCGGTGCGTGCCGCGTCGAGGTCGCCGCGGGTGTGTTGATAGGAACGTTCGGCGCTTTGGAACGCCTCTTCGAGATCGGCGAGTTGCGAACCGGTGGCCTCCACCTCGCCGGCGATGCGCGATTGTTCGGCGCGGAATTCCTCGAGTTCGAGGTTCAACCGTTGTTCCTCATCGGCGAGTTGGCGGGCGCGGTCGCGGGTGCCTTCGAGCTGGGCGAGGGTGCTTTCGATTTTCGCCTGAAGTGCGGCGATCACCGTTTGGCAGCGGTTGGCCTCGCCGCGCGTTTCGCGGAGGGCGGCCTCGATGCGTTCGCGTTCCTCACGGGTTTCGCGGGTGCGGGTTTCCTCGCCGGCAAGCTGGAGTTCCTTTTCGGCGATCAGGCGGCTCAATTGGTCGAGCGACTCGTTGGCGGCGATGAAGTCGAATTCCTGTTGGGCGAGTTTTTCGCGGGTGGCGAAGATATCCTCGTGGTTCTGGCGGATGCGGGACTCGAGTTCGGACTTGCGTTCCTCGTTGAAGGCCATGCGGCCTTCCGCGGAGTTGAGCGCGTTGCGGTGCTCATTGAGGCGTCCGCGCAGTTCGGCGAGCTCCCCTTCGAAAGCGCGCGCGGCGGCCCGTGCTTCGGAGACCGCCTCCTCCTTGCCTGGAAGCTGGCGCTCCAGCTCGCTGTCGCGGGCTTCGAGGCCGCGGATCGAGGTGAGCAGTTCATCGCGTTCGGCTGTGAGTTCGACGAATTTCCGGTGACCGAGGTGGGTATCGAGGACGCGGGTGTCCGCGGCGAGTGCCTGATAGCGGCGTGCCTTGGCGACCTGGCGGCGCAGCGAGTTCATGCGCCGCTCCTGTTCGGCGAGCACGTCGGAAACCCGGAGCAGGTTGGCTTCGGTGTATTCCAGCTTGCGCAGCGCCTCTTTTTTCTCGCGCTTGAACTTGGTGATGCCGGCGGCCTCCTCGAACACTGCGCGGCGTTCTTCCGGCTTGGACGAGAGAATCTGGTCGATCTGGCCTTGCGCCATGATCGAGTAGGCGGTGCGGCCGATGCCCGTGTCCATGAGCATGTCATGGATGTCCTTCAGGCGGCACAGCGTGCCATTGATCCGGTATTCGGATTTGCCGTCGCGGAACACCCGCCGGGTGATGGCCACTTCATTGAAATCGACTTTCAGCGGGCCTTCGCAATCGGCCATGGTCAGGGTGACTTCCGCCATGCCGAGCGGCTTGCGCTTTTCGGTGCCGTTGAAGATGACGTCAGCCATCTCGCCGCCGCGCAGGGCCTTGGCGGATGTTTCACCCAGGACCCAGCGGATGGCATCGACGACGTTCGACTTGCCGCAGCCGTTTGGACCGACGATGCCGGTGACGCCTTTGGCGAATTCGAACACGGTTTTGTCCGCGAAGGACTTGAAGCCGTGAATTTCCAGAGTTTTGAGATACATAAAGACAGGAGGTTGAGGGTTCGGCCCGAGAGGGAATGGGGCTCGGGTCAACTTAGACGCGGGTGAACCGCGCCGCAATGATCGAGGGTTAATTGCACATCATATGGTATGAAACAGAATATAAAAACACCATATATTGTTGTTTGGCATATTTTGGGTATCTTAATCACTTTGCAATGTGCCGGACGGGGTGACCTTTGGCCAAGCGGGTCGTGTTTTTGGTGAAATACGCATAAATTGCCGAACATGCGGCGGCCACGCGCTTTTTGAACACCCCGTTTGACAAGCGCCGCTGATCTCCACTAGCTTGCCCGCCCGGCGCAGTAGCCGAATCCATTTATTATCATGAACATTGTTGTCGAGAAACAGCCGAAGTGTGTCGCGACCCTCCGCGTCGAAATTCCAGCGGAAAAAGCCCGGAAATTGCGGGATGAAATTGTCGCCAGCTACACCAGCAAGGCCCGTGTGCCGGGATTCCGTCCGGGCAAGGCCCCGCGCGCGGTGATCGAAAAGCGCTTCGGCAAGGAAATCAGCGAAGAGCAGCAATCCTCGCTGATCAATGAGGCCTATGACGAGGCTCTCAAGCAGGAATCCCTGAGTGTGCTCGACTTTGGTTCGCCGGAAAACCTGACCACTGCGGAGGATGGCGGCGTTTCCTTCCAATCCACGCTGATGCTGGCCCCGGAATTCGAGGTGCCGGAATACAAGGGGATCAAGGTGACCGTTCCACCTGCGGAGGTGCCTGAGGAGGACTTGCAGGCACAACTGAACAGCCTTCGCGAGCGTTTTGCGGATTTCAAGGATATCGAAGGCCGTGCGGCCGCCACCGGCGACTTCGCGGTGATGGATTACAGCTCGACGGTTGATGGCAAAGCGACCGAGGAGTTTCTCGGCAAGCCCGCAGGCTACATTGGCGGACGCGAGGGATTCTGGCTCCGCATTGATGAAAAAGCCTTCCTGCCCGGATTCGCGGAAAAAGTCGTGGGCATGACTCCTGGAGAAACCCGTGAGATCACGCTGACCCTGCCTGCGGATTTCCCGATGAGCGAGCTTCAGGGCCGCGAGATCGTTTTCAGCGCCACGCTCAAGGAGCTGAAGGAGGCGATCCTGCCGGAACTCGATGACGAGCTTGCCGCGCGCCTGCTTCCAGGCAAGACCCTTGCGGAAATCACCGAGCTGATCCGTGAAAACATGAAAACCGAGCGAGTCCGCCGGATCAACGACATGAAGGTCAACCAGATCATGGCGGCCCTCAACAGCGGTCTCGATTTCGAACTCCCCGAAGCGCTGATTCTTCAGGAAACCCAGAGCCAGGCGGATGCCATGGTGCAACGCGGCATTCAGGCCGGCATGGCGGAAGAAGAGATCGCCGCACAAGAAGCCGAGATTTTCGCAAGCGCCAGACAACAGGCGCTCGGCAGCCTGCGCGGCAATTTCATCCTCCGTGAAATCGCGAGGTTGGAGAACATCACCGCCAGTGATGTGGAACTGGTCAACCACCTTGCGCAAGTCGCCGCGTCCCGCAAACTCTCGCCCAAGAAGTTCATCAAGGACATGCAGCGTCAGGGCCGCCTGCCGTCGATCCGCAGCTCGATCACCATCGGCAAGGCGATTGACTTCCTGGTGGAGCACGCCGAGGTTGTCGAATCCGCGGAAGCGTCCGTTACCGAAGAATAACCATCCATGAATCTTTCCTCCATGCCATCCTCCTCGCCAAGAAACAGTTATTACGTCCCGGTCGTCATCGAGCAGGACGCCCGCGGAGAGAGATCGTTCGATATTTACTCGCGCCTGCTCAAGGACCGCATCATCTTCATCGGCACGCCGATCGATGACTTTGTGGCCAACTCGGTGATCGCCCAGCTGCTGTTCCTGCAGATGCAGGATCCGAAAAAGGACATCCACATCTACATCAACTCGCCGGGTGGTTCGGTGACCGCCGGGCTGGCGATGTATGACACGATGCAGTTCCTGACCTGTGATGTGAACACGTATTGCATCGGCATCGCGGCCTCGATGGGCTCGGTGCTGCTGACGGCGGGCACCAAGGGCAAGCGTTTCTGCCTGCCGAACTCCCACGTCATGATCCACCAGGTTTCGGGCGGCGCACAGGGCACGGCCTCGGATGTCGAACGCACGATCGGCTTCATGTTCAATCTGAAGAAACGTCTCAACGGGATCCTTGCCAAACACACCGGCAAGACCATCGAGGAGGTGGAGCGCGATTCCGACCGGGACAACTACATGACCGGCGAGGAGGCCGTGGCCTACGGCCTCGTCGACAAGGTGCTTGAGAGCCGCAAGGAGCTTCCGGATGCCGTCGCCGGCGCGATCGCCGACAAGCCGAAGGACGCCTGACCGTCTGTTTTTCCCAAATCCAACCCCACCACCCACTGCCATGGCCCGCGCATCCAACCTCACCATGTGTTCTTTCTGCGGGAAGAGCCACTCCGAGGTCAAAAAACTGATCGCCGGTCCCGGTGTGTACATCTGCAACGAGTGCATCGAGGTCTGCTCGAACATCCTCGACAAGGAGCTCGGCGTGACCACGGCCAAAGGCAAGACCGCGTCCGAAAAACCCGGATTCAAGATCCCATCGCCGTCCGCCATCCTGGCCAAGCTCAACGAGTTCGTGGTCGGTCAGGAAAACGCCAAGAAGGTGCTCTCGGTGGCGGTTTACAACCACTATCAGCGTCTCCGCCAGGACCAGGCGAAACTTGATGAGGAGTTCAAGGATGTCGAGATCGAGAAATCCAACATTCTTCTGTTAGGTCCGACCGGTTCCGGCAAGACCTTGCTTGCCCGCACGCTGGCGCGGGTGCTCGATGTCCCGTTCTGCATTGTGGACGCCACCACGCTCACCGAAGCGGGATACGTCGGCGAGGATGTGGAAAACATCATCCTTCGGCTGCTGCAGGCGGCGGATTTCGATGTCGCCCGCGCCGAGCGCGGCATCATCTACGTGGACGAAATCGACAAGATCGGCCGCAAGACCGAGAACGTCTCGATCACCCGCGATGTCTCGGGCGAGGGAGTGCAACAGGCGCTGCTCAAGATCCTGGAAGGGACAATCTGCAACGTGCCGCCACAGGGCGGACGCAAGCATCCGCAACAGGAATACATCCAGGTCAATACCGAGAAAATCCTGTTCATCGTCGGCGGGGCCTTCGTTGGCCTTGAGGACATGGTGCGCCGCCGCCTTGGCAGCAACACGCTGGGTTTCCATGCGGGACGCGACAAGGAGAACCTCGACAGCCCGGAGGTCAACATTCTCGAACGGGTGCAACCCGAGGACCTGCTCCACTTCGGCCTGATCCCCGAGTTCATCGGGCGTCTTCCCGTGATTTCCTCCCTGCGCAAACTCAGCGAGGACGAGCTGATGTCGATCCTCACCGAACCGAAAAACGCTCTGGTCAAACAATATGGCAAGCAGCTCGCGATGAACGGCGTGAAGCTGCGCATCAACCGCGACGCCCTGCGCGCGCTGGCCGAGGAGGCGGTTCGCCGTGGGACCGGGGCACGGGCGCTGCGCTCGATTTTCGAACGGATGATGCTTGAGGTGATGTTCGACATTCCGTCACGCGACGACGTCGAGTCGGTGACCATCAACCGCCAGGTGGTGGTGGGTGAGCGGCCTCCGTTGATCCGCCGCAAGCGTGCCGATCAGGACGCTGCCTGATCGGCCGTTCGGCCTGAAGCTCTTCCCAAAATCCGCAGGCCCTGGCGGATGTAAATCACCGTGGACCACAAGGTGAACACCGTGGCCACGATGCATGGCCAGGCGGGAGGCAGGGAAACGAGTTTCAACATCACCCAGCCGAGCGCGAACATCTGGGTGGCCGTGCAGATTTTTCCAGACCAGTGCGGATCGATGCGCACCTTCAACCGCTTTGAGTGAAGCAGGCGGATGCCACCCAGGATGATGCAGTCGCGCGTGACCACGATGGCGGCAAACCAAGCCGGCAAGCGCCAGCCACCCGGCCCCCAGTCCACCACCGACAAGACGATCACCCCGGTGAGCAGCAGGGCTTTGTCCGCGATCGGATCAAGGAATGCGCCGAGCTCGGACTTCTGATTGAAATGCCTGGCCACCCAGCCATCGATTCCGTCCGAGGCCGCAGCGACAATGAAAATCCCCAAAGCCCACCAGCGAAGAGGCTCAACCGGGTGGATGTCACCCGCTGACAATCCGTAGCAGAATGCCAGAATCCCAAACACCGGCACCATGGCAATGCGGGCGATGGTGATCTTGCTGGCAAGAGTCATGCCATCAACCAAGCATATCCTGCGGTTTTACGAAATCCGAAAATTTCGGGCGACAAGCTGGATCCTGGTGCCATCCGGCCTTGCAAACTCCGGGATGGGCATGGATGCGGTTCTGAAGCCATCCGTCAGTAAATCGGAGCGCCATATTCATCCCCGGTGGATTGCCCGCCAGCGCCGTCACCATTGGATTGCTGGATTTTTTGCTTGGTCCATTGGTATGCCTGCACACTGTCCCGGTAGAGCCCGATCGAGGTGTTGCAGGAGTTGAGAACAACGATAGCGAAGAGTCCCAGTGCGTATTTCATGCTGCTGCTTAAGGTTTGAATTTGATTTGGGAAAGTAAAATATCAAGTGTGACGGATCAAGATCGGCCGTTTCCGGATTCGTGCCTGTCCAAAGGTGGCTGCCCGTGCTTGATTCCGCCCATGCAGAATGACGGCAACGATTCCACTCCGGAACTTCTTTCCCCGGCGGGCAACTGGGACTGCGCCCGCGCCGCCGTGGCCGCCGGTGCTGACGCGATCTACTTCGGCCTGCCCAAGTTCAACGCCCGTCTGCGTGCCGACAATTTCATTGATGCCGACCTGCCTGAGCTCATGGAGTTCCTCCACCGCCATGGGGTGAAGGGGTTTGTGACGATGAACACACTGATATTCACCCGCGAACTGGAGGCGGCAGAGGCGCAGCTACGCCGGATCGCCGCCGCTGGAGTGGACGCACTGATCATTCAGGACCTCGGCCTCGCCAAACTCGCCCGGGTGGTCGCCCCGAATGTCGAGCTCCACGCATCCACCCAGATGACCATCACCTCGCCGGAGGGCCTTGCGTTCATCGAATCGCTCTTCCCTCTCGAGCGCGCCGTGCTCGCCCGCGAGCTTTCCGTCAGGGAAATCGAACGCTTCCACGCATCCAATCCGCAAACGGAAAACCTGCATCTGAAAACTCCGCTTGAGGTGTTTGTTCATGGGGCCCTGTGTGTCGCATACTCCGGCCAGTGCCTGACCAGCGAGTCGCTCGGCCAGCGCAGCGCCAATCGTGGCGAGTGCGCGCAGGCGTGCCGCATGCCGTATGAGATCGTGGTTGATGGGGAAGTCCGCGATCTTGGCGAGGTCCGCTACCTGCTCAGTCCACAGGATCTTGCCGCCGTCGACCTGATCCCCGACCTGGTCAAAGCCGGGGTCAAGTCGTTCAAAATCGAGGGTCGGCTCAAGTCTCCGGAATATGTCACGGCCGTGACGCGCGTCTATCGGAAGGCGCTCGATGCGGCCATCGCCAGTGCCGAGTCTCCCGTCACGCCGGACGACCGCTACGCGCTTGAGATGACGTTTTCCCGCGGCCTTTCGTCCGGCTGGCTGGCTGGGACCAACCACCCGTATCTCACTCACGGGCGCTTCGGTAAAAAACGAGGTCCTTTGTTAGGTGAGATCACCGCCTGTGGTGCCGGCTGGATTGAAATCGGCAGGTCCACCGGCGTTCCCATCACCGCCGGCGATGGCGTGGTTTTCGACGCCGGGGAGAACCGCGATCTTGAACAAGGTGCCCGCATCTGGAAAATCCATGGACCGCGGATCATCTTTCACCGCACCTACAGCGGCATCAACTTCGACCGCATCCAGGTGGGGCATGCGGTTTACAAAACCTCCGATCCCAAACTGGAGTCCGAGCTCCGCCGTTTCTGGCAGAACACCCGCCCGGCTGAAGTCAAAACGCCGCTCCGCCTTACGGTGCGTGGAAAACCCGGGGATTTTCTAACAATCATTGCGGTTTGTGACCGTTTGGAATGCCCGGTGATCTCCGCCGAGCCGCTGCAAGCGGCGGACAAACGCCCGCTCGATACCGAAACACTCGTTGCGCAACTCGGACGCCTCGGTGAAACAGCGTTCGAGCTCGCCTCGCTCGACAACCAACTCGATGGCGCCTGCCATTTCCCGCTTTCCGCGCTCAACCAACTGCGTCGCGACCTCGTGGCAAAACTCGAACGCGCCAGATCATCCCCACCGCCGGCCACCGCTCCGATTGCCACCACCTTCCGCGACCTGCTTCCCAACAAGGGCAGCGGGCCGGAAACCCGAAATCCGGTCCTCTCCGTGCTGTGCCGGAACTTCGCCCAGCTTGATGCAGCGATCGATTGCGGAGTGGAAACCGTTTATTGCGATTTTGAAGATCCCCGCCGCTACAAGGAAGCGGTCGGCCGTTTTCAATCCAGCCGCTCCCAGGGAGCCAGGATTCTGCTTGCCACTCCACGCATTCTCAAACCCGGTGAAACCGGCTACCTCAGACTCATCGAGAAAGCCGCGCCGGACGGACTGTTGCTGCGCAACCTTGCGGCCCTCCACCACTACAAGGATTGTCACGATTTCATCAAGGCCGGCGATTTCTCACTGAACGCGGCCAATCCGGTCACGGCGCGACTGCTGATGGAGCATGCGGCCCTCGACTGGCTTACGGTCTCGTACGATCTCAACATCGGCCAGGTGCTCGATCTGCTGCGCGCGGCTCCGCAGCAGTGGTTCGAGCTCACGCTGCACCAGCACATGCCGATGTTTCACATGGAGCACTGCGTTTTCTGTGTGTTTCTCAGCAGTGGCACGACCTACAAGGACTGCGGCAGGCCATGTGAAAAACATGTCGTCCACCTGCGTGACCGTGTCGGCCAGCTCCACCGGCTGCAGGCGGATGTCGGCTGCCGCAACACCCTGTTCAACGGCCGCGCCCAGACCGGTGCCCGTTTTTATCAGGATCTGCGTGCCGCCGGGCTGAATCGCTTCCGCATCGAGCTGCTCGACGAGGATGCCGCCGCAGCCATGTCGGTGATACGGGCCTATCAGGACCTGATTTCCGGTCATGCTGATGCCTCCGGCCTGCTCGATCGGGTCGAGGCGCTGGAAAAACTCGGTGTCACCGAGGGCACACTGCTTGCAAAATGATGCGCAGCAGGCAGCCCGGTTGATTTGGTTAATAATCGGATAGTCTTGTTGACATGTTTTGGTTTTTTTCGTTCAAACTGCAGAGTGAACAAAAACCCTTTCATCAGACATTTTGCCGCCATCCGTCCGATTTCTCCGGCCGTGATGCGGGGTCCATGGATCACACTCGGCTGCTGCCTTCCCCTGATGGCACAAGAACCGGCATTCACCCTTGCCCCGGGGCCGGACAATCACCAGTTGGGTGCGTGTTTCGCAGTGATGGGTGACATCAACGGCGACCGCGCTCCGGAGATCGCGGTAAGCGATCCGACATACCGCAACGGCGCGCTGTTGGGTTCGGGCATTGTTTACATCGTCAACGGTGCGGATGGCTCGATTCTCCGCAGCCATGCCGGTGCGCCCGCATCCAACCAACTTTTCGGCAGCTCCCTGGCATCCCTCGATGCGAATGGTGACGGGGTGTTGGACTTGGCCGTGGGAGCCCCCGGGCACATGGCGGGCTCAGGTTCGGTGACCATCCATTCCGGCACGGATGGTTCGGTCATTGCCGTCGCCGCAGGTCCGGCAGCTTCGCAATTCGGTTCGGCGCTCGCCAATGCAGGTGATCAAAACGGAAACGGCACGGACGATCTGTTTGTCGGGGCTCCGAATCTGAACTCCCGTGGCGCGGTATTCGTCCGATCCGGAAGTGATGGCACCCATATCCGCACATTCCTCTCGGTATCCTTCATCAGTTCGTTTGGCCTGACGGTGGCGCGGGTTGGCGATCTCGATGGCGACGGACTATCCGATCTCGCAGTGGGTTCACCGAATGTGAGCAGCCAGGCCGGCCGGGTTTCGCTGATCCGCAGTTCAGACGCGGCGGTGCAGGCCGTGCGCCAGGGATCGGCAAATTTCAACCGCTTGGGCGATTCACTGGCCGCAGTCCGGGATGCGAATGGCGACGGCCTTCCTGATGTTTTGGTGGGCTCCTACTCGGGGGGCACGGCCCTGTTGCTTTCCGGTGCGGATTTGACGCTTTTGAGGGATCTCTCGCTCCAGTCGCTGCCTCCCTTGCGCCAGGTGCATGTCGGAGGAGACCTGGATTTCGATGAGGATGGGATTTCCGATTGGTTGATCGGATCCACGGCGATGAATCTCTCAGGCGCGCTGCCGGCCGGCGGGATCCGGATTGTTTCCGGTGCGGATGGCTCCACGCTTTTCGAACGGCTCAGCACGGTGGCCAACACCGGCTTGGGTCTTGGTCCCGCAGTCCTGCCCGGCCATGGCTTTGCGGCAGGTGAGAAATCGCTGGTTGATCCGGTCACGGGGGGCAGGGGATTGGCTCATGTCTGGCGTATCGTGAATGAGCCGTTGGACAGCGATGGCGACGGCATTCCGGACGAAGAAGACGCAGTCCCGTTCTCGATCATGGATCCCACCGTGGTTCTTGGTGGCATCGACAGTGGTGTGTCGAACGTGGTGGACGGGAATGGCACAACCATTGCCGACCGTTTTGCCGTTTTGGGAGCTCCTTCCGATTATCGCCAGCCATCGCATTTCATCCGCCCGGTCCACGCGCTTGCGCTGGAGCTTCACCAAGCGGGTTTGCTGAACAAAAAGGAGTTCCAGCAGATCACCCAGGCAGCGCTCAGAGCCATGCAGTCCACCCGTTGAAGCCACCTCACCGCTCCATCCGAAGCAAGGTGCCATTCCCATCCGGCAATGGGTGAAACGCGCTTTGGCTCGGGAGTGCGGGCGGCCTGAGGGCCGGATTTGAGTGAGAGGGTGGCAGGGAGCGGGGCAAATCTTCCGGCTTGGAATCCAATCGGACGTTGAATTGCCGGATGATCCGCCGTTGAATATCCCTGTCACCCAATCGCCATGGAAATTCTCACCGCCATTCTGCAAAGTGCCTTCACTTGGGGGCTGCTCCTCGGCCTGCTGGTTGCTGCCTTCACATGGAAATCCGGGTTTACAGCCAGCCGCACGGCTGCCCGCGAAATCAAGCGTTTGGAAGCCGAACTCAAGGACCTTCAAGGTCACCTCAACACCCAGCTCAAAATCAACGCCAGCGGCAATCAGTCGATCCAGACCGAGCTTGACTCGCTTCGTCAGCAAAACGAAATCCTGCGCGTCAACAACGCGGCGCTCCAGCAAAAGCCGGGCCGCGCCGAACAACGTCAGCTGCAAGTTTACGAACTGGCCATCCGTGGGATGCGCGAACAAGCACCTGGATTCGCACCTGCATGGGAAAAGGCGCTGCGCCAGGGAGAGGCCGAACTGGAAGCTGCCGATTCAGGTTTCAAAAAACTCGTGCGGCGTGTTCTTCCGGGGTTGTCCCACACTCCGGCGATTGCCAGCGATGATTCATCCAACAGCCAAAGCTGATTTGCGGCCGCTTCGGAACGCGACCGATCGCGCATTCATTCCCGGGGTTTGGGTTTGAGCGGCTTGGCGTCCGGCTCTCCGGTTGATTCTTCGGACCGGGAAAATTCCGCACCTGTGAGCATTTGCGGCGACTTGTTTCCAGTGAGTTCATTCTTATCGTAGCCGCCATGGGAAAGGCCAGATTCCAGAACTAGTCCCGGGCCAAGATTGGAGGTGGCCTGGTTATCGGTCATCGCCAGTGCGGCTGCCGCCTGACGGATGACAAAGCCGCCGAGCAGGTTGGCACGTGCGATGTTGCCGGTGACCCGGCCGGATCCCGCGCTGCTCATGACGACGCCGTATTCGCGGTTGGCGGTGAGTTGATTGTCCTCAATGGTGGCACCGGCCTTGCCGTTGTCGGCATGGATGCCGTTGCGGCTGTTGCCCTCGCAGCGGTTCCCCACGAGGACGACGGATGCGCCACTCCATGATTCGATGCCGTGTTCGAAATTATCGAGCGACATCGAATCACGAATTTCCAGCGAGCTACCCACGCCGATGACCGCCGCGCCGTTCCAAGCGTTGTCTGAAAACCTGCAGCGGCTGGCGTTTGCCTTTCCCTGGTCGATGACTGCAAGCCCGTGGCCGCTGGCATCCTTGAAACGGCAATCAACGAACACCACATCTCCGCTGCGAACCAGTGCGGCGGCAAAACGCTCGCTGCCATCGACCACAAGATCCTCATGCCGGAAGGTGATGCCGCTGACGCGCGCACCCTTGGCACCCGGGCCGATCGTGATCGCGCAGCCGTTCGCGGCCGGGCATTCGACCAGCGTTGTCTCCGGGTTGTTTCCCTGGAGTTCCACGGCGCTGTCGATTACGAGCGGGCCCTTCCATGTTCCTTCGGCGAGCAGGATGCGGTCCTTTTCCCTTGCGTTGGCGATCGCTTCCTGCGGAGTCGCGAAATCCCCGGGAACCCGCAGCGTCCGCTTGTAAGACGACATTTTTTCCAGCAAGGCGGAGATTTCATTGTTAGAAGGGTCCAGGGCGGTGGCCTCGCGCAACAACCCGATGGCTTCCGGATCGTATCCGCCCTGGTCGCGGGCGGCCGCTTGTGCCAGCAATTCGCGTGCCTTTGCCTGGTTTTCCGCCTGCTTTTTCAAGGCTTCCGTGGCTTCCGAAAGCATGGCCTCCACCTGTGTGTCGCCCGGGTGTTCCGCCAGCCATGCGCTTGCCGCGTCGGCCGCCTCCTGCCATGCCTGCTTGTCCAGTGACTTGCGGATCGCGTCCATGGCGGATTGTCGGGCGAGGCCGGCGCGCGCCTCGGCGATCCGGGCGATGATGGCGATGGCCTGTTCATTGCCGGGAAACTTCGAGGTCACCTGTTCCGCGGCCGCCCGGGCCTCGTCCAGCCGGTTGGCTTCGAGTTCGGCGATCGCCTGTCCGGTCCAGTAGCCGATGAATTGTGTCTGCTCCTCGTTTTTTCCGGCCTGGATGCGCTCAAAACCGCGGCGCGCGACAGGCGATCCGGGTTGGATGAGGTCAATTTTGGCAAAGGCGAGCATCGCTTCCTCCCAGCGCCTGTTTTCGATGTTCATGTCGCCGGTGCGCTCTAACAATCCGATGCGTTCCTCGAGTTCCCGCGCGATCTGCTTCTTGTAATCGAGGTGGAGCCGGTAGCCGGCGCCAACCCCGGCCATGGCGACGAGAAACCACGAGACGATCAGTCCGGTCCGCCAGCAGAATTTTCTGGTGCGGTTTGATTGAGTGTCTTTCCCATCGGGTTTTGGCGTGCTGATGGCCGGTGTTGCCGCGGATTCGCGGATGGCGGCCAAGGCCTTGTCGAAATCGACGAGCTGCTCCTGATAGCGGAGTGCGAGCTGCTCGTTGGGCGCGAGGCGGGTGATTTCGGCGAGCCGCTCGCGGGCTTCGCGGAGGGCCTCAAGATGAGTGCGCGGATCGTCTTCCGAACCGAGTCCGAGAATGCGGCGGGCTTCATGCGGATTCATGGGATTGCGCTCGGGTTGGGTCGGGGGGCATGGATCAGCCGATGAACCTCTGGACGATCGGCATACGGCGGCCGATGCCGAAGGCTTTCGTGGTCACCCGCAGGCCGGGGGCGGCCTGGTGGCGTTTCCACTCGTTGAGGTCCACCCGTCTCTGCACCCAGCGGACGAGGTTTTCCTCATAGCCACGGGAAATGATTTCATCCGCCGAGAGGTGGTGTTCGACATAGAGTTCGAGGATGCCGTCGAGGATTTCATAGGGTGGCAGGGTGTCCTGGTCCTTCTGGCCGGGGCGCAGTTCGGCGCTCGGGGGCTTGTCGATCGTCCGCCACGGGATGATTTCGCGTTCGCGGTTGATCCAGCGGGAGATTTCATAGACGCGGGTTTTCGGCAGGTCGGAAATGACGGCAAGGCCGCCACACATGTCGCCGTAGATCGTGCAATAACCGACGGCCAGCTCGCTCTTGTTGCCGGTGGTGAGCAGCAGGTGGTTTTCTTTGTTAGAAAGGGCCATCAGGAACAATCCGCGGATTCTCGCCTGCATGTTTTCCTCCGTGACATCCTCCGGCCTGCCGTCGAAAACCGGGCCCATCGCCTGTTTGACCGAATCGAACACTCCGCTGATGGGCACCTCGTCGCAGCGGATGCCGAGGTTGCGCGCGAGGGTGAACGAATCCTCGATGCTGCCGCGTGACGAGAACGGGCTTGGCATGGTGAGGCCGCGGACGTTTTCCGGCCCCAGCGCGTCCGTTGCGATCACCGCGGTGAGCGCGGAGTCGATTCCGCCGCTCAAGCCGAGGCAGACGCTGGTGAATCCGCATTTGGTGACGTAGTCGCGCAGCCCCAGCACCAGCGCCTGATAGAGCTGGTGGGGTTCGGATTCGTCGACGGGGGTGTCGTTTTCCACGCGCATCTCGGGATTGACCACGCGGCAGTGCTCCACAAACCCCGGGAGTTGTTCCGAGATACGGCCGTTGGCTCCTGCGACCAGCGAGTGGCCGTCGAACACGAGCTGGTCGTTGGCGCCGACGGCGTTGCAATAGACGACCGGGGTTTTGATGCGGTGGGCGATGCCGGCGATCATGGCGCGGCGCATGGTGGGCTTGCCGAGGTGGAACGGTGAGGCACTGAGGTTGAGCAGCAGGTCGATGCCCTTGGCGGCCAGTTCGTTGACCGGGTCGCGGTCGTAGAACGGCCGCATCAGGTAATCCTCCGTCCAGATGTCCTCGCAGATCGTGACACCGATCCGCAGGCCGTTCCACAGCACGGGATCGTTCGATTCGCCGGGTTCGAAATAGCGGCGCTCATCAAAGACATCGTAGGTTGGCAGCAGGGTTTTCCAGATGCGGTGGCGGATTTCCCCGCCTTCCAGCCAGGCGATCGCGTTGCGGAACGGTTTTCCCGGACGCGTGGGATGGTGGTGGTCCACGTAGCCGACGAGCAGCGGGACCTCGCGGGATTCCCCCGCCAGATAATCGAGCGCTTGCAGGCATTTTGGAACAAACTGCGATTTGAAAACCAGGTCGCGGGGCGGGTAGCCGGCCAGCGACAATTCCGGCGTGATGACCAGCTGCGCACCGAGATCGAGGCATTCGCGATAGGCCGCAAGGATGCGCTTGGCGTTGCCGGGAAAATCACCGACGACCGGGTTGATTTGAGCGATGCCGATCTTCATGGGGTGGCACCAGACAACACCGGTGTGCCATCCGGGCGAAAGCAAAAAACCGTGTTTCCGGACATCGGGTTGACACGGGTCCGCTTGTTCCGTTCATTTTCACACAGATGCACGACCATTCCGCCACCCTGATCCGGCTTGCGCTGGAAGAAGACATTGGGCCGGGCGATGTGACCTCGCTTTATTTCATTCCCGAAGACCGGGTTGCCGGGGCGTTTGTCGCTGTCCGCAGTGCGGGAGTGGTTTCCGGGGTGGCGCTGGCGTCTGGCGTGTTCAGCGCGGTGGACCCGGCCCTCTCGGTCGAGGTGCTGATTCCGGATGGGAGCAGGGTGGCGTCCGGAGCGCTGGTGATCCGCGTCGAGGGCAGCGCGCGGTCGATCCTGACCGCCGAGCGCACCGCGCTGAATTTCATCCAGCGCCTGAGCGGGGTGGCCACCCTAACATCCGCTTATGTCGATGCGGTCAGGGGGACCAAGGCCCGCATACTCGACACCCGCAAGACCACTCCGGGATACCGGTTTCTCGAAAAGCAGGCGGTTGTTCATGGGGGCGGAACGAATCACCGGCTGGGGTTGTATGACCGGGCGATGGTCAAGGACAACCACTTGGCGGCGGAGGGCGGGTTGGCTGCGGTGCAAGCCGCCATCATGCGCCTGAAGCAGGAAAAGCCCGGAGTCCAGGTGGAGTTGGAAGCGGATCACATCGACCAGGTGCGTGCCTTTTTGAAAATGGAAGGGGTGGATCACATCCTGTTGGACAACATGGGCCTTGATGAACTGCGGGAGGCCGTTGACGCGCGCGGGGACCGCCCGTCGCCTCAGCTTGAGGCGAGCGGCGGGGTCACGCTGCAAACCGTGCGCGCGATCGCCGGGACGGGGGTTGATTTCATCTCGGTCGGTGCCCTCACCCATTCCGCACCGTCACTGGACATCGGTCTGGATTTCACCACGCCAGGGATATGTTAGATGATGCGTCGCCGGCAGATTCGTATGCATTGACCGCCGCGGATTTTCCCGATCCATTCCGGCTGGTTCTGCGGGAGACGGCGGCGTCGACGAATGACGAGTTGAGGCGGCTTGCGGAAGATGGAGCGCCGGGTGGCCGGGTATTGTTGGCGCTGAGCCAGACATCGGGACGCGGGCGGCGGGGAGCGGCGTGGTTTTCCACGCCGGGTGAGTCGCTGGCATTTTCCATTTTGCTCCGGCCTGATGAGCCCAAGGCCCTGTGGCCGCGGCTCGCGCTGGCCGCCGGACTTTCCGTTGCCGAGGCGATCGAGTCATTTGGCCCGGCGACCGGCATCAAGTGGCCCAACGATGTCTGGATAGGCCGCAGGAAAGTGGCGGGCATCCTGGTCGAAGCGGGAGCGGATTTTGTCATTGTGGGCATTGGATTGAACGTCAACAGCACGGGTTTTCCGCCGGAGGTTGAAGAGATTGCCACCTCGATGCGGATGGTGAGCGGAGAAGTCCATTCATGTCAGGAGGTGTTTGCGGCGGTGATCCGCAGGTTCGCCGTGCGCCACCGGCAGATCGGGGTGGAGTTCGGGGAACTGCTGGAGTGTGTGCGCGGACGCTGCGTGTTGAGCGGCCATCAGGTGTCGTTTCTCGGGGCTTCCGGGAAGCGACATGGTCATGTCGCGGGGATTGCGCCCGGCGGGGAGCTTTTGCTGCGCACTGAGGATGGTCTGGAAACATGTCTCCAGGCGGACGAGATCCGGATTCTTGATTGATGCGCATGCGGCTTGATGCTCCGGATGTTTTGCATGGCCGGATAAGGATTTGACACGTTGTGAGACGTCGCCATGCTGCTGGCCTCATATACGGTAAGGTTCCGTGCATGAGGTCACACCCAACCCGGCGGAATGGCCGGCAAACCCAAGCACATGAGGATTTTCGCCCCTAAAGAAACCGACCCGGTCGAGACGAGGGCATCGTTGGATCCGGCGGCCGTGAAGAAGCTGGTGACGCTTGGTGCCGAGGTGGTGGTCGAGGCCGGCCTCGGTTGCCACTGTGATCATCCGGACGCGTCATATGAGGCAGCGGGTGCGGTCGTGACGGCGGACCGCGCGGCGATGCTGGCCAGCGCGGACTTGGTCACCCGCGTGCGCAAACCATCGGTCGAAGAGGCCGGCGCTCTCAAGCCGGGGGCGATCCACATCAGCTTTCTTGACCCGTTCAACGAAAAGGACCTCATCCGGACATTCGCCACACGGGGTGTTACGGCGATCAGTCTGGAGATGATTCCACGGACCACCCTGGCGCAGAAGATGGATGCGATCAGCTCGCAGGCCAACCTGGCGGGATACGTGGCGGTGATCATTGCCGCGAGCCGGATGAAAACCATCCTGCCGATGATGATGACGCCGGCGGGAACCATTTCGCCGGCGAAGGTGTTTGTGTTAGGCGTCGGCGTGGCGGGTCTGCAGGCGATTGCCACGGCCAAGCGCCTCGGTGCGAGGGTGACGGCTTTCGATGTGCGCCCCGAGGCTTTGGAACAGGCCGAATCTCTCGGTGCCAAGGCGCTGCGGATTGATCTGGGCGAGACCGGCGGCACCGACCAGGGTTATGCCAGGGAGCTCACGCCGGAGCAGATCGGGAAACAGGTCCAGGCCCAGGCGAAAGTCTGTATCCAGAGCGACCTGGTGATCACCACCGCCAAGGTTTTCGGGCGCAAGCCTCCGGTTCTGATCCGCAAGGACGTGGTGGATGCGATGCCGCATGGCAGTGTGATTGTCGATCTGGCGGCCGAGACCGGCGGCAACGTCGAGGGTATCGTCCCCGGCGGGGAAACCGTCACTGCCAACGGCGTGAGGTTGATCGGACTGGCCAACTTCGAAGGCCATGTTTCCAAGCATGCCTCGCAGGTGCTTGGGGCGAATTTCGCCAACATGATCGAACATTTCTGGAACAAGGAAACGCGTGCCGTCGCCATCAGGCTGGATGACGAGATCCAGAAAGGCTGTGTCATCACCCACGGCGGTGCCATCGTTCACGAGCGTTTCAAAGCCTAGCGTTTCCGGTTTCCCGCATCCCCACCGTTACCCGCATCTCCAACCCACCCGCATCATGGAACTCATTCTCCTGATCTTCGTTTTCGTCATGGCCGCGTTTCTCGGTTTTGAGCTGATCCAGAAAGTTCCGAGCCAGCTTCACACGCCGCTGATGTCGGGGTCGAACGCCATTTCCGGCATCACCATGGTCGGCGCGCTGGTCGCCGTCAGCTCATCCGGCGGGGAGTTCGCCAAGTGGCTTGGTTTCGCAGCTCTTGTTCTGGCGACGATCAACGTGGTCGGCGGATACGTCGTGACCGACCGGATGTTGGCGATGTTCCGCAAGAAGGACAAATGAGGGCGCTGAAAAGTTAGAAAACACATCTTCATGGAATTCCTCATCAACATCTCCTACATCATCGCCTCGGTGCTGTTCATTTTCGGCATCAAGATGCTCGGGTCCGCGCGGACCGCGAGGAAGGGCAACCTGATCTCCGCGGTCGGCATGCTGCTGGCGGTGGTGGTGACCTTGCTGGAAAACGGGCTGGATTACACCTGGATCGGAGCCGGTCTGCTGATCGGTTCCGCGGTAGGGGTGGTCGTCGCCAAGCGGGTGCACATGACCGGCATGCCGGAAATGGTGGCCTTGCTGAACGGTTTCGGCGGACTGGGTTCGTTGCTGGTCGGCTGGGCGGAGTTTGCCAAGGATCCCCATTTCCACAGTTCGCAATATCCGGTTTTCACCGCGTGTGCCGTGGTTTTCGCGGTTCTGGTCGGCGGCGTCACCTTTACCGGCAGCATGGTCGCCTATCTGAAACTGGCGGGCAAAATGAAGGGCTCGGCCACGACGTTTTCCGGACAGAAGACGCTCAACGCGCTGATCTTCGTCGCGATCATTGCCGCCGGCGCGGTTTTCGTGGTGTCACAGTCCGCCTGGGCGATGTATGCCATCATCGCGCTTTCGCTGGTGCTGGGTGTGCTGGGCGTGATCCCGATCGGCGGTGGCGACATGCCGGTGGTGATTTCGTTTCTGAACAGCTTTTCCGGCATCGCCGCCTCGGCGGCCGGGTTCGTGATTTTCAACAACGTGCTGATTGTCGCCGGATGTCTGGTCGGGGCATCGGGGATCATTTTGACCGTCATCATGTGCAAGGCGATGAACCGCAGTTTGTGGAACGTGCTCTTCGGCAGTTTCGGAGCGGCGGGTGGAGAGTCCGGCGCGGTCGAAGGCGAGATGAAGGCGCTGTCGGTTGAAGACGCCTACTATGTGCTCGAAGCCGCGCAGTCGGTGGTTTTTGTTCCGGGGTATGGCATGGCTGTTGCCCAGGCCCAGCACGCGGTCAAGGAGCTCGGCCAGGCATTGGAAAACAACGGGGCCGAGGTCCGTTATGCCATCCATCCGGTGGCCGGGCGCATGCCTGGCCACATGAACGTGCTGCTCGCCGAGGCCGATGTTCCTTATGAACAGCTTTGCGAGATGGATGACATCAATTCGATCATTGAAACGGTCGATGTGGCGATCGTCATTGGTGCCAACGACGTGGTGAACCCGGCGGCGCTGGAGGACGAGCATAGCCCGATTTATGGCATGCCGATCATCAACGTCCACCAGGCGCGCACGGTGCTGGCGCTGAAACGAGGCCAGGGCGCGGGTTTCTCCGGATTGGTGAACACGCTGTTTTTCCGGAACAATACCCGCATGATCTATGGGGACGCCAAGGCGACGATCACGGCGTTGGCGGCCCAGTTCAAGGAATGAGGCGCGGGCCAGGGGAGATAAAAAAAGCAAAATTCGCGGAGTCTTTGGCGGGTGTTGCCTCTGCTGGTGTCTGGGATTGGCGCGTATCCATGCGGCATGAACAGGCAGTCGCCAACCATCGCAAGCGGGTCCGGCGGAATGCCGCCGTGCGAAACTGTCGTCGAATGCTCTCGGATGGCGGACCATCCATCCGGTGCGACCGCGCGTGTTTCGCGTTTCCAAGGTGGTGGCGGGGTGATCGAGTGGCACGTGACCGTGAGCCTGACGCGGCATCACGCCGAGCCGGAAAAGGCGCTCGAAGACGCCTGGCTGGCCCTGGTGGAAGCGGAGGGCATTCCCTTGGCGGGCACCATCATGCGGCGTGTTTGCTGCAGCGATGTGGTCAACCAGTCGCCGCGGTTATCAGGTTTCGCCCAAGCTTATCCGGGCGCGTTTTCCTGCATCGGCGAGCCGCCGTGCTCCGGAGGCAAGATGGCGCTCTGGTCCCAGCACCTGCTTGATCCGTCCGGCGAATTGGAAATCATGGCGGACGGGCCTCATTTTTCGTGTGCCCGCGGTCCGCTGACCCATTACTGGAGCGCCGGCCTCCGCGCGGCGACGATGGACGATTCCCATGGCCAGACGCGGCAGGTGCTCAAGGAGTATCAGCGATGGCTGGCAGACCGCGGGATGAGTCTGGCCGGGAATGTCGTGCGCACGTGGTGGTTTGTCCGCAACATCGACACCGATTACCAGGGACTGGTCGATGCCAGACGCGGGTATTTCTCAAACCACGGGCTCACAAAAGACACGCACTACATCGCCAGCACGGGAATTGCGGGAGCGCATGCGGATCTCGATGCCAGGCTGTCGCTGGACGCCTATGCGATCGGCGGCTTGCACGCCGGACAAGTCGAATATCTAACGGCTCCGGATCATCTCGGGCCCACTCATGCGTATGGAGTGACCTTCGAGCGTGCCACGGCCATCGGCTATGCCGACCGCAGGCATCTTTTCATCTCGGGAACCGCGAGCATCGATCCGCAGGGAAAGGTGGTTCATGCGGGTGATGTGCTCCGGCAGCTTGACCGTACCTTGGAGAATATCACCGCCTTGCTCGCGAGCGCCCGGGCCACGATGGATGATCTGGCGATGATCACCGTTTACCTCAGGGATCCTGCTGACAGCGGACTGGTAGAGACGGAGTTGCATCGCCGGCTGGGTCCGGTGCCGATGATCATGGTACAGGCTCCCGTCTGCCGGCCCGGGTGGCTGGTTGAGATCGAGGGCATCGCGATTGTCTCAAACCATCAGCCGGACCTGCCGGAATTCTGATCCACGAATCAAACACATGAAGTACCTACCACTTGGCGACAGCGGACTCTCATCATCCGTCATTGGATTCGGCGCATGGGCGATCGGTGGCGGAGCCGTCTGGGGGGACGCGTCGGATGACGGCGAATCGGTTGCGACGATTGTTGCGGCGCTCGATGCGGGGATCAACCTGTTGGACACCGCCCCCGCCTATGGCTGGGGGCACAGCGAGCGGCTTATCGCGAAAGCGATTGCCGGGCGGCGCGATTCGGTGCTGCTGGCCACCAAGTGCGGCCTGTGGTGGGATGACGCACGCGGATCCTATTTCACCGAGTTCAACGGCAGGGACATTTACCGGTCGCTGCGTCCGGACACCATTGCGATCGAGGTGGAGCGCTCGCTGCGCGATCTCGGAACGGACCGGATCGATCTCTATCAGATCCACTGGCCGGCCGTGGAGCCGGAGAAGACGCCGGTCGAGGAAACCATGGCCGCGTTGCTGAAACTGCGGGACGAGGGCAAGATCCGCGCGATCGGGGTTTGCAATTTGTCCTGTGCGGAGCTGGAAGATTACCTGTCCTGCGGGCCGGTTGCCAGCCACCAGTTCCGCTACTCGATGCTGGCGCGCGATCCGGAGCGCGAAATGCTGCCTCTGTGCCGGGAGCGCGGCCTTGCCACGCTCACCTACATGTCGCTCGAGCAGGGTCTTCTCACCGGAAAGATCGGCATGGACCATGTGTTCAAGGAAGGGGAGTTCCGCAGCAATGCCGGCTGGTTCCCGTGGTTGCTACCCGAGAACCGCGCGCGCATCCTCGCGCTGCTGGATGGATGGAGGCCGCTCTGCGAAAAGCATGGCTGCACGCCCGCCCAACTCGTGCTGGCATGGACGCTTGCCCAACCCGGTGTCACCCATGTCCTTGCCGGCGCGCGCAAACTCCACCACATCCGCGAGACCGCTGCTGCCGCAGATCTGGAAATCCCGGCCGGGGATCTCGCCCGCATGACCGGTGGTCTCGAAGCCCTCGGCAAACCGTCAACCCAGGCCGCCTCGCAGTGAGAACTCCCGCATGTTTGTTAGGGCTGGCTGTTCTGGTGTCGGTTGCGGCCGGGGCCGCGACGCCTGACGCGGGGACGGCCGCATCCCTGCGCGCGGCGATCATCGATCTGAAGGATCGGTTTGGCGAAAAATATCCGGGCGGCGCCGGGTTTCTCGCGCGCCTTGACGCGCTGGGGCCGGAGCCGTCCGCGGACGCGCTTGCCGCATTGCGGCGTGAGGCGTTGTTGGCGAATCCGCTGCTCGATATCGACAAGCTGCTGGTGGTGCGGCGCGATGCCGGCAGCGTGGGACTCGGGCTGCCGCAGAACTGGGAGGGCAACTGCATGCTGCCGCGGACCGGGTTCAACGACAGCATCGCGGTGCTGGGTAACCCGCGCAGCGCGGGCAATCCGGGCATTCTTTTCAAGCCGGAAAAACCGCTGATGGTGGCCGATGTGGATCTGCACACCGATGGCACCCGCATGTTGTTCTCGATGATTGGCAGTCACAACCGCTGGCAGATCTGGGAAATGAAATCCGATGGGAGCGGGCTGCGCCAGGTCACGCCAGGCACCGAGGCGGATGTGGACAACTATGACGCCTGTTATCTGCCGTCGGGCGACATCATCTTCGCCTCCACCCGGGTTTTCCAGGGTGTGCCGTGCGTCGGTGGTGGCAGCAATGTGGCCAATCTTTTCACCATGAAGCCGGACGGCACGGGCATCCGCCAGTTGTGTTTCGACCAGGACCACAACTGGTGCCCCACCGTGCTGAACAACGGTCGAGTGCTTTACACACGCTGGGAGTATTCCGACACTCCGCATTACTACACCCGCATTCTCATGCAGATGAACCCGGACGGCACCGGGCAGACGGAATTTTACGGATCGAATTCGTATTGGCCGAACTCGTTGTTCTACGCGCGTCCGCTGCCGGGGACTTCAAGCAAGGTGGCGGCCATCGTTTCCGGCCACCATGGAGTGCGGCGCATGGGTGGACTGGTGATCCTGGATTCCGCCGCAGGCAGGAAGGAAAACCAGGGAGTGGTGCAAAGCATTCCCGGGCGCGGCAAGGAGGTGCCCGCGGTGTTTGTGGACCAGTTGGTGGACGACCTGTGGCCGAAGTTCCTGCACCCTTGGCCGCTCGATGAGAATTGTTTCCTGGTATCCTGCAAGCCGGACGCCTCCTCGCCGTGGGGCATCCATCTTGTCGATGCGTTCGACAACCGCATCCTGATCGCCGAAGAGCCCGGACAGGCGTTACTGGAGCCAATTCCGTTGCAGGCCAGGCCCGCGCCGCCGGTCATTCCGGATCGTGTGAAACCGGAGGCAAAACAGGCAATGGTTTATCTAACGGACATCTATTCCGGAGAGGCGCTCGCCGGGGTTCCGCGTGGCACGGTCAAGTCGCTCCGGGTGTTCGAGCCCCACTACGCCTATCCCGGGATGGGCGGCCACATCGAGGTGGGGATCGACGGGCCATGGGATGTGAAACGGATCCACGGGACAGTGCCGGTTTCGGCCGATGGTTCCGCGATGTTCCTGGTTCCCGCCAACACGCCGCTGGCGCTCCAGCCGCTCGATGCCGATGGCGGCGCGGTGCAGCTGATGCGCAGTTGGTTCACCGCCATGCCGGGCGAAGCGGTGAGCTGTGTCGGTTGCCACGAGTCACAATTCACATCCAGTCCCAACCGGGCTCCCGCGCTGGCTGGCAGGAAACCCGATGTGATCACCAAGTGGCAGGGGGACGTCCGTGGTTTTTCCTTCAAGCGTGATGTCCAGCCCGTGCTCGACCGCCACTGTGTCTCCTGCCACGATGGAGGGGAAATCCGTCCGTCATTGCTCTCCGAAGAGGCGATTGCGGCTGCGAAAGGCAAGGGGGCCAACCCCGGACCGGCAAAGTTCACATCCGCCTACCGCGGTCTTCACCCGTTCGTGCGCAGGCCCGGCCCGGAAAGCGACCATCATCTGCTCAAACCGATGGAGTATCATGCGAACACCAGCGAGCTGGTGCAAATGCTGCGCAAGGGACACCATGGAGTTTCGTTAGAACGCGGGGCATGGGAGAGGATCATCACATGGGTCGATCTCAATGTGCCCGATCACGGGACCTGGGGCGAGAATCGCAGCATTCCCGGCAACGGCCATCAGCGGCGTTTGGAATCGCGCAAGCTTCATGCCGGCCTTGATGTCGATCCTGAGGAAATCCCACCTGCCATCAAGGTGACGCCGCTGCCCAAGCCGCCAGTCCCCAAGCCGCTGCCGCCCGCACCCGCGCTGGCCGGTTGGCCGATGGACGGCACCGCCGCCGCAAAGCTCCAGCAGGACGAGGCCGTCCGTAACGGTGTTCCGGTCCGCCAGTCGATCGACCTCGGGGGTGGCGTCAAACTCGATCTTGCCTTCATCCCGGCCGGTTCATTCGTGATGGGATCATCCGATGGCGATGCCGACGAGGCACCCGCGTCGGTCGTCAGGGTGGAGCGGCCGTTTCTGATAGGAATTCATGAGATCACCAACCGCCAGTTCGCTCTGTTCCGCCCGGAGCACGACAGCGGGTTTGTGAGTCATTTCAACAAGGATCACGTCGTGCGCGGATTGCCGGTCAATCAGCCGGATCAGCCGGTGGTGCGGGTATCCTGGAGCGACGCCGTCGCCTTCTGCAGCTGGCTGTCGACTCGGACGGGCAAGGTTTTCACGCTGCCGGACGAGGGAAGGTGGGAATATGCCTGCCGCGCCGGCAGCGCCAGTCCGCTTGTATGGGGCGAGGTGTCCGGTGATTTCTCCAAACACGCCAATCTCGCGGATAGCCGGCTCAGCGCTCTCACCATCCGGGACTCGCCGGATTGGATTCCCGCTGACAAGCAACGCGACGACATGGCGGCCGTGACTACCGCCGCCGGCCGTTATGCCGGCAATCCGTGGGGTCTTCACGACATGCACGGCAACGCCGCCGAATGGACGATGTCCAGGTATAAGCCCTATCCTTACCGCGCGGGTGACGGGCGCAACAAGCTTTCCGGAACCGGCGACCGGGTGCTGCGTGGAGGTTCCTACTATGACCGCCCGCACCGCGCCCGCTCGGCCTTCAGGCTGGCCTATCCGTCGTGGCAGCGTGTCCACAACGCAGGCTTCCGCGTGATCATGGAGCTGCCGGGGCAGGACTCCGCAACCACTTCCATCAGCGGAAGTCATGGGAATGGGCCGCTTGCCGGGCCGGCCCGCTGAACGTGATGGGATCGGGTGGCCCGTTGCAGACCTATCAGGCGTCGCCCCGGGACGATTGTCCGCGCGTTCCACCTGATTTTGTGATTGTGGTCGGAGGGGATCCGGTCTTTGCTCGCTTGTTATGAAAATCAACGACGTTCGGCAGTGGATTGTGGCTGTGATTGGTTTTGCGGGCATGTGGTTGCTCAGTTCCTGTTATGAGACCAAGCAGGACTTTGTGATCAATCCGGACGGTTCCGGCAAGGTCACGCACGAGTGCTCGTTCCAGAGCATGCAGATGGGGGATGAGGATGCGGACGAGCAGGAAAAGCTGCAGGCCGCGGTGGCGCGCATCATTGAGAACTCCAAGGGTGTCGATGCCTGGAAGGACGTGAGTTTCAAGTCACTGGATGACGGCCGCATGTGGTTCCGTGGAACCGCCTATTTCAAAAAGATCGATGATCTCAAAATCGAAAACCAGAGCATGATGGGATTCGGCTGGAAGAATCCTGGCGGCGGCAAGGGCGAGTTGACGATGGATTTCGAAAAATCCGATGATGCTGCCGCGGGTGCCAAGCCGGATGCATCCAAGCTCAGCGCCGAGGAGCGCGCGAAGAAAATCAAGGAGGAGCGCGCCAAGTTCAAGGAGTCGAAACCGATGCTCACCGCCATGCTCGGAGGCATGAAGCAGGCTGCCAGATTCCGCCTTCCCGGAAAGCCCGGAGCGCAGACGAATTTCAAGCCCGGCAAGGGCGGGACGATCCAGATCGAATTCAAGGGTGAGAAGATGATCTCCACGCTTGAGAAGCTGATGGCTGATGACGAGTGGCTGATGAAAAACGGGTTTGATGCCCAGTCACCGCCCGAGATGGACGCGGTGCTCGCCGAAGGGCTGTTTGGCGAGAAGGCTCCGGTAAAGGCCGCGGTGACGGATGCCACCGAGCCGCTGTTCGACTATGCGGCCGAGGTGGCGGCGGCGCGCAAGCAGGCGGATGAGCTCAAGAAAAAACTCGGTGTGGTTTCCGTCGCGGCACCCGCCAAGGGCGGCAAGTTGAAAAGCATCCAGGTGGTTGGCGTGCGCATCTGCCGCAAGCTGGACAAGAAACTCGATCTCCGGCCTTTCAATTACGATGCGGGTTACACTCTCGCCGTGTTGGCGGAATTCCCTGGAAGCGTGCTGGGCGTGACCGACAAGAGCACGCTGACCAGCGCCACTTCGAGCGATGGCAAGAGCCTGCTGAAGGGGGATCGGGATTGGGACAAGCGTCTCGGGTTTCCCAACCTTTCCGCCGACAAGGCATCGGCATTGTTCGATGTCGAACTGGCAATGCCTGCGGCCGGAGTGACCGGCCTGAAGGAGGTCTCCGGGGTGATCGAATACCGCGTCGCCGGCGGATCGAAAGAAGTCGACCTCGGCTTGAAGTCGCTCAAGGCCGGTGAAAAGGGCAGCGAGCTTGGTGCCACCATCGAGAACATCAAGAACGGCTGGCAGAATGACGGATCGAAGGATCTTGAACTCAAGGTCAAAATGAATTCCGACGACTTGAAGGCCGCCTACTTGGTCGCCGATGGGACCCGCACCGAACTCAAGCGCAGCGGCTATAGCGGATCAGCCAACACCACCACCTTCACCTTCAGCTCGGACAAGAAGGGCTTCCCGGAAAAAGGCAACATCATCCTGGAAATCCATGACAAGGTCGAGGTCTTCAAAACGCCCTTCAAACTGGAGAATCTCGATCTCCTGGGGATGCCGGCGAAGCCCTGAAACATTCACTCCGGGTTTTGCCCGCGCATTTCCTCCAGCACGCCGGACATGTCCTCCAGCGTGTCCCACAAATCACGGACCACAAAGATCGGCGCGCCGCTCCGTACGGACATCGCAATGCAATCCGATGGCCGTGCGTCGAGTTCGACGATCTTGCGCTCCATGATCTCGTTCTCCGCTTCCAGTATCAGCCGCGCGTAATAAACCTCGCTCTCGACACGAACGATCACCGCCCGGGATACCTTGGCCCCGAACGCACCCAGGGCGAGCATGAACAGATCATGCGTCAGCGGCCGCGCGGGAAGTTGCCCGGCCAGCGAGGCATTGATCGACGCGCCGACGGCCGGATCGATGTAAAAAACGATCGCCTTGGCACCATCGCCCAAAAATACCGCGCAGCCGGCCTGGGTCGGCAGCAGGGCGATCGGTTCCACTCGGACAAGGTCTGGCATCACCGGTATTGTCCACCCGGATCCGCCTGATTCCAAGGGGAAATTCCAGCCTGCTCCGCAACGGCAACGGACATCTTTTGCCAACCAGGGGTGCGCACCCACCCTCCGTGCTTTTCCGGGTATCCTGTGCAAGGATGGCCAACCCGCCGGCGCGCAAAACACCGGCTGAAAGATCATTTTCCAGATGGCGTTCCACTGCCCGGATGAGAATTCCGGAAAATTTCGAGACTCCCCCCGCCGTTGTCCCACCCCCTGTGTTTTCATCACATCGAAAAACACCGGAAATCATGAAAACCATCAGTTTTTGGTGGCCATCAGAAGTTCGGGAGGATACTGTTTTCATGAACACTTTGCTAGGAATCGTTTTCTGATATTCGACCCGTGATCGCATACGCACACACACTCAATGACCAGCCCAAGGAGAAATGGGAACCGCTCTTCACCCCCTTCGGTGCGGGTGAAAACGAGTGCCAGCGCGAGCAGTGCGAAAAATGCAAAAAACTTGAACCCTACCACGGCCACCTCAACAAAGTCGCCTATCCATACACTCATTGTAATATCGCCCCTCGCAAGAGGGGCGCGGATTGAAACAGCTCGGCGGCGAGCCCGGTGTTGAAAGTGCTACATCGCCCCTCGCAAGAGGGGCGCGGATTGAAACATCCCGCTCTTGCCGTCGTTTTTCCTCACGCGCCATCGCCCCTCGCAAGAGGGGCGCGGATTGAAACACGACGCCGAAGTCA
>CAYNQJ010000025.1:0-53290 GCA_964399305.1 uncultured Luteolibacter sp.
GACTGCCGGGTTTTGCGGAATCGCAAAACATTCCAAATCCACGCGAAGCGCATCCTACAGGGCCGGAGCGCAGCGAAGGCAATCCCTCCTGTTCCGTTTTGACCCCACTCCCACGTGCGGAGCTGGGACCGAAATGTTTAACGGGGGGGATGAAAACGCGGGGAGAGGCTTTGATCGCAGGAGCGGGCTTTGCGTGCAATCATTCCTGCGTGAAGCGCAAAGTGGCATGACCGCTGCGTTATTGTCAGGGTAAACAGGCGCAGGATGAAATCCCAACGTCGGGACAGGCAAAAGTCAGGATACCTGGCAATCGTTTCCAATGCCGATTTCATGCCATGAGCTTCTCGCCAAAGGACTCAGCGGAGCAGGGAAAGAATCGGCTGCGGCCAGATACCGAACACAAGGGTGGCGGCAACGAGCGCGATCACGCAGACTTTGCTGATAGGTGGCAGGGCGACTCCGGATTTGCCACCGGGGGTGGACCACCACATGGCGCGGACCACATTGAAATAATAGTAAAAACCTGCGGCAGCGGCGATGAAGGCCACGCCGACGCCGAGCCACAGACCGGATTCCACGGCAAGCGAGAAGACAAGGAACTTGCCGATGAAGCCTGCGGTCAGCGGAACACCCGCAAGGGCGGCAAGCAACACGGTAAGAGCGAGAGCCATCACGGGGTTGGTTTTTCCCAGACCGTTGAAGTCGGTGATGTTCTCGCCATCGCGCTGGATGCGGACCTGGGCGAGGATGAAAAAGACTCCGAGGGTCATCAGCAGGTAGGTGGCGAGATAGAAGGAGACGACCTGTGCCGAGCCGAGCGCGGTTTCGGTTTCCGGTCTTCCGGCGGCGAGCGCGAGCATCAGGAAACCGGCATGGGCGATCGATGAATAGGCAAGCAGGCGTTTGAAATTCGTTTGCGGGATGGCAGCGAGATTGCCAAAGAGCAGCGTGGCCACGGCGAGGATCATCAGCAGGTTAAGGACGTGGCTGCGGGTTGTGTCGATGGCAAGGAACGGATCGAGAAAACGGATCATCAGGATGAACCCCGCGGCCTTGGAGCCGACCGAGAGGAAGGCGGTCGTGGGAGTGGGGGCACCCTGATAGACATCGGGGATCCAGATTTGCATGGGTACCGCGCCGACCTTGAAGGTAAGGCCGACCATGACCAGAGCGATGCCGAAGAGCAGGGGGCCCGGGTTTGGGATTTCGGACGGAAGATCGGCAAGCGCGGAGAAGTTCATTGTGCCGGTGGAGCCGTAAACCCAGGCGATGCCGTAAACGAGGAAACCTGTGCTGAGAGCGCCAAGGATCAGGTATTTCACCCCGGCTTCGAGTGAACCGACATTGCGGCGCATGTAGGCGACGAGAATGTAGAAGGTGATGGTGACAAGTTCGAGCGCGACAAAGGCCCCGGCAAGATCCTTGGCCGAGGCGAGAAACATCATGCCCGCGCAGGCGAATACGGGCAGCGCGTAAAACTCGCCGGTGCCTGTCTCAGACCCCGGATGCTCGGTGAAGCGGGCCAGGATCTTCCGGTAATCGACGGAGAGCAAAACCACGAGGATCGTGGTGGCCAGCGCGAAAACCTTGTAGAAGACCGCGAGCGGGTCGAGCTGATAGAAGTTCCACAGAGGCCATGAGGCCCAGGCGGCATCGGGTTTGTCGCCGGGGCCGATGGCGATTGTGGTGAGCACGAGGATCCCCACCAGTCCGATGGCGGCACCGACGCCGACCCATGCCTTGCTTTTCGAAGAAACAAACGCTTCAGCCATCAACAAAACCAGGCCGAGTGTGACAGTGAGCGCTTCCAGATAGTAGGCGGGCATGGGAGGGGAGGGAGAAAGGAGGTTGGAAATTTGAGATTGGGTGAAGAGGCCGGTGATCGGGGGAGGTTTATTTCAGCAAATTGAGCAGCAGGTTCGGATAGAGACCCACGGCGAGGAGGGCGATGACGAGAATGGCTGCGGGGATGCGGTCGGCGAGGGTGAGGTCGGTGGCCGATTCGGTGGCCGGGACAGTGGGTCCTTGGAAAATGTTGCGGTAGGCGCGCAGCATGTAAACGGCGGAGATGACCACGCCCCAGATCGAGAGAATGCAGGCGATCTGGACCGGGCCGAGTCCGGAGACACCGGTGTAGGATTTGAAGGCGGAGAGGAAGACGAGCACCTCGCCTGCGAAGTTCGCGAGGCCGGGGAGGCCGATCGAGGCCATGGCGGCGAGGCCGAAAACAAACGCGAGCTTGGGGGCGGATTTCGCCAGTCCTCCGAGGTCCGACAGATCGAGTGACCCGGTGATGCGCTCGATGCGGTCGGCGAGGCCGAAGAGCAGGGCGATCGATATGCCGTGGGCGAACATCAGCAGCACGGCCGCCGGTTGGGCCAGAGGGTTTTTGGGAAATGCGACCAGCGCGGCGATGGCGAGGAAGATGTATCCCATGTGCATGACAGAGGAATTACCCAGCATGCCATCGAGGCGCTTTTGGGAGATCGTCACGAAGCCAACCCACAGGACGTTGCCGAGCAACAATACCAGCAGCGGTGTGAGCCATGCGTTAAGGCCATCGGGGACGAGGGGGATGGCCAGACGGAGCAAGCCATAAAGACCGAATTTTTTCAGGACGCCCGCATGGAGCATGGCGACAGGAGCCGGTGCGCTGGCATAGGCCGGTGCCGCCCATGAGTGGAACGGAAACAACGACACCAGCGTGCCGAAGCCGACCAGCAGCAACGCGGCGATGCTTTTCTGTGCGGTGGGATCGACCGGGCCGGTCTTCACCATTCTCACCATGTCATAAGTGCCGGTGAGATTCGCGAGCCAGACCAGACCGGCGAGCAGGATGATCGATCCGAGTCCGAGGTAAATGGTGATTTTCCATGCGGCGTTCTTGCGGTCGCCGCGACCGAGCATGCCGATCATCAGGAAGGTCGGGATCAGCGCCAGTTCGTGGAAGGCAAAGAAGAAAAACAGGTCCGTTGAAGCGAAGGCCCCCAGCGCGCCGCCGGAAATGAGCAGCGAGGAGCCGAAGTAGAGCTTGTCCTTGCCCTCCGGTGCCTTGCCCGAGAGGACGGCGGCGAGCGTGACAAGCACTGTAAGCAGCACCATCACCGCGCTCATGCCGTCGGGAAATCCGAAGGCCAGATGCAACGCGGGTTTTTCAAGAACCTGCACGGAAGATGACCAGCACCCGCACTGCCAGGTAAAGGCTGCGTATCCGCCAATCACCAGGTTGGCCACTGCCGTGCCGACGGCGGTCAAACGGGCGGGCGCACCCAGCAGGATCGCGATGAAGGCGGCGATTGGCAGGAAGACGATGAGGGTGAGCATAGGTCGGATGAGCTGGCGTCGCTGGCACCGCAGGAATAGGCCGCCTTGGCATCCCCGAAAAGGTAAAAAACCGAGAAATTTGCATGAGTTTGTGCTGGATCTTCCGGCCTTGGATGGATCGGCCGTGGCCTCTGATCGGGTGACTTGAAACTGCGTCCGCCTCACCAACCATGAGATCCTCTCAAAAGCTGATGCCCGCCACATGGGCTTGCAGTTGCCGTGCCGTGCAATGCCCTTCTGGCATTGGCGGCTGATGGCTGGCGGTTCAACACGCCAGGCAGCAGATTCCCCTCAACCCGCCGCTGGAGTGGGCTTCCGTCAAGCCTTCAAATCTCCCCCAGGATATGCAGGTGCGTGGCATGGTATTCCTCTTGGGAAATCGTGCCTCGCGACCTCAACTCCTCAAGCTCATTCAAACGGGTTTCAACAGACTTTTCCGACGGCCCGCTGGCGTCGCCGGACCTGCCCAATGTTTCATTCAAAGGATCGGGCTCCTCACTGGAGTCCACCCTATCAAGGATGGAATTGCGGTTCGGTGCCACGGTGTTGCGCATGCTCATTGCCAGATTCACCACGCAGATGATGAGCACCCCAAAGAGCGGAAAGATCGTGCCAACGACCGGAAACGGACTGTCGCGCGTGATGCTGAACGCGATGATCGTCCATCCAATGCCGAACACGATTCCGATAGAACTTCCAAAACACCCATCGCGGATGCCGCTCTGCCCGGTTTGATGCTTTTCATGCCGTGTTTTTGGTTGGCGGAGGCAAAGTTCCAATTCAGTCCTGCGCGGAATGGCCGTACGCGATCTCCATGTGGGTGATGCCGTTTCTTTCCCTGGATACAAGCATGGTGATCGGACGTGTGATTCTTGACCGGCTTGTTCTGGCAACGCTTCACCGGCTTGTCTGTAAAGCGCTTGAGTGTCGCTGTGTATGGCGAAGTCCAGGATAGATCGGCGATGGTTTCGGGTTCACACCCGGCATGCTGAGCGGCCAAGCGGAATTTGCATGTTCCGCAGGCGGGGATTGCTCTCATGCGGTTTTGCACGCCCGGGCGTTTGACTCGCTTGTGGATCGAGCTCCCGATGCGCGCCCCGGCACGGCTGGGCCGCGGAATCTGCCGTGCGCTCACGGGTTGGGAGTCCAGGCGGTCTTGGGTGCGCCGCAGTGGCGGGGATGATATGATTTGTAATAGATGCGGGACTTTCGGCGTATGAAGCAAGTCTTCACATCGCCAACCCGAGAAAAACCAAACCCATGACCATGAAATCAACACGCAGGGAATTCATCAAAAAAACCGCATGGGTCGCCGCCATGCCGACCATTATCCCGGCATCAGTGCTGGGGCAGAATGGGAATGTGGCGCCAAGCAACCGGATCGTGGTCGGCGGCATCGGGCTCGGACCGAGGGGCAGGGAGGTCATGGCCGCGTTTTTCAAACAACCCGATGTCCAGTTTGCTGCCATCGCCGACGTCCAGAAGGAGCGCCGCGAAATCATCCGGAGAATGGCCAACCGCCACCACGGCAACGAGGATTGCAAGGCTTACGCCGACATGCGGGAACTGCTGGAAAGAAAGGACATCGACGCGGTGCTGATCGCCACCGGAGACCGCTGGCACACGCCGGCTTCCGTGCTCGCCGCCCGCGCCGGCAAGGATGTTTATTCGGAAAAACCCTGCGCGATGACCATCGACGAGTGCCGTGAGCTGGATGAGGGGATTTTGCAGAACAAACGCATCTATCAGGCCGGAACCCAGCGGCGCAGCGTGCCGAATTTCCAATTTGCGGCCAAGCTCGCGCTGAGTGGCAAACTCGGCAAGCTCCACACCGTGCATGCCGGGATCCTCACGCCGATGAACAACCATGCTCCGCTGCCCGGCGAGCCGGAGCCTGATCCCGAAGATATCAACTGGGACGCATGGCTTGGCCAGGCGTCCGCACGTCCCTTCAACAAACGCTACTGCGAGGGCCAGTGGCGGAACCATCAAGGACTGGCCGCAGGCTACAATATCCTCGAGTGGGGGTCTCATACGGTCGATCTCTGCCAGTGGGCGGCCAAGGCGGATGGAACCGCACCCATCGAGTATGAAGTCGATGGTGGCACCATTTACGGCCGATACGCCAATGGCATGAAGCTGGTGATGCGACTGTCCGGATTCAGCAATGAAGGCAAGTGGGCCGGACTCGGAACCTGCCCGATCCGCTTCGAAGGCGACGATGGATGGGTGGAGGCTGCGGACAGCGGAAAACTCGCAGCAAGCAAACCCGAACTGCTCGAAGGTAAACCCGCCGAAATGCCTGGCACCGACCCGCTGCACCACGTCCGTAATTTCCTGGATTGTATCAAATCCAGGGAAAAAACCGCCTGTAACTCGACCGTTGCCCGCTACGGCCACGTTGCCTGCCACGCCGCTGCCATCGCATGGAAACTCGGCCGCAAAATGCAGTTCGACCCCGTCAAATCCGAGTTCGCCAATGATGCCGAGGCCAACGGCATGCGCCGCGTCGAGCGCCGTGCGCCGTGGACGATTTGAGCGGTAAAAGCTGAAATGCTGAAATCGGAGCGGCAGGGGCCACGGATCAGAGGCGGATTCGTAATCACGGGGGTGTTGTATTACCGTCATTCCGGATTGCTGGCAAAGACGGCTTGTCAAGGGAATCGGGATCATTAGGCTGGCGCGGCTCCGCAACTTTGGTTCCAGGCGGAGTAAATTCCGACGACTGATTCTTATGAACACTGCCTTGCTTGCGAAAGCCGCCAATGAAGCCCGTGGCCTTGCCATGGATGCCGTCCATGCCTGCAATTCCGGCCATTTGGGCCTTCCTCTCGGCAGTGCCGAGATCGGTGCGGCGTTGTTCGGCGAGTCGCTGCGCTACTGCCCGGACGCCCCAAAATGGCTCAACCGTGACCGTTTCATCCTCTCGGCAGGCCATGGTTCGATGTTTCTCTATGGATGGCTTCACCTTTCGGGATACTCGATTTCCAAAGAGGAGGTGAGGAATTTCCGGCAATTGCATTCGATCACTCCCGGTCACCCGGAGTTTCACGAAACCCCCGGCGTCGAGGCCACCACCGGCCCGCTCGGCCAAGGCGTGGGCAATGCCGTGGGATACGCGCTGTCTGGTAAGCGCGCCGCCGCTTTGTTCAATACCCCGGAGCATACGATCATCGACCACCATGTGATCTCGCTCCATGGCGATGGCTGCCTGCAGGAAGGTGTGGCCAAGGAGGCGATAGCCTTCGCCGGTCACAACGGTTTGGACAATCTGATCCTGATTTATGATTCGAACGATGTGACGCTCGACGCGATGGCCGATGTCACGCAAAGCGAGGACATCGAGGGCTATTTCAAATCGCAGCAATGGGACGCTGTGACGATTGACGGCCACGACATCGCGGCGGTCGCCGCTGCGGTTGCCAAGGCAAAAGCCGATGACAATGGACGGCCGAAAGTGATCATCGCCAAGACGATCATCGGCAAGGGCATCCCGGAAGTGGCTGGCACCGCCAAAGGCCACGGCGAGGGCGGCGCGAAGTTCATCGATGCGGCGCGCGCCGGGCTGGGTTTGCCAGCGGATGAATCGTTCTACGTATCTCCCGAAACCCGCTCGTTTTTCGCGGAAAAGGCAGCCGCGTCCAAAGCCGCTTTCAGCGCCTGGCAGGCAACCTACGACGCCTGGGCCAAAGCCAATCCCGGGCTTGCGGAACAACTCAGCGCTGGCCTCGCCCATTCGGTTCCGACCGACCTCAGTGGAGCCATCCCGGCATTCGCACCGGATTACAAGGACGCCACCCGCGCGGCAGGCGGCACGATCCTCAATGCGCTGGCCAAGGCGGTCCCCCAGATCATCACCGGTAGCGCCGACCTCTTCGGATCGACCAAGAACTACATCAAGGACGGCGGCGATTTTTCCAAGAACAACCCGCTCGGACGCAACATCTGGTTCGGCATCCGCGAGCACGGCATGGGAGCGATCTGCAACGGCATCGCTTACGACGGCATTTTCCGCCCCAGCGGCGCGACTTTCCTGGTGTTCGCCGACTACTTGCGCGGATCGATCCGCCTCGCCGCTCTCGCGGGCCTGCCGGTCACTTACATTTTCACCCATGACTCGGTGGGCGTCGGCGAGGACGGCCCGACCCACCAACCGGTCGAAACCGTGAGTGGCCTGCGCGTGATCCCGAATCTGGATGTCATCCGCCCGGGCGATGCCGAGGAAACCGCCGGCGCGTTCATCTCCGCGATGGAGCGTAGCGACGGACCGACCGCGCTGATCCTCAGCCGCCAGACCCTGCCACTGATGAATTCTCTATCAGTTGAAGCCCGTCGCGACGGTACCCGCCGGGGCGGATACATCGCGAAGCAGGAAACCGGTGCGCTTCACACGATCCTCATGGCCAGTGGCTCGGAACTCCAGCATGCGATGGATGCCGCCGCCGAACTGGGTGATGGTGTGCGCGTGGTCTCAATGCCTTGTTTCGAGTTGTTTGACCGCCAAAGCGCTGCCTACCGCGAAAGCGTGTTGCCAGCAGCCTGCCGGAAACGCATCGCCATCGAAGCCGGTGTCACCGCACTGTGGTGGAAATACGTCGGCTCCGAGGGCAAGGTCCTGGGAATCGACCGCTTCGGCATCAGCGCTCCGGGAAACACCGTCATGAAGGAACTCGGCATGTCCAAGGACGCCGTGATTGCCGCCGTGAAGTGAGCCTTGGTGACGCGGCATGACGAGTGCCGCTATCTCAGACACTTGCCAGCGATTCCAGGAAAGCTCGATCTTTACACGGGCTGCCATGTCCCCAAGGCTTTTCCCGTTGCGTGGGGGTCATGGATGCAAATGGTTATGCCTGCCGGATCCTCCCGGGCGGCGGCCTGTGGCGGAAATGCCGGAATGCGGCAAAGCACCGCTGATCCAGGTTGTGCGAAACCCGGTCGGTTTCACACCAACTGCTCGCGCAGCACCGCCATCGTGTAATCGCGGTTCAGGCGTGCGATGTGGTCCACGCTGATTTCCTTCGGGCAGGCGGCCTCGCACTCGTATTGGTTGGTGCAGTTGCCGAAACCTTCGGCATCCATTTGGCGGACCATGGCGAGCACACGCTTGTCGCGCTCCGGCTGGCCTTGTGGCAGGTGCCCGAGGTGGGAGACCTTCGCCGCGACGAACAACATGGCGGAGGCGTTCTTGCAGGATGCCACGCAGGCACCACAGCCAATGCAGGCTGCCGCATCAAACGACGATTCCGCATCGTCCTTTGGCACAGGAATCGAATTGGCATCAACCGCGGAGCCCGTGCGCACGTCGACATAGCCACCTGCCGCGATGATCCGGTCGAAGGCCTCTCGGTTCACCATCAGGTCCCGAATGACGGGGAAAGGATTCGCCCGGAATGGCTCTATCCAGATGGTGTCGCCATCGGAAAACTTGCGCATGTGCACCTGGCAGGTGGTCACCCCGCGGTCTTTGCCGTGGGGGATGCCGTTGATCGTCAGCGAGCAGGTCCCGCAGATCCCTTCACGGCAATCATGGTCGAAGTGAATCGGTTCCTCTCCCTTGAGCACCAGGCGCTCGTTGACGATATCCAGCATTTCCAGAAACGACGCTTCTTCCGGGATGTTCGGAGCGTCATAGGTTTCAATCTTGCCTTGGGCCTGCGGGCCGGACTGCCGCCATACTTTGAGTGTCAGATTCATTGGAGTTCGTTGAGGAAATTTGGAAGCCGCAACAGGAGGATGGCTCAGGCATCCCCGCCGCCGCTGACGCGGCAAACATAATCAGCATCCAGCTCCGGGCTAGGATAAAAAAACGAATGAATGGGCCATTCCTCCAAATTCCAGCGCATTTATTGTCACCACCATCAACCCATTGAAGGGGCCACAAACATGATGGAAAATGCGAAATGGTCTTGACCTCAGTGGATTTCAACTTTTCATTCCGCCCGCCTGCGGTTTTTACCCTGCGCCCATAGGATGGGTGCGGTGTATCCAATTGCCACGACTCAAGCGCATCATCCACATGTCTTCTTCCAAATCGCCCGCCCCGAAACCCGCGTCCAAGACCAAGACCGCACCCGCAAAGAACGCGAAGACCAAGGAGGAAAAACCGGCCAAGGGCACTGCCTCGCCGAAAAAACACGCGACTGCCGCACCCGCGGCATCCAAGCCCGCGGCGAAGTCTTTGCCCGCCGCCAAAGTCAAGCCTGCGGCTGCCGCTCCCTCAAAAGCCAAGGCCGCTCCTTCAAAGCCTGCCAAACCGGCTCCTGCTCCCTCAAATGCCAAGACTGCTCCGGCCAAGTCCGCCAAGCCGACTCCCGCAGCAAAGCCCGCCGCAGGGAAATCTGCCGAACCGGTAACCAAAAAAGTGCAGCCAGTCCCACCCAAGGCCGCCGCTCCCGCCGCCAAGGATGCCAAACCACCCAAGGATCCTAAGACAGCCAAAGCCGCTGAATCACCAAAGGCCAAGGAGCCCGTGACCGACCAGCCAGCCAAACCTGCCGTTGCCAAAACCCCGGGCAAATCCTCGGTTGAGTCCAACAAGCGGCGCATCGACACCCCCGAAATCCAGGAGAAAATCCGCGAGCTCATCAAGCTCGCCAAGGAGCAGGACTACCTGACCTTCGACGACATCAACGACATCCTGCCCAACGACCTCGTCGATCCCGAGGACGTGGAGGCCATCATGGAGCGGCTCCGCAACATGGAGTTCGACATCATCGATGCCTCGGAAGTCGACCGCTACAAGGACAAGAAACGCGACGACGACAGCGGCGACGAGGAGGATCTCAAGGCCGACCAGAAACTCGACATCCTCGACGACCCGGTCCGCATGTATCTCAAGCAGATGGGCCAGGTGCCGCTGCTGACCCGCGAGCAGGAAGTGGAAATCTCCAAACGCATCGAGGACGCCGAGATCGAGGTGGCCCGCCACCTCCACATGTTCGGCTTCGTCACGGATTCCTATCTCGATCTCGCCGACAAACTCAACAAGGGCAAGGAGCGTTTCGACCGCGTCATCCTCGACAAGAAAATCGAGTCGCGCGAGCGCTACATGAAGGGGCTGTCGAAGCTCTGCGACCAGCTGAAACAGCTCCATACGGAGAACGACGAGTTGTTCCGCCAGCTTTCCGTCAAGAATCCCCGCGGCAAGCGCAAGCTCGACGAGGAGTTCCAGAAGAACCTCCAGACGCTCAACCGCGTCTTCACCCGCTTTTATTACAAACAGAAAGTCATCGAGGACTTCTGCGAGCAGGTGGACGAATACATGCAGAAGTTCTGGAAATACCAGCGCAAGCTCCAGGCGAATCCGAAGGACAAGGAGTTTCTCACCAAGATGCGTGAGCTCCAGCAGCGTTCCTGGCACACCCAGGAATCCTTCGAGGAAGCCAACCGCAAGCTCCGCCACTGGCTCAAGGAAGCCCTCAAGGCGAAAACCGAAATGGTGGAGGCCAACCTCCGCCTCGTGATCTCGATCGCCAAGAAATACACCAACCGCGGACTCTCGTTCCTCGACCTGATCCAGGAAGGCAACATGGGCCTGATGAAGGCGGTCGAGAAATTCGAATACCGCCGCGGCTACAAGTTCTCCACCTACGCCACCTGGTGGATCCGCCAGGCGATCACCCGCTCGATCGCCGACCAGGCGCGCACGATCCGCATCCCGGTGCACATGATCGAGACGATCAACAAGCTGATGCGCGTCCAGAAGCAGCTCGTCCAGGAATACGGACGCGAACCCTCGCCGGAGGAAATCGCCGAGGAGATCCACCTTCCCGTCGAACGCGTCCGCGCGGTGCTCAAGATGGCCCAGCAGCCGATCTCGCTCCAGGCACCCGTCGGCGATTCGGATGACACGTCTTTCGGCGATTTCATCGAGGACAAGGCCGCCGACAACCCGATGGAGGAGGCCGGCTTCTCGATGCTCAAGGACAAGATCAAGGATGTGCTCGACACTCTAACGGAGCGCGAGCGCGAGGTGCTGGAGCAACGGTTCGGACTCAAGGACGGCTATAGCCGCACCCTTGAGGAGGTGGGCCGCCAGTTCCAGGTCACCCGCGAGCGCATCCGCCAGATCGAGGCCAAGGCCCTCCGGAAAATGCGCCACCCCACCCGCATCCGCAAACTGGAAGGTTTCATTGAAATACCGGGTGCCTGATCTTGCGGTATTCCTTGAGATGGCCGGGCGGGCTTGCCACCACCGCATGACCCGCCGTTTTCCGCGTCTCGCCTGCTGATGTTTCAGGCACCCTGGACGGGCAAAAGCGGACTTTTCCTGGTGGCGCGGGGTCCCGGTGTGTGTTTCTCTTGGCGGCGCGCCGACTGATCCCGGTTGTGCGCCGGATCATCATTTATGGAAGCCCCGGAAGATTTCACCATCGTAGAATCCATTTTCGTGCGTCACCGCAACGCGCTCGTTCTGCGCGGCCAGTTCACGCCCTTCTACACGGACTACTACCTTCATTTGATGCAACACGGAATCCGTCACCCGGCGGAGCTGGATCAAATGCTCAAGGATGCCCTGGCCGTGCTCTGTCTGCACCTGGTTGCGCGTCCGTGGTCGGAAACAATCGCCTGGACCGCCAACCTGCGCACGCCCCGGGCCAACCTGTTTGTCACTGGCGACAGTCATTCGGAGTCGATCACCGGCCGGGTGTTCACCGAGGATGTCCGTGAGCCGGACCAGAACCATCTGTATTCCCAGACGACCGAGGAAAGGCAGCCGGAACCCCGCACATCGACCATGGTCATCGAAGGCAGTGACCCGGTCGCGTGGATTTCGCAGTTCTACAGCCAATCCGAACAACGTCCGGCCCGCGCCTTCCGCCTGGAGGATGAACACTTCGTCCTCGTCGCCGCCCAGCCGGATTGCGACATGGATTGGCTCAACGCGCTCGACGAGCCGTCCGTCGCAAATATCACCACGACGGAGGAAACCAAGGTTCTCGAGACCCGCCGGTTCCGGTTCCATTGCGGATGTACGCTTGACCGCATCCTGCCAATTATCGGCGGCTGGAAAGACCGGCTTGATGAACTGTTCGAGGATGCCGACGCCATCCGCATCGAGTGCCCGCGCTGCGGGGCCCGCTACAAGGTCACCCGCGACATGATCCGCTGAAGCCCGCTCCGATTTTTTGATCTCCCGATTTCCCAACCCCATGAGGCGCTTCCATCACTCGCAGTTCTCCGATGCCAGCCGGCTGACGCGGCTCAAACAGGAATCCGGCCAGCGCATTTCGGTCTGCATTCCCACTCGCAACGAGGCGGAAACCATCGGCCCGATCGTCGCCGCCATCCGTGCCGAACTGGTCGATAACGCGTGCCTTGTGGATGAGATCCTGGTGATCGACTCGGACTCGACCGACCAAACACTGGCCATCGCCGCCGCCGAAGGAGCGCGCGCGCTCCGTTCCGCGGAGATCGCCCCTGAGACCGGAACACATACCGGCAAGGGCGAGAACCTGTGGAAAGCGCTGTATGCCACGACCTCGGACCTGATCTGTTATATCGATGGTGATGTCTCGAATTTCCATTCGGGATTCGTCACCGGTTTGTTAGGTCCCTTGCTTGAGTATCCCGCGATCGGCTACGTAAAGGCACACTACCAGCGTCCGCTCGACTGTGGCGGTGCCTCGCAGACCAATGGCGGCGGCCGCGTTTCCGAAATCCTGGTGAAGCCTCTGCTCTCGCTCTTTTATCCGGAACTCTGCGGCATCATGCAGCCGCTCTCAGGGGAATACGCCGCCCGCCGCACGCTGCTTGAAACCCTCGCGTTCCCGACAGGATACGGCGTCGAAATCGCCCATTTGATCGATCTTTCGCGTGCCGGCCAGCTCGACTGCCTCGCCCAGTGCGATCTCGAAAAACGGGTTCACCGCAACCGAACCGACCACGAACTGGGTGACACGGCATTTGCCATCCTCCAGGTGATGCTCCGCCGGCTCGACCGCGACCGCAAACTCACGCTCGCCGCCACGCTGCCGGATCTCCATCAACGGTGGATCGAGGACGAGGGCGACGGCCCGCAATGGATCGTCAGGTCGATTCCCGAACCAGAGCGTCCGCCGTTGCATGCGGGCGTCCCGCTCGTGGATTCGGGCCAGGCATGTGTTTGATTCCTGATCCGGTCCTCCGGCCTTGCCTTGTCCGTGTTTACCCCCTTTGATCGCCGCATGCCTACTGTCGCCATCGTCGGACGCCCGAATGTGGGGAAATCCGCGCTCTTCAACCGCCTTGCCGGGCGAAAAATCGCCATCGTGCACGACCAACCGGGAGTGACCCGCGACCGTATCTCCGCGCCTTCGAAGGCCACCAAAACCGCCTGCACCCTCGTCGATACCGGTGGTATCGGCGGCAACATCGATGATGGCTTCGACGCCCAGGTCACGATCGAGGCGGACATCGCGATGGAAACCGCGGATCTGATCTTGTTCGTGGTCGACGCCCATGACGGCCTGACCGCCACCGACGAGGCGCTGGCCCAGAAACTCCGCAAGGCCAAGCCGCCCGTATTGCTGGTCCTCAACAAGGTCGACGATCCCAAACATGAGTCGGCTTTTTCGGATTTCGCACGGCTCGGATTCAAATCCAGCGTGTTTGTCTCTGCGGAGCACGGCCGGAATTTCGGCCGTCTTTGCGATGCCATCGACGCCGTGATCGCCCCGCTTGCCGCCGAAACCGAGGCCGATGCCGAGGTTGCGGAAAACGTCGGGATCAAACTCGCGATCGTCGGCAAGCCGAATGCCGGAAAATCCTCGCTGGTCAATGCGATCCTCCAGGATGAACGGACGATTGTTTCCGACATCGCCGGCACCACGCGTGATGCGGTCGATCTGCCGTACACGTTCCAAGGCGAGAAATTCACCCTGATCGACACCGCCGGCCTGCGGCCACGCGCGAAACGAGACAACTCGGTGGAGGTTTTCTCGGCGATGCGCACCGAGAAGGCGATCAGGCGCTCGGACCTTTGCGTGCTGGTCATCGACCTCGCGGCAGGCATCACCTCGATGGACCGGAAAATCGCGCAGACGATTCTGGAAGAGAAAAAACCCTGCCTGATCGTGCTCAACAAGTTTGACCTGTTCCATCCCGGGGCCAGCCGCACGGCCCGTTTGGAAGAAGCGTCCGCCCATGCCCGCAAGGAGTTGTTTTTCCTGCATTACGCTCCGTTCGTCGCGTGTTCCGCCAAGACCGGCGGATCCGTCGAACACGTGCTCAAGGAGGCGCTCAAGATCCGCAAGGGCGCGCAAAACATCCCGGGTACCGGCCAGCTCAACCGCATCCTCCAGTCCGCTTTCGAAGAGACCCCGCCGCCGATCGACAGCAGGCTCAAGAAGCGTCTCAAACTTTACTACGCCACTGCCGCCACCAACGAGAAATACAGCGTGATCCCGGTCCCGACCATCGTGCTTTTCGTCAATGACAAGCGCCTGATGGCGACCAGTTACGAGTCATACCTGACCAACCGCTACCGCGCGGCTCACCCGGCTCCCGGCATTCCGATCGTCTTCTCGGTGCGCTCCCGCTCACGGCGCGAATGGGAGCCGCGCCAGAAACCCCAGGGCCATTGAGAGTCTGCCCCGAATCGGGGGGCGCACGCATCCTGCGCAAGAAATTTTCCCCTCGGAGCGCAAGGCGCGACCTTTCGCGTTGTTTTTCAGATTGTCCCTGAGGAAAATACTAGAGTCCTAGTTCCTTTTCCATCACCCGGATGAAATCCGCCTCTCCGGATGGCAGACCGTGAAGGATGCGCCCCTCACGGATCAGCAGCTTGGGAAGTTTTGAAGTGCCGCCCGAGAGCGCCCTCCAGTCGGTGATATTGGAGTAAACCAGCTCGTCGATCCACGTGGCGTTGATCGCCTGATCGAGTTCCGCGGCATCCATGTATCGCAGAGCCAGCTCCCGCGAGCGGGCGGGGGTGACATCCGCAGTATCCGGGTCCAGCAGGGATTGGTGGAATTCCGCGAAGTCCCCGGGTTTGCTGTGCCAGACTGCAAGTGCCATGCGGGTGATCGTGCAGCTTCCGGGATGCTCGCGGATATTGCCGAGAAACGGATTGCACGTCCCATCGAGCGGTACGGGCAGAAGGATCACTGCCAGTTCATCCGGGTGGCGGTCCATGAATGCACGGAGAAAACCCGCCATCGTACGGCAGGCGGCGCATTGGTAATCGAAGTATTCGACCAACACGTGTCTGGCATCGGCTTTTCCCAAACGAGGAAGTCGTGCGACATCGTAGGCTTCGCGACCACCACCAAAGGAAACCATGCGGCCGCGTCCTTCCGCATCCTCGACCCGGTGGCTGGCCGCTTGTGGCCCGAAAACCTGCGCCAACAGGATCGCCGCAAACCCGGTGGCAAGCCATGCGACAGGGCGTGTCCAGCCACTGACGGACGCCGGTGCGTCACCATGCCGGCGGCATCCCAGGAACAGCAGCGAAAACGCAATTCCGTGGGCGGCCATGCACCAAGGGCAGAATTGTTTCAGCCACAGCGCCTGCAACAGGATGAACCATACGGCCGCACCGGAGATGATTCCCAACAAGGGAATCCGCCAACGGTCGAAACCGGGCACCAGTGTGATCAAAAAAACAAGATAGGCAAAGGCACCGAACGCGGTGACCGGAACACCGAAAACGGCAGACCACCGGGACCCGAGCACCTCGTCACAACCACCGCCGCCACAGCCGGCGATGTCGCCGTCGCCGGAAATGCGGCTGGCAAGCAGGAACAAGTTGATGGCCAGCCCGCACATGCCAAGCAGGCACATCAGCCGTGTTCGTATCTTTGCATGCATCGGTGACGGGAAAAGACGGGTGCAGACCCTGATGAAACAGAGGGCATGTCGGATCAAAGCCCCCGGGCGAGCTCACCCACCAGCCGGGGTCCCTGATAGATGAACGAGGTGTAGATCTGAACCAGCGTCGCTCCCGCCCGGATCCTGGCGCGCGCGTCGTCCAGCGTCGAAATCCCGCCCACACCGATGATCGGAATGCGTCCGCCGAGGTGTCCGGCGAACTCCTCCAGCACGGCAAGGCTTTTATCCAACAAGGGCTTCCCGGAAAGTCCGCCCGCCTCACCGCTGCGGGGATGCGATGCCACCGCCTCCCGGTCCAGCGTGGTGTTGGTGGCGATCAGCCCGTCCAGTCCGCCATCAAGGAACACCCGCGACAAATCGCGGATCTGGCCGCTCGTCAGATCCGGCGCCACCTTGAACAGCATCGGCACTTTTTTGCCATGCTCTCCGGCCAGACGGCTCTGTTCCGCCTTGAGTGATTCCAGCAGTCTCGCGCTGGCATCGGCTCCCTGGAGTTCCCTCAGTCCAGGGGTGTTAGGCGAGGACAGGTTCACAGCAATGTATCCCGCCACCGGATAGGCCTTGCGCAGGCAGGCGAGATAGTCGTCGGCCGCGTTTTCGTTGGGAGTATCCTTGTTTTTGCCGATATTGAATCCGATGACGCCCTGATAGTTCCGCGACTTGCGCACGTTGGCCACACCCGCATCGATCCCGGGGTTGTTGAATCCCATGCGGTTGATGATCGCCTCGTGGGGGATCAGGCGGAATACCCGCGGCTTGGGATTGCCGGGCTGCGGGCGCGGGGTGATGGTGCCGATTTCCACGTGGCCGAATCCAAGCCGGCCCAGCGCGTCGATCGTGTCGCCCTCCTTGTCCAAACCTGCCGCCAGGCCCACACGATTGGGAAATTTCAAACCCATCACTTCAACCGGATTGGCCAGGCTGTCGTTGGCAGAAAGCATCCCCAGAATGCCAGAGCGTTCCGAGGCACGCAATGCGGCCATGCTCACATGGTGGGCGGTTTCAGGATCCAGTCGGAAAAGGCATGCGCGAAACAACGGATACAGGGTCTCAATCACCACGCCAAATTGTGCCAAACCCCGGCTTTTGTCGAACCCCGGTTTTGCCAATCGATGACAATGAACAGAGTCCGCAATAATCATTCCACAAGCCAAATGCGTCAATATGGCGCAGTTCCGCGCAAGTTGTGCTTTCAGCCGGATTTGTCACACCGGATAAAATTTATTAATGCTGGTTATCAATGAGTTATGTGAATTCAAATCCCGGCACGGCGAATGCTAAGATGGGAGATGTGATCCGATTTGTATCTTCGAGAAGTCGTTTTTGAATTTACAAAAGAAATACAATGAGGGTATCATAAGAAAAAAAGGAATAAAACCTTTCCTGTGGCGTTTAACAAACAACCCCATACTACCATGGCATACGAATCAGAAGGCAGTTTAAAGCTCTACTTGAGGGAAATCTCCAAAACTCCGCTGCTCACGGCCGAGGAGGAAATTTCACTGGCGGCCCGTATCAAGAAAGGCGACGCCGAGGCTCGCTCGCACATGATCCGTGCCAATCTCCGCCTGGTCGTCAAAATCGCACAGGACTATGCCAATTATGGCATGCCGGTGACTGATCTTATTTCCGAGGGCAACATCGGCCTGATGAAGGCCGTGGAACGATTCGACCCGGAAAAAGGCGGCAAACTTTCAACTTACGCCGCATGGTGGATCAAGCAGTCAATCAAGCGTGCCTTGGCCAACCAGTCGAAGACGATCCGCCTGCCTGTCCACATGGTGGACAAAATCGCCAAAATGCGCCGCATTGCCGCGCTGCTTACCGAAGCGCTCGGCCGCGAGCCTACCGATGAGGAACTCGCCGATGAAATCGGCCTGCCCCGTCGCAAACTCGCGATGCTTCGCCAGGCCGCACACCGGCCGACATCGCTCGACGCGCCGATCAACGAGGGCGAGGCGACCGAATATGGCGAGGTGATCAGCGACGAACGTGCGGTGAATCCCTTCGACATGCTCTCTGACAAGAACCTGCATGGCGAACTCGATGGACTGCTGGACGTGCTCGACGAACGCGAGCGGCGTATCATCGACGAGAGGTTCGGTTTGAACGGCCGCAAGGCGCTCACTCTTGAGGAAGTCGGGCGTGAGTTCGGGGTCACCCGCGAGCGCATCCGCCAGCTCCAGAATTCCGCACTCACCAAAATGCGCCGTGCGCTTCGCAAAAAGGAGAAGCCTCTGCCCAAACCGGCTTCCGGCAATCTCGCCGAGGTCCCCGGGTAAGCCGATATTTTCACCGGTTGTTTTGTGATCGTTCATGGAGGCGCGGCGGGTAACCGCCGCGCCTGATATTTGGTCCATCCTTCGTCCACAATCATGACAAGGCGGACGCAGGGCATCGTTGGTCCATGGCTTGGGAACTCCGAAGTCGCGTGAAGCTATAATTTCTCGACGGTCACCTCGTGGCGCTCGCCGTTGATCGTGAGCGTCAGGTGCTGGGTGTGCACCGGTGCGCTTGCGGATTCAGTAGTGGCTGTAGCGGGATGGAGTGGGGCCGCCGCAGCAGATGCCGGCGCGGGTTTGGCCGCAGGCTTGGATTCCGCAGGTGGCGTGCCCTTGATGAGAGCCTCAACCTGCTGGGGAAACATGGCGTAGAGCACCACGATTTCATCATCGGTGGGCAGTCCCTTCCCGGCGCATTGGCTGCGGTAATCCTCGAGGCCGGGATCCAACAAATCCGCTGGCCTGGCCGTGATCGCTTTCTTGCCTGTTTGCTTCTCGGCTTTTTCGAGAATCTCCGGATGAATTGGCCCCGGGGCCTTGCCGTATTTGCCGAGGGCGATGTCCTGGGCGGGTTGGCAGATGACTTTCCACCTGCCGAATTTCACGTTCATCATCGCCTGGGTTCCGACGATTTGGGAGGTGGGTGTGACGAGCGGGATCCAGCCGAGGGCTTCGCGAACGACCGGGATTTCGCGTACCACCTCGTCGAATTTGTCGGCCATTCCCTGCTCTGCCAATTGGTTGCGGAAGTTAGAAAGCATGCCGCCGGGGACCTGGAAAACGAGGATATCGGAATCGATGCGCTCGTTGGCGGGGCTGGTGAACTTCGAGAGCTGCTGATAGACATCCTCGAAATGGAGACGGAGTTGCTGGAGTTTTCCGGTGTCGTAATCCGGGCGGCGCGGATGGCCATCCAACAGCGCGAGCATACGCACCGTGTCCGGTTGGGCGGTGCCGTTGGCGAAGGGTGAGATCGAGGTTTCGACGGTGTCCACGCCGGCATCGATGGCGGCAAGGTAGGCGGCGGCGCCCAGGCCTGCCGTGTCGTGGGTGTGGAGGGCGATGGGCAGTCCTACCTTGCGTTTGAGTTCCGACACCAGATCGTAGGCAATTCTGGGTGTCATGATGCCCGACATGTCCTTGATGCCGATCGAGTGGCAGCCGAGTTTTTCAAGCTCGATGCCCATCTTGACGAAGGCTTCGATGGTGTGCACGGGGCTGGTGGTATAGCAGATTTCGCCGCGCGCGTGCTTGCCGCAGGAGATCACGGTGTTGATTGCGGTGACCAGGTTGCGGGTGTCGTTGAGAGCGTCGAAGATCCGGAAGACATCCTGGCCAGCGGCGGCGTTGGCGCGGACGAAGGCCTGCACGACATCGTCCGGGAAACTGGCATACTGGACGATGTTCTGGCCGCGCAGAAGCATGATCTGCGGGGTTTTGGGCGCGGCTTTTTTGAGTGCCCGCAGGCGGTCGAACGGGTTTTCTCCCAGATAGCGGAGGCAGGAATCGATGGTGGCGCCGCCCCAGGTTTCGAGACCGTTGAAACCGATTTCATCGAGGATGGGAGCTGCGGCCAGCATTTGAGCGGTGCTCATGCGGGTGGCGGCCAGCGATTGGTGGCCGTCGCGCAGGACGGTGTTGTTGAATGTGACGGGCTTCATGAGAGTGCGCGGCTGTAGGATGGCTACGGCGTGGATATTGGCCGGGCACTGCACACAGGTCGAGCGGAAGACGTGCCGCCGATACAAAACGAGCAGATTATCGGGAAATCCGGTCAGTTTTGGGCAAACCGGTCAGAGCGGAGTGATGACAATCGCGAATTCGTCATAGGTCGCGCGTGCCCCGGCCTGGGCGAGAATATGCTGGAGTGCCCCGCGTGCCGGAATGTTTTTGAGGCGCAGGGTGATCCGTTTGTCGGCCAGTTTGTCCTTCGGGTCCTGGATGACGAAGTTGGCGTTCACTTTGCCCTTCGATTCCTTTTCGAGCATGGTGGTGAGCGCGGCAATGGCTTCTTCCAGTGTGGCATCCTCGAAAGCGACCTGGGGAAGCATTATCTGGCCGACTTTCAGTTCGCGTCCCTTGGCGGCGATTTGTGGCGAGGTGGTCCGCAGTTGGGCGAGGCGGAAGCGCGCGTTCGCATGGCTGGGGTTTTTGCGGAGCGCCTCGGTGTAGGCTGTTTTTGCGGCATTCGGATCGCCTTCCTGTTCCGCGGCCATGCCGGACCGATAAAGTCTTTCAGCTGCTTGCGCGGGGGATTCCTCACAGCGTGCCGAATGGGTGCCAAGAGCAAGAACGAGACAAAGGAAATAAAGTTTCATGGGTTTTCCAGGTTCGCTTGACTCGCACGTTAGAACGGGACGTTCAGGAAAGCAACAGGTAAATTGGCCAGTGGCCGTAACCTCCAGTCACAAGGCAGTCGTTGGCGTCATCTAACGATGGTCACGGGGTTCCGACCACTGCGACGATGATTTCGCGCGGATGCGGGGACCGGCGGTGCTCGAAGAGGAAAATGCCCTGCCAGGTGCCGAGGGCGAGATTGCCGTTGATGACGGGGATGACCTCGCTGGTGCGGGTGAGTGCCATTCGAATGTGGCTCGGCATGTCGTCGGGGCCTTCGAGAGTGTGGCTGAACCATGGGGTGTTTTCCGGAACAAGCTTGTCGAAAAACACCTCCAGATCGCGGCGCGCGCTGGGGTCGGCGTTTTCCATGATGACCAGGCTGGCGCTGGTGTGCCGGACGAACACCGTGACGGTTCCCTGGCGGATGCCGGAGCGTTCCAGAACACCGATGGTTTCGCGGGTGATCTCGGTGGTGCCTTTGCCGCGTGTGCGGATGGTGAAAGACTCGGTGTGTGCGGACATCGGTGGATTGGATCAGGAGTTGGCCAGGTCCGACTCAAACACCCATTTGCCGTGGGCGGTTCCGGTTTCCATGGCGGCATGGGCTTCACGCAGGGTTTCCGGGGTGAGGGAATCGAACACACGGGTGGTGAGTTTGGGGAAATTCCCGGATTCGCAGAGCGCGGAGATTCTTGCGAGAGACTCGCCCTGCACGTGCATGTCGGGGCTGCGGAACTTCGCGCGGGCCGCCATGAACTCCCATGCGATGCGGACGCACTTGGCCTTGAGAGGATCGCCGATGTGAAGCTTTTCCCGAGGTTCGACAATCAGGCCGATGGTGCCGAAAAGGTCGATCAAATCGGCAGTCGTCTCCCAATAAACATCGGTGCTGTGCAAATTGGCGATGTAGGGGAAGGATGGAATTCCGAGTGCCACACATTGCGGCCGCAGGGCCTCGCGGTGGTTGATCACATGGTCCGCGCCGAGTGAGAGGCACCAATCGCGGGTCAGCGGACGCGAGGCGGTGGCGACCACCCGGAGCCCCGCGCGCCTGGCGAGAGGAATCGCTGCCGAGCCTACTCCGCCCGCGCCATTGATGATGAGCAGCGGCTTGCCGCTATCCGCGCCGGCAGGGTCGATGCCCATGCGTTCGAACAACAACTCCCATGCCGTCAGGCTTGCCAGGGGGATCGCCGCGGCATCGGTGAACGACCATGATGGCGGCTTGTGAGCGACGAGCCGCGAATCGACACATTGAAACTCCGCATTGCATCCCGCGCGGGTGAGATCGCCGGCGTAGAAGACCTCGTCACCAGGAGAAAATCCGATAGTCTCAGGTCCTGTGGAGCGGACGATGCCGGCTGCGTCCCAGCCGAGGATGCGCGGTGGATCGTGCGGGCCTTCGCCAAGGCTGGCGCGGATCTTCGTGTCCACCGGGTTCACCGCGACCGCCCGGATTTCGACTAACAGGTCGAGCGGTCCAGGGGATGGCGTTTCGGTTTCAAAAGCCACCAGGCACTCCGGATCGGTGACGGGGAGGTGGGATCGTGCTCCTATCGCTTTCATCACCGTCATTCTCGGCCGGTCGACCATTCATGGCAACACGGGATTCAGTCCGATCCAGCGGCATCCCAGCGTGATGATCCACGGCAGGGTGAGCAGGCTGAGCGCGGTGGTGACCACCACGATCTGTACGGCGATGGCCGGGCGCCCGCCGTAGAGGCGGGCGAGCATGATCGGTGTCATCGCAGCGGGCATCGCGGCCTGCACGACCAGCACCTGCCTGAGTTCGATGGCGATTGGCAGGAACTTCGCTGCGGCGAGGAAGGCGAGGGGAGAGAGGACCAGTCGCACCAGCGAGGATCCCAGCATGATTTTGAGCGTTGGTTTTTCCGACACCACCAGGTCCATGATCGTGCAGCCGGTGATCAGGATGGCCAGGGGGAACGCACCGACGCCGATCATGCTCATCGCTTTGCGGGCCGGGCCGGTGAAATAGATGTCCCAGCCGAGCGCGACCAGCAGCAATCCGGTGACTACGGCGACGACCGGGCCATTGATTACCCTGCGCCATGGGATCCCGCGATCGCCGCTCATGAGCATCACGCCGACCGACCACATCGCCAGTTCGACGCCGATATTGTGGACGAAAAGCAGGGCCAGTGCACCGGTGCTCCACAGGATTTCCACCACCGGAGCGGCGGTGAAACCAAAGTTCTGCGATCCCGAGGCCAGGGCGAATGTGCGCATCCCGGTTCCTTTTTCCAAGCCGATCATGCGGCCGACGAGCAGGCCGATGACGATGCCCACCAGGATCATGCCGAACCCGATACCGATGGCGCTGAAGACGACCGGGCCGCTCCTGAGAACCTCGCTGCCGAGGATCTTGTCGAGCATGAAGCACGGCAGCATCACCGTGTAAACCACCCGCATCACCCCCTCGTCGTGTTCCTTGGTGACGACGCGCGTCCAGCGGAGAAGCGCACCCGCGACGATCAGGAGATAAACCGGCAGAACCGAGGCAACGACTTCACCGGGCGCGATCACGCGGAGAGAATCCCGCGCCGTCCGGGGCCGCGCAAGCGTATAATCCCGTCATGGACAACCCGCTTGCCGCCTGATTTCAGACTTCGGGAGTTTGCCTGTCCCGAGGGTCTTCCTTGCGGTCGCTGAAGCGCTGCACGAACACATAACAGACTGGAATCAGGAACAAGCCGATGATTGTGGCGATCGACATGCCGAAGACCACGCCGGTGCCCATGGTGCTGCGTGATGCCGCGCCGGAACCCGAGGCGAGCATCAGCGGAACGCAGCCGAGGATGAAGGCGAACGAGGTCATGAGGATCGGGCGCAGGCGCAGTTTGGCACCTTCCACGGCGGCCTGCAGCGTCGGCACACCCTCGTCGCGCCGCATTTTCGCGAACTCGACGATGAGGATCGCGTTCTTCGCGGCGAGACCGATCAACATGACCAGTCCCACCTGGGCATAGACGTTGAGTTCGTAGTGGCGCAGGAACAAGCCGACCATCGTGCCGAGGATCACCGTGGGTACCGAAAGGAGCACGGCGAACGGCAGCGACCAGCTTTCATACTGTGCGGCCAACAGAAGAAACACGAAGATCAGGGCCATGCCGAAAATCACCGGCGCCTGGCCTTCGGATTTCTTTTCCTGAAGCGTCAGGCCGGACCACTCATAGCCGACATTGGGTGGCATGGTGGCCATCACCTCCTCCATGGCCTTGAGGGCCTGCGCGGAGCTGTATCCGGGAGCGGGCGCGCCCATCATCTCGGCGGACCGATAGAGATTGAAACGCGTGGCGAAATTGGGGCCTGAGATTTTCGAGACATTGACCAATGTGCTCAATGGCACCATGCCGCCGTCATTGTTCCGCACATAGAACCTGCCGATATCGTCCGGGGTGTTGGTGTATTCCGGTTCCGCCTGGAGGAACACCTTGTAAACCCGGCCGAACTTCACGAAATCGTTCACATAGAGGCCGCTGAGGTAGGCCTGCAGCGTTTGGAACACATTGTCCACCGGGACGCCGAGGGTGCGCGCCTTTTCGCGGTCCAGTTCCACCTTCACCTGGGGGGTGGATGGCTGGAAGGTCGTGCTGATGCGGCCGATTTCCGGGCGCTTCGAGGTTTTCTCCATGACTTGCCGCACGTAGCCGGCGAGTTGGTCGACAGAGCCGCCCGAACGGTCCTGGAGTTGCATCGTGAATCCGGAAACGTTGCCGTATCCGGGGAGCGGAGGCGGACCGAAGGCGAAGACGCGCGCGCCGGCGACCGACTGGAATTTTTTGTTCCATTCCGCGGCAATCGCCTTGGCGTGCAACTTGGGATCCTTGCGCTCCTCCCAGTCGTCCAGACCGACGAACATCATGGCGGAATTCGGGAAATTCAGGGAATTGAGGATGTTCATCCCGGAGATTGCGATCGCCGATCTCACACCCTCCGTATTGCAGACGACCTCCTCAACTTGTTTGAGCAGTTCATCCGAGCGTTGCAGGGACGCGCCTTCCGGAAGTTCGATAGCCACGAACATGAATCCCTTGTCCTCATCGGGGATGAACCCGCCGGGGACCATTCCACCCATCAGATAGATCCCGCCGCAGACGATCACGAGCAGGAGCATCGAGCGGGTGGCCTTGCGCGTGAGGCCACCGACCACGCTGCCGTAGCCCGCGGTGACCCAATCGAAGAACTGGTTGAACTTCCTGAAGAACCAGGCCACCGGTCCGCGTCCGGGTTTTGGAGCGCGCAGCAGCATCGCCGAGAGGGCGGGGCTGAGCGTGAGCGCGTTGATCGCGGAGAACACCACCGAGACCGCGATGGTGATGGCGAATTGCTGATAGAGAGCGCCGGTCACGCCGCCCATGAAGGCCACGGGAACGAACACCGCGCAGAGGATGAGCGCGATCGCGACCACCGGACCGGAGACCTCCTTCATCGCCTGGCGTGTGGCATCCACAGGGGATTTGCCATGCTCGATGTGGTGTTGGACCGCTTCCACCACGACGATCGCGTCGTCCACCACGATGCCGATGGCGAGCACCAGGCCGAACATCGTGAGCGTGTTGACGCTGAATCCCAGCATCGGGAACATGATGAACACCCCGAGCAGAGAGACCGGCACGGTGAGCATCGGAATGATCGTCGCCCGGAAGCTCTGGAGGAAAAGATAAACCACGATCAGCACCAGGATGATCGCCTCAAACAGCGTGTGGACGATCGCTTCCATCGATGCCTTGATCGGCAGCGTGGAATCCAGGGTGATGCTGTATGCCATGTCCGGGGGGAAATTTTTGGCGGCTTCATCGAGGATTTTCTTCACGTTATCGGCCGTTTCGATCGCGTTGGCACCGGGGGCCAGATAGACACCGAGGGCGCCTGCGGGAGCCTGGTCCATGCGTGCGCGCAGGGCGTAGGTCTGGGCGCCGAGTTCCACACGGCCGACATCCTTGATTTTCACCTGCGAGCCTTCCGCGCTCGAGCGGATGATGATTTCCCCAAACTCCTTTGGTTCCCTGAGCAGGCCGAGAGCGCGGATGTTGTATTGGTTTTCCTGGCCGGGAGGTGCGGGTTCGGCACCGATTGTTCCGGCCGGCGACTGGGCGTTCTGTTCCTTGATCGCATTCGAGACATCCTGCGGAGTGATGCCGAGGGACGCGAGCTTGCCGGGGTCGAGCCAGATGCGCATCGAGTAATCCTGCGCGGTGAAGTTCTTCACGTCGCCCACGCCGCGGACGCGTTTGATCTGGTCCACCAGATTGATATCGGCATAGTTGCCGAGGAACACGCCGTCGTAGGTGCCCTTGGGGGATGACAGGCCGATGGCGAGCAGGATATCGGGGCTGGAGCGGTTGACGACGACGCCCTCGCGTTTCACCGCATCCGGCAGCTGGGCTTCCGCCTGGCCGACGCGGTTCTGGGTGTTGACCTGCATGATGTCCACATCCGTGCCGACATCGAAGGTCACGTTGAGCGTCAGTTTGCCATCATTCGAGTTGTAGGACTGGATGTAGAGCAGCTTGTCCACGCCGTTCACCTTCGATTCGATGGGCGTGGCCACCGATTCCATGACCGCCTCGGCGGCGGCACCGCGGTAGGTGGTGGTGGCCTGGATCAGGGTGGGGCTGACGTTCGGGTATTCCGAAATCGGCAGTCTGGAGAGAGAGACAAGTCCCACGATGACGGTGACGATCGAGATGACCATCGCCACGATCGGCCGGCGGATGAAGAATTCGGCCATGATCGTTTATTCCTTTGCGGGTTCGGGCGTGGGGGCGGATTTCGCGGCAGCCGAGGCGGTGACCGGGGTGCCATCGCGCACCTTGTGGATGCCTTCGGTGACAATGTGCTCGCCGGGTTTCAATCCTTCGAGGACGACCACGCCCGAGTCCACCTCCTCGCCGAGGGTGACGGGGCGCTGGCTTGCCTTGTTTTCCGGGGTGATCACCCAGACGAAGTTCTTGCCCTGGAGCTCGAGCACGGCGCGCTGCGGGATCAGGATGCTGTCCTTGCGGCTGCCCAGGTTCACCCGGACGCGGGCGAACATTCCGGGGCGCAGCAGTTTTTCCTTGTTAGGAAACTCTGCGCGCACCCGCAGCGTGCCGGTTTTCGCATCCACCGCGCGGTCGATGAACACGAAGCGTCCCTGGTCCGGGTGCTCCTTGCCTTCGTTGAGCAGCAGCGTGAGAGGCAGTGTGCGGACTTCCCTGCCGAGCTTGCGGCTGCGTTGTTCGGCATTGAGGTAATCGACCTCGCTGACGTTGCAGTAAAACCAGATCGGATCGAGAGTGGAAATGGTGGCGAGCAGCGTGGGCTCACCTTTGCCGACGAGGTCGCCGATCGACACCTGTTTGGCACCGATCAGTCCGGCGATCGGTGCTTTCACCTCGCAATACCCGAGGTCGAGCTGGGCGGATTCCACGCGGGCCTTGGCGGATTCCACCGCGGCCTTGCCGACCTCGACCGAGGCGAGCGCGTTGTCCAGATCCTGCTGGGGTACGGCGCGGCTGGCGACGAGCGGTGTGAGGCGGTCGACGTCTTTTTCGTATTTGTTCAGCGCGGCATGGGCTTCCGCCAGAGAGCCATTCGCGGCGGCAAGGCGTTCGAGGAATGTCTTTTTATCGAGTTTGAAAAGCACGTCGCCGGCCTTCACTTCGGTGCCTTCGGTGAAGAGCATTTCATCGACGAAGGCTTCGACGCGGGCGCGGATCTCGACGTTCTGCGGGGAATCCAGCTGGCCAATGAGAGTGGTCGCCAGCGGGACTTCCGAGGGCTGGATTTCCATCACCTCGACCACCGGGGGTGGTGGGGCGACTGTGGCGGGTTTTTCGCATGCGGAGAACCACGAGGTCGCCGCAGGCAGGAAAAGCAACGGCAGCCAGGGGTGGCGGCGTCCGTGTTTCGAGGAGGAGTGGGGTGTCATGTGGTAACGTTCGGTTTGGCGCTATGATATCATTTGGTGCGGCACGCGGCACCCCGCAGGATAATCTTCAAGGACAGGAAGATTGGTTAAAGAATGGGCCTTCGGGTGTCAACTACGACCATGGTCCGATCAAACACCGCTTTCGCCCCGAAGAATGCACTTGATACGCCACCCGCGTCCTCGTCAGGATTCGACGCGCGGAGGGAATTTCCCAAGGCAATCACATCAGCCTGCGACCCAGATGCCAACACTTGCCAATCCCATCGCCCTTGTTTCGGCGGCCTTCCTGCTCGGTTCATGCGTGCTCGGCCCGCAACCGGGCTCGCCCGACTATCCCACTCCGGATTCCGTGCGTGGCGATTCAGGTCCGCATGGGGCGTCTTTTGGCGACCGCGCGTGGCGGCAGGTGTTCACGGATGCCACATTGAAATCACTGATCGAGACGGCTTTGAAAAACAATCCCGACATGGTGGCCGCCACCTATCGGATCGAAGAGGCGCGTGCTTTGGCCGGTGCCGCCCGGGCCGATTGGTTTCCCACGCTGGACGGTGCCGCGGACGCCGTGGCGCGCGGGACAGGAAAGGGTGGCGACCATTCCGACTCATACAGCATGAGTGGATTGCTTAGCTGGGAAATCGACTTGTGGGGCGGCATCCGCCGCAGCAACGAGGCGGCACGCGCCAGGGAACTTCAGGCGCAATACCAGCGCGATGCGGTGCAGACGAGTCTGATCGCCGCCGTGGCCGGCGCATACATCGAGTTGAAGAGCCTGGATGAGCGGCTTGAGATTTCCAAGCGCACGGCCGAAAGCCGCCAGAAGTCGCTGGATCTCGTGCTGGAGCGCCGCAATGGCGGGGTGAGTTCCGATCTTGAGGTCGGCCAGGCCGAGGCTTTGTTAGGTCAGGCGCGCACCGCCATCCCGGTGACCGAACAGGCGATTGCTGCGAAGGAAAACGAAATCCGTTCCTTACTGGGAGAGTTCCCCGGTTCGGTTGCGCGCGGCGGCAGTCTGGACTCGCTCGAATCGAGGTTGAGGATCAAGGTGGGCCTGCCATCGGAGTTGTTGCAACGCCGGCCGGACATTGCCGCGGCGGATCAAGCATTCCAAGCGGCCACGGCGGAGATTGGCGTGGCTCAGGCGCTGCGTTTGCCGCGGCTTGCGCTGACCGGCAGCGGTGGATGGGCGAGCACGGATCTCGACCAGTTACTGGAGCGCAAGTCCGGTGTTTATTCCATCGGCCCGGATCTTGCGGGGCCGATCTTTGATGCCGGCCGGGGCAAATCCCGGGTGATGGCGGCGGAGGCCCTTGCCAAGCAGGCGCTCGCCGAACATGACCGGGCCGCCAAGCAGGCGTTCCGCGAAGCTGCCGACGCGATCAACGCGCATGTGAAAACCGGCGAAATCGTCACCGAGCAATCACGCCTTGTGGAATCCGAGCGCAAGGTGGCCACCGTGGCGAACGAGCGGTTCCTCGGTGGGGCTTCGAGCTATCTCGAAGTGCTGGATGCCGAGCGCAATTTGTTTGATTCCGAGCTTCAGCTGACCGATGCGCGCCGCGACCGCCTGCTATCGGTCGTGCAGGCCTACCGTGCGCTCGGCGGTGGCTGGAAGTGAGATATTTCCCGCGGACCCATGTTGAAACTTCTGCTGCTGTTGTTTCTTCTGGTTTCCGCCTGCGTGGCGATCCATGGGGTCGGCACCATCATGGGTTTGCGCTGGTTCAACGGCATTCTCAGAAAACACATGAACCACCCGGGCACTGTGGCGATGTTCTGGATACTCATCCGCATTGTCTATGGCCTGCTGATGCTTCATGTGTTGCAGATCCTGGTCTGGGCCGCGTTTTACCACATCAGCGGCTGCTTTCCCGACTTTGAGACTAGTTTTTATTATTCGGCGACCAGCTATGCCACGGTTGGCTACGGGGATGTGGTGCCTGCGTATGGATGGAGGATCCTTGGCTCCATGGAAGGTGTCACCGGCATCCTGATGTTCGGTTGGAGCACGGGCGTGCTGTTTTCGGTGGTCAGCCACCTTTATGGCCGTTTGAAAGCAATTTCCCACGATCCCGAAACGGCGGCTTGAGTGCGGGTTCCGGCGTGACCGGTGTTTCTTGGAGGGTATGGTGGCGGATGGTGCTTGGAAAAAAACCGGATGACAAGGATTGCGTCTGGGCTTACAACGCGGGTCCGCACATGATTCCAACCGAGCACACCGATCCGACCAACGCCCGCATTCTTGCCGTTTCCGAAGACCTGGTTTCCGGGTTCCAAAGGCAGCCGTTTCATGTCATTGCCGAGCGTTCGGGAGTGCCGCTGGAGGATGTGCTGGTGAGGATCCGCGCGATGGTGGAAGCCGGGGTGGTCCGACGCGTGCGCCAGACGCTGCTTTCCACCAAGCTCGCGCATGGCGCGCTGGTGGCATGGAAGGTGCCTGAGGAAAAGCTCAACGATGCCTTTGATTTCATGTCGAAACAGGATCCTTTTTCCGGACATGTGGTCATTCGCTCGACCGATACCGAGGTTTCCGGTTCGGGATACCGCCTGTGGACGACTTTGAAGGTGCCTGTCGGCCAGTCGCTGGATGAGCACGCGACCGCTTTGATCCGGCTGACCGGGGCCACCGAGTATTTGCTGATGCCGGCCAACGGTGTGTTTGCGCTCGGAGTCGGCCATGTGCGGCGCAAGACGCTCGAGCCCGGCGACAAGGCTGACGCTCCGGCAGTGATGATGACCACGGCTACGGTCGAACTCAGTCCCGAAGAATGGAACGTGCTGCTTGCTTTGAAGGAAGAGCTGGTGCCGGGCGAGATCGAGGAAAACCCGTGGGTTGGTCGCGCGGAGATCGCCGGAGTCACGCTGGATCGTTTTTGCGAGGTTGCCGAGGGACTGAATGCGAAGAAAGTGATTGGCCGGTTTTCCACCTTCCTTGAACACGTCAAGCCATCGGCCAGCGGCGAGCGTGTGACCCGTTTCAACGGGCTTTTTCACTGGGCGGTGCCGAAGGGCCGGGAAATCGAGGCCGGTGCGGAGGTAGGCCGCCATTTCTGCATGACCCACTGCTACTGGCGCGAGGGAGGACCGCAGTTTGGCGACGTCAACATCATGGGTGTCGTCCATGGGACCGAAAAAGAACGGGTGCTCGCTCACAAGGCGGCGATTGACCGTCACCTTGAGTCGGTTGGCATCCCGGTTTCCTACACCAACGTCTTCTGGGGCGGCCGTTCCGAGATCAAGCCTTCTGAAATCTCGCCCAAGGTCTATGCCGAGTGGCATGCCCGGCACGCGCGGTGAGCGGCGGGAAACGATTCCGCGGATCCGATGGTGATCGCCTTTCACAAGCCTTATGGCGTGCTGTGCCAGTTCACGCCGGACCAACCGGGCCAGCGGACGCTGGCGGAGTTCGGGTTTCCTGCGGGTGTCTATCCGGTGGGCCGTTTGGACATGGATTCCGAAGGTCTGCTATTGTTGAGCGACGAGTCGGGATTCAACCACCGTCTGCTGGATCCCCGGCAAGCGCATCCTCGGACCTACCAGGTTCAGGTCGAGGGTATTCCCGACTCCGGCGCGATTACGAAACTGGCACGCGGCGGGATCGTGATCCAAGGTCACCGGACGCTTCCGTGCCGTGCGGCTCTGTTGGATCCGTCACCGGATCATCCGCCGCGCGACCCGCCGGTGCGTTTCCGCAAGGCAATCCCGACAAGCTGGTTGGAAATGACCCTGATAGAGGGAAAAAACCGTCAGGTCCGCAGGATGACGGCGGCCGTCGGCCATCCGACGCTGCGACTGATCCGCACTGCGATTGGAGAATGGGCGGGGCAGGGGATCGGTGCGGGGCAATGGCGCACTCTGGAACCCGGAGAGTTGCGACTCCTTTGGGGGTAATGAATGGTTAGGGTCCCTTTTTTTCCGTCGATAACGCACGGTATGCGGCCAGGATCTCCCTGAGGTCGGCGGCGGCATCCGGGTGGATTTTCGCCAGGCGGTCGATGGTGGTTTTATTCAGGAAATCGCGGCTGCGGGTTCCGGATTCGATGAGGTCGATTTCCAGCAGCACGCGCGGGCCGTTGCGGGTATTGACGATCGGATAGAGTTGCGACTGGGGTTTTCCTGCGGTTCCCGAGCGAACGATCACGGCGGCCCAGTGTTTGCCACGTTGGACGCCCTGGATTTCGGCTTTGCCGGCATTGCGTGCGGCCGCGGCCAGTTCGTATCCGAGGTTGCTGAGCAAAGTGCCCGGGCTGTCGCGGGTGTCGAGCCTCGCCGTTTGGCGCAGGGATTCCCGGGCGTTTCCGGAGCGTAGCGATGTCAGCATGGCTTCCACCGGGGCACGCAGCTCCTCATCGCCCAGATCGGTGGATTTTCCGATCTCCGCGACAACCTCGCAGCCTTGCATCAGTTGTTGCTGCCATTTGTTTTTCCAGCGTTTTTCCGTGGCTGTCCGCCAATCCTTGAAGAGCCCCACTGTTTTCTCGCCGGGATACGGTGACCACAACCAGCCTTTGGCGGATTTCTCATAATAGAGGATCTGTGGCGTGTAGCGGCCCGGGTTTCCTGATGAATAGATCTGGATGATGGCTGCGGCTGCGGTGCCGTCTTCCTTGAAATCGAGCGGCAGGGCGCTGCGGGCTTGGGCGGACTCGTTGAACTGCCACCACAGGTGTGCGGCGAGGACGCAGGCCTGGGTGGCTGATTTGGTTCCCGGCTCGATTCGAGCAAGCGGCATCAACGACGGCAGGCTGTTGTCTGTCAGCGCTTCAGTGACCGCCTTGTGGGCCAGTTCCGCCGATTCCTGGGGAGTGGGAGGATAAAGTTCTGCGATTTTGTAGGGGAAGGCATCGAGCAGGTCCTTGTCCAGGTCCTGATTTCCACGGGATGGTTCCGCGAGCCCTTGGATGAAGGCTTCGGGAGGATTGATGCGCCAGAAACCATCGGCCGACTTGCTCATGTCGAGGTGTACGAACTCGATTTTCGGATATCGGGAATCGCCGCTGGCGGATGAGGGATCGAGGCAGCCGATGGAAAACATGGCGGATTCATCGTCTGTCTGGTCGGCAATGACCACGCGCAACACCTCATTCGAAGCCAGCAAACGCCACGGGCGTTTGCCGTGTGCATCCTTGCTTGCGGCGCGGTCCGCCGCCTTGAGGCGCAGCGACCAGTCGTCGGGAAGAGAGGTTGAAATCCCGCCGAGCAGTGCGAGTATGGCGGGCTGGGATTTTTTTTTGCAAGCCTGCAGGAATTCGTTGCACGCCTGTTCCGGAGTGAATGCGCGCAGGGTGTCCGCGCTGAGGGTTTTCTCGATATCGCGGCGCATGCGGTCGGCGGCCAGGGTGCGCATGGATTCGAGTTCCTTCGCCTGCTGGAGCATCATCCAGTCTTCCAGGTCCGCCAGTCGCTGCCGCAACGCGGCGGTGTATGGCAAACCGGTGTTTTCGAATGATGCGGGGACGGGGGCAGGGAGCCAATCCCCACCGCGTTTGACCAGCGCCACCGGGAAGACCTGCATTTGCGCGGGGTCATAACTGCCGGTTTTGCGGACCATCACCGCGCCAAAGTTTTCATCCATCCTGACCTTGCTGACCTCAAGCGGGTCGTCTGCGAGTTCGCGGGCGAGACTCTTGATGCGTTTGGTGATTTCCTGGCGCTTGTTCTTGCTGACATGGGAGGCCAGCGCGGTGTCGCCGCCGGGATCGAGGTTGATTTTTCCGGAACGGACTTTTTCGAGGAAGGCGATGGCAGTTTCCCCTGGCTCGCTGCTGGCGGCGAGTGCGGCACCGGCAGCCATGGCCATGAATGCTGAAATGAGTTTCACCGGGGAAATCCTAACTTCGGGTTTTGCGGGAAAAAAGCCAAGATTTCAGTCTTCCACAGTGAGAAACTCCGGCAGTCGTCCGGTAACGCCCGCGAGGCGAGGCGTGGCCTCCCATTGGTCGCGCCTACCGAAGATCCTGAGGCCCATGCGTTTCAGGGTTTCACCTGCGTTCGTACGGGCCGGGTGATATGCCCGCAGGCGATCGCCGCGTGCGTCTTTCATCATATCCCATGCGAAGGCCAGGCGGCTGTCCACCATGCCCTTTTTGTCACCCCAGGCACGGCTTTCGCCAAAGCGGATGTCACCGATCCATGCGCCTTTGACGTGGGGACGGGCAATCCACCAGCCATCGGAGAACCACTGGACGGTTTTGACTTCCCGCATGGTTTCCATCCCGGCCAGGCTATCCGCCTTTTTGGGATAGACGGTCCAGCGCACCGGCGTCCGTTTGCTTTCAAAAACCGTGCGGTAACCGACCCAGAACTCATCGCCGCGATCCACCACCGATCTCCACAGAATGATATTGAAAGGGGTGGGGGCCTCCATCCGTCGCTCGAATGTCACGTTGCGGCGGGCAAGGTCGGCCTCGAATCCCGCTGAAGCGACGAACTTCATGCCGACACTCAGCAGGGCGTAGCCACACGCCAGACCCAGTCCCCAGGCATTCAACCGCCGCCGTTTCGGGAACTGCTTTTTGGTCCGCAAAAATGCCAGCCAAACCAATGCGACGAGCATCGGCAGGGTGAAAAAGAAATCGATGATGAATAGGTGATTGAATCCCACCCGGTGGTTGGAAAATGGCCAGAAAACCGATGTGCCGTAAACGGTGAAGCAGTCGATCAGGACGTGGGAGCTCCACACCATGAACACAAACCACCCGGCGAGCGGTTTGCTCACCTTGTCACGCTTCCAGAGTTTCATCAGCCATGGAGCCAATAGCCACGATGCGAGAATCATCACCAGCAGCGAGTGGCTGGGGCCGCGGTGCCACCACAAGTTGCCCGCGGTGTCGAGGAATGGTGAAAACACCACATCCAGATCCGGCAGGGTGCCAAACAAGGCACCCCAGGCCAGTGCCCGGTTGCCCAGTCGCTTGCCCAGCATCATTTCGCCCACCGCCGCTCCGAGCGTTGCCTGTGTCAGGGAATCCACGGGCCGAAGATGGTGGAAAATCACGTTTCGGAAACCTGAATTTTCAAGAATTCCGATTCAAATTTCGCGTGGACCTTCCGGGACACCGATGAATGTATTCGCAACCCTTTGATAATCAATTGATGTTGTGATCCGGATCCGCAGCTCGCCCGCACTCTTGACAGGGGGCTTCCGGGTGAGCAAATTCCCGCGCCTTCATTCCCTTGGCCCGTGCTTGTTTCAGGCACGATTCCCGGATTCGTGGCACCCAACCTGCTGAATTTCCTTGAAAAGCCGCGGGATATTCCGCGCGATCCGCCTTCCGAAACCACCACACCACTCCCACCCCTGCTTCAATCCCATGTCTGATTTCCAAAAATCCCCGCTTGGCTGGCCACAACCCCAGGGACTTTGGCATCCATCCCGCGAGAAAGATGCCTGCGGCGTTGGCTTCATTGCCCACCTGAAAGGCAAGCGGTCCCACGACATCATCATGAAGACCCTCACGATGAATGCCCAGATGGACCACCGGGGTGCCAGCGGATCGGATCCGGCTACCGGTGACGGTGCGGGGATTTTCGTGCAGATGCCGGACAAGTTCCTGCGCAAGGAAATGGCATTGAAGGGCATCGAGTTGCCACCCGAGGGGAACTATGGTTCGGGTCTGGTGTTTTTCCCCCCAGATACCAGCGCGCGCGAGGCGGCGATGCAGGTGTTTGAAATCGTGATCCGCGAGGAGGGTCAGAAATTCATCGGCTGGCGCAACGTGCCGGTCAAAAGCTCGATCCTCGGCAAGACCTCCGGACGCTACGAGCCGGTCATCAAGCAGGTCTTCATCGAAAAGGATCCCGCCATCACCGACCCGATGGACTTCGAGCGCAAACTTTTCATCATCCGCAAGCGCGTCTCCGCATGGATCCGCAACAACGAGATGCCTAACAAATATACCGACGTCCATGGCAACCGCTCCAACTCGTTCCCCGGCGCGGACTACCATTACGTCACCAACCTGTCCGCGCGGACGATGGTGTACAAGGGCATGCTGACACCCTGCCAGTTGGCCGAGTATTTCCCCGACCTGCACGACCCGGATTTCGAGTCCGCTCTGGCGCTGATGCACACCCGTTTCTCGACCAACACCTTCCCGAGCTGGTCGCGCGCCCACCCCAACCGCTTCATCGCCCACAACGGCGAGATCAACACGGTGATGGGCAACGCCAATTTCATGAAGGCCCGCGAGGCGCTCTGCCAGACCGACAAGTTCGGCGATGACATCACGCGCATCTATCCGGTGATCAACGAGGACGGCTCGGACTCGGCGCGTTTCGACAACGCCCTGGAGTTCATGCACTTCGGCGGATACGATCTTGTCCACGCGATGATGATGATGATTCCCGAGCCATGGGAACGCCACACGATGATGGATGAGGACAAGAAGGCGTTCTACGAGTTCCACGCGTGCATGATGGAGCCATGGGACGGCCCGGCATCGATCACGTTCTCTGACGGCACCCAGATCGGTGCCGTGCTCGACCGCAACGGCCTGCGCCCGAGCCGCTATTACGTCACCAGCGACGACCTCGTCATCATGGCCTCTGAAGTCGGCGTCATCCCGGATCTCGATCCGCTCACGGTCGTCGAAAAAGGCCGTCTGCGCCCGGGTCGCATGTTCCTGGTGGATATGAAGGAAGGCCGCATCGTGCCGGACGAGGAGGTCAAAAAGCGCGTCTATTCAGCCAAGCCCTACAAGCAGTGGCTGGATGAAAACCGGGTTTTCCTCAAGGATCTCCCCGAGCCAAAATCAGCGGCCAAGGTGGAGGAGGATCGCATCCTCGAACGCCAGCTCGCGTTTGGCTACACCTACGAGGATCTGCGCATGCTTCTCGGGCCCACCGCATCCACGGGTGTCCAGCCGATCTCCTCGATGGGCAACGACACGCCACTTGCGGTGCTTTCGGAGAAGCCGAAGCACCTCTATCAGTATTTCAAACAGATCTTCGCCCAGGTGACGAACCCTGCGCTCGACTGTATCCGCGAGGAACTGGTCACCGCAACGGAAACCTTCCTTGGTTCCGAGGGGAACCTGCTCGATCCCGGACCGCGCAGTTGCCGCATGATCCGTCTGGACAATCCGTTGATCGACAACAAGCAGCTCGCGAAGTTGCGCGAGGTCAGCCTCGATGGATTCAAGGCCGTCACGCTGGACGCCTTGTTCCCGGCAGACGGGGGCGGGGAGGGGCTGGAGAACGCCTTTGACCGCCTGTGCTCGGCTGCCGATCAGGCGATAGCGGGTGGTGCGAACCTGCTGATCATTTCCGATCGCAACATTGATGCTGCAAATGCCGCGATGCCCACGCTGTTGGTGATGGGCGGCCTCCACCACCACCTGGTGCGTGCCGGCACCCGCTCGAAGGTTTCGATCATTCTCGAAACCGGTGAGGCCCGTGAAGTCCATCACTTCTCGACGCTGATCGGCTATGGTGCGGATGCGATCAATCCCTACATGGCGTTCGATTCCATCCACCGGATGATTCAGGAAAACATGCTCGACATGGATTTCGACAAGGCGGTTTACAACTTCCTCAAGGGATCGATCAAGGGCGTGGTCAAGACCATGGCCAAGATGGGCATTTCCACCGTCGCATCCTACCGTGGCGCGCAGATTTTCGAAACCATCGGTCTCAAGCTTGAAGTGGTGAACAAGTATTTCACCGGCACGTCCAGCCGCTGCAAGGGCTCGGGTATTGATGAGATCGCCGAGGAGGCGTTGATCCGCCACCGCGTGGCGTTCCCCGACCGCCACATCGAGACCGAGGAACGCGCGCTCGAATCAGGCGGTGTCTATCAGTGGCGCAGCGATGGCGAGTACCACCTGTTCAACCCGGAGACCATCCACCTGCTCCAGAAGGCGGTGCGCACAGGCAGCTACGAGGTTTACAAGCAGTATGCGAAAAAGGTCAACGACCAGTCGGAAAACCTCTCGACGCTGCGCGGGTTGATGCGCTTCCGCAACAAGCGTCCCGCCGTGCCGCTCGACGAGGTGGAGCCGGTCGAGGCGATCACCCGCCGCTTCAAGACGGGGGCCATGTCCTATGGCTCGATCTCGCAGGAAGCCCACGAAACACTCGCCATCGCCATGAACCGCATCGGCGGCAAGTCGAACACCGGTGAGGGCGGCGAGGACCCGGAACGCTTCGTGCCGCTGCCAAACGGCGACAGCAAGCGCTCGGCAATCAAGCAGGTGGCCTCCGGCCGCTTCGGTGTGACCAGCGAGTATCTGGTCAACGCGGATGAAATCCAGATCAAGATCTCCCAGGGCGCGAAGCCCGGCGAGGGCGGCGAGCTTCCCGGATCGAAAGTCTATCCGTGGATCGCGAAGGTCCGCCATTCGACCCCGGGCGTCGGGCTGGTCTCTCCGCCACCCCACCACGACATCTACTCGATCGAGGACCTCGCGGAACTGATCCACGATTTGAAGAACGCCAACCCGCGCGCCCGCATCAATGTGAAGCTGGTGGCGGAAGTCGGTGTCGGCACGATCGCTGCGGGGGTCGCCAAGGCCCACGCCGACGTCATCCTGATCGCCGGTCATGACGGCGGCACCGGGGCTTCGCCCTCGTCGTCGATTTTCAACGCCGGTGCGCCGTGGGAACTCGGACTCGCCGAAACCAACCAGATCCTGTTGCTCAACGACCTGCGCAGCCGGGTGGTTCTGGAAACCGATGGCCAGTTGAAAACCGGCCGCGATGTGGCGATCGCCGCATTGTTGGGTGCCGAGGAATACGGTTTTGCCACCGCGCCGCTGGTTTCGGTCGGCTGCCTGATGATGCGTGTCTGCCAGAAAAACACCTGCCCGGTCGGCGTCGCCACCCAGGACCCCGAGCTCCGCAAGAATTTCACCGGCAAGCCGGAACACGTGGTGAACTTCATGACCTTCATCGCGATGGAAATGCGCGAGATCATGGCCGAGTGCGGGTTCCGCACGATCGACGAGATGGTCGGCCACGTCGAGGTTTTGGACACCGCCGAGGCCACCGACCACTGGAAGGCGAAGGGCGTGGACCTCACCACCATCTTCCACAAACCCGATGTGGATGATGATGTGGGGACCTTCTGCCAGAAAGAGCAGGATCACGGACTCAAGCAGGCGCTCGACAACACCCACCTGCTGGCGCTCTGCCAGCCCGCCATCCAGCGTGGCGAAAAGGTCCGCGCGGAACTCTCGATCACCAATATCAACCGCGTTGTCGGCACCATCACCGGCAGCGAGCTGACCCGCAAGCACGGCGGCAAGGGATTGCCGGATGACACGATCCATCTGAAGTTCAACGGCAGCGCGGGACAGTCGTTCGCGGCGTTCACCCCGCCGGGGATGACCTTTGTGCTCGAAGGCGATGCCAACGACTACGTGGGCAAGGGGATGTCCGGATCGAAACTGGTCATCTATCCGCCCAAGGGATCGCTTTTCAAGGCGGAGGAGAACATCCTGGTCGGCAATGTCGCGTTTTACGGAGCGACGCTTGGCGTGGCCTACATCAACGGCATCGCGGGCGAACGCTTCTGCGTCCGCAACTCCGGCGTCAAAACCGTTGTCGAGGGCGTGGGTGACCACGGTTGCGAATACATGACCGGCGGCCAGGTGATCGTCCTCGGCGAGACCGGCCGCAACTTCGCGGCCGGTATGTCCGGCGGTGTGGCCTATGTCTATGACATCGACGGACTGTTCGAAAAACGCCTCAACAAGGAGATGGTCAATCTTTACCGCCTCATCGAGTGCGGTGATTCGGACATCGCTACGGTCAAGGCGGAGATTGAAAAGCACGTCGAGCTTACCGGTTCCGCGCGCGGCAGGTTCCTGCTCGACCACTGGGACTCCGAGTTGCCGAAGTTCTTCAAGGTGTTCCCGCGCGACTATGAGCGGATGCTCGAATGCTTCCGCAAGGTCGAGGAGCAGGGCCTCTCAGGCGACGAGGCCGCCATGGCCGCCTTCGAGGAAAACCTCAAGGACCTCTCACGCGTCGGGGGGAACTGAGTCCCTCATCTCAAATATCAAATTTCAAATCTCTAACGATATGGGCAAACCAACCGGATTCAAGGAAATCGCGCGCAAGACCGACGCCGAGATCGCGCCAATCGAACGTCTCCGCCATTGGCGGGAATTCAAGATCCATGGCGATGACAAGGAGCGCGCCGCCCAAGGGGCGCGCTGCATGGATTGCGGAACACCGTTCTGCCATACCGGCCACATCGTTTCCGGGATGGCCAGCGGCTGCCCGGTGAACAACCTGATCCCGGAATGGAACGACCTGATTTTCCGCGGCCGCTGGAAGGAAGCGCTGGAACGTCTGCACAAGACCAACAACTTCCCGGAATTCACCGGCCGTGTCTGCCCCGCACCCTGCGAGGGGTCCTGCGTGCTTGGCGTGATCCAGCCGCCGGTCACGATCAAGAACAACGAATGCGCGATCATCGACAAAGGCTGGGCCGAAGGCTGGGTCACGCCGAAGATCCCGGCCACCCGGACCGGTAAGAAAGTCGCCGTCGTCGGCTCCGGCCCGGCCGGTCTCGCCTGCGCCGACCAGCTCAACCAGGCGGGCCACAACGTCACCGTGTTTGAACGCGAGGACCGCATCGGCGGGCTGCTGATGTATGGTATTCCCAACATGAAACTCGACAAGGAGGAGGTCGTGCAACGCCGCGTCAACCTGCTCGCCGAAGAAGGCATCGTTTTCAAAACCGGCGTCCATATCGGCAGGGACAAGGAATGGACCGCCGCCCGCCTCCGCGGTGAGTTTGATGCGGTCGTCCTTTGCTGTGGCGCCACCCTCGGCCGCGACCTGCCGATTGACGGGCGCGATGCCAAGGGCGTGCATCTCGCGATGGAGTTTCTCACCGAGAACACCCGCCACCAGCTCGATCATGCGTTCGACGGCAGCAACCCCTCGCTCAACGCCACTGGCAAGGATGTCGTGGTGATCGGCGGTGGCGATACCGGCACCGACTGCGTGGGCACCAGCCTGCGCCACGGCTGCAGGAGCGTGGTCCAGCTCGAAATCATGCCCAAGCCGCCGGTCGAGCGGGCACCTAACAACCCATGGCCGGAATGGCCGAAGGTTTACAAGATGGACTACGGCCAGGAAGAGGCCGCCGCCGTCCAGGGCGAGGATCCGCGCAAGTATCTGGTCCAGACCAAACGCTTCCTCAAGGATGGCGACGGCAAACTCACCGGCCTGGAAATCTGCGACATCGAATGGACCAACGACCAGGGCCGGTTCATCCCGGTGGAGGTCGAAGGAACCACGCGTGTCATTCCCGCGCAGCTCGCGCTGCTTGCGATGGGCTTCCTCGGGCCCGAGAGCGACGTCGTGAAGCAGTTTGCCCTGGAAACCGACGCACGCTCCAACGTCAAGGCCGATCACGGCAAGTTCACGACGAATGTTCCCGGCGTGTTTGCCGCAGGCGACATGCGCCGTGGCCAGTCATTGGTCGTGTGGGCGATCAACGAAGGCCGCGGTGCCGCGCGCGAGTGCGACCGCTTCCTGATGGGCGTCACCCACTTGCCATAACGGCGGTTTCGGAAATGCTTCGCTTGTAGCGCCGCTCTGAGCGTCGAGGCCCGTGATTCGCGCGAACGTAGCTTCCTGATTGGACGATGTCGCGGCCTCGGGGGCGGTTAGCGAGATACCTCCCGACCCTGGCGGTGCCGGGTCAGGGGCTTGCTTTTGGCAGAAGGCCTCACTCGCCGGTGGCGTTTTCCTCGCCGTAGAAACTCTTGATGTAGCCGTATTCGACGAGCGTGTCCTGCCATGGTGCGAGGATGGCGGGATCGCGGAAGATGCGCCCTGCCCGAGCCAGCCATTCCTCGGCTTTCACCAGGTCCTCCTGTTCATAGGCGAGGGCCGCCTGGGCGTAGTAATAGAATGGCGAGTCATCCAGAAAATCGTATTTGTTGGCGAGGATCGTGACCTCGTTGTCCATCCCGAGTTTTTTCTGGCAGAGGAGGATCTTGAACTCGACCAAACGACTCAAAGCCATGTTTTCCGCAGGAATGAGCTTGAGGACTTTTTCAAACACCTCCAGGGATTTTTTCCAGTCCTTGGTAACGAAATAGACCTCGCCGATATTGAACTCGATACTCGGGTTGTCTTTGGAGAACCCGGCCGCCTTTTTGAATTCTGCCATCGCCTTGTCGAAGGCCCGGATCTCGACGTAGCAGCTGCCCCTGAGATTGTGCAACTCCGGGCTGTCCATGAAAATCGCGGAGGCCTTTTCAACCTCCTCGAGCGTTTCGAAAATCCGCTTCTGTTGGAACAAGCGACCGGCCTCGCCAAGGTGCTTGACGAAATCCTTGCGGGATTCTTCAGGCAGGTTCAAAAACGCCTTTTGGTTTGGCAGCAGTTCTTTTTTCTCCTCGCCGTCTTTCGGGTCATTGGCCGCTTCCTCTTTCGCCGGTGCGGGTTTGTCCTGAGCGGTCAGCGGGGTGACAAGCATCAGGAGGGAAAGGAAGGGGGTGAGAAAGGTAATGATTTTCATGGATATGATGAATACCCGTTCAGCCTAAAGACCAATTCCCTTTTCGGCAAGCCGTCGTTCGGGCGGATTTGTCATGGCATTTTGCACGGACCGGGAAGACAGAACTGTTCACCCCGGGACTTCCATGGGTGGAAATTTCGCTTGCAGGGCCGCATAAATCATGATTTTGTTCCAAAGAACACTGTTCAAACCATGAGCTCCCCCCTTACCAAACGCCAACAACAAATCCTGGAATATCTGAAGTCGGCCCATCGCCAGACCGGGATCATGCCGTCCACCCGCGAGCTCCAGCACTATTTTGGATTCGCGAGTCAAACGGCAGCCATGAGCCACTTGCGCGCGCTGGAGCGCAAAGGGGTCATCCAACGGCTGGCAGGCAAGGCCCGGGCCGTCATTTTCCCCGAAGATCTCGATCGCGGGGAAATCGCCGACATCCCGATTTACGGCAGTATCGCCGCCGGCATGGCCCAGGACGCCGAGCCCGAGCGCCAAGGATGCATCTCGGTGGATATCACCGCCCTCGGCATTCCCCGCCACGCGAAAACATTCGCTTTGAAAGTCCGCGGAAATTCGATGATCGACGCCCACATCTGCAATGGCGACACCGTGATCCTCGAGTTCCGCGAGCCGCGCAAGGGTGATATTGTCGCCGCGCTGATCGACGGGGAAACCACGCTGAAACGCTATCTGATCGACAAGGGGCGTCCGTTCCTGCGTGCGGAAAATCCTGATTTCCCGGATTTGATTCCCGCGCGGGAGTTGATTATCCAAGGGGTCATGATCGCCCTGCTGCGCCATGCTGCGTGAGAGCGCGGCAATCCTGATAGGGTGGATCACCTCTCGATTGGAGTCCGGTGATTTGAGCCAGATGAGCATTTTCCAGTTGGGTTCGGACGTTCGGTGTCTTTGGCGGGCAGGATGTCCGATGCAGGTAGCCGACAAGTTGCCGGCTACGCGATTCCGGTCGCGGCTTTCTGCTTGTTCACCGGGGATGATTCCATGATGGATGGGGGCGGGATGTCGTCGTTTTACCTCATCGCTCTGCTGGCGGCGTTTTGCATCGGGCTGTCGAAGGCCGGGTTCAGCGGGATATCGATGGTATCGGTGTTCTTGTTGGCGGATCTGTACGGGTCCAAGGCCTCGGTGGGGCTTGCCCTGCCTTTGTTGATAGCGGCGGATCTGATGGCATATCCTGCGTTTCGCAGGCACGGCGCTTGGCTGCCGGTATGGCGGTTATTGGGACCGGCGCTGATAGGTTTGGGGGTGGGATGGTGGTTACTGGACAAGATGGATGACCAGGCGGCGAGGCGGGCGATTGGCGCATGCGTTTTGCTGATGGTGGGATTGCAGATTGCCCGGAGTTGCAGGCCGCGGGCGTTCGACCGCTGGGTCGAATCCGGTCATTTCAGCAGCGGGGCAGGGGTACTGGGCGGATTTGCGACCATGCTCGCCAACGCGGCGGGCCCGGTGATCCAGCTTTACCTCATGGCGCGGAAAATTCCCAAAATGGAGCTCATCGGGATTGGCGCGCGGTTTTTCCTGATCATCAATCTGATCAAGGTGCCGCTAAATGCGCGCCTTGCGCTGATCACGGCGGACAGTCTGCTTGAGAACGCGAGGTTGCTGCCGGGTGTCGTGCTGGGGATCTTCGGCGGCAGGTGGCTGGTCAGGCGGGTGCCGCAGGTGGCGTTCGAGTGGATGATCGTCGGCTTCAGTCTGCTGGCAGGACTGCGCCTGGCGTTTTGGTAGATGGGGTAGGAGACAGAAGAGGGAAGGGAGATGGGATGGATTTATCGGTGCTCGCGCAGGACCTGGAATGCCTGCCATGCGAAAACGGCCAGAAACATCGGGAAGAGCCAGGAATTGAAATGCTTGAACATGTAAAACCCGGCGATGGCAGAGGCGATGATGGTGACCCAGAGTGTGGTGCGGATGCGTTGTGGCCCGAGGATGGCGTGGAGCATTTGGCCCCCGTCCAATGGCAGGATGGGAAGCAGGTTGAGGACCGCCCAGAAGAGGCTGATCCAGCAGAGGGAGGCAATGAAAACCAGTGCCTCGCGGTTGATTCCCGCAAGGTGGGGCATGACCTGATAGATCGCCAGCCCGAGGAGGATCTGGATCAGGGGACCGGCGGCCGTGACCGCGAAATGTTGGGGTCGAGAAAATCGCGCGCCGGAATAAGCGGCATAACCTCCGAACGCCTGGAGGGTGATCGAGCTGTACGCGCCGAACTTGCGTGCGGTCAGGGCATGGCCGAGCTCGTGCACGAGGATCGAGATGAATCCGGCGATCACAAACAGCGCCACCTGCAGGATGGCTGCGGCGGAAGATGCGCCAATGGCTCCGCCGAGAATGGCCAGAGTGACCCAGAAAAAGGGTTCCACCCGTACCGGGATGCCGAAAATGTTGAAGTGGATCATGTGCCCATGCCATAGACGCGGATTGATTTGCGCGCAAGGCCGGGTATCGTCGCGGCAAGGGCATACGCATGCGCCCTCTCAACCATGAACCATCACTGCACACTGCCACCGATCGAATGGGCGGAGCGTGTCAACCGCTCGTGGTTTGTGCATGGGGGACTCAAGGAACACGCCAAAGAGTGGATGGATTACCTGGCCGGGCTTGATGACGGGCGCCTGCTTCGTTGCTGCGAGGCCGCCAGGGCGATGTCGCGGGTCCGCAAGCCGGTGGAGGATCCCAAGCCTTGGTTTTATGCCGGGCTTTTCAGCGAGGCGACTCCGGATGAGGCGAGGCGGTTTCTCAGCCAGCATCGTGTGACCAAAGCCACTGTGCCGACCATGGAAGATGATCAGGATGTGGTTCTGTGGCTGGATCGTTCAGGGCCGGAGACCCGCGAAGTAATGGGCCGAATCCGCCGCGCGCTTGCGGAGATGCGGGGTTGAGATAAGACCCTTTGGCGGACAGGATGTCCGCGGCAGGTAGCCGACATCATGTCGGCGCTCCTCATGAAGGAGTGTCAATCGCCGGGATTTTCTTAAAAACGCGTCATTTTTTCTGATTTGGTGGGGTCCAGCTCCTAGTGGATTGCCAAGGGCTGCTGAAGCATGCATCCTCGCGTCGCCTTGTGCTTGGGATGTCTCCCTGGTCCATGCGCCCGATACGATATGGATCCCATCAAAAACCCGCACGATTGTGAACCGCCTCGATCAGTTCTGCGGGTTTTGTCGTTTTCCGCCTGGATCAAACCATGACCGCACTGCTGATTCTCTCCACCATGATCCTGCTTGCCGCGCTTGGAGCGGTGTGGAAGGCGCGTCCGGTGCATGCGGCGTTGTTGCTGGCCTTGTCTCTGGCGATGACAGCCGTGCTTTATCTGGTGATGGGCGCGCATTTCATTGGCCTGATCCAGTTCGCTGTCTATGTCGGCGCGGTGGCGGTTTTGATCGTGTTTTCCCTCTTAATCACCCGTCCCGGTGACGAGGCGGAAGAAATCGAGCTGCGTCCGCGCTCGATGGTGATCGGCATGCTCTGTGCCGCGCCGGTCGTGGCCGTGCTCGGCTATGTGGCGGTGTTTGGAGGCCTCACCAAGCTGGCTTACTGGGACGCCGCGATCTCGGTCAAGGAGCTCGGCAAAATCCTTTTCACCAGTCACGCGCCGGCAGTGATCGCCTTGGGCGTCCTTCTCACGGCCGTGATGATCGGCGCGGGTTTGCTCGCGCGTGACACTGACACCACAGACCCTGAATCCAACGGGAAATGAATCCGCTCTCATTGATGCTCGCCCTGTCCTCGGTGCTTTTCGCATTCGGGTTGGTCGCGGTGCTTACCCGGCGCAACGCGATCCTTGTACTGGTTGGCATCGAGCTGATGCTGAATGCCGCGAACATCAATTTCATCGCCTTCTGGGCCTACGATTCCCCGCAAGTCGCCAATGCGGCCGAGCCCGTGCTCACCGGGCCGATGTTTGTGATGTTTTCCATCGCCATTGCCGCCGCCGAAGCCGCCGTGGGTCTGGCGATCATCCTGATGGTGTTCCGTCACACGCGCTCGACCGATATCAACCGACTCCACTCCCTGCATGGTTGAATCCCTGAAAAATCTGCTGCCATTCCTGCTTTGGTGGGTGCCGCTGTTGCCCTTGCTGGCAGGTGGCGTTATCGCGTTGCTGCCGGATGCGCGCGGACGTCTGGCTGCGAAGCTCTCGATTGTCGCGCTCTCGGGATCCTGTGTGATCGCTCTGGGTGCCTTGCTTTGCTCGCTCGCGCCGGCGGCTGGAGAAGCCAGGGTGGTTGCCACGTCATCGCCTTGGTTTTCCTATGGCGAAGTCTCGCTCAATGTCGGCCTGCTGCTCGATCCGATGGGCGCGGCGATGGCGGCGATGGTCACCTTCGTGGCCCTCTGGATTTTCATCTACAGCTTGGGCTACATGCACGATGAGAAGCGTTTCGGGCGGTTTTTCGGGTTTCTCTCGTTGTTCTGCGGAGCGATGCTGATGGTGGTGCTTTCCAACAGCCTGCTGCTGCTGTTCATGGCATGGGAGTTGGTCGGCCTGGCCTCGTATCTGCTGATCGGTTTTTATTACGAAAAACCCTCGGCGGCCGCGGCCGCGCAGAAAGCCTTCATCACCACGCGTGTGGGCGATATGGCGTTTTTCCTCGGAATGATCTGGCTGTATGGGCAAACGGGCACACTGATGTTTTATGACGGCGGCCATGGGCTGCTCGAATCCGGCGCACTGACAACATTGGCAGGGACGAGCACCATCGCCGGGTTGTCGGTTTCCGCGGCGGCCTCATTGCTGCTGCTGATCGGAGCGATGGGCAAATCCGGCCAAGTCCCTTTGCACACATGGTTGCCGGACGCGATGGAAGGCCCGACGCCGGTATCCGCGCTGATCCATGCCGCCACCATGGTCGCCGCCGGGGTGTTCCTGGTGGCGCGCACCCATCCGGTTTTTGCCCAGGCCGCGGACGCCGCCGGGATGACGGTCTCCCTAACAACCTGCGCCTGGGTGGGGTCGATCACCGCGCTGTACGCGGCGCTGGTCGCGCTGGCGCAATCCGACATCAAGCGCATCCTCGCCTACTCGACGGTTTCCCAACTGGGATTCATGATGATCGCGCTTGGGACCGGCGGAGTCGCCGCGGCGATGTTCCACCTGATCGCCCATGCGTTCTTCAAGGCCTTGTTGTTCCTTTCGGCAGGTTCGGTGATTCACGGCTGCCATGGCGAACAGGACATCCGCCGCATGGGGGGGCTTGCGAAGGAGATGCCGCGCACGTTCTTGGCCTACGCGGTGGGGATGATGGCGCTGGCGGGATTCCCGTTTGTCTTTTCCGGCTTCTGGAGCAAGGAGGCCATCCTTCACAGCGCGGAAGTCTGGCCGGGTGGCAAGGGGCCGTTTGTGATCGCCGCCACCGCCGCGTTGCTCACGGCCTTTTACATGACGCGCCAGGCGCTGCTGGTTTTCGCCGGGCGTCCGCGCCAACCCGGCGTCTCACATCCTCACGAGAGCCCGCCGGTGATGCTGGTGCCTTTGTTCGTGCTGGCCGCCGGGGCCGTGCTGCTCTCGCTTGTTGGCACGCCCGCCTGGCCATGGTTTGAAAAATGGATCGACGGCGAGTCCGCGGCCCTGGATTTCGGCGCGTTGGTCAAACCCGCGTCGCTGATTCTGATCGGTCTTTCGCTGCTGATCGTGACGCTTGGAGTGGGAGTTTCATGGCGGATCTATCGGAATCCACCGGCCGAAAGCAACGCGCCCGATCCGCTTGAAGGCCGGCTTGGCGGCGCATGGAAGTTTCTCGGCTCGGGGATGGGCTTTGACGCGCTCTATGAAAAGGCGGTCATCGCGCCGATCGCATTCATCGCCGGTGGCGTGGATGCCATGGAAAAACAGATTTTCGTACCCCTGATGAGCGCAGCCGAATGGTTGCTCAAAGGTTGCGGTTTGATCACGCGCTCGACCGATGAGCAGGCGATCAACGGCGGATTCGATGGTGTATGCTCCGGTTTGCAGAATAGCGCGGACCAATCATCGCGTTCGCAGACAGGGCAGCCGCAAAGTTACCTGCGATTGATCGGCCTCGGCATGGCCGTGATGATCGTTCTTTATCTTTACCTCTCGAATGGCTGATCCGATGCATTTGCTAACCGTCATCCTCTCCCCGCTGATCGGTGCCTTGTTGCTGGCCCTGAGTCCGCGCATGACGCGGACAAGGGCCGGCAAATTCGCGCTCGGCTGGTCGTTGCTGACCTTGGCGTTGGTCTGTTCGTTGCATCCGGGCAACGGATCCTATCCCGCCTGGTCGCTGCCATGGATGCCGGATGCCGGTATCCATCTGACGTTTTCGGTCAACGGCGTTTCCTGGTTGTTTCTGGTGCTGACCGGTTTGGTGACCGCGTTTGCCATCGCCGCCTCGCGGCGGTTGGAAAACACCAGCCGCGCGTACTTCGCACTGATCCTCACCCTGCAATGCGCGTTGTTCGGCGTGTTCACCGCGGGGCATTTCATCCCCTGGTTCCTTTGCTGGGAGATGACGCTGATTCCTTCCTACCTGCTGATCCGGCTGTGGGGCGGTGCCGGCGCGCCGCGCGCCGCGCTGCGCTTCTTCATCATGACGCTCGGCGGTAGCGCCTTCATGCTGGTTGGATTCCTCGCCCTGCAGCTTTCCGCAGGAACCATGGATTTTGCCGAGCTCGCCAAACTCGCCGCCGACAAGCAAATCGCCTCCTGTTTGGCCAAAACGTTCATCGCCTCCGGACTGAGTGGTCAGTCGCTCCTGACAATCGTCGCTCTTGCGGTGTTTCTCGGACTGTCAGTGAAGCTGCCGGTGGTGCCATTCCATGCATGGCTGCCAGCCGCGTATGCCGAAGCCCCGACGCCGGTGACCATGTTGCTTACCGGCTTGCTTTCGAAGATGGGGGTTTACGGGTTGTTGCTGATCTTCCTGCCGGTGTTCTCCGAGGTCCTTCCGGCACTGGTACCGCTGCTTTCTTCGCTGGCGGTGGTCACAATTTTATTAGGTGCGGCGGCGGCACTGGCGCAGACCGATCTGAAACGCCTGCTCGCCTACTCGTCGGTGAACCATCTCGGCTATTGTGCGCTGGCCATCGCCGCGGCGGCGGCCTCGCTGGAATCCGAATCCCGCGATGCGATGTCTTCGCTGTTGTCAGGCACAGTGCTGCAGGCGTTCAACCACGGAGTCATCGCCTCCACCTTGTTCTTCGGCGTCGGCATTCTCGAGCATCGCAGCCACGGCTTGCGCGGGCTGAGCGACTTCGGCGGCCTGCGCGCGCGCATGCCGGTTTTCTGCGGGGTTTTCGGGCTGGCGGTGTTTGCCTCGCTGGGCCTGCCGGGACTCAGCGGATTTGTCGGTGAGTTTCTGATTTTCCTCGGATCTTTCGGCGCGATTCCCGGGGCTGCGGTGTGGTCGGTGATCGGCCTGCTGCTTACGGCGGTGTTCCTGTTGCGGATGATCCGCAAGGTCTTCAATGGTCCGCTCAATCCGTCGCTCGCCAAGTGGCCGGATCTGGGCACGGCCGACCGCATCCTGTTCGCTCTGGCCATCGCCATGATTCTGCTTCCCGGCGTCTGGCCGAAGATGCTGCTGCAGTTCGCCAACCCCGGCATTGTTGATTTGATCGATCTTCTCCATCCGCTGCCATGAACCCCGCCTGGACACTGATATCCGCATTTGCCGGAGCGCTGCTGGTGCTCCTGCTGCCGTCGCGCATGGCTGGGAGCGCGCGGATGGTCGCTCTGGTGGCGGCGCTCACCGGAGCGGCAGCCGCAGTGGTTTCCGCGCTGGACCGCCTGGCGCATCCTGATGCGGCCGCATGGTCGTTTGACCGGCCGTGGGTGGATTCGCTCGGCATCCGGTTCCACCTCGCGGCCGACGGGATTTCACTCACTTTGTTAGTTCTGACGGGTATCGTGGCGGTGGCAGGGGTTTTGTTTTCGTGGAATGTCACCCAGCGTCCACGGGCGTTCTTCGCTTGGTTCCTGACGATCATCGGCGGGGTATATGGGGTGTTTCTCAGCCGCGATGCGTTCCTGTTGTTCGTCTGTTATGAAGTGGTGATCCTGCCGAAATACATGCTGATCGCCTACTGGGGATCGACCAACCGCGAGTATGGCGCGATGAAGCTGACGATGTATTCGATCGCCGCGAGCGCGTTGATCCTGATCGGGCTGGTGGCGGCATACGCGGCGGCAGGGGCGACGAGTTTCGATCTAGGGCATCTGGCGGGGGCAGCCTATCCGGCGGCGATGCAGGCCTGGGCGTTTCCGGTGTTGTTTTTGGGCTTTGCGATTCTGGCGGGCATGTGGCCGTTCCACACATGGGCTCCCACCGGCCACGTGGCGGCTCCGACGGCGGCCTCGATGCTGCTGGCGGGTGTGGTGATGAAGCTCGGGGCCTTCGGCGCGCTGTGCGTGGCGATGCCGCTTTTCCCTCAGGGATTCGAGCAATGGAAGCCGCTGATCGCCGGGTTCGCGGTGGTGGGTATCATCTACGGAGCGCTCACGGCGTTGACGCAGAAGGATCTGAAGTTCGTGATCGGTTATTCCAGCGTGAGTCACATGGGTTTTGTCTTATTAGGTCTTGCGGCCGCCAATCACTGGGGACTGCGCGGCTCGGTGCTGCAGATGATTTCCCACGGGATCATCGCGGGTCTGTTGTTCGGCATTGCCGGACGCGTCGTGTATGAGCGGACCCACACCCGCGACCTCGGAGAGCTTCAGGAATTTGATTTGTGGAAATCGCTGCCCGGCGCGGCGACCGCCTTCACCTTGGCGACCGCCGCCTCGATGGGGCTTCCGGGCTTCAGCGGATTCGTGGCGGAAATCTCGGTGATCATTGGCGTGTGGCAGACGTATCCGTGGCTGAGTGTGGCAGTGGCGGCGGGGATCATCATCACCGGCGCATTCTCGCTGCGCGCCCTTCACCGCGCGTTTTTCCCCGAGGGTGGCAAATCCACATCGCGCAAGGCACCGCCCAAAATGCCACCTCTCACTTGGTCGGAAATCACCGCCATCGGATTGCTGCTCTTCGCTTCGCTCGCCATCGGTATTTATCCCAAACCGTGGGTGATGCTCATCGATGACGGGCTTCGCTCGCCAATTTTCCAATCGTTCCTTTCCCTGCCGTGAATCTTTCCGCGCTCATTCTCCAACTTCTGCCCGAGGCCGTGCTGGTGGTCACCGCGCTGGTGCTGCTGGCAGTGGCTTTGACGGTCGCCAAAAGATCCGGCCAGCCGTTCCCGGCAAGAATCGGTATCGGGATAGCCGCCGCGGGGATCCTGCTCGCCGCGCTGCTGACGATCCTGTGGGGCAAAGGCCCGGCGACGGGCTCACCCCTGTTGTCCGCTGATCCGCTGGCATGGATTTTCAAGCCGCTGGTGCTCGGCTTTGGCTTGCTGGCTGTCCTGCTGCCTCCCGCCCGCCGTGAAATTCCGAACCTCGGCGAATACTACGCGCTGATGCTGTTCGCGCTGACGGGGCTGCTGTTGGCGGTCGGCAGCAACCACTTGTTGTTTTTGTTTGTCGCGCTGGAACTGGCGGGGCTTTCGTTCTACCTGCTCGCCGGCTTCCCACGCACGCCGAAGGCTGCGGAGGCATCGTTGAAATACTTCCTGTTCGGCGGGGTGTCCGCGGCATTCATGCTGTTCGGAATCAGCCTGCTTTACGGAGTGTCGCACAGCGTCACCTTCGGCGGAATCTCCCAGGCTCTGCTGACTGGACAGTCGTCGTTGCTGGCAATGACCGGTTTGGCGATGTTGCTGGTCGGATTGGGTTTCAAACTCGCGGCCGCACCGTTCCATTACTGGGCTCCCGATGTCTATCAGGGTGCCCCCGCCACCACCGTTGCGGTGGTTTCCGCCGCATCGAAGGTCGTCGGCGTGGTGGTTTTAGTGCGGATTTTGCAGATCGGGTTTCAGCCGTTCGCCGGCTCGGCCGCCTGGCAGGAAATGATGCCCGGTTGGGCCGTTTGGCTGGCAGTGCTCTCCGCCGTGTCGATGATCCTGGGCAACCTGTTCGCGCTGGCCCAGAAGAGTGTCCGCCGACTGCTTGCCTATTCCGCGGTTGCCAACACCGGTTATATTCTGGTCGCCCTGTCAGGTGGCGGGTCGTCCTCGGCCGCAGCGGCATTGTTTTATGTCGTCGTCTATGGCCTCGCCACCTTGGGCGCGCTGGCGGTGGTTGCTGCGGTCGAACGCGACCGTGGTGATGACCGGGTTTCCTCGTTCGCAGGATTGCTCGAGAGATCGCCGTATCAGGCGCTTTGCCTGATGGTTTTTCTCACCTCACTGGCGGGCATTCCACCTTTGGCCGGCTTTTTCGGCAAGTTCTCCCTGTTCAGCAGCGCAGTGGCCGATTCCGCCACCGCCGGCAATCCCGGGCTCATCTGGCTGGTGGCCCTTGCCGCCATTTTGAGCGCGGTTTCATTCTATTACTACCTGTCCGTGCTCAAGCAGGCGTTTGTGAAACCATTGCCGGATGACGGAGCGCCGCCTGCGGACCAGCTGCCTGTGAGCCACATGCTTGCAATCGGCATTCCCGCCGCCCTGGTGGTGCTGCTCGGCTTGTTCCCAGGGCTGTTGCTCGAACCCATCCTGGCTGTGCTCGAACAAACGATCGCCCTGGCGAAGGCCGGGATCTGAGCCGCAGTGCGCTCTTATTCACCAACAGTGGCGGTGGTGTGATTAAGAAAGTAAGCGGGGTCTGAAACACCGTGCGTTGGGATTTGCCCGGCCTTGATCATATCCGTCATAGATGACGAACTATGACGGATATGAATGAAGTGATTCTGAAGGCTGATCGTCGGGGGCGGCTGCGTTACAAAGCCGGGCAGAAGCAGGCGCTCGTTGATGCTGTGGTAGCGACCAGTTCGTGAGTAAACATTGAGAGCGATTTGGGGTGACACTTTGATTGATACCCCATGAAACAAACAAATGAATCGGCCTTTGTCGAAGCCGAAAAGAAGAGATTGTCACGGCGCTCGAACTGTCGTCCAGACAAGCGTCGAAAATTAGGTAAATACCCACCGGAGTTCCGGCTCCGGGCGGTACGGATGTGCGTGGACGAGGGACGCACCCGAACCAACGTGGCCGCCGACATTTGCGAACCCCTCTACAAACTGATCCACGCCGGGC
>CAYNQJ010000026.1:0-51669 GCA_964399305.1 uncultured Luteolibacter sp.
AAGAGGGAAGAGGGAAGAGGGAAGAGGGAAGAGGGAAGAGGGAAGAGGGAAGAGGGAAGAGGTCGGGGGAGGTGAAGAGATTGGGGATTGATTCTGAGTCTCCTCACGGCTCATCACCCTTGCAGGGCAGGGCACGTTCGTGTCTGTCCAATCGGCCTACAAGGCTTCGGCGGATTTGGTGATTTTGGATTTTTGATTGAGGAAGAAGAAGAGGAAGACCGGGGACAGGATGTCCCCGCGACGGACTGGGACAGCAAGTCCCAGCCACAGGAAGAGCAGGAGCGGGACGCTCCAGAAGCTGTTAGGATGAGGGAGGGGAGTTGCTTCGGATGGGGCAGGAGGTGCTCATTTTCTGGTCCGGCTATCCGTCTGGTAGTCCTTTTCGCCGGGCTCGGGGACTTCCGCGAGGACCTTGGTGATGATATCGTCCAAATCCACGCCTTCGGAATCGGCGGCGAAGTTCGTGAACATGCGGTGGCGCAGGACCGGGTAGGCGGCGGAGCGGATATCGGCGCAATTCACGACCATGCTGCCGCGCATCACGGCACCGGCTTTTGCGGCGAGGATCAGGTATTGGGTGGCGCGGGGGCCGGCCCCGCAGTGGATCCACTTGCGGACGGCTTCGGGAGCTCGTGGATCGGCAGGACGGGTGGCGCGGGCGAGGCGGGTGGCGTATTTCACGACGTGTTGGGAAACCGGCAGGCGGCGGACCAGTTTTTGCAGCCGCAGGATCTCATCGCCGCTCATCTTCTTGGTGAGCCGCACGCTGCGGTCGGAGGTGGTGGTCAGGGCGATCTCCTCTTCTTCCGCCTCGCTCGGGTAATCCACGCGCAGGCTGAACATGCAGCGGTCGAGCTGGGCTTCGGGCAGGGGGTAGGTGCCTTCCTGTTCGAGCGGGTTCTGCGTGGCGAGCACGAAGAAGGGTGGGTTGAGCGGATAGGTTTCGCCGGCGGCTGTGACGTGGTATTCCTGCATGGCTTCGAGCAGCGCCGCCTGGGTCTTGGGCGGGGTGCGGTTGATCTCGTCGGCTAACAGAATATGGGTGAACACCGGACCGCGGATGAAGCGGTAGTTCTTGCGGCCCGTGGCCTCGTCCACTTCCAGCACGTCCGTTCCGGTGATGTCCGCGGGCATCAGGTCCGGAGTGAACTGGATGCGGCGGAACCGCAGGTCGAGCACCTCGGCAAGGGTGCGGATCATCAGGGTTTTCGCCAGCCCGGGGAGACCGATCATCAGGACGTGTCCCTGGGAAACGAGAGCCAGCATCAGGCTGTGCAGGATTTCCTTCTGACCGACGATGGTTTTGCCGATTTCCGCGACCACGCTTTCCAGCCTGGGGATCAGTGTGCGGAGTTCATCGGCGGTTTCACCGGCGACATCGGGTGGGGGGGATTCCGCCTCCAGGCGGGCCGTGGGAGCCGGGCGCTTGGGACCGGATGCGGGTCTGTCATCGTGGCTGCCATAAGACTCCTCGATGACCGCGTCGCTCAGGTCCTCGAAGATCATCACATCGCCGGCGATCTTGATGCGGTCACCCGGCTTGAGTTCGCGGGGCCACTCGATGCGCTCGCCATTGACATAGGTGCCGTTCACGCTGCCGAGGTCGCGGACCGACCAGACGCCGTCTTTCTCGGTGAGTTCGGCATGGTGTCTCGACGCGGCGGTTTCCGGCGGGAGGACGATCGTATTGTCGCTCGAACGGCCGATCGTGACCGGCGGCCGGACCAAGGGCACGCTCTGGCCCTTGTTTTTTCCGGAGTTGATTCTCAAATGCCTGGCGGTGCTCATGGGTTATTGTTAGATGGGGGTTCCAGATCGATCGTGCCGAGGTCGCGGCGGGTGGCGGCGAGGCGGATTCCGCCCAGCGACGGGAGATGGAGGTGGGTGAAAAACGGCGTTTCAGCCGTGCGGGGGATCTCCACGCGGTAGAGGTGGCGGGTTTTGCGCATCTGCCATTCATCGGCTGCCTCGTCGAGTTCGATGATTTCCAGACGGCGCAGCCAACTGCCAAGATCCTCGCCGGAGCCGCGCAGGATTTGCTTGTCGCGGATGCGTTCGACCAGGACCAGGGCGGCGCCATTTCCGATGCCGCAGCGGTGGCTGAGGTGACGGTTGAAAAACGAATCCGCCTTGGTGATGCCGGCTTCCAGGTGTTTGGCACGTTCCGCGGGCAGTTTTTCCGCAGGCCCGAGCCCGAGGCCTTCGATCAGGCGGTTGTCCGTCGTGACCAACAGCAGATCGAAACGGCCGACAGGCAGGTTGGCGAAATCGAAGCCGGCACCGCCATCGGCGAGCGTTGCCTGATAGACGCGGGTTCGGTCGCGTTCGATGGCGAGCGCGTGGGTGAGCTTCGCTCCGGCGATGCGTCCGTGGATGCCGCCCGTGTCGGCGGTGTCCGTTTTGGTGTAAATCCGTCCGGAGCCATCGGCGAAGGCCGGGCACGGCGTGAGGGCCGCGATCGTGGCGATGATGAATGAGCGGCGGGTGTTCATGGTTTTTCAGCCCAGGTTTTTGCGGCCTCGGCGAGGTCGTGTTTCGGGTGGTCCTTGATCAACTCCTTCCAAACCGTGCGGGCCTCGTCCTTGCGGCCGAGTTCATATTGCGCGCGGCCCAACCAGAAGCGCACGTCGATTTCCTCCGGTGCGCCGGGACGCACGACCGGGATCAATTCGAGGTCCTGCAGCGCGCGTTTCCAATCGCCGGCGAGGCCCGTCACCCGTGCGCGCCACAGCAGTTGGTCACCCTCGATTTTTGCCATTGGCCGCGCGAGTTCCCATGCCGCCAGTCTGGCCCGCGCTTCATCGAGGTGCTGGCCGCGGATCAGCTCCTCCAATGCCAGCGAGTGCGAGCGATCGAGAACCGGTGCCTTGCGCGCCGACTCATCGGTTTCCGGAGATGCCTCGTTGAAACAACGCTTGGCGTCATCCATCCTGCCGGCAAGCAGGTGGCAATCGCCCATCCGGATGGTGGCGATGCGGGCGAGTTCCTTGTCGCCGCCTTTCGACAAACGGGAGACCAGTCCGGCAACCGCAGGGTCCTTGAGATCGAAAACCCGCAGGTCCATCTCCAACAAATCCGCCTCCCTGCCGAGAGCGGCGCGTTCCTCCTTGCCGAGCTTTCCGATCCGCGCCAGCGCCGCCTTGGGATCCTTGAGGGATTGTGCGCGGATCGACACCGCAAGCGCGGATGCCCATGCGCCTTCCGCCGGTTTCGGATTTTTTGCCAGCCATGCGTTTGCCCATCGCGCGGCAGCGGACGGCGGCAGAAATGGCCGGGTGAGGATGAATCCCGCCTTGAGTGCGGGTTCGTCAAGGCGGCGCAGGTCTTCCTTTTCCAACAACTCCAGAAATGTGCCGCGCTGGGCGTGGTTGTTGACCGATGCGGCGGGAATCTCGCGCGGGATCACCAACACGCGTTTGCTTTCGATCACGCGCTTGTTCCGTGTCATCCGCAGCATGACGCGCACCGGGTCCAGATTCATCCGGATCCGCTGGCATTGCGGGCCGTCTGAAGTGTGTCCGTCCGGCCACAGCCACTCGACCTTCCAGTCCTCACCCGGGTCGGGAACCGCGCACTTCACCTTCACATACCATTGATCGCCGAAGCCGAGGTATTCCAACGCCTCCACCGATGCGGCCGGGACCGGTGTGCCATCGCTGGACTCAAACTTTCCGATTTCCACCTGTCCCGGGTGGACCCATGCCTCCGTCGGGATGGTGCCGAGCTTTTCATTTTGTTCCCAGCCGAGCACCATCGCGCCCGGAGGATCGACGCAGGCGTGATCGTAAGCGACCTCGCAAAAACCCTCCGGCACCCGGGCCGCCGCAGTGGGGACCTTGGCGGGATCGCGCGGAGGCGGGGACTTGTCCAGCCACTTGAGGATCGGGTTGCCATTCACCGTGACATAAGCCACGTCGTCCGACAGGGAATAAAACGTCATCTCGCCGCCTGTGCCGGTTTTCAGCAGGCCGGTATAGCGGCTGAGGTAGCGGCTTTCCGCGCCGAACGGATTGCCGCCATGATAGATCACCGGGACAAAGGCCGCGCCATCGGATTCCCGCGACTGGTTCCACGCGGCACGCCAGCCTTCGTGGCTGGTGATGCGAGCGCCCGGAGGCATCCTGCGGGTTTCCAGCAGCAGACTGCGCCGGGCGGACCATGTTTTCATCGCACGCGATGTTTTCCCGCCAAAATAAAGCGTCGCCGGATTCTCCGCCGGGGGCATCTTCTCCGCGAGCATCAAGATCGAACGGCCGGGTGACATCCAGACCCCATCGAGCGCGATTTCCTTGTTCTCGTCATCTAACAAAACCACATCCCGCATATCGGGCCGGCAGGCGGCGAATTCCGGCAGCCGGATTTCCCATCCCGCCTCCGGCATTCCGGGTTGGCTGACTGCGTGGACGGCGGCGCGGTAGGGCGCGCCGGGAACGGCCCATGCGGCGGCATCCGGCTCCGCAGCGGACAGCGGAACCACCAGCATCAGGAAAATGGAAAGCTCGCGGGTCATGGCGAATCGAGGGACCGGAAATAATCGTCCACCGGTTGTTGGAATTCCGCAGGAACCGCGACATCGGCTCCGCCGGGCAGTTGTTTGCCGCCGACCGTCCGGCTGCCGGTGCCGCCCATCACCTTGATGTCATCCGTTGGGGAGGCACCGCCCATCTCGCGGAGGCTGGCGACGATCCGGCGGTGGAGCGCCTTGTAATCGGCCATGCGTCCGCTGCGCAGGGCCTCACGCGATTCATCCATCAGCCGGGCGACTTCCGGCATGGGGCCGGTGCGCAGGTAGAACAGCCGGGCGTTGGCATAGCTTTTCGACGTTTGGCGTGCGAGCAGTGCCTGCTCCGCGGCGAGCGCGCTGTTGAGCACGCGGTCGGCAGTATTGACCGGGCGGAGCGGGGCCTCGCCGGTCATTCCCTCCCGCTGGCTGACGCCACCGGCCTTGCCGCCGCCGGTGGCCTTCGCGTTGGCGGGTGGAGCGTCATCCTCGATTTTTCCCTTTTGCAACGGATCGTTTGTCCGCCGGGCCTCGGTTTCGCTTCCTTCGAGTTGGTCGGCGCGCTGGTTGACCATCTCGCCGCTCGACATTCCCTCGCGGCCACCAGCGGAGCGGCCGGTTTGTTCATTTTTGTTAGGTGCCTCGTTGCCCGAGCGGCCCTGGGCGTTGAATCCGGGCATCGGGCCATCCATCACATCCCAGCCGTTGGCGGGGTTGAATGCGAACGCGTTGTTGGATGCGGCGTCCTGCACCTGGGCATCGAGGCCCTCCTGTTTTTCAAGCAGCTCGCCGACCAGGTCGGTGAAAGAGTCCGCGAGCGGCAGGTTCGGGATTTCCGGCATCTCGGTGAGGTCGAAGTTTTCCATCAGCCACTTCACGGTTTCATTCTTGTCCGGCAGCCACATTTCCATGTCCTCCGCGGTTTCCACCGCGTTTTCGATGGCCTCGAGCAATCCCTCCTCCTTCTGCACGGCGATCTCCGTGGGTTTCAGTTTGCCGGCGGCCGCCTCTTCGGTGTCCTGTTGGATGACATCCTCAAAAATCTTGGTCAGCTCCTCGCGCAGCTCGTTCATCGGCTTGAGGTCCGGAAACACGTGGGCGTCGGTGAGCATCTGTTCGATCATTTCCGCGATCGCCTCCTTTTCCGCGGCGAGTTCGCCGGCCATGGCCTCGTCCTCCGGGCTGAACTCATCCTTGGTGGCAAGCGCCTTGCTTTTTTCAACCACCGCACGCTGGCGTTCGGCGAGGTCTTCGAGTTTCCCATGGATGTCGGCTGCGGCCTCGCGGATCGACTCCGCCTTTTCGCCGGCGCGGTTCCGTTGCGACGTGCTCAGCAGTTCGAGCACGCGGGCGAGGTCCACGAGGACCTGCTTGCAGAGCCTGGCGGATTCCGGGAAGCGTTCGCCCTCGATCGATTCCGCGCATTGGATCATTTGTTCGTAGATCTTCGTTTCCGACATCAGGTCCGCGGCCTTGGCCAGCACGGTCCGGAATCCGGCGTCGCCGAGCGATGCGTTGTTCGATCCCTCCGCGAGCGCCTGGCGGATCACCCGCGATTCATCGGCGAGCGCATCCTGATCGGCGGCCATCGCCGCGCCGCCGCCCGGAGTGCCGGCCAACACCCGGCCGTGAAGGTCCTGCTGGCGTTTGAACAAGCGTTCCACCCGGCCTATCAGATCGCGGACGGCGGTGCCTGCGGATTCGTCGCGCAGGTCATCCGGGAGATTTTTCAAGCGGGCGAGGATGGCTGTTTCCAAGGCCTCGGCTTTGGCGAGGTTCTGGCGGCGTTTCCCACCGTCGCTGGCGAGCGCGTCGCGCAGGGCGAGGGTGGCATTCGGCAATTCATCCGCTGCAAGCGAGCGCAGCACATCATGCCATGCGGCCGATCCATCCGGTGTCGAGGAAACCAGCCGGTCCGCCTCCCTGCCGATGCGCGACTGGCGCTCGGCGAGCGTTTCGATTGCCGCGCGCCGTGTGTCGGAATCGGCCTTTGCGTCGCGGATGGTGGCGCGGGTGGCGTCGAGATTTTCCTGTTGCATGCGCAGCAGTTCATCGACGCCGCCGAGGACCACGTTTTCCCGGGTTTCGTTTGCCCGGCGGAGTTCATCGGCTGTGACGATGCGGACCACGAGGATCCGCGACATCGTGCGGCCCGGGCCGGTCACATCGTTGGCATCGGTGGCGGCCACCGAGAACCACGCTTCGGATTCCTCCGCGGAGATCCAGCGCGACAACTGCAGGTCCATGGATTGTTTGAAAGACGATGCATCCGGTTTCCACGACCGGACCGGCGTGGCGTCCGGTTTGTCAGGGGTTCCGCGATAGAGCGTCACCTCCGCAAGGCCATGGTCGTCCGTGGCTTCGAATGTCAGCGCGAGGGACGAATCGCGGGTCATCAGCAACTCCTCCTCACCGGTCGGGCGGATCCAACGCACGCGTGGTGACTCGTCGGCTTTGATCTGGAAGGAAACGCGTTCGTTTCCCGTCAGGTCCGAGGTGTCGTTCCATGTGACATTCCACGGCTGGCCGGAGACCGGACGTCCCGTGAGTTTCCATGATCCGGCCTTGGCCAGTGGCGATACCTTCGCGCGGTCATCCTCGACCGACATGCGGGTGACGGGATGATCGAACGTCCAGAGCAACGTGACATCCGAGCCTGCGGGAATGGCGGGCCAGGACGCACCCTCGGCCACGTGCGTGGCAGCGAGCTTCGTGTAGGGCGGGGGAGTGATTGTGAGGTTGGCGGCAATGACCTTCGCCGGTTGCTTCACCCCGATCCTGCGGGTGAACGATCTGGCGTCGCCTGCCTCGAACCAGTAGCGGCCGCTCTTCAGCCACCTGCGTTCGACCGACCATCGCGGCGAGGTGCCATCGCGCTGGAGCGCGATGCGATCCATCTGGCCGCCGAGGTCCTCAGCGACCACCAGCCAGACCTTGTCCGGGATGCGGCCGCCGATGGTGGCTGACATGTCGAGCGGCGTGTCGCGCGGCACGACCTGATTGCCTGGAGTGACATCCAGGATGCGGGTGAGCGTCACCGGTGCGATTTCGCTGGCCGGCAGCAGCACGCGGCTGACACGTTGCCGGAACTCATCCGGTTTGAAAAAGTAAAACGCGGATCCTAACAAAAACAACACCGCCGCTCCAGCGGCCCAGCGCCACAGCAGACGCCAGTTGTAAACACGGTTCCATGGCGTGTCCGACCAGCGGCCTGCCAGCTCACCCAACAAAACCGCACGCCACGGCGAGACGGGATCGAGCGAGCGGTCGAGCTGCACCGCATTCACCAGCGCGTTGTCGGCGCGGCCGGTGGCGGCTTCGAGGCGGCGGGCGAGGGCGGCGTCATCGATGCGTGCGAGCCATGAACGGCATGCGTGAATGATTGCGGCGGCGGGCGGCAGTGCGATGGCGGCGAATCCCAACCAGCGTCCGATGGTGCCGAAGCCGATCCGGGAATCGGCGATCAGCCATGCGGCGAGCAGCACGCCTGCGGCGACGCAGCCGGCTGTGAGCGCGGTGACGCTGCGGCCGGCACGCAGGGCGCGCGCCGCGCGCCGCAGCAGCAGGTGCGGCGTTCGGGCTGCGTTGGTGGCTTCGGCGTTCACCGGGATAGCTTACGGTTTGTTTTGGGATTTTTCAGCCTTTGGTTGTGGGGCCACGAGGAAAAGGCGGAAGTTTGAAAAATAGGATTTTCCGGCATCCATGGTGCCGCCGTAGTTGACCACCTTCACCGAGAGGTATTCCGGCTTTTGTTTCTTGCCGACCACGACCACGGATTCCGGCACTTTGAATTCGCGGCTTGCGGTCGTCCAGACTCTGGATGCCGCGGGTGGGGACGGGACTTGGGCGCGATAACACATGATCAGTGCGGGTCTGCCATCGATCGGCGCGCGGCGGAACAAGGTGCGTTTTTGTTCCGGTTTCGGATCGGTGCTCCATGCCTCCGCATGGATTTTCGCGGAAAGGTTCCATGTCATGCAGTCGACCTCGATGCGGTAGGTGGCGCCGGGAATGACGGGGACCGGCACGCTCTCGATCTTTCCACCCTGGTTGCCGGCGATGCCGGGTGGCAGATCGAGCACCACCGCCTTGCGTCCACCGACCTCGCCGGGTGGTGCGATTTTCACATAGGGGCCGTTGTTTTTGTAGAACGCCTCGTCGGGAAACTCCGTGAGCCAACCGTGCAGCGGCTTGTCACCCGTGAAGCCGCCGTTGGGTAGCAGGTTCTTCTCCCCGCCGGAAACGTGGGCCGCAAGACCGAGATAGAGAAGACAAGCGATGGATGTTTTCATGTGGAGGATGGGTTTCACCGGGGACGGGTGATGGATCATGCGAGGCCGCTGCGGCGGCGCAACCACCACTCGCCGCAGAGCGATCCTAACAACAATACGGCGGCGAGCGGATGGTTCCAGATGTCGGTGACGATTTCACGCACGGATTCGCGTTTCGATTCCGGCAGGGAATCAAGCCAGCGGTCGCCTTCTCCGCGGGCGAAATACGCGCCTCCGCTCTGTATGGCGATCTGGCGCAGGAGTTCCGCATCCGGTGATTCTCCACGCCGCTCTTCAGGCGATGCGGCGACCGCGAAGCGCATCTGCTCCCGGGCCTCGCCGCCGTCCCATTCCGCATCGGCGGTCACCTCGTAAATCCCGGTTCGGGCGGCGGTGACCTCACCACGGAAACCGACGACACGGCGGCCCTCCGCATTCTGCCAGACCGATGCCGGCAGATCCAGGGGTGTGGTTTTCCCGGTCCAATCGGCGAGCGAAGTTGTCAGGGATGCGAATGGCGCGTCGCCCCTGCCGATCCACTCCGCCTGGATCATCACCTTGTCGCCCTGGCGGTAAAACGGCTTGTCGGTGGTGAGTTCGATGCGTCCGCTGCTTTGCAGTCCTTCCTGGTCGGGAGCAAGCCAATCGAGCAACTGGCTCCAGAACGTGTCGTAGGCCGACATGCGTCCGGTCCATCCCGGTGCGGCCACGCGCCAGCGCCAGAGCGTGTCGCTCATCACCACCGCCACGCGTCCCGCCCCTTGCTGTTTCACGACGACCAGTGGGCGAGCCTGCCCTGCGCTGACGGCTTCCATCAGGACCTGGGCGTTACCCGCCACGCCGGTGGATGAATTCACGCCCTGCAACGCCGGGAAATCCTTCACCGATTCAAACAACGGTCCGAAAACCGGGTGGCGGAGCCCCGCATCGGTGAGGCGCACGCCGAAACGTCCGTCGTGATGCGGTGCGGGGGTGGGCACCGGCAGCAGCCTGCCGAGTGACTCCGCAGCCCGGGGGGATGCTAACAGATTTGGTCCGCCGAGGATCGCGAGGCCGCCACCCTGGTCGACGAAGGTGGCAAGCGCCTGCCATTGCAGCGGGTTCAGGGCGGCGGGTGTGACATCGGCGAGGATCACCGCCGAGCGTGAGGCGAGCGAGGTCGGGTCGAGATCCAGTGATTCGCGTGCGGGGCCTGTGCCATCGCCGAGGCTCGCCCAGCGGCCGTCCTGCCAGCGTGCGTAGCTGTCGAGGCGGACATTGCGGTCGGTCGTCAGGGCGCGCCGCAGGAATTTGCCCTCCATGACGATCGCATTTGAAAGCATGAGCACATTGCGGCCCTCCTGGCGGACGGTGAGGACAAAGGGTTGGGACTTCGCGGCGGGGTCGGCTGCGGGATCCGCGATGCGGAGCTCGTAGGCATAACTTCCCGGCTGTTCGGCTTTGAGAGGCAACCGGACCTCGACCACTTCGCCGCGGCGGTCGAAGCGTGCCGGTTTTTCCAGGATTTTTTTTCCATCACGCCACAACTCCACCGGGATGTCCCGGCCGTCCACGCCCCATCCCTGGAGCACCACGCGGACGCTGTTTTCGGAGCCGGCGACCGCGCGTCGTGGCGGTTCGACCTGCCACACCGTGATGCGTGAGGATGCGGTGGCGGATGGTGGTTCGACTTCCATCACCCAGCATGGCAGATCGAGGCTTTCCGCCGGGCCGCTGCCGGTATCCAGTCCGTCGGATATCAAGACCATGCCGGCGGCATCCTCACGGCCCCAGCGGCGGTTCCAGGTGGAAAGCGCGTCCTTGATCCTGGACTCCGTGCCGTTGAAATCAATCCCGCCGGGGATGGATTCTGTGAGTTTGCCGTCGATGGCGAAATAGCGGAGGTCGAACGACTCCGTGGCCTCGCGGAACACGGCGGAGTCCAGCCACTCGCGGGCGATGGTCGCGCGGGTGGAGGATGGCGGTCCGTCGTTCATGCTCTGAGAGGCATCCACCAGCACGCCGATGAGCGGGCGTTCGGCCACCGTCACGCTGCGATGGTGGCGGGGTTGGAACAAGATCCATGCCAAGAGGATCGCGGATGCAAGGCGGAGTCCGCCGAGCCATGCCGCGCGCCGCCGCTCGGGCTCATGCCGCAAGCTGGCGAAGGTCCATACAGTGAGTATCAGAATCAGGATGGCCAGTATGGCGAAGACAGGGTGCGCGCTCATGTGCGGACCTCCTTTCCACGGGAGATCGGAAGCGGTGACGCCGCTGCCATGCGGTTCCTTGCGGCGGCCGCGCTCATCCATCCTTCGGCCAGATAGGTCAGCGCAGCCGCAGCCAGCAGCCATGGCCAGAGTGGGATTTCGCGGCGGGCCTCATCACGCCACGCACGCATACCCTCAAGTCCCGATGCGACTTTGCCGGGCAGCATCGAGGACAGGTGTCCTGCTTCCAGAGGCTGCAGTGCGGATTCATCGCGGCGCACATTCACGGCGCAGTTCCAGACGACCGATCCATCCGGGGTCATTGCGTCGAACGATCCGGCATTCGTCGTGCGGGTGGATCCTTCAGCTGCCGGCCACGATGCGGCAGTGGCGATCCTGCCGATGTCCGGCCATGCCTCGCCGACCCAGCATGACGTTTCCGCCTGCATGGCAAGTTCGCTGGCGCGGGCCATTTGCTGGACCAATGCGACGTATGCGGGCGAGAGCGGCAGGTCGCCCCATGCCCGGTCGAGACTTGCATTGAGCCACAGCACGCGGCCGTTGCCGTGAGGTTTCTCAACCAACAACGGATAGCTTCCTGCGAGCGTGGCGAGTGGCTTCGCGCCATCCGCGGGTAAACAGGATCTGGCTGTGTTCTGGGGCAGGGGAGGGAAGGTGGTTTGATCGTTCCAGACCCCGTCAAACAGCGGGTGGGATGGAGCGAGGACGCGGGTGGCGATCCTTCCGGCGGGCAGGCTGGTTTCCGCACCCGCACCAACCGGCCAACCATCGGGCAGTGGATCCGGTTGCGAGTCCCCGGTCACCACCACCGTGCCGCCCGCAGTGGCGAACTCCAATGCTTTCTGCCATGCGCTTTGATTCTCCACCGCTGCTGCGGTGAACCAAATCGATCCGAACCCATCAGTGGAGTGGTCCGGCCATTCATTGGAGCCGATGACGCTGGTGGTGCCGGCACCGCCCGCCGCGATCGCCTTGGCGAGGAAAAACGAAGGCCGCATGCTGCCGGCCATGCCGTTGTCGCGATCGACGATCAGAGCCTTGATCGGCTTCCGCAGAGGCAGTGCGAAGTGCCATTGATCGTCGTGGGCGTAGGCGTCGCCAGCGAGTATCAGGGATCCGGTGGCGACGGCTTTTCCTGATGCGGGCACGGTCATTGCAAGCGGCAGATCGAGCGTCGCTCCCGGTGCGAGCTCGACGGGTTTGCGGAACATCACCTCATCGCCGATGCGGCATTCGAGCAAATCCACCATCGGGGCATCGCCGTGGTTGATCAGACGTGCGCTGCCGGTGATCAGTGTTCCGCTGCGCGCCGAGCGTGCGTCCCATCGGGTTGATGCGATGCTGGTGTTGGCGGGCTTTGCCGAATCGGGTGCGAGCACCACCAGGGACACTCCGTCGCGGTCCCATGCGTTCTTGAAAAACGATTCCGCAGGCCAGTCCCATGCGGCGGCCTGGTTGTCGGTGATGACGAGCATTTCCTTGCGGCCGATGCCGCGGGTCGACGCCCATTCGCGTGCGGCGTTGAACGCGGGTGCCAGCCCGCACGATCCCTGCGAGGGTTTGAGCGCGTCCAACTCGCGGAACAAGTGGGCGCGGTCCACGACCGGGACGGGTACGGGTTTTTCCAAGCGGTCGGTCACCACCCAGAGTGCCACGGAGTCGGATCGGTCCAGCCCATTGATCCATTCGCGGGCCATGCGTTTCGCGGCATCGAAGCGGCTGCCGTGGTCACCACGCCATGCCATGCTGGCGGTTGCGTCGATCACGACCACCGATTCGACCGTTCGCCCGGCCCCCAGCCATGTTCCGTGTGAGCGGATGACGGGTCTGGCGAAGGCGGCGGCCAACAGCGCGAGCAGCAACAGGCGGAGCAGCAACAGCCCGATGTCCTCGATGCGTGCCCGGCGCTTCATCCGGGCGGTCGCCATTTTCAAGTAACGCAGCGATGGAAATTCCACAGGGTTCTGGCGTCTCCTGCGGCGCAGGTGCAACCAAAGCGGCACCGCAAGTGCGGCGAGGCCAAACAGGAACAATGGAGAGAGAAAACCCATGGGGAATGGAGGCAAGCGGGCTTGGGGACCTTCTGCCCAAAGTAACCTTCTACGCGGCGTCGGACATCTGAATTTCAGATGAAAAACCCCGGAGTGAGGGGCAAGTTGCAGTGGTAATGCCGCAGAAGGGGGGGTGGCGAGTCAATCCTCAGGCCCAATCGCAAAAGGGCAGGGACCGGTCTCCGGGATGTCAGTTAGATTGGAAGGTGAATGCCTGCCACGTGTGGGATGACCAGGCATTCCATGGCTGATCCATTTGCCGGACCGCCCGGAGAGCGGTCCCTCTATCCTCCGACTTATTTCCAGGTCGCGCATTCCGCCCCCCTTTTAAGACAGCCTCGCAGTGCCCGGTTCAAACCATGGATGATGGAAATCCGGGCAGGCGGGTTATTTCAGAACCGGCTTGTCGCCCATCAATTTCGCCAGGAGCGGTTCGAGTGCGACGGCCGCCGCCTTCGCACCGGCTGCATTCGGGTGGACGAGGTCCGGCATCAGGTCAGTGTTGATCTTGCCGTTGGGCAGGAGAAACACCTTGTTGAGGTCGGCGAAAAAGATGGTTTTGTTGTCGGCCATCTTCGCGGCGAGATCGCCCGCTTTCTTCAAATCCTCCGCCTCCTTGGGCAGGCGGTTGTATTTCCGTTTGAAAGGGGTTTCATCGCCCTTCACGCCGCAGGGATAAGGCCGGACGATGATGACTTTGGTTGAGGGATGGCGTTCACGGATCAGGGTGACGATCGCCCTGATTCCGTTGGCGGTCTGTTCTCCGTTGAAGACGTTGGTGAAGAAGTGCTCGCTGTCCGTGTTGTTGGTGCCGATGAGGACGATGGCGACCTTTGGCGATTTCTTGAAATCCAGCTCGCCGTTCATCAGGTTCCACAGGATGTGCTGTGTCTGGAGTCCGGAATAGCCGAGATTGATCGCCTTGCGAGGGGCGTAGTGAGTGTCCCAAACCGCTGCGAATGATTCCCCATCGAGGCCGGATTCGAGGTTCTGGGTGATGGAGTCGCCGATCACCACCAGATCGAAGTCGCCTGATTTCACGGCTTCCACCTTGGCGGCATGGCGCTCAGGCTGGCCCCATCCGCACTGTGTGGGAAAATCCGCATCGCCTGGATTGGGTTGCCGTGCCGGGTTTTCAGCGATGGCCGAAGCGATCGCCATGATGATGGCCAGGGCCACGAGGGTGGGTTTTTTCATGTGGCCGATTCTAACTTGGCACACTATCCCGCGGCAAGCCCCGGAATGGGGAAGGGGCGTCTTTGCCGAATTTGGCAGATTGCCAGGCCGGCTCATGCGCGCCGACGGCGCAGGAGGAACCACAGGCTTAAAGTTCCAATCAGGGCCGATGATGGTTCCGGGATGGCGCTATAGCTAAGAACCAGGTTGTTGCCATTCTGATTCAGCGACCAAACACCGTTGTCGGAATTGGCGAATCCGTCGGTATTGATGGTCCAGTTGGCGGAATTGAAACCGACGATCCCGCCGGTGGTGGTGATGATGTTCCACGAGCGGTTGATCTCGCTGAAATCGGCAACTTCGCCGGGAATGTCCTCGCTGGTCAGAGACAACACATCGAGGATGTAGCTGCCGGTGCCTCCTGTGAGCGAAAGCTGACCTGTGATCGCGATCTGGTCATAAGCGGTGCCGGCGCTTGAGCTGGTAAAGCTGTTGAGCTCCCACTCATAGCTGAATGAGCTCCACGACTGGCTCACGGTATAGTTCTGGATGCCGGGACTGTTGCCCGGTGCGAGCACGTCGCCCACGTTGTCGAGTGTTACTTCCGTGCTGATCGTGCCGGTCCCGCCGAGTATCGCGCGGTTGTCGACTCCATCGCCGTTCAGCTCCGGGCCGACGGTAAGTGAGGTGCTGCTGTTGTATGCGAGTCTGGCTCCTGCTCCGATTGTCACGCTGGTGCTGTTGGCGATCGAACCGGAGGAAGTGACGCGCAACGTGCCGGCGCTGATGGTTGTCGCGCCCGTGTAGGTATTGGTGCCGCTGAGGACGGTTGTTCCGCTGCCGGTCTTGACCAGGCTTTTGATGTCTCCACCGGTGTTGGTGATTGCGGAACCGAGCGTGAAGGATTCACCGACAGCCGGGGAGAACGTGACAGTCCTTGTACCGTTGACAGGGGCGCTCTCCTGCGCCTGCACCCCACCGGCTATCAGATTGGAGCCGCTGTTGTCGTAGGCCCAATCCCTGATGACGGCTCCGCTTCCGCTGGAATCGAACACGACACGCATCCAGCCGTAGTTGGTGCCGTTGACTTTGAAACCGATATAGCCTTCCTGTCCTGCGGTGAATGTGATGCCGAGATGATCCTGGGAACCACCGTATCCTGTTGAGAAGTACAGTCCGCTTCCGATGGTGCTGCCAGCCGCAAAGTTGAGGATGGTGTCGAGATTCCCTGTTCCCACCCGGGCGGGCTGCAACAAATCGTTGTTCGCCACCCCAACCCCTCCAAAAAACGGGTTGATCGTGCCGCCTGCGATGTTGACCGTTGTGCCGGTGAGGTTCAGGGGAATCGCAATATCGAGCAAGCCGCTGTAGATTGTTTCGCCGACGGCGGTGCTCAGCATGGCCGCGGTGACCACCGGGATGGAATACGAATGTTTCATGGATGCCGGGTTTTCGTGAGATTTCAAGGATCAGGGTGCGGTGACGCCGACCCGGAAGAATGTGGGTTTCTCAACACCACGGGCCGTGGGAATGAAGAAGGGATAGGGGACGCTGACGGCCTCCACCGTGTCATCCGTGGCAATCACGGTGGGCGTGGCGGTGCTGTTGACCCAAACGTCCAAGCCCGCGCTGAATTGCACCGTGTAAACCAGCCCGGCGACCTGATAGTCCTTGCGGCGGGTGAAGACCGCACGGAAATCGACGCCATTGGTGATGCTGGTGGTGCTGGTCGTCGGTGCACCCCTGTTGGTAACCGCGCCGTTGGCGTAGGCTACCGCACCGGGGGACCCGGAAGAAGGGTTGGTTCCGAACGCATATTCCTGGAGGTTGGTCAATCCGTCGCCATCGGGATCCTGATTGGCCACGAGTCCCGGCTGGTAGCTGTTGGCCCAGGCGCTGAAGCCCGGATTGAGGGACAACAGGCCTGTGGTTTCGCTGAATTTCCAGGTGTTGGCACCGCTGACCAAAGTCCAGACATTGTTGGATTCTGTCCAACCTCCCGCAATGGTGAAGGTCGAGGAAAACGATTTGGTGCCGGTGTCCACCAATGCCCAGGTGCCGACCCCGGCTGTCACCGCAGTCGTGTTGATGGTGAAGTCGCCATGAAAGGTCGCGGAGCCCGCGCCAGTGACCTTGTTGCTCCCGGAGTTGGTCACGGTGAAGGAGAGGCCGGCATTGTCGGCCAGCACCATGGCCCCGGCGGAAACCGTCGTGTTGCCGGTGTAGGTATTGACCCCGGAAAGGGTCAGAGTGCCCGCACCGGTTTTGGTGACTGCGGTGGAGGACGCCCCATTCTGGACCGTTGTCGCGATGGTCAGAGCCTTTCCGGAGGCGACAGATACGTCACCGCCGCGGAGCGAGATGGGTGTTCCTGCGGCAATTGATCCGCTATGAGTCGCGGTGATGTTGTTGAAACTGACGTTTTGTGCGCCGCCCAGGGTGACGACGGCATCGCTGCCGGCAACCGATAGATTGCCGAGTTGGTGGGCGGATGTGGGTGAACCAAGATTGATTTCGGAAGTCGCCGCGGCGGCGATGTGGGTGTCGGGCATGTTGACGATGCCGGATCCGGCCGGGACCAGCTCATTGGTCAAACCATAGAGGTGGTAGGTCCCGTTCTGGTCGTTGGCGAGATCGATGGTGACTTTCATCTTGCCGGTGTTGTCGGCCTGATAGACATAACTGGTCACCCAGGAGACATTTCCCGACATGCCGGGTGGCGTGAGGTTGGCGCGGTTCTGGTCGATCTTCGGCGTGGTGTATTCCACGCTGCCGTTGCCGCCGACATCGAACAGATTGTAGTAGGTCCTGACGGATCCGTAGTAGTCCCACGCACGTTCATACAGTTTCACGCCGTACCACGCGCCAGCGGTGAGGCCGGTGAGTTCGATATAACCCATGTCCGGACCACCGAAGAGCATGTCCTGGAAGACGCTCGCCACGTTGCCGCTGACGTTGGGGGGGGTGTTGCCGCCATGGTTGGATGATCCGTATGTGCGGGAGCCCGAGTTGGAACGGCCGCCGACCGATTGGTTCATGTCGGTTGCGAATGCGACGCCGTTGACGGTTGCGGCACCGCTTGTGCCCCAGTCGACGGCATGGGTGTAGGTCTTGTCAGAACTGATGCCGGAAGTCGCATCGTTGGTGACCTGTGTGTAGCTGATGCCGGTGACGGCGGGCGCGCCTTCGACGGCAAGCGTCAGTGTGCCGCCGTTGGCGGTGAAGGTGCGGCTTGCGGCGTTGTTGGTGAGATTTTCTCCGGGCGCGCTTTGCACAGTGAAGGCGGGGCCGCTGGTGGTGGCGGAGAACAAATCGGGAAGGAGCAACTCACTGGTGATGGTCAGCGGGTTCTCCGCGGTGACGGTTCCGGCTCCGGCCGTTAGGTCGACGATGGCGAACCTGGCCCCGGCACCGGCGACAAAGGTGCCGGTGCTGGCGGCTGGCAATGTGAGTGTGCCGTTGGACTGGGTGCTGTTGAATTGGATCGTGCCCGCACGAAGGTTGGCGGTGGTGACCAGCGTATTGGCACCGACCGTGCTGGTGCCAGAGCCCGTATTGTGGTTGAGCGTGCCGACCGTTCCGCCGGTGGTGGTGATGCCGCCGCCGGTGATGGTCATGACCGTGGCATTGCCTGAAAATCCAGGGGTGCCGCCGGTCACATTGACCTGCGGAATCGCCTGGCTGCCGGCCAAGATGCCGGTGCCGCTGAGGTTCGCCACTGGAACCGAGCCACCATTCACGGTCAGGGTGCCACTGGTGACGTTGGCGGTGGTGAGTGTGCCGGCCCCGACAGTGATTGATCCGCCGCTGACATTGGCGGTCGTCACTGCGCCGGAAGCGTGGCCAAGAGTGACCGCGCCATTGCCGCTGACGTTCAGCGTCGGGGCGGTGAGTGCGGCATTCGTGGCGGTGAGTGTGCCGTTGCCTGTCACTGTGACGGTGGTGGTGACATTCATGCTTCCGGAACCGAGCGTCAGCACCGGGCTGCTGTTGTAAGCACCGCCGACACGCAGGCTGTTGACTGTCACTGCGGTAGCCGGGCCGGTGATCTGGATATTGGAAGTGGTGGGATCAATCGCCACATCGTTGCTGGCCACTGGTGTGGCGGGTGTTCCTGTGTCGCCGGTCAGCGTGAAGGTCAGGGTCTTCGCCGCGAGGTCGGCTACTACCGAGCCGCTGTATCCATCAACGACCATCCAGTTGTTGGATGTGGTCCATTCACCGGAGGGCGAGGTGCCCACCCACTTCGCCGAAACCCCTTGGACGGTGGGTGCCAGTGACCAGTGAGCCTGCTCGCCGTTTGTTAGGGAACCGTTGCTGCCGGTCCATTGAAGGAAAGTGTAGGGTTGGTTGAGGGTTGGCGTGCCGGAAATCAAAAGGGCATGTGAACCGAGCGAATCGGTGAAGTCCCCATTCACTTGCGCGAGGCTTGAACCCGGACTTTCGATTTTCACCCCCGCTCCGTTTGCCAGTGTGAGTCCGCCATTCAGAGTGAGTGTCCCGCCGCTGTCTCCCGGCGCAAGATGGTTGCCACTGGTGATGGTCACGGCGGGGGTGACCGTGCCGGCTCCGCCGAAGGTTCCTCCGGTGCCGGTGAACTGGGGTGCGACGGACAGGGCAGTCGCCGGGTTGAATCTTAATTCGGCATTGGTCCCGATCGACACGCTTGATGAAAGCAAGGCGCTGCCGCTGCTGATGACCAACTTGCCGTTGCTCACTACCGTGGCACCTGAAAATGTGTTGGCGCCTGATAGAGTGAGCGTGCCGGAGCCGAGTTTGGTCAGGCCGCCTCCGGTGGAACTGGTGTCTTGGATCAGCGCCTGGGGTATTGTGATGTTGTAACCATTGGTGTCGAAAGTGACGCCGCCGGATTTGATCTTGGCATTGGTGAGGCTCTGGATCCAGGTCGAGCTGGAAGCTCCGGCCTTGAGGGTGGTGCCATCGATGTTCAGGTTGCTGGTGCCGCCGCCGCCCGCGATGGCCGAGCCCGTGGTGGTAAGGGTCAGGGTGCCTGCTCCCAGGTTCAGTGTGCCGGTTGCCGTGCCACTGCTCTCCTTGCGTGCCAGCAGGATGGCCGTGCCATTGTCCTGGGACACGATTTGGCTAACAGAACCGAGGTGGCCGATGGTGAGGGTAGCGGTTGCAGGAGCGCCCGCACGGCTGCGGGCGACTTGCACGACGGCGACGCCGCTGCTGTTGCCGCTGATGTTGAGTTGGTTGGATGCGCTCGAACTGAGGGTCAAATTGCCTGTGACGCCGTTTGAATTGCCTCCTTGCAAATCCCCGAGGACGAGCGAGCTGAGTTTCAAATCCGCCACGCCTGTGCCGTTACCCGCGAGGTTCATGAAACTGGTGCCGTGGCTGGCACCGTTGCCCGAGTTGTGGATGCCAATCTCCATCGTCGTGCGTCCGCCGCCTGTGCCGGCGAGATTGAACGTGGCACCGTCGCCCAGCGTGAATTCGCCGTAACCGCCGGTCGTTCCGTTAGGAGTGGTTTTTCCGACGATGAGGCTCGGGGTATTGATGGTCGTGGTACTGGAGGCGGCGGTGGTCACGGCGCCAAAACCGTTGGGGAAACCCCATTGGCCGTGATTGACGCCGAACTCGGTGGCGGCCGTGATGGTGTTGGTGGCGCCAAGGTTCAGCGTGCCGTTGCCGCCGACCGTGCCGCCAACCCTGAAGATGCCGACGTTGGCGGTGACGCCGTTGGAGGCTGAGGCGTTGAGGGTGGCGGTAGGGCCGTTGCTCCCGTCGGTTCCCGTGCCGACACCGACGTAGAAATTGTTGGATGATCCGCTGCCGACTGAAAGCGAACTGCCGCTTCCAAGCACCACGGAGCCTGAATTGCCGACCTGGCCATATCCGACCTGAAGGTTTCCTGTTATGCTCCATGCGCCGCTGGTGGTCAGGGTGCCTGCACCGCGCTTGCTGATACTGCCGTTGCCGCTGTAGCCGGAGGCATCGAACGATCTCGAGTCGCCATGGCTGAAGATCATCGTGCCACTGTTGGCGAGTGTGCCGGAAGGAGCTGCGGAAAATGTGGCACCGCTGCTGATGGTGACATTGCTGGTGTGGCTTTGGGAGCCGGTGAAATTGACAGTGCCCTGGGTGATGGCGAGCGGACCGCTGCCGGTGACGGAACCGGCCCAGGTCAGGGAATCCTGCTCAGCATACAGCGTCGCGCCACCGGCGGCGATGGTCATGCTGCCGGTCATGGTCAGGGGGTTGCCGCCGCCCCGGCTGTGGCTGATCCGGCCGTTGTCGAGTGTCAGGTTGTTGATCGTGATCCAGCGGCCACCACCAATGGTTTCGGCACCACTGGCAAAACGGGCAGCGCCTTTCAAGGTGAGAGAGTCCCCGGCGAAGGTGTATCCACCGACTGGGATTTGAGGGCTGTATTGGATGAGAAACCCGTTGCTTTCATAGTCATTGCCCGCCGATGGAGCGGCGGCATTGGACCAATTGCCTGCGCTGTTGAAACTTTGGGTGCTGCCGCTGTCGCTGGCGGTCATCGTGACGGTGGCGGACGTCGCATGGGACGCAAGCATGGCCCATCCTGCAGCGCCAGTGTAGAGAATGCGCTGCAAAATGGCGCGGCAGAAGCGATTCGATCTGGGTTTCATGGGGGGATATGTTGCAGTAGTGGGAGGATTGGAGATGCGTTCGTGAAGCGCCGAAGTCTGCCGCAAGCGCAAAACTCGGGAATTCACTATGATTTGTGGTGGCTGATATCAAGGTGTAATTTATTTCGATCGGCATTATGCAATTCTTGCATTAGCTTCAAATCAAGGGATCATTTGGCCGGGTTGAAAATCGTCTTGGCTTGTTTGTCTGGGTCGCGGCAAGAAATGAATGGATTTAGAGAGCCTTTGGGAATGCCGGGCCGGGCTTTTCGGGATTGATGACACACTGAGATGAGGTTTTGGAGGCTGGCCGGAGTGCGATATTTCAGGTCCGGCGCTATGCTCTGCGTGGGAAAAACCCCTGCGGACGATGTCACGCCACAGCCGAGGCAAAGCCGGGTTTGCCGAAGCTGACTTCCCGAATCTGAGGGCCTCTTTCAAAAATCATTTTCCGGGTCGCACATTGCGCTCAAGGGTAAAAATCCTTGCGCAAGATACAGAAGGAAGCACGCAAGATGCGTGCGCTTCCCTTTTTAAGACAGCTCCTGAGCCGGACCGCGCCACCATCAAAAAAGGGCCCCGCATTGCTGCAGGGCCCTGAGGGGTTTGGGTTTCAGGTTTGGGGGATGGGTCAGTTGGCAGGCTCTTCGGCCTTCACGCGGACGAACAGATTGGTTGCGGTCGGCGGTTCGGCGAAACCGACTTCGATGACTTCAATGCCGGTCTCTTCGTCATATGAGAGTTGGCTCTCAGTGACAACCGGAGTGACGTCGTCCCACTCCTGCAGATCGCCCGAGGACCAGACAGTGTAAGTCAGACCACTGTTGAAGCGGCGGCTGTAGGTGAAGATACCGTTGGTTTTCAACTGGCTGACATCGCCGATCGGGTTGGATGAGGCGGCGCTGATAGGGTTGAGGCCGAAGGCATACTCCTGGAAGTTGCTCAGGCCGTCGCCGTCGAAGTCGGCGGCTGGATCGCTGAGGTCCTCATCATAGAGCGCGTCCCAGGCGGCATAGTCGCCGCCGGATTCCTGGACCCACGCGATCTTGTTTTCACCGTTGTAGTTGTAATCGATCGCATAGCCGGATGGAGGCGCGGTGACAGAGCTAAATTCGGTTCCGGTCAGCGAGGTGTATTCCGCGAGCACATAGACCGGATCGTTGAGGGCGGTTTCGTTATCGATTTCGACGACCACCGAGGCACTGCTGATGTCCAGGCTGGCGGCGGTGATTTTTCCGGAGGATCCGGCGCCGGCGCTGTCGAGGTGGATGGTGACCGGTTTGGCTGCGGGGATGGCGTAGCTTTGGGCGGTGGTGTCCAGGGTGGTGCCTGCCTCGAGTTCGATGCCGGAGGTGTTGAGCGATGCGCTGGCCCCGAGGGCGAGTGTGCCGCCGCTGACCACGGTCGCTCCGGTGTAGGAGTTGGTGCCTGCGAGTGTCAGGGTTCCGGCGCCCGCCTTGGTCAGGACGGTCGGCGAGGTGCCGTCCACGATAGGTGCGTTCACCGTGAGGGTTTTGTCCGTGAGGACAGCGACTTGACCGCCACGCAGTGACACAGGCGTGCCGGCGGCGATGGCTCCATTGCCGGTTGCGGCGATATTGTCCAGGCTGACCGAGGTCGCTGTGTTGAAGGTGAGCGTGCCAGCGGCAACCGCAACATCTCCAAGTGTGGCAGCGCCATTGTAGTCCAGATTCAGGATGCTGTCGGTGGTGACTGCGATATCGGTGTTGGGCTGTGAAACCGGGCTTGCGACAATGCCGCCATGGAAGAAGTTGCTTCCCGGGATGGCTGCCCAGCTGGTTCCCCCAGTCGGATCCCATTGCACTTGGAGCCCGTTTCCACCGCCGCCTTCATAGAAGCGGACAATGAAATCGTGGTAGCCTTCGGTGAGGCTGATCTGGCCTGAGTTCTTCAATGTCATGCCCTGCCAGTTGCTGTTCTGGACGTCTGCCGTGCTGTAGGAGGGATTGGCTGTGGCGACATCGCCTTGGCCGATCCAAAGCGCGCTGCCGTCGTCACTGGTGGTGGCAAAGCGATAGGTGCCGTCAGCCGGAATGTACAGTTTGCCGCGGTATTCGAGAGTGTAGTTGTTGGCATAGCCCGTGGGTCTGGTGCTGGCATTGGGGACCCCGCTATTGGTATTGTTGCCAAAGTGTTCCTGGTCGTTTCCGCCCATGTTGATCGATTCCGTGGCGTAGCCGATGGTTCCGGCAAAGGTGCTGTGGGTCGATGAGCCGGCCGGGTTTTCGACCGTGATGTTGAAACGGGAACCATCGATCTGAGCATCCCCGGTTGACTGCCATGCGCGCACTTCGAGTCCCGGGCTGATGCCGCCGATGGATTGGGAGATGGTGGTGGTGTCGCCGTTCAGAATGACAGTGTCCACTGCATCGACGAGATTGGTGCCGAGCACGCCAAACGGGATGGCACCGGCGATGAATGACACATCGCCAGGCAGATCGAGCGATGTGGCGATGGCAAGCGGCGTGCTTGCACTGGCGATGCCGTCACCTGCGGTGAAATCAGCCGTGCCGACGGTGGTTCCGGTGCCGAAGGTGACAGTGCCGGTGGAGGACGCCGGCAAGGTGAGTGTGCCGATGATGCCGCCGGATGTGGTCAGGGTGCCGCCGGTCACGGACATCGCTGTCGCATTTCCGGAGAAAGCGGGGGTGCCGCCGGTGACATTGACCTGGGCCACGGGGTGGCTGCCTGCAAGGCTGGCAGTTCCGCTCAGGTTGGCTGTGGTGACGGTGCCCGCCGTGACGGTGGTGGTGCCGCCGCTGAGGTTTGCGGTGGTGATGGATCCGGCGTTGATGGTTAGAGATCCGGCGCTGACGTTGGCGGTAGTGATCGAGCCGGAAGCATGGCCGAGGTTTGCGGTGGCACCGGCGCTGTTGACGTTGAGGGTTGGCGCGATCAGGGCGGATGCCGCGGCATTCAGCGTGCCGTTGCCGGTGACGGTGGCGGTTTCCGTGATGGTCACGGTCCCGGTGCTGAGCGTCAGGGTGGGGCTGCTGTTATTGGCTCCGCCGACCTGCAGGCTCTTGACTGTTGAGTTGGCGGTGGGGCCGGTGACGGTGATGGACGAGGTGGCGGGATTGATCACCACATCATTGCCGGCGGTCGGCGCCTTATTGCCGCTTTCCACGTATGCCATGGTGTAGGAAAGCGTCTTCTCGGCGGTATCCGCGGAGACAACGGCGGCGAGGCCGTCCCATGCGGTGGCGGTTTCCCAAGATCCGGAAGTGGCGGCCGTCCAGTTCTTGGTTCCGGTGTCACCTTCCTGGACGGACCAGTTGGACTGGACTCCGTCCGACAAGTTGGAAGTCCCGGTCCATTGGATGAACGTGTATGGCGTGTCGGGAGTGGCGAGACCGGAAATCAGGGTGTGTGCTCCAGCGCTGGCGTTGAAGTCGCCGTTCACCTGAACCAGGCTGTTGCCTCCACTGGCGACTTCCACGCTGGTATCATCGCCGAGCGTGAGACCGCTGAGAGTGAGCGTGCCGACGGGATTGACGACGGCGAGGGCGTTGCCGGCGGTCACGTCAAGCGCGCCGCTGATGGTGCCGGTGGCATTCAGTCGTCCGCCGGTGCTGGTAAATACGGGGGCCACGCCAAGCGCGGTTGAGGAGTTGTACTGAAGCTCGGCCGCGCCGATCGAGACACTGGTGGATAGCAGCGCGCTGCCGGAAGTGACGACCAGCTTTCCGCCGTTGACGGTGGTGGCTCCGGTGAAGGTATTGGTACCTGTTAGAGTGAGGGTGCCGGAGCCGAGTTTGGTCAGGCCGCCGCCGGTGGAGCCGGAATCCTCCAGCAGTGCCTGGGCCACACCGATGTCGAAGCCGTTGGTGTCGAAGGTGACGCCGCCGGATTTGATTTTGGCACTTGTCAGGCCTTGGATCCAGGTCGAACTGGAGGCTCCGGCCTTGAGGGTCGTGCCATCGATGTTGAGGTTGCTTGTGCCGCCGCTGCCGGCCGTGCCGATGGCGGTGCCGGTGGTGGTGATGGTCAGGGAACCGCCTATCAGATTCAGCGTGCCGGTGGTGGATCCGCTGGCTGTGGCCACTCGTTCGCCGATCATGATGGCGGTGCTGTTGTCGGTGGATACCACCTGGCTGGTGGAGTCGAGGTTGGCGAGGGTCACCGTGCCGGTGCTGACACCGGTGCCGCTGCCGCCGAACAAGCCGAGGTATCCGATGCGGACGACGTTCCCGGTGCCGCTGACGTCCAGGTGGTTGGTTCCGCCGGTTCCCATGGTGAGGGTGCCCGGGGTGTTGCCGTTGCCGGTTTGTCCGCCGACCATCAGCGAGCTGAGGGTGAGGCTTGCGGTGCCAGCCGATAGATCCAGCGTGCCGCTGCTGGAGCGGCCGTATTGTTCCTCGTCGTAGCCGATCCACATGGCGGCGCGTCCGCTGGTGTTGCCGCTGACCACACCATCGACAGTGAGCGATGCACCGCTACCGATGGTCATGCTTCCGGTTCCGCTGCTGGTGCCGTTGGCGATGGCCCAGCCGATTTTGAAGTCCGGGGTATGGATGGTGGTTGTGCCGCTGGCTGCGGTGGTGAGTGTGCCGGTGGTCCAATCCCAGAACGAGGTTCCCACGCCGAACAGGGTGCTGGCGGTGATGGTATTGAGTGCGCCGAGGTTGGCGGTGCCGGTTCCACCGCTGCCGCCGGTGCCAACGTAGAAGTTGCCGACGTTTGCGGTGAAGGCATCGGACAGCGAGACATCGAGGGTGCCGGTGGTGCCGCCACCCGAGGCGACGTGCAGGTAGTTTCCGGAGCCACTGCCTACGGTGAGCGTGTCGCCGGCACCCACCGTGTATGTGGAGCCGTTGTTGATGGCCAGATTGTCAAGAACCGTATCGGCGGCTTGAGCCTTGCCGGCGCTCAGCGTGACCACGATGAACGCGGTGGCGAGGGATTTGGCGGGACGGAACCAGCGTGATGACTTGGGTTTCATGGCGGATTTTTCTTATGTTTGGGGGTGATGTTGGATTTAAGAGGCAAGTGATTGGAGATTTGCGGATGGTTTGTCTCAGGGGCGGTGTGGGATGCGGTCCAGCGTGATGGTTGAGTCCCGCTGGGCCACAGCTCAGGCCGCAGGCTGCGGCCTGCGTCTGCGCCGCAACAAAGCCAGCATGCCCAGGCCTCCGAGTATGGCAGAGGCATTGGGTTCAGGAATCGGGTTATAGGTCAGGAAGATCTGCGTGTCGTCACCGCCGATCGAGCCGCTGTTACCCAGCGAAATATTGAAGATGCCTCCATGCGGGTTTGTGAACCCGCTGGTGTTGATGAAAAATGCCGAGGGATCGAAGCCGGCGATGGGATTTACGAAATCCGCGATGAGCCAGTTGTAGGCCAGTGAGTTATCGAAGTTCACGGCGTTTCCGGCGACATTGGAAAGTGTCAACGTGGTGAGCAGGATGTTGAATTTCGATTCGCTGGTGGCGGAAATCGTGAGACTGCCTGTGCCGCTGAGCAAGTCCCAGCCGGGATCATCGCCGGCTGTTCCGGTGGCGTTGTTCATTTCCCAGAGATAGGAGCCTCCGCCGGCCCACTCCTGGGAGGTGGTTGCCGCTGTGCCGGGGCTGTTGCCGGGCGAGAGAATCTGATCGGCACCGATCGTCATGCCGCCGAGGGTTCCGGTCAGGTTGGTGCCGCCGATCAAGCCGCTTGTATGAGTCAGTGTGCCGGTATAGGCGACCGATGAGTTGTAACGGAAAGTGCCGCCGTTGACCGTGACCGCGCTGTTGTTGAGCGAGCCGGTGCCGGAGACCTCGAGCGTACCTTCCGAAACCGTGGTGGTTCCGGTGTGGGTGTTGGTTCCTGTCAGCACCAGCCTGCCTGATCCGGTTTTGTCCAATGCCGTGGGTGAGGCACCGTTGGCGATGGCCGCATGCACTGTGAGTGACTGGGAGGCGGCGACGTTCACGTTGCCGCCGCGCAACGAGAGAGGCACGCCCGCAGCAATCGACCCGCTGCCAGTGGCCGTAATGTTGTTGACGCTCACCGATGTGGCGGTTTGGAACGACAGGGAACCGGCGGACACCTCAAGGCTGCCGAGAGTGGCGGCACCCGCATGGTTCAGGTTCAGCGCGCTGTCGGCAGTGACCCGCACGTTGGTCGAGGACATGTTGATTGCCGAGCTGATGAGTCCGCCGTGGAAGAAATTGCTGCCGGAAATCGCGGACCAGTTCGTGCCGCCGGTGGGGTCCCACTGGACCTGGAGCCCGTTTCCTCCACCCCCTTCATAAAAGCGCACGATGATGTCGTGGTAGCCTTCGCTCAGGCTGATTTGCCCGGAGTTCCTCAGCGTCATTCCCTGATAGAAATTGTTTTGCACCGCGGCGGAGCTGTAGAGCGGGTTTGAGGTGGTCACGTCCCCCTGGCCGATCCACAGCGCGCTGCCGTCATCGCTTGTGGTGGCAAAGCGGTAAGTGCCTGCGGTGGCGATGTAGAGCTTGCCGCGGTATTCGACTGTGTAGTTGTTGCCATAGCCGGTCGGGCGGATGCTTGCATTGGGCACACCGCTGTTGGTGCCGGTACCGAAATGTTCCTGGTCGCTGCCGCTCATGTTGATCGACTGCGTCGCATATCCGATCGTTCCGGCAAAGGTGCTGTGCGTTGATGTTCCTGCGGGATTCCCTGCGGAAATATTGAACAACGATCCGTCGATTTGTCCCGCCACTCCCTGCCATGCGCGGACGTCAAGGCCCGCGACGTAGCCACCGGTGGTTTGTTCGATTTTGGTCGTCGACCCCTGAAGGACGAGCGTGTCGAACTGGTTGACGATGTTGGATCCCCCCACCTGGAAGGCGGTGCTGCCTGCGGTGATCGTGAGGGCACCTTTCTTCAGTGTGCCGTCGACGCTCAGTGCGCTGGAAGCATTGACCGTGCCGTTGCCTGCAGTGAAGTCGGCGTTCGTCACCGTGGTGCCACCGCTGCCGACCACCAGCGTGCCGGTGCTGCCGTTAGGCAGGTCGAGCGTGCCGATCCGGGCTCCGGATGAGGTTGTCAGGCTGCCGCCCGTGAGCGTGAGTGTGGTCGCGCGGCCGGTGAATGTGGGAGTGCCGCCCGTTGCGTTCACCTGGGTCATCGTGTGGGTGCCGCCGAGGTTGCCTGTGCCGCTGAGGTTGGCGGCTGCCACCGAGCCGGCGTTGACAGTCAGGGTGCCGGCGCTGATGTTTGCCGTGTTGATTTGGGTTGATCCGTGGCCGAGCGTTGCGGACGCACCGGTGCCGTTCACGTTGAGAGTCGGGGCGATGAGCGCGCTGTTGACCGCGTTGAGAACGCCGTTGCCCGCGACCGTCACCGTGCCGGTCACGTTCAGGGTGCCACTGCCAAGGGTCATTGAGGGGCTGCTGTTGTTAGCGCCGCCGACCTGGATGCTTTTGACCCTTGTGGCGGTCGACGGTCCGTTTACCGTGATTCCGGCGGCCGTTGGATCGATGACCACATCGTTTCCTTCGGTGGGGCCCTTGTTGCCGCCGGCGACGTAGGTCAGGGTGTAACTGAGTGTCCGTGCGGAGGTGTCCGCGTTCACCACTCCGGTGAAACCATCCCACGATGAGGCAGTCGCCCAATTTCCAGAAGCGGAAGAAGTCCAGCGTTTCGTGCCGGTGTCGCCTTCCTGGACCGTCCAGTTGTTCTGGATGCCGTCGCTCAGGGAGCCCGAACTGCCGGTCCATTGGATGAATGTGTATGGAGTGCCGGGGGTCGCGAGTCCGGTGATGAGAGTGTGCGCCCCGAGGCTGTCGGTGAAGTTTCCATTCACCTGAACCATGCTGTTTCCGCCGCTGGCGACCCTCACTGTGGTCCCTGTGCCGAGCGTAAGGCCGCTCAATGTGAGAGAGCCACCGGGATTGCCTGCGGCCAGGGTGTTGCCGGATGTGACGTCCACCGATCCGTTGATGGTGCCGGTGGCGTTCAGGGTGCTCCCGGTGCCAGTGAAGACCGGTGCCACACCCAATGCGGTGGGAGAGTAGAACTGGAGTTCCGCGTTGTTTCCGATCGAGATCCCGGAGGAAAGAAGTGCGCTGGTGTTGGTGACGACCAGTTTGCCTCCGCTGATCACCGTTGCTCCGGTGAAGGTGTTGGCACCTGATAGAGTGAGAGTGCCGGAGCCGAGTTTGGTCAGGCCGCCGCCGGTGGAGCCGGAATCCTGCAGCAGTGCCTGGGCCACGCCGATGTCGTAGCCGTTGGTGTCGAAGGTGACGCCGCCGGATTTGATTTTGGCACTTGTCAGGCCCTGGATCCAGGTGGAGCTGGAGGCTCCGGCCTTCAGTGTGGTGCCATCGATGTTGAGGTTGCTGGTGCCACCGCTGCCGGCCGTGCCGATGGCGGTGCCGGTAGTCGTGATTTTGAGTGTTCCGCCAACCAGGTTGAGTGTTCCGGTGGTGGATCCGCTGGCTGTGGCCACGCGCTCGCCAAGCAGGATGGCGGTGCTGTTGTCGGTGGAGACCACCTGGCTGGTGGAATCGAGGTTGGCGAGTGTCACCGTGCCGGTGCTGCCACCGGTGCCGCTGCCGCCGAACAGGCCGAGGTATCCGATGCGGACGGCGTTACCGGAGCCGCTGACGTCCAGGTGGTTGGTTCCGCCGGTTCCCATGGTGAGGGTGCCCGGGGTGTTGCCGTTGCCGGTTTGTCCGCCGACCATCAGCGAGCTGAGGGTGAGGCTTGCGGTGCCAGCCGATAGATCCAGCGTGCCGCTGCTGGAGCGGCCGTATTGTTCCTCGTCGTAGCCGATCCACATGGCGGCGCGTCCGCTGGTGTTGCCGCTGACCACGCCATCGACGATCAGCGATGCACCGCTGCCGATGGTCATGCTTCCGGTTCCGCCGCTGGTGCCGTTGGCGATGGCCCAGCCGATTTTAAAGTCCGGGGTGTGGATGGTGGTTGTACCGCTGGTGGCGGTGGTGAGTGTGCCGTTGGTGAAGTCCCAGAACGAGGTTCCGACGCCGAACAGGGTGCTGGCGGTGATGGTGTTGGAGGTGCCGAGGTGGGCGGTGCCGGTGCCGCCGCTGTTGCCAGTGCCGACGAAGAAGTTGCCGACGTTCGCGGTGAAGGCAGATGACTGGGATACATCGAGGGTGCCGCTGGTGCCGCCGCCCGAGGCGACGAAAAGATAATTGCCGGAGCCACTGCCTACGGAGAGAGTGTCACCCGCACCTACCGTGTATGTGGAGCCGTTGTTGATGGTCAGATCGCCAAGAACCGTGTCGGCGGCTTGTGAGCCTCCTGCGGACAGGTTTACAACGATCAATGCGGCCGCAAGGGAACATGCAGGTTGGAGCCAGCAGAGTGACTTGGGTTTCATGGGGGGATGTGCTGGGGGGGGACGAAAATGCTCCTATGCAATTTTGATTGGTTTGCAAGTTTTTTTAGGACAGATGAGCAAAAATTGCATCAAGAGCTGAGGTGGTCGATATGATGGTGCCCGGGAATCGGCAAGGATTCCTTCGTCCATGCATTCACATGCGGTCTGGGCCAGACCGCGCTACCCAAAAAACAGGGCCCCGCTTGTGGCGGGGCCCTGAGGGGTTTGGGTTTCAGGTTTGGGGAATGGGTCAGTTGGCAGGCTCTTCGGCCTTCACGCGGACGAACAGATTGGTTGCGGTCGGCGGTTCGGCGAAACCGACTTCGATGACTTCAATGCCGGTCTCTTCGTCATATGAGAGTTGGCTCTCAGTGACAACCGGAGTGACGTCGTCCCACTCCTGCAGATCGCCCGAGGACCAGACAGTGTAAGTCAGACCACTGTTGAAGCGGCGGCTGTAGGTGAAGATACCGTTGGTTTTCAACTGGCTGACATCGCCGATCGGGTTGGATGAGGCGGCGCTGATAGGGTTGAGGCCGAAGGCATACTCCTGGAAGTTGCTCAGGCCGTCGCCGTCGAAGTCGGCGGCTGGATCGCTGAGGTCCTCATCATAGAGCGCGTCCCAGGCGGCATAGTCGCCGCCGGATTCCTGGACCCACGCGATCTTGTTTTCACCGTTGTAGTTGTAATCGATCGCATAGCCGGATGGAGGCGCGGTGACAGAGCTAAATTCGGTTCCGGTCAGCGAGGTGTATTCCGCGAGCACATAGACCGGATCGTTGAGGGCGGTTTCGTTATCGATTTCGACGACCACCGAGGCACTGCTGATGTCCAGGCTGGCGGCGGTGATTTTTCCGGAGGATCCGGCGCCGGCGCTGTCGAGGTGGATGGTGACCGGTTTGGCTGCGGGGATGGCGTAGCTTTGGGCGGTGGTGTCCAGGGTGGTGCCTGCCTCGAGTTCGATGCCGGAGGTGTTGAGCGATGCGCTGGCCCCGAGGGCGAGTGTGCCGCCGCTGACCACGGTCGCTCCGGTGTAGGAGTTGGTGCCTGCGAGTGTCAGGGTTCCGCCATCGAGCTTGGTCAACGAGGTCGGCGAGGTGCCGTCAACGACGGGGCTGTTCACCGTCAGGGATTTGCCTGGAGCCACTGTGGCGTTTCCGCCGCGCAGCGAGATCGGCACGCTGCCGGCCACCGTTCCGGTTTCCGTTGCGGAGATGTTGTTGAGGCTGATGCTCTGGGCGCCACTGAGCGTGACGGTGGCATTGTTGCCGATGACCGACAGATTGCCGACCACCTGGTCCGCAGAGGAGGAGCCGAGGCTGATTTCGGAAGTGGCGGATGCGGCAATATGGGTGTTGGGGAAGTTGACTTCACCTGATCCGGCCGGAACTACCTCGTTGGTGAGGCCATAGAGGTGGTAGGTCCCGCTTTGGTTGGGTGCGCCGTCGATGCTGAGCCTCAGCTTGCCAGTGGCATCGGCCTGATAGATGTAGCTGGTTACCCAGGACACGTTGGATGCCAGGCTGACGGGAGCATACTCGCTGTGATTCTGGTCGATCACGGGCGTGGTGAATTCGGCGCTGCCATTCCCGCCCACGTCGTAGACGTAGGAGGATGAGCGGCCGTTGGAGCCATCCCATGGGCGGTCATAAAGTTTCACATTATACCAATTGCCGGCGGTCAGGCCCGTGAGCTCGATGTGCCCCGGGTCCGGGCCGCCATAGACCATGTCCTGGAAGACGCCTGCCACGCTGCCGCTGACGGCGGGAGGGGTGCTCCCGGGGTGCGAGCCTGCGGCCCCGTAGGTGCGGGTTCCTGAATTGGAGCGACCGCCGACGGATTGGTTCATGTCGGTTGCGAAAGCGACACCGTTCACCGTGGCGGCACCGCTTGCGCCCCAGTCGAGGGCATGGGTGTAGGTTTTGTCTGAAGTGATGCCGGAGTCCGCGTCGTTGGTGACCTGGGTGTAGCTGATGCCGGTGAGGGCGGGCGCGCCCTCGGTGGCGAGGGTCATCTTGCCTCCGGTTGCGGTGAAGGTGCGGTTCGCGGTGTTGCTGACGAGGTTTTCTCCCGTGGCGGTTTGCGCGGTGAATGCCGGGCCGTCGGTGGTGACCGAAAAATCGTCCGCTAGAAGGAGTTCATTGGCGATCGTCAGCGGGTTCTCCGCAGTGACGGTTCCGGCACCGGCCGTTAGATCGACGATGGCGAACCTGGCACCGGCTCCGGCGACAAAGGTGCCGGTGCTGTCCACGGGCAGGGTGAGCGTGCCGTTGGACTGGGTGCTGTTGAAGTTGACGATGCCCGCGTTGACGTTGGCGGTGGTGACCAGCGTGTCCGCGCCGATGGTGGTGGTCCCGGAGCCGGTGTTGAAGATGAGCGTGCCGATGGATCCGCCGGTAGTGGTGACGCCGCCGCCAGTGACGGTCATGACCGTGGCATTGCCGGAGAACGTGGGTGTGCCGCCGGTGATATTGACCTGCGGAAGCACCTGGCTACCGGTCAGGCTGCCCGTGCCGCTGAGATTGGTGGTGGACACGGTACCGGCGCTCACAGTCAGGGTTCCGGCGCTGACGTTGGCGGTGGTGATGCTGCCGCCGGCGTGGCCGAGGGTGGCTGCGGCTCCCGCGCTGTTGACGTTGAGGATGGGTGCGATCAGGGCGGATGTCGTGGCATTCAGCGTGCCATTGCCGGTGACGGTCACGGTTTCGGTGACGGTCAGGCTGCCCGTGCCAAGAGTGAGGGTCGGGCTGCTGTTGTTAGCGCCGCCGACCTGCAGGCTCTTGGCAGTGGAGGCTGCGGTGGGACCGGTGACGGTGATCGACGAGGTGGCGGGATTGATCACCACGTCATTGCCGGCGGTGGGGGCCTTGTTGCCGCTTTCCGCGTAGCTCAGGCTGTAGGAAAGCGTTTTGGCGGTGGTGTCGGCGGTCACTGCAGCTGCGAAGCCATCCCATGATGCGGCGGTTTCCCAAGTTCCGGAAGTGGCGGCCGTCCAATTTTTGGTTCCGGTGTCACCCTCTTGAATTGACCAGTTTGACTGCAATCCATCGGAGATGTTAGTGGTGCCGGTCCACTGGATGAACGGGTAGGGCGTATCGGGGGTCGCCAGACCGGTGATGAGAGAGTGTGCGCCCATGCTGTCGGTGAAGTCGCCGTTCACTTGCACCAAGCTGCTACCGCCGCTGGCGACTTCCACGGTGGTATCATCGCCAAGGGTCAAGCCGGTCAGGGTGAGTGTGCCTGCGGGATTGATGACGGCGAGCGTGTTGCCATCGGTCACGTCGAGCGAACCGTTGATCGTGCCTGTGGCATTGAAGCGGCCGCCGGTGCTGGTGAAAACCGGTGCCGCGGCAAGCGGGGTCGTCGAATTGAATTGCAACTCGGCCGCGCCGATTGAGACGCTGGTGGAAAGCAGCGCGCTGCTTGAAGTGACGACGAGTTTGCCACCGGTGACCGTGGTGGCACCGGTGAACGTATTGCCGCCTGACAGAGTGAGCGTGCCCGAGCCGAGTTTGGTCAGGCCGCCTCCGGTGGAGCCGGAATCTTCAAGGAGTGCCTGGGAGACGGCGATATTGTGGCCATTGGTGTCGAAGGTGACGCCGCCGGATTTGATCTTGGCGTTGGTGATGTCTTGGATCCAGGTCGAGCTGGAAGCTCCGGCCTTGAGCGTGGTGCCATCGATGTTCAGGTTGCTGGTGCCGCCGCCGCCCGCGATGGCGGAGCCCGTGGTGGTGACGGTCAGGGTGCCCGCTCCCAGGTTCAGTGTGCCGGTTGCCGAGCCGCTGCTCTCTTTGCGTGCCAGAAGGATGGCCGTGCCATTGTCCAGGGACACGATCTGGCTGTCGGACCCGAGGTGGCCGATGGTGAGGGTGGCGGTTGCAGGAGCGCCCGCACGGCTGCGGGCGACTTGCACGACGGCGACGCCGTTGCTGTTGCCGCTGATGTCGAGTTGGTTCGATGCGCTCGAGCTGAGGGTCAAATTGCCAGTGACGCCGTTTGAGCCGCCGCCTTGCAAATCTCCGAGGACGAGCGAGCTGAGGGTCAGATCCGCGATACCGGTGCCGGCGCCCGAGAGATTCATGAAGCTGGTGCCGTGGCTCGCGCCGTTGCCCGAGTTGTGGATGCCGACCTCCATTGTCGTGCGTCCGCCGGCTGTGCCGGCGAGATTGAACGTGGCACCGTCGCCCAGCGTGAATTCGCCGTAACCGCCGGTCGTTCCGTTAGGAGTGGTTTTTCCGACGATGAGGCTCGGGGTATTGATGGTCGTGGTACTGGAGGCGGCGGTGGTCACGGCGCCAAAACCGTTGGGGAAACCCCATTGGCCGTGATTGACGCCGAACTCGGTGGCGGCCGTGATGGTGTTGGTGGCGCCAAGGTTCAGCGTGCCGTTGCCGCCGACCGTGCCGCCAACCCTGAAGATGCCGACGTTGGCGGTGACGCCGTTGGAGGCTGAGGCGTTGAGGACGCCGGTGGGGCCGTTGCTTCCGTCGGACCCGGTGCCGACACCGACGTAGAAATGGTTGGATGATCCGCTGCCGACCGAAAGCGAGCTGCCGCTTCCGAGAACCACGGAGCCTGAATTGCCGACCTGGCTATATCCGACCTCGAGGTTTCCGGCGATGGTCCACGCGCCGCTGGCGGTCAGGGTGCCTGCGCCGCGTTTGATGATGTTGCCATTGCCGCTGTAGCCGGAGGCATCAAAGGCCCTGGCGTCGCCATGGCTGAAGATCATCGTGCCGCCGTTGGCGAGCGTGCCGGAAGGAGCTGCGGAGAATGTCGCGCCGCTGCTGATCGTGACGTTGCTGGTGTGGCTTTGGGAGCCGGTGAAGCTGACAGTGCCCTGGGTGATGGCGAGCGGACCGCTGCCGGTGACGGAACCGGCCCAGGTCAGGGAATCCTGATCGGCATAAAGCGTCGCGCCACCGGCGGCGATGGTCATGCTGCCGGTCATGGTGATGGGGTTGCCACCGCCCCGGCTGTGGCTGATCCGGCCGTTGTCGAGTGTGAGGTTGTTGATCGTGAGCCAGCGTCCACCACCAATGGTTTCCAGTCCGCTGGCGAAACGGGCTCCGTTTTTCAGGGTGAGGGAGTCACCTGCGAAGGTGTAGCCGCCGTCGGGCACGGTGCCGCTGTATTGGATCAGGAAGCCATCGCTTTCGTAGTCATTGCCCGCCGAGGGGGCGGAGGCGTTGGACCAATTGCCTGCACTGATAAAGCTGTAAGTGCTGCCGCTGTCGCTGGCGGTCATCGTGACAGTGGCGGACATCGCATGGGTTGCGAGCATGGCCAGTCCGGCGGTGCCGGTGTAGAGGATGCGCTGGAGGATGGTGCGGCAGTAGCGATTGGATTTTGGTTTCATGGGGATAGGCAGGGTTCTGGATCGATTGCCCACTCCATGGCCTGGGGGTCTCGCCAGTCGATGCAGTGGGGAATGGGAATTCGTTTGTGAAAAACCTGACGGTATTCAATCACAAGGCTCTGAATCAGCTAAGATTTCCAATGGCTCATATCAAGGACTATTTTATTGCTGCCTGGCGATACGGTTCGGGAGTGAGGCATCAGCCCATGGACTTATTTGACTGATTTGTGAATCAGCCTGGCTTTTTCTTGGGTGTGGCGGGGGATAGGTAGTCTGTTCGATGGAGGGTGGGTTGGGGAATGTGAATCGGGGGGCACGATGGGGCCGGTATTTTCGGTTTTCATCTGCATTCGCATGCGGTCTGGGCCAGACCGCGCTACCCAAAAAACAGGGCCCCGCTTGTGGCGGGGCCCTGAGGGGTTTGGGTTTCAGGTTTGGGGAATGGGTCAGTTGGCAGGCTCTTCGGCCTTCACGCGGACGAACAGATTGGTTGCGGTCGGCGGTTCGGCGAAACCGACTTCGATGACTTCAATGCCGGTCTCTTCGTCATATGAGAGTTGGCTCTCAGTGACAACCGGAGTGACGTCGTCCCACTCCTGCAGATCGCCCGAGGACCAGACAGTGTAAGTCAGACCACTGTTGAAGCGGCGGCTGTAGGTGAAGATACCGTTGGTTTTCAACTGGCTGACATCGCCGATCGGGTTGGATGAGGCGGCGCTGATAGGGTTGAGGCCGAAGGCATACTCCTGGAAGTTGCTCAGGCCGTCGCCGTCGAAGTCGGCGGAGGGATCGCTGAGGTCGGCGGGATCATAGATGCTGGCCCAATCATCGTAATCGGTGCCGGTGTCCTGAACCCAGGCGATCTTGGTTCCGCCGTCGTAAGCGTAATCGATCACATATCCGGAGGGTGGAGCGGTGACAGAGCTAAACTCGGTTCCGGTCAGCGATGTGTATTCCGCGAGCACATAAACCGGATCATCGAGGGCGGTTTCGTTGTCGATTTCGACGACGACGGTCGCATCGGTGATGTTGAGGCTGGCAGCCTTGATTTTGCCGGATGATCCATCACCAGCACTGTCGAGGTGAATGGTGACTGGTTTGGCAGCGGGGACGGTGTAGCTTTGGGCGGTAGTGTCAAAGATCGTGCCGATCTTCAGCTCCATGCTGGCGCTGTTGAGCGAAGCACTGGCCCCCAACTTCAGGGTGCCCGCATTCACGGTGGTCGCACCTGCGTAGCTATTGGCTCCGTCGAGCGTCAGGGTGCCCGCGCCTCCCTTGGTGAGGCCGCCTGCACCGGAGAACGCCTGGGAAATACCGATGTCGTAAGTGTTCGTGTCGATAGTGGCACCACCGGATTTGATTTCGGCGGTGGTCAGGCTGTTGATCCAGTTGCTGTGGGTGCCCCCGGCCTTGAGGGTGACGTTGCCATCCAGATTCAGCGTGCTGGTGCCGCCGCCGCCGGCGATGGCCGCGCCGCCACCAGTGGTGATGGTGACCGCGCCGCCATTCAGGTTCAGGGTGCCGGTTGACGTGCCAGAGCTGGTCTTGGACCCGATCAACACGGCAGCTGCGGAAGCGTCGGCAGTGGTGATCGTGCTGGTGTTCTTGAGGAAATCAGAGGTCAGGATGCCGCTGGCGTTGTTGGCGCTGTTGGACAAGCTGACTTGGATCGCATTTCCTGTGGTGGCGCCGACATTCAGCACGTAGTTAACGTCGTTTCCGAGTGTCATGGTGCCGCCTGCGGTATTGCTGCCGATCACCAGATTGCGGAGTGATGTTGTGCCGTTGAGTGCCAATGTTCCCGCACCCGCCTTCGTCAGAGTCTGAGCGCTTCCGTTCAAGGCACCGCCTGCGGTCAGGGTGCTGGCGGAGACCGTCATGGTCGGATTGTTGGCCAAGGTGATGGCTCCCGTGCCAAGATTCAGGGCGTTTGACCCGGTGAAGATGATCGGGCCGTTCCAGCTCTGGACGTTGTTGGTGGCCAGAGTGACCGCTCCACCGCTGGTGTTGTCGATCGTGGCTGCGTTGGCGCCGGACTGCGACAGCGTCAGCGGGCCGGTTCCGATGGCATTGGCGCTATTGATGTTAAACACCACCGGGCCACCGCCTCCGGTATAGATGACCGAGGTGCCGCCGGAGTAGGTGTTCGTGCCGCTAAGGGTCACGCCGGATGCGCGCGTGCCCGAGACCACCACCGAACCCGAACCGGAGATGCCGTTGGGGAAGTGGGTGCCTTGGGTGTAGGCGGTATTGTCACCAAGTCTGAAGGTGCCGTTGTTGGTGAGTGTGGCCCCTGTGGGAATGGTAGCGGCTGAGCCACCCAGGTTTTGATTGCCAAGTTGCAAAGTGCCACCCGTATTGATCGTGACCGAAGTGGATGCAACGGACTGGCCTGGAGCGATGCGCACCGTGCTGCCGGAGTTGATGTTGATTGCACCTGTGAATGTGGCGCCGCCATCGAGGTTGTAGGTCGTCGCGGATGAGAAGGTCATCCCGTAGCCATTCCCACCGTCACTGATTGCTCCCAAGTAGGTAATGTTGGGGAAAGAACCGCCGTTGGAAACACTTGGGACCAGGTTGGCGACCTGGTTGCCTCGCAGGACGATGCCCTGGGTGAAATTCACCGACGCATTCTGGCCATCCGATCTCTTGATTGAAATGTCCAGCGCATTGGCGGAGCCTGGGCCCGTGATGGTGCCACCCAAGGTCAACACCGAGTTGGTCACATCGATGGTCACCGGGGCGTTGAGCGTGATCGGGCCTGTTCCCGTGTTCAGGACGGCACCGGAGTTGCCGGTTCTGGCCGACCAGTCTCCATTCATCACAATCTCGGTAAATGCGCCAAGGGTGAGCTGGTTCACGGTAATGCCACCGCCATTGAGCGTGAGCTTTCCTGTTCCCAGGGCAGAGGCATGGGTGGGAGTCACCGTGCCGGCGTTGAGCGTGAATCCGCCGCTGAAGGAGTTGGTTCCAGCCAGGGTTGCCGTGCCGGTTCCGCTCTTCACCACCGAAACAGCTCCGGTGCCGTTGTTGGTGATTGTCGAGTTGACGGTCAGGTTCGCGTAGTTGTTGAGGACCAGCTCGCCAGCCACATCGGCGGCGTCGCCGCCAGCCGTGACCGCGCCGCTGTTGGCGGCGGTGCCGATGGTGAGTGCCTGTTTTCCGGTTCCAACCATGATGCCGCCATTGGTGCCAAAGCGCAGGGTTTTGCTGGCAGCGTCAATAGTGGCTGCTGTTGAGTGGTTCTGCAGCAGGGTATTGATGTTGGTGGTCGTCGCGCCAAGCGAGATATTACCTGTGGTGCCGGAGTTGATCCGGACGTTGGTGGAGGTTCCATCCGCGATGGTGCCACCGAGGGCAACGTCAGTGTAGCCGGTGTAGGCGACGACGAGGTCCGAGCCGTTGTTAGTGGCCCAGTTGGCACCACCGACGGTGGCCCATGGCCCCATGATTCCGGAAGCATCATTTCCTTGAGTGGTGTTGACCAAGGCATTGGTGCCGAAGGTTCCGCTAGATGCGCGGAAATCCACTGTTGCTCCGGCAGTGCGGGTGATGCCGGCGAGATTGATGGTGGTGCTGGTGCCGACGTTGTTGGCGTCGATGGTGGCGGCTCCCCTGGTCAGGGTCAGGCCGCTGAAGCTTTGGGATCTGGCGTTGGAGGCGAGGCCTTTGAGTTGGAATGTGCCGGTTCCGGCGAAATTGAGACCGGCGGTCTGCAAGACAGTGGCGTTGGTGGCCGTGTCGGCGACCAAGGTGCCATTTTTAATCGTGATTCCACCGGCGAAAGTATTGGCGCCGGTCAGGGTTTGTGTGCCTGCGCCGTCTTTGATGAGTGCCAGGCTGCCGGCTCCGTCGCCAATGACACCCGAATAACTCGGGGTTTTGCCACTTTGTGGATTGAGGGTCAGCGAGGTGAGGCTGCCAAAGCCAGTGGTGCCCGTCGCCAGAGCAACGCTGCCGGACAGGCCGCCGAGGGTCGGCGTGGTGAGGCTGTTGAAGTCGAGGCCGATGGTTCCTGTGGAACCTGCGGTGTTGTAGGTGCTCATCTGGAGCGCCAGCGCGTTGCCCAAGATGATTTTCCCGCCGCTGATGGTGGTGTCGCCAGTGAACTGGTTGATACCGGAGAGGGTCAGGTTGTTGGTGCCGGTTTTGGTCAGGTTGCCCGTGCCGGTGATCATTCCGGAAATCGTGCCGGATGCCAGTGATGCGTCCACGGTTCCGTTGCCGGTCATCAATACCCGACGGCTGAAGTCGAGTGAGCTGCCGGTTGCGAAGCGGAACGTGCCGCCGCCGAAAGTTAATGTGCCGGATCCGAGGGCTGCTGTCGAATCGGCCACCAAGGTGCCGCCGTAGAGGACCGTGGAACCGGTGTAGGTGTTGGTGCCGGTCAACGTGGTGGTTCCCGAGCTTTGCATCACCTGGCCACCGCCGGAAATGGTGCCGAAGTGAGTACCTTGTGTGTTTGTATCACTGCGAGCAAATACAAAAGTGCCGTTGTTGACGATGGAGCTGCTGGGACTGAGAGAGCCCGATGTGTTGCGTCCAAGGACGACGGTGACGCCGGAGTTGATGGTTGTGGCTCCGGTATAGGTGTTGGTGCCCATCAGGATCACGCCCGGACCACGGCCGATGGCTCCTGTTGGAGTTGTTCCCGTTCCGGCGAAAGTCACTCCTTGGCCTGCGGATGACTGTCCGATGGCGCCCTTGATGATGATGTTGCTGGTGACATGCCCCACCGTTGAGGTGAAGGTCTGGTTGGAGCGCAGGGTAATCGGTGCGCCGAGCGTGAATGCGGCGGTTGAGCCGGAGACCACCAGATTGAGGTCCAATGCATTGAGGGTGTTGCCGCCAAGGGAATCGGTCACCACGTTGGATATGGTTATGCCCTCGCTATTGCCGGCGTCGTTGCCGCCGCCGCCGCTGATGGTGATCGGCTGGCTGATCTTGAATGTGCCGTTACCGGTATTTGCGGCATTGCCGCCGCCCATGCTGAAGTTGGCGTTCGCGACAATGCTGTTGTTGCTCGTGAATGCGCCGTTGTTGACGGTTAGGGACCCGCCATTGATTGTGAGGGTTTCGGATCCGAGGGCGGCGCCGTTGCTCAGGGTGAGTGTTCCTGCGTTCAGGGTCGTTCCCCCAGTGTAGCTATTGCTGCCGGAAAGTCTCAAAACGCCGGCACCGTTTTTCGTGATGGATTTAGCGCCGCCAGATTCGCTAATGGCTCCAGAGATCGTAAGAGAATTCGAAGTTGTGGACGCGCTGGTGACGATCAGGTTGTCGTTGAGCTGGATAGGCGCGGAAATTGTGTCAACGACGTTGTTGCTGGCAGTTGCTTTCGAGATCGTGGCATTTCCGGAAGTGACGTCGAAGATGAGGGATCCGCTGTTAGGGGCTACGGTCGTGGTGAAAAAGCTGGTCGTGTTGTCCCCGATATTGAGCGTGCCCAAGGTAATCGCCTCGTTCAGGTTGATGGTTTGATTGCCCGCCAAATTGATATTCAGGTTGGCGGTGGCATCCACGGCATTGGGGAACGGCGAGGCGGACCAGTTGCCATTGTCATTCCAGGCGAAGGTGCCGGCAGCGGTTGGGGTCCAGGTTTGGGCGTTTGCCTGGGATACGGAGGCCGCCAGCGCGAGGGCCAGCAGCGGGATTTTCCTATAGAGCGAGATGAGCTTGGAGCGGTTGAGGGGTTTCATGGGTTTGGTGGGGGGGATAGGGGGTGTATGGATGCGACGGCTGGCTGGGTTGTTTTCAGAATCTGTAGGTAGGAACGATTGGAATGCGGGTCTTATAAATCATCAAAAAATAACCGCATCGGCACAGGACCATGCGATATTTAATGGATCAGCATACATCTCATTGGATTAAATGCCATGGATAATTATGCCAATATGATGTATTTTTGACCCAAGTGGTGGTGTGGATGGAGGATCGTGGTTTGGGGAGGAACTGGGGACTGGATTGGAGTTTTTGAAGAGAAGGAACAAGGGCAGGATGCCCCTGGGACGGCCCGGAGCGGGATGCTCCAGCCACGGGAAGGGCTTGGCATGGGCGTTTCTTTGGATTGAAGACCGGGGACAGGATGTCCCCGCGATGGCCTGTGGGACTGCAAATTCCGGCTAAGGGGGATGAAGAAAATCACATCTTGGGTTGGCGATGCTTGATTTGCCGGTGGTTCGCCCCAAGTCTCGGGGCATGCCTGATGCCGTTTATGTCCGGGATGCCTTTGCGCGGATTGCCGACCGCTATGTGTTGACCAATCATGTGCTGAGCGGTGGGGCGGACATTTGGTGGCGCAAGGTGGTGGGCTGGCGGGTGAGGGGGTGGAAACCGAGGCGTTTGCTGGATGTGGCGTCGGGGACCGGGGATTTGGCGCTCGAGATCCAGGACCAGTGCCCCGATTGCCGGGTGATCGCGTCGGATTTCTGTGCGGAGATGCTGGCGCATGCCACCAGCCGCGGGGTAGGTGAGACGTTGGTTGCGGATGCGCTGGCGCTGCCATTTGCGGATGGAGAGTTCGATGCAGTGACGGTGGCTTTTGGGCTGCGGAACATGGCCGATTACCCGGCGGCCTTGCGCGAGATGCGGCGGGTGATCCGTCCGGGCGGCAAGCTGTTGATCCTCGATTTTTCAATTCCACAGGGCATCATGCGGTGGCCGTATCGGTTTTACCTGCATCGCGTGTTGCCGCGCCTGGCGGGTTGGCTGACCCGGCAGCGGGACGCATACGAATACCTTGGTGGCTCGATCGAGGCGTTTCCATCCGGCGAAAAGATGTGTGCCTTGCTGGAGGATTGCGGGTTGGTTCAAACGAGCGCGACACCGCTGACCTTCGGTGTGGTGAGCATTTATGAAGGGACGGCTCCTGAAACCGTGTGAATTTCCAGTTTTTCCAGCAACATGCCATCATCCCCATCCATGACAGCCCGGGAGGCGGCGTGCGGGCTTGCCGCCCGCCTGCGTGAGGCGGGGCATGAGGCCTTGTTCGCCGGCGGCTGCGTGCGCGATCGTTTGTTAGGAATCGAACCGCAGGACTACGACATCGCGACCTCCGCCACGCCTCAGGAAGTGGTGCGTTTGTTTCCGGGTTCCAACGAGGTGGGGGCGCACTTCGGCGTGGTGATCGCCAAGCTCGGCGGGCACCATGTGGAGATTGCCACCTTCCGCAACGACGGCAGTTATCGCGACGGGAGGCGGCCGGAGTCGGTGGAGTTTTCGACGGCCCCGGAGGACGCGCAGCGGCGGGATTTCACGATCAACGGGCTGTTTGAGGATCCGGTGAGCGGGGAGGTGATCGATCATGTCGGCGGGTTGGCGGATTTGAAGGCGCGGGTGATTCGTGCGATCGGGGTGCCGCGGGAACGGTTTCAGGAGGATGGGTTGCGCTTGTTGCGGGCGGTGAGGTTTGCGGCGCGGATGGGCTTTGGGATCGAACCGGCAACCGACGCGGCTTTGCGCGAGTGCGCGCCGCTGCTCGACCGGATCTCGCCGGAACGGATTCGCGACGAGTTTTCCAAAATCCTGACATCTCCGCGTCGCCGGGCCGGGGTGGAACACCTGGTGGACAGCGATTTGATCCGTCACTTCATGCCTGAGGTGCTGCCGCTGATCGGCTGTGACCAGCCGCCGGAATGGCATCCCGAAGGGGATGTGTTCCGTCACACCATGATCATGCTGGAGATGTTGGGCCCGGATGCGCCGCTGGACCTTTGTCTGGCGGTGTTGCTCCACGACATTGCCAAACCGCCATGCCGAACGGTTGATGCTGACAGCGGGCGGATCCGTTTCAATGGCCATGATTCGCTGGGTGCGGAGATGGCGGAGCGCATCCTGCGGCGCTTGCGCTATCCAAACCACACGATCGCGGCGGTGACGACGATGGTGGCGCGGCACATGCAGTTCATGAATGTCCAGCAGATGCGCGTGGCCAAGCTCAAGCGGTTCATGGCGGAGCCGACGTTTGAGTTGGAAATGGAGCTGCACCGCGTCGATTGCGGGTCGTCGAACGGCTTCACGGACAATTACGAGTTTCTGACCGCCAAGGCTGGGGAGTTCGCTGCAGAGCCATTGATTCCGCCGCCGTTGGTGACGGGACGGGATTTGATCGAGCGGGGACTCAAGCCGGGTCCGCGTTTCAAGGAGATCCTCGATGCGATCCAGACCGAGCAACTCGAAAAGCGGATCCAGGACCGCGATGGGGCTCTGAGGTTTTTGGGGGAGGTGTTGGGTAAAAGCTGAAAAGCTGAAAGGCTGAAAGGCTGAAAGGCTGAAAGGGTAGGGGCGGGCACGGGAGAAATGGGCGGACAGGATGTCCGCGGCAGGCAGCCGTCAAAATGACGGCGCTCCGCATGGGTAAGGAGCGCGGACGTTTCGTCCGCTATGTGGGTGGGACGTTTCGTCCCTCTTTGGCGGACAGGGTGACCGCGTTCCATAAAACTGTCAGGATGACGCCGCACCGTCTGTCAGGGTATCTTTTCTTTGTCTTGGCGGTTGGTGTTTGCTAGCTTGCAGTCATGAAACCCTTGGATGCCGGTGAATGGCCGCAGTTGGTGAGGCCGGGCAGTCGTGTGTTCATCGGTGGTGGCGCATCGGTGCCATTCCAGCTGGTGGCGTCGATGCTGGAGGCGGCGGCGGATTTCAAGGATGTCGAGATCGTGCACATCCACGGACTCGGGGAGACACCGTGGATTGCCCCGGAGTTTGAAGAGGTTCTGCGGACCAATTCGTTTTTTCTGACGCCTGCGTTGCGCGATGCGGTCGAGCGTGGTCAGGCGGATTACACGCCGTGCCCGATGTCCGAAGTCGCGTCGCTGTTCGAGAGCGGGCCTCTGCCCTTGGATGTGGCATTGATCCAGGTGAGTCCGCCGGATGCCGAGGGCTGGTGTTCGCTGGGGGTGAGTGTGGATGTTGTCAGATCCGCCGCCAGATGTGCGCGCACGGTGGTCGCGCAGATCAACCCGAAGATGCCGCGGACCTGCGGGGATACCCGGATTTCCGTGAGAAAGATCCACCGGTTCATCAATGCCAGCGCGCCGTTGCCGGAAATGCCGCAGGCGGTTCTCGATGAGCGCCACGAGAGGATCGGCAGGCATGTGGCGCAATTGATCGAGGATGGGTCGACGATCCAGATTGGTTTGGGCAATACCCCGGAGGCCGTGGCGCGGGCGCTGAAAAAGCACCGGCATCTCGGGATTCACTCGGGGTTGTTCAATGACGCATTGATGGAACTGGTCCGGTGCGGGGCGGTGGATTCCACGATGAAAAACCACCTTCCGGGGAAGATCATCACCAGCCATGTGATGGGCAGCCGCAAGCTCTATCAGTTTGTCGACGGCAACCGCGACATCGAGCTGCATCCGAGCGATTGGGTGAACGACCCGGGAAGGATCGCGCGGAACGACCGGATGGTGGCGGTGAACGGCGCGCGGGAGATCGACCTCACCGGGCAGGTCGTTCGCGATTCCAGCGGGCATCGTTTTTATGGAGGAATCGGGGCCTTGCAGGATTTCATCCGTGGTGCCGGGCGCAGCAAAGGCGGGCGGCCGATCATCGCGCTGACATCGACCACCGACGAGGATGGTGCCTCACGGATCGTGGCCGGACTGGAATCCGGCAGCGGGGTGTGTACCGGGCGCGGTGACGTCCACGATGTGGTGACCGAGTATGGCGTGGCCAGCCTGCATGGCCGAAGCATCCGCGAACGGGTGGCGAGGCTGGTGGAGATCGCGCATCCCGACCACCGCGAGAATTTGCTGGCCGGAGCGCGTGCGCGCGGCTGGCTGCCGAAGTTTTTCACCATGCCGCCGACCGAGCCCGGGGTGTCGGCGAGCGGGGTGGACAGCACCTGGGTGAGGTTTCCGGCAGGGCGTTTCCTGCTGCGGCCCTTGCACCCGAGCGACATGCGGACGCTCCAGGAGTTTTTCTACTCGCATGACGAGGAGACCGTGCGGTTGCGCTACGGATACCACCGCGAGAGCATGTCCGGAGAATCCGCCTACAAACTGGCGGCCGTGGACCAGCGGCGCGATCTGGCATTCGGGATTTTCGAGGAATGCCACGGCAGGCAGGAGCTGCGGGCGATCGGCAGGTATTTCCTGGATGCGGCGGGGGACTCGGCGGAAGTGGCGTTTGTCGTTCACGAATCAACGCGGCATTCCGGCATGGCTGGGTTTCTGTTAGCCGAGATGGCGGTGGTGGCGTCGCGGCGGGGAATCTCCTCTTTCTGGGCCAGCGTGATGCCGGACAACCGGGCAATGGCGGGATTGTTTCTTGCCGCAGGTGGCGCGGAGGACAAGTCTGTGCCGGACGAGGACCGGATGTTCCGCATGCCGGTGGGAAAAATCGTCCGCTTCCGGAAAAAATTCCTCCAACGAAAAAACATCCAGATCCTCACGCGATGAGCCAGCAAGAACGGAAAACCGGGGTCCATTTCCATGCTTCATACGAGCGGCACGACACCGGCCCGCATCATCCCGAGTCGGCCAACCGCTATCGCGTGCTGAGTTCCGCGCTGATGGAACTGCCTGCGGAGTTTGTCCGCCTTCCCGGGCGGCGGGCCAAGGTGGAGGAGGTGCTTCTCGCGCATGAAGCCTATTATCACGACATCGTTTACCGGGATGTGGAAAGCTTCGCCGATCAATTGCGGACCGGCGACACGGCGATCTGCGAGGAGAGCTATGATGTGGCTCTGGAGGCGACCGGGGCGGTTTTGGAAGCGGTGGATTCAGTGATGCGTGGTGATGTCGCATCGGCGTTCTGTGCCGTGCGCCCGCCCGGGCATCACGCCACCGCCACACGCGGAATGGGTTTTTGCATCTTCAACCATGTGGCAGTCGCCGCACGGTATTTGCAAAAAAAACACGGACTCAAGCGGGTGGCGATCATCGATTGGGACGTGCACCACGGGAATGGAACCGAGGAGATATTCATTGAGGACCCGGCGGTTTATTACGTGTCGCTGCATCAATCCGGGATTTATCCGGGGACGGGGCCGGCCAGCCAGCGGGGCAGGGGAGCCGGCGTGGGGACGACGCTCAACATTCCGCTGCCGGGTGGCAGCGGCGGTGATCTGGCCTTGAAAGAATGGGACAGGCAGATCACCCCGGCGCTGGAGGATTTCAAGCCCGAGTTTTTGCTGATATCGGCGGGGTTTGACGCCCGCGAACACGACCCGGTCGGCGGTTTGGAATGGACGGATCAGACTTTTGAGGAAATGACCCGGCGCTGTCTCAAACTGGCCGGAAAATCCTGCGGCGGACGGATCGTTTCGCTGCTGGAAGGCGGCTACAACCCGGCGGGGTTGGCTTCCGCTGCGGTTGCCCATGTCAAGGCGCTGGCAGAATAAAAATACCCGTGTCACTTGGGGCTTCTCATTGCACGCGTTCCGGTTCAAGTATTCCGCATGCCGGATTCAGTTTCCTCCACCGTTGTGATTCTTCTTGGCACGCTGGCAGGCCTGCTGCTTCTGCTGGTGATGATTGTCTTTGGAATCGCCCGGTCACTTGGGCGGATCCAGCGGGATTTGATGGACGCCAAGGCTCATGTTTCCGAACGCCAGCCGGGCTTCGCCAAGGTGGGCACGACAGGCCGCAGGGCTTTTGAGACATTCCTCAGCGAGGACCCGTCCCGTCAAAAACTCGCCAAGAGGGAACAATTCGCAGCATACCGCCAGTGGAGGAAGGAAAAGGGGTTGAATTGGAAAAATTCCTGAAGGTGTGGCCGGTGGTCGCGGGTGGGTCGAAAAATACCGCAAATTTTCTTTTTTCCATTGCAAGGGCTGCTCCGGTTTGCATCCTCCCGGCGCACCCGGCGGCCACAACCTTTCCGGATGCGTTTTTGATTTCCTCCCAAGGTCACATCCCATCCTCCGCACAGCATCGCCCTTGCCATGGCAAACATTTTTCCCCGCTGGTCCAACTTACTGCCGCTCAAAATCGCTGTCTGCGCCGGCTCCACGGCAGCCGGTGTGGCACTGGCCTTCGCCTACTACGCCACACCGAAGGCACAGATCGTCGGCTATCAGCCGTCCCAGCCGATTCCGTTCTCCCACAAAATCCACGTCGACCAGCTGGGCTTGGATTGCCGCTACTGCCATTCTTTTGTGGATGTGGCCGGCCACTCGAATGTTCCGACCGGCAGCACCTGCTGGAACTGTCACCAGCATGTCCAGCGCGACAGTCCGAAGCTTGCGCCCCTGCACCGGTCGATGGACCCGGCGTTCCCCGGTTATGACGGCAAGCCCATCGAGTGGGTCCGGGTTCACAAGTCGCCGGACTATGTTTATTTCAATCACTCTGCCCACGTGAACCGCGGGATTTCCTGCCAGAGCTGTCACGGTGACGTTCACAAGATGGAGGTGGTTTATCAGGATCAGAACCACTCCATGGGCTGGTGCCTTGAGTGCCACCGCGCGCCGGAAAAACACCTGCGCCCGCTCGAGGAGGTTTACAACTTCGAATATGGCGATGCCGATGTCGCCAAGTATGCCAAGGACCAATCGGTGAAGACCACCGTGGATCTCGGTCTCAAGCTCAAGGAGCAGTTCCAGGTGAAACCCAAGGAAAGTTGCGCCACCTGCCACCATTGATTCTCTCCGCCCGTTTTTCCACTCCCTCAAATTTCCGCAGTCCGACATGAGCAAGCGCATTTGGCAACACCCCGAAGTTCCCGCCGACGAAACCACCGTCGCCTGGAGAAGTGCGGGCCAGCTTGAAGACAGCCCGGCATTCCGCCAGTGGTTGGATCGTGAATTCCCGCAGGGTGCCGCCGAGATGGCGGACGAGTCCGAGGCTGAAACCTCGCGCCGGTCATTCCTCAAGCTGATGGGAGCCTCCACGGCTCTGGCGGGATTCGGCATGGCGGCCTGCCGCCGTCCAGAGAGCTACATTGTGCCCTACACCAAGGCACCCGAGTGGGTGATTCCGGGAAAAGCGACCTATTACGCGTCGTCGATGCCGCGTGCCCATGGTGCCACGCCCTTGGTGATCACCACCTTCGAAGGTCGCCCGACCAAACTCGGGCCCAACAGCCTTCATCCCGACGCTGGCGGCACGGATGCCTTCGCACAAGCCTCGGTGCTCGACCTTTACTCGCCATCGCGTTCGCGCCAGATCCTCAAATCCGGCAAACCCGCGAAACGTGCGGATCTGGACGCGGCCATCAAGGAAATCGCCGCCGACAAAACCGGGAAAATCGGTTTCCTCTTCGGTGCCGACGACTGCCCCACCCGCAATCGTCTGATCGCGGAGATTTCCGCCAACTTCGCGGCCGCCACTTTCTATCAATACGAGGCTCTCACCGGCGAGTCGTCGCCGGTTCTTGGTGACGGTGTGAAAATCGTCGCCGATTTCACCAAGGCCGACCGCATTCTGGCATTGGACTGCGATTTTGCAGGCACGGATCCACAAGGTCCGGTCACTCCCTTCTTTGACCGCCGCAAGCCCGAGGGCAAAGCCTACGAAACAGCCCCCGATGCCAGCAGCATGAACCGTCTCTACGCAGTGGAGGCAGCGTTTTCGCTCACCGGCGGCATGGCCGATCACCGCCTGCGGGTGGCCGCCACCCAGGTTCACGCGGTTGCGGCCCAGCTTGCCCGTGAACTCGGTGTCACTGCCAGCGCGGTTGCCGCCGCACCGGCCATCACCGATGCGAAGCAACTGGAATGGATCAAGGCGATGGCGGCTGATCTCAAACAGAGCGCCGGCAAGGGCATGGTTCTCGTTGGATCGCGCCAGTCGGTTGCCGTTCACCAGATCGCACTCGCCATCAATCTCTCGCTCGGAAACATCGGCGAGGGCAAGCCGTTGCTGGCGCTGCAGACCGAGGCCAGAAACCTCGGCACACTGGCCGGACTGGTCAAGGACATCGAGAATGGCTCGATTGACACCTTGTTCCTGCTCACTCCGGCCAACCCGGTTTATGATGCGCCTGCCGACCTGGATTTCGCCGGAGCCCTTGCCAAGGTAAAAACAAGCATCCACCTGAGCGATCGTGCGGATGCCACGGCGCACGCGGCCACCTGGCATGTTCCGGCAGCGCATTATTTGGAATCCTGGTCGGATGCCCGCAGTGCCCGCGGTACCTACACGGTGGTCCAGCCGATGATCCTGCCGCTCTATCCCGACTGTGTTTCGGAATTGGAACTGCTGCTCGCACTGCTCTCCGACGATGGCAAACTCGTCGCCGGCGAGGGTGAGAAAGGAGCGGCCACACCGGCGTTCGACGCGGTCCGCAAAACCTTCGCCACCATTTCCGGCGATGATGGCAAGGCGGCTTGGAAACAATTCCTGCGTGAGGGATTCCTCGCGGAATCCGGCTACAAGTCCGCCACTCCCACCGTGGGCGATCTGGAGGTTGCCAAACTTCCCGCCGCGCCGACCAAGGATGCGCTTGAACTGATTTTCGCGACCGACGCTTCGGTCTATGACGGACGCTGGATCGACAACGCCTGGCTCCAGGAATCGCCTGACCCGGTTTCCAAACTGACCTGGGACAATGCCGCTCTGATTGCTCCGAAGACGGCCAAGGCGCTCGGTATCTACGACCACATCATCGAGCCCGAGCCGGTCTCCACCGTTCTTGGTGTTGAAAGCAAATACGCGGATGTCGGACCGGATGGTGAAGGTGAAAACCGCAAGTCTCCCATCATTGCGGTGACGGTCGATGGCCGCACGCTGGAAATCCCGGTGCTCATTTCCTTCGGCCAGGCCGAGAACACGATCATCATACCGCTCGGCTACGGCCAGGCATTTGACAAGGACGACGAACTCGGCCGCAAGCCCGCCAACCAGTCCCACGTCGGACTGGTCGGTGTGAACCGCGGCTTCAATGCGTATCCCCTGCGCGACGCAGCGACTTCGTATGTCGCCACCGGCGCGACCGTGAAGCTCACCGGCAAGCGCTACTCGGTCGCGCTCACCCAGGAGCACAGCGCGATGTATGGCCGCGCCCTCGCCCGCGAAATCTCGACAATGAAGTCGGAAAAGGATGCCAAGGGCGACTTCAAGCAGCAGCTCGCCAAGGTCAAGCTTCAGGGCAATGACTCGCACGCACCGCCAAACATCTATCTTTACAAGCCGCAGGGTTCCGCGACATGGGATCCGGGCAAGGACGGCAAGGCCCAGTCTTTCCTGAGCGATACCCTCCATCAGTGGGGTATGTCGATCGACCTATCGGCCTGTATGGGTTGCAACGCCTGTCTCGTGGCCTGCCAGGCGGAAAACAACATTCCGGTCGTCGGAAAGGAACAAGTCGCCAAAGGCCGCGAAATGCACTGGATCCGCATGGATCGCTATTTCGCGGCTCAAAAAGACAACACCTTCGATGCGGACAATCCGGCGATGGTTCCCCAACCGGTCGCTTGTGTCCACTGCGAGTCCGCACCCTGCGAAACCGTCTGCCCGGTCAATGCCACGGTGCATACGGAGGACGGACTCAACGCGATGGCCTACAACCGCTGCATCGGCACCCGCTACTGCGCCAACAACTGCCCCTACAAGGCGCGTCGCTTCAATTTCTTCGATTACAACAAGCGCAATCCGCTCATCAAACACAACCTCTACCGCGGGCCGCTCGGCGTGAAGGCCGTGGGCGACCCCGATCACCTTCAAAAGAACCCGAACGTCACCGTCCGCATGCGCGGTGTGATGGAGAAATGCACCTACTGCGTGCAGCGCCTCAAGGATTCCGTCATCCGCCAGAAGCGCGGCCAGAACCAGGAGGCGCTTGTCGCTGGCAAGCCGTCCACGGAAATGGAAGTCACCACCAAGACGCTCCGCATCCCGGTGGACTCGGTGAAGGTCGCCTGCCAAGAGGCATGCCCTGCCGACGCCATCACCTTCGGCAACCAGCTGGACGGTGACAAAGCAGCCGTGGTCCGCAGCAAGAACATCGAGCGCAATTACGACCTGCTTCAATACATCGGCACCCGTCCGCGCACCAGTTATCTGGCCCGCGTCAAGAACCCGAATCCGGACATGCCGGACGCGCCGTACATCGGCAAGGCCACCATTCACATGGTCTGATCCCAAACCACTTCCTTTCCCATCATGGCATCCACCACCCAAGCCGCGCCGGAAACCCACACGGGAGTCAAGCTCCCGGTGCTGGAGCGCGAAAAGCTCATCCTCCACGGACGCTCCTATCACTGGATCACGGAGCG
>CAYNQJ010000027.1:0-51509 GCA_964399305.1 uncultured Luteolibacter sp.
CATCCCACCATCCACCGCCGCCCCACCGCAAGCACAATCTTGATTAAATCTGTCTGTTTCAATCATACGAATCCCTGCTCGTCGGCCGAACCCTTCTCGTCGCCGATAACATCACCAACTCGATCGTCGCCCAAGGCCCTCCCTCCGCCCTCGAAATCGTCGAACGCCTGCTCGACCAAATCGACGTCAAGGCCGATCAAGTCATGATCTCCACCGTCTTCGGCCAATTGTCACTCACCGATGGCATCGAAACCGGCATGGATTACATCGTCCGCAGTGGCGACATCGTCGGCCGCGGCGGCGGCGGACTTTTCCCCGCCCTGCCGATCCTGGACGACAACACCCCGGCAAACGTCTTCAACCCCGGCTCCCTCCCCACCGGCGCAGGCCTCCGCGTTTACGGCCAAGTCGGCGACCTAAACATCTATCTGCGGGCCTTCCAGGAAAACAGCAACTTCACCGTGCTCTCCCGACCCAGCATTTACACCGCCAACAATCAAAAAGGCACGATCTCATCCGGCCGCCGCATCGCCGTCCCGACGAACAGCTTCAACTCCGGCTCCACCGGCCAAAGCACCAACATCGAATACCGCGACGTGGTCCTCAAACTCGAAGTCATCCCGCTGGTCAATTCCAAGGATGAAATCACCCTGCAAATCGCCCTCGTCAGCGACGATGTCATCGGCTCGCAGGCCATCGAAGGAATCGGCGACGTCCCGATCATCGGCACCCGCGAAATCCTCACCACCGTCACCGTGCCTAACAACCAAACGGTCATCCTTGGTGGACTCATCACCACCAACAACGAGGAAACCACCAGCGGCATCCCCATCCTCAGCAGCATCCCCGGAATCGGTCGCCTGTTCTCCTCCAAATCCAACTCCGAAGAACGCGATGAATTGATGGTTTTCATCCAGCCATCCATCGTCAACAGCGACCGCGCCCTCTACGACGTGCAGGCGGATATGGACTCGCGCTACAATGTCTCCGGCGCCGCCCGCAACTTTGCCGACGGACCCGGCGTCCTCCCAGGCGTCGACGAAATCCCACAAGTCGACCCCGTCGGTAAAAACACCACCAAGCGCACCACCAAGCGCATCACCGAAACCACACCTTCCAATTCCATCGTAAAACCCTCGCTCCGACCACCCCACCGCCGCTGATATCAAAAAGGGAATGGAGATTTGAAATTAGGAAATTCGGGTTTGGTTAGAAGGCCACCTTCCCCGTAGCGTCAGCGATGTCTGAAGATCCAAACCGGGGACCGCACGCATCCTAAGGAGCGCGATCATTCTGAATGCTGTGTGATACAGACATTCTGTCCGCCTCCTCGTTTCAGGCAACAACATGTCACCCGCACTCAGTCGATGAGATATCGACGCTCCTGCCCAGAGCGTTCCGCAACAGTCCGCAAAGGCAGGGACCGGTTCTCCGAGCGGTCCGGCGAATGAGTTGCGAATGGAACAACCCATGAGCAAATTTCAATAGACGTTCTCGTCAGGGCGGTGGATGGCGCAAAAACATGGTCGAACCGCGTTGCATTCCTTAGGCGACGAGGCAGACTTCGCCCTGTGGGTGGTGCGCCGACTGTGGAAACCAGCCACCTGATACTTCGACACAATTCTAACAAAAAATTCACCTCCTCATGCAAAAGCCCGCGTTGTTCCTGATCGCCGCCGTTGCGTTCTTCGTCCCGCCTGTTGAAGTGGAGGCAGCGGATGTCGCCCAATGGGAGGTTTTCGAAACCTCGTTTGAGAGCACGAAAGCCTATGCCAACCCGTTCCTCGACGTGGAAGTGAACGTGGTTTTCACCCGCGACAACCAGCGCTGGCTGATTCCTGCGTTCTGGGCCGGGGAAAGCACATGGACCGTCCGCTTTGCCCCGCCGGAACAGGGGAATTACGAATACCGCGTCGAATGCAGCGACAAGGAAAACACGGATCTCAATGGCAAGGCACAGCCGCTCAAAGTCGGTGAATACACTGGCGCGAACCCTTTGATCCGGCACGGGTTTCCGCGGGTGGCCGCCAACGGACGACACTTCGAACACGCGGACGGGACACCGTTTTTCTGGCTTGGCGACACCTGGTGGAAATGCCTTTGCAAACGGATGACGTGGGAGGGTTTCCAGGAACTCACCGCAGATCGAAAGGCCAAGGGATTCAATGTGGTACAGATCGTTTGCGGGCCCTATCCGGATGAGGACTTCTTTCAGGAGCGCTGGGAGAACGAAGGCGGGAAACCCTATGCGTCCGCCGCCTTCGACCGCGTGAATCCCCGCTATTTCGACTTCGCCGACCGGCGCCTGAATCATCTTGTAGAGAACGGCATCTCTCCCGCCATCGTCAGCTCGTGGGGACGCGGGGATTGCGACAGCATGCAGGGCATCGGGTTGGAAGGCCTGAAGCGGCATTGCCGGTATCTGGTCGCGCGCTACAGCGCCTATCCGGTGTTCTGGATTCTGGCGGGCGAGGTTCCGAACGAAACCAAGTGGGGCGTCGGTCCGTGGGCCGATCTGGCGAAATACCTGCGCTCCATCGATCCCTACCGTCACCCGCTGACCGCCCATACCGCCATCGGGCGACGTGGCACACCGGGAGATGATGTGGTGATCGACTTCGACATGGTCGGCGGAAACCACGACGAGCGCGAGGCGGTCTCCCCGAACTCGCGCGGTCTGGTCGTTTCAGCACGCCAGGTGTCGCCTCCCATGCCGGTGATCGTCGGTGAAACGTGCTATGAAGGCCACATGCAGCAGGGGTTCGGCGATGTGCAACGGCACATTTTCTGGATGAGCATCCTGAATGGGGCGGCGGGCCATACCTATGGCGCGGCCGGTATCTGGCATGCGGGGGTGGAGGGCGATCCCGGAGTCCGTGGTGCCTTCGGCGGACAAGTCTATGACTGGACGACTTGGAAAGAAGGCATGAACTACCCGGGTGCCGCCCAGCTCGGCATCGCAAAACAACTTCTGGAAAAGTATCCGTGGGAGCGATTCGAGCCGCATCCCGAATGGACGGAGGCCGGCTGCTACGCAGCAGGAATTCCCGGCGAGGTCCGTTTCATCTACAAGCCCCGGCGCAATATCTACAACTGGGACGGCCCCCAGGTGACCGGACTCGAGCCGGATGTCAATTGGCGCGCCTACTATTTCGACCCCGCCACCGGAAGACGCTTCGACCAAGGCGTGATCGCGGCGACTGCGAAGCCAGGGGATCAAACCGCGGCACCGGTCAGCTTCAAAAAGAACGTCCCCTCGCCCCAGGACTGGATTCTCGTGCTGGAACGAATCAAGGATCCGTGACCGTTGTTCCACTGATAGAAAATCGGGGGCACTGGCGGGACGAATGTGGGCGGTGCCCGAAACCGTTCTGAGACGCATGGTAAATTGCATCCGATGCGCCCGCCCATCACACCCGGAGAATCAGCTGCCGCAGGAATGCCTGCTTCGGTGGTTTCGGCGATAGTGGGTCGGCGTCATCCCCAGGAGCTGGAGGAAAATCACGCGCATTTGCTCGGTGTTGCTGAAGCCTGCCAGCCAGCAGACATTTTTCACCGGCAGGTCCGTCGTCTCCAGAAACAGCCGGGCGCGGCGGCACCGGCATAAGTTGACCTCGGTGAGCAGGCTGTGACCGCGGGCCGCGCGAAACCGCCGCTCAACGGTACGTCGGGGCGCTCCAACCAAATGACACAACTGGTCAATCGTCAGCCCCCGGTGGCTGCTGGTCCAGATGACATCGAGCACCCGGCCCATGAACTCTCCGCTGTCTTGCGCGTCGCTCGCATTTTTCGCGGCCTTTGCGTCCTCCGTCGCCTTCTTCATCACTCCTTCCTGGGCCGACTCGATGCAATCAGCCAACAAATCCATGGCGCGCATGGAGAGCAGAATGGGGTCTGCGGCGGGATTGGCGGCCACCCGATCGACCATGCGATCGAAAGCGGCGGTCAACAGCTGCGGAGTCGCCGCTGAGCGCACTGCGGTTGCCGGCGTAATGAACTCCCTCTCTAACAATCGATAGGCGATGACGCCGTTGAAGCCGAGCCAGCGCATCTTCATCGCTTCCCTGCCCACCGGCCGATAGCGGTGCCAGACACCGGGAAAGAGGAACAGCAACGTCGGCTCGTTGAATTCGACCACTCCGGTTTCGTCCGACTCAAATGTTGCGTGGGTATCAGTGATGTAGATCACGGCAAACTCAGGTAGAATCCGCCCGCTCGCCCTTGGCGACCTCTTGCCCGCCGCACGGCTCGATGCGGGACCATAGTCAAACAAGTACATCTCAGGGTGCACGCCATAGGGCAGGTCCGGCTTTACGGGATCCAAGATGCGCCCGGCGGTGGTCAGGTAAAACCCCCACTCCGCCGTCCGGTCATCCACGGGGAGGTAATGATGTTGATTTCGCTGGTTCATTTTGATGCGGATCGACAGACCGGCAAAATGAACACCCGGAACATCGGATGGCAAGGCGCAATTTCTGCTTTTCATGATTGTCCATCTGGGTGCCAGCTTGTGCTAAATTCACAAAATAATCGAGAATTCACTCTTTTATAATGCTGAATTCCTGAATGAATTATGGCGCAAACTCAGGGTGAAATCACGTTGATTGCCTTCGTAAAAATGGCAGATTGTCTGATAATGGCTGGTGCCTCCGCGTAGCGGAAAGCCCGAACCAAAGAACCAACATCCCATCAACATCTTAGAAAAATCCAACCGGGATCCGCTCCCGCAACTCAGAGAATGACTATGAAAACCCCTAAATCAAAAAGAATATCTATGAGCCCCCCCAAATCAGGAGCCATCTTCACCGCGCTGGCGGTCACGGCGCTAACAGCGGGTATCGCCCCTGCCGCGCTGGTTTTGAGCACGGATACCGTCAGCCGTCCGGGTTACACCGTTGTCATGTTCACGGCGGGTTCCGGCGAGTGGACTGTGCCGATCGGGGTCACCACCATCGAGGTGCTGGTGGTGGGCGGCGGTGGTGGCGGCGGCAATACAGCCGGAAATGGCGGTGGCGGCGGCGCGGGCGGACTGATCTACTACGGGGCCAATACCATCAACCTGGGATCCGGCTATTCCGTAACCCCGGGCGCGAACATTTCGATCGAGGTCGGCGCGGGCGGCACGGCCAACTTCAACGGTTCGGATTCGCTATTCGATACTCTGACCGCTATCGGAGGCGGCCGTGGCGGCGGCGGCGCTCAGGAATACGGCTTTGATGGGGGATCTGGCGGTGGCGCGGCCACCCAAAATCCTGCTGGCGCTGCTCTGCAGCCCGGTTCTGCTTCCGGCGGATTTGGTAATGCCGGCGGCGGCGCGTCTTTCGCTGGCGGCGGCGGCGCGGGAGGAGCTGGATTACCTTACCCTGGTAATAGTGGTACTGTTACCGGTGGGATCGGCTTGGCGTATGACATCACCGGTTCGTTGCTTTTCTACGCCGCCGGCGGGGGTGGTCCGGCATCATATGGTGGCAGCGGCATTGGCGGATCGTCTCTTGAAAATGGAGTTGCTGGCACAGACGGCGCGGCCAATACGGGCAGCGGCGGCGGCGGCGGGTGGACCTCCATCGGCGGCAACGGCGGTTCCGGCGTGGTGATTGTGGCCTATCAGACGATTCCTGAACCGGGCACATGGGCACTGGCAGGCCTCGCATTGGTTCCGCTGGTCTTCCGCCGCTCGCGGACGCACCGTTGATCATGCCCGAACCTCAACCGGATTTCAAAGTTCATTATAAGAAAGGACTGTAAGAATGAGAAAACAACTGTTTGGGAAAATGTTCGCCGCACTGGCGGCCACGCTCGCCACGGCGGGTATCGCAACGGCAGCGTTGACGTGGACTGCGGATACCGTCACCCGTCCAGGCTACACGATTGTCAAGTTCACGGGTGGCGCGGGCGAGTGGACTGTGCCGCCTGGAGTCACTTCCGCAGAGGTGCTGGTGGTTGGTGGTGGCGGCGGCGGCGGTGGCAGCACCGGCGGTGGCGGCGGTGCGGGAGGGTTGTTGTCTAACGGCAGCTTCGCGCTGACCGAAGGCTCGTATTCCGTGACCATTGGCGAGGGCGGAGCGGGCGGCATCGGTGGCGTCACGGGTACCAATGGCGGGAATAGCGTCTTCGGATCTCTGATTGCTTACGGCGGTGGCGGTGGCGCATCGAATCAGGGCACCACGCCAAACGGGAGTGCGGGCGGCTCTGGCGGTGGCGCATCCTATGTGACTTCGGCAGGAACCGGCGGTGCCGGAACGAGCGGCCAAGGTAACGACGGCGGCGCAATGGGGGCGGGTTGGCCGGCGTGGCGCACCGGCGGCGGCGGCGGCGCAGGCGCCGTAGGCACCAGTAGTTCCAACACCATGGTTGGCAATGGCGGGATCGGGATTTCCAGCGAGATCACCGGCTTTCTAACATGGTATGCCGGCGGTGGCGGCGGCGGTGTTTATGGCGAAAGCACCGTTGGCACCGGCGGTCAGGGCGGAGGCGGCAGCGGCGGCGGCGACATCAACGCCCCCTTGGTCACCTCCGGCACGCCAAACACGGGTGGTGGCGGCGGCGGTCAGGGGAATAACCTGCCTGGCGCGGCCGGTGCCGGTGGTTCCGGCATTGTCATCATTGCCTATGAGTCCGATCCCGCGCAGGTGGGAATCGCCCTCGCCAGCCCTGCCGACAACCAGGCGTATTCGGCCTACACTCCAGTCATTGCCAGTGCCACGGTTTGGGGCGGCACGGCTCCCTACACCGTCAGGTTCTTTACGGATCTAACAGGATCTTATGCCCAGTATGGCTCTGAGGTGACGGCGCCTCCCTATCAAGTCGATCTTGGCACGCCGCCGGCGGGCACGTATCACATTTACGCCGAGGTCACCGACAGCGCCAGCGGCTCGGCCACCACGGTGGCGACTCCGACCACATTTACCGTCGCGGCCAACCAGGCACCGGTGGTTGCCATCACTGCTCCGGCGGATGGAAGCACCGTGGTCATGGGCTCGACTGTGTCGGTGAGTGCCAGCGCCACTGACGACGGATCGATCACCCAGGTGGATTTCTATGTGGACGGAAACTTATTGGAAAGCGACACCACCAGTCCGTACGGCGCGTCGTGGACGAACGTCCAACCCGGTGCCCATGTGATTACTGCGGAAGCGCTCGACAACGGCGGTCTGACCACAACTTCGGCGGCCGTCAATGTAATGGTTTTCGATCCGCTGGCCATGGTTTGGAATGCTCCGACGACAGAAGCCTTTGACAGCACCACGTTCCAGACCGGCACTTCCATTGCGAATTTCAACCTCCGTGCGACAGCGGGTGGTACCGAGGTTTGGGGGGAAACCTGGACGAATGTGCCACCGACGGGCGGCACGGCCGGCGCGATCTCCATTGCATCGGGCAGTGATCCGTCGAAAGTGATGCAGGCAGGCGACACTGGCCTCTATGATGGTGGCACCCCTGTTCTGGGGTCGGGTTGGATAAACAGTCACGGAGACTTGACCACTCAGTTCGTCACCCTTTCGGGTTTTGATCCAACCAAACAATATCTCATTCAGTATCTTGTTGCGGACAACCGCACCAATCCGGTGATCATCGGGCGTCAAGCGATGATGCGGGTGCTCGGTGGCACCAATGACTCGGCCAGCGCCGTGGTGGGCACCTACCCGGACAATGGTTTTGTGGTTTTTTCGGGCACCTTGTCCAATTCGACCGCGCTCTCGGTCGTGCCGCTGCTCAGCGGGGCTGGCGAACCGGTTTGGAACATGGCACAACTCAATGCCATCCGTGTGATCGAACTTGTCGGTGAAGAAACCCCGTATGACATCTGGTCAACCGGAAACTTCGCCAACACATTCACCGACACCGACCCGACACACGATCCGGACGGTGACGGCATGACCAACTTCGAGGAATTCGCCTTTGGATTGGATCCAACCAGCGGAACCTCGGTCAATCCGATCAGTGACTTCACACAGCTTGAAAGTGACAGATTATTCAGCTACACCCGCTACGCCAACAGCGGATTGAGTTACAGCATCTGGACCTCCGTCGATCTCGAGACTTGGGTGGAGCAACCCGGTGCGCTTCAGGAATCGGGCGAGCCTGACCTGGTAACCGGCGTGCAAACCGTGCTCGTAGAGCTGCCTGTCCAAGAACCACCATCCAACACAAGGTTTGTCCAGGTCAAGGCCGAATGAGCCGGAACGGGCGTGGGTGGATTGGTGCATCAGGCATCGCTCGAACGACAGATCCGCCAGCGTCCGACCAACATCCACATCTTAGAAAACTCTCAATTGCCGATCAAGGGATTGCACATGTTCATGGCGCATCACGTGGGTCAGCATGTCGCGCCATGAAAAATAGTAGAAAAATCGCAGTTGCCTTGCTGGCCATGCTGCTCGGTGCGTCGGTCCTGCCGGCCGACGAAGTGGCGTTATCCTTCCGCAACCCGCCGGATGATACCAAGCCTTGGTGTTACTGGTATTGGCTGAACAACGACTACACTGCGGAGGGGATCACCAAGGACCTGGAGACGATGGCGAGTGTCGGCATCCGGCTGGCGATGATCGGCAATGTTCACACCGATCTCGGAAGCGCCAAGCAGGGGAATGTGAAGGTATTCTCGCCCGAGTGGTATGAGCTGACGCGTCATGCGATGGCAGAAGCCGCGCGCGTCGGCGTGGAACTCTACATGTTCAACGGCCCCGGCTGGAGTCAGAGCGGCGGGCCGTGGATCAAGCCGGAACAATCGATGCGGCGCATCACGTGGAATGAAATTCCGGCACAAGGCGGCTCGTTCTCACAGAAGATTCGTCCGGACAGCCAGCCGCTCGTTCAGGATGTGGCGGTGCTGGCGGTTCCGCGCAAGCCGCATGTGGCCGTCCATGGCACCCCTCCCCCGGTCCCGGCGGGAAAGGTCGACCTAACGGCGGCCTCGTGGATCTGGCACCCGGCTGAGGACGGGGCTCGCAGCGCGCCGGTTGGCACACGCTATTTCCGTCACGCGTTGGAGCTCGATCCTGCTACTCTAGCAGATGCGCGCATGATGATTTCCGCCGATAACGCCCATGTGCTCTGGATCAACGGCAAGGAAGTACACCAAGGCTCCGAATGGAACCAACCGGAGGAGTTTTCCATCCTTGCGCATCTGAGAAAGGGCGTGAACGTCATCGCGGTTTCCGCAACAAACCATGAAGCCGGTGCGGCCGGATTGATCGCGGCGGTCGGCTTGTTCGGCAAGGATGGCAATGCGCAGGCGCTAACTACCGACGGCACATGGCTGGCAAGCACCGTGGAAGCGGACGGCTGGCGGGAAAACGTGAAGCATCCGGACGGCTGGCAAACGGCACGTGTGCTCGGGCCGGTTTCAATGGCCCCGTGGGGATTGACGGGTTCGCAGAAACAGGAGGCCCTTCACTTCCAGCACTCGGAGCTATTCACAGCACGGGCGCTAATCGTGGAGGGACAGGTGAACGCACGGCTCCACGCCGTAGTGAACGGCCGCCGGGAGTTGATTGCCGAGATTCATCCAGGCACGCGGAATCCCCAGACGGACTTTCTGCCCGATAGCATCCGCACCTATAGTTTCAAGGACGTCACCGCCCGGGAGTTCGTGCTCGAACCCTGCAACCTCGATGGACAGCGAGTCACCCTGACTTCCGAGCCGCAGGTCGCACAGGTGATTGAAAAGCAAATGGGTCGGCTCCACCCGACACCGAGTCCTTCCTGGGATTCCTATCGCTTCGCAGAAAGCGCCGAACCGGGCGACCCCTCGATCTTGATCCGGCGGGATGAAATTCTCAACCTATCCGACAAGCTCGGCGGCGACGGGGTGCTCACCTGCACGCTGCCGTCGGGCGACTGGACGATCCTTTATTTCGGCATGGTCACGACGGGGAAGCAAAACACTCCCGCCGCGCCGGAGGCCACCGGGCTGGAAGTGGATAAGTTGAGCCGGAAGCACGTGGAGCATCATTTCGATTCCATGATGGGCGATATCCTCAAGCGCCTCTCGCCCGAGGAACGCGTGGCCTTCACCGGCGTCACGATCGACAGCTATGAGGTGGGTTCCCAGAACTGGACGGACAACTTCGATCAGGCGTTCGAGAAGCGCAACGGGTATGATCCGATCCCCCTGCTGCCGGTGTTCACTGGACGCGTGGTGGATAGCGCGAAGATCTCCGATCAATTCCTCTGGGATCTGCGCCGGACCCTTGCGGACATGATCGCCACGGAGTATGTCGGCGGGTTGCGTGACATCGCGAATCGCAACGGTTTGAAACTCTGGTGCGAGAACTACGGGCACTGGGGCTTTCCGGGCGAGTTCCTGATCTATGGCGGCTATGCCGACGAGATCGGTGGCGAGTTCTGGACGAATTGGAATCTGGGCCAGATCGAGTGCCGGGCCGCAAGCTCCGCCGCCCACATCTACGGCAAACAACGGGTCTACTGTGAGGCGTTCACCAGTTTCCTGGATCTGAATCATCATCCCTATTCGATCAAGGCACGCGGCGAGCAATTGTTCTGTGAGGGCATCAATCATTTTGTGCTGAGCACCAACACTCATCAGCCACGCGACGGCGTGCCGGGCAGGAATCCGGGGTTCGGCACCGCGGCACATCGCAACAATCCGTGGTTCACGCAGTCGCGCGACTGGGTGAAATACCTTCAGCGCGTCCACTACATGTTGCAAATGGGCGAGCCGGCGGCGGATGTGGCGGTGTATGTCGGCGACTTCGCCCCGCAGATGACCGGTCCGGCAAATCCCGTGCCGGGCGGCTACGACTTCGATTACATGGGCTCCGATGCCCTGCTGCGCACGGTGCAGGCGAAGGATGAACAGATGATCGTCCATGACGAGAAGAACCCCAACCGCATTTCCAGTCGCTACCGGGTGCTGGCCATGCATCCACATGCCAGCCAGACGATGCGTCCACAGGTGCGCGCGCGGTTGGAGGAACTCAAGAATGCGGGTGTTCCCATTGTGGACCATGTGCCGGTGCCGACGGATAAGCTGCTAGAGCTGGGAATCAGGCCACTCGTGAGAGGCGAAACCTGTCCGATCCGCTGGAAAGCGCGGCGGTTGGACGATGGCATGATTTTCTTCCTGTCCAACTTCGGCAAAGCCGGCACCTTCGAGGCGACCTTGCGTGTTCATGGCAAAACACCCGAATTGTTTCACCCTGTCACCGGAGAAATCCGAACGCTGGCCCGCTACCGCACCGACGGCGAAGGCACGCGGATCACAATCGACGTCAGGGACTCGTCTGATGCGTTCTTCATTGTCTTTCGCAAAACCGAGACCCGACCGTCCGTGCTGGACGTGTTGGCAGACGGCCGGGCCGTGGGCGCCAACGAGCTGGATCTGTTTCGTGACAACCAGGGCCGGCTCACGGCCCGCGCTGCAAAATCCGGTAGCTACACCCTTGTGATGAGCGATGGCGCGGAGAAGCAGTTGAAACTCACCCGGGAATCGTCCACCCTGCCGCTCCCGGACCAGTGGGCAACCACCCGCAAGGACGCACAGGGTTTTTCGGTGTTTCACGAGACAACGTTCACCGTCCCGGCGGGATTCGGAAAGGGACAACAGGTGGAACTCGATCTCGGCCCGGTGGAGGTGATGGCCAAAGTCACCCTGAACGGCAAGGATTACGCAACACTCTGGATGCCGCCATTCACGCTGGACGTCACCGATTCGCTGAAATCCGGTGAGAATCGGTTGAAGGTGCTGGTGACATCGACCTCACAAGGCCAGCCGAAGATCGTCGGACCTGTTAGTCTGCGGACGGTCATCCGCGGGACGGTGGACTAGCTCTGGGAATGAAAATGACAAAGGGCTTAACCCAAAACAGCCCCAATGCGATCGCTCCGGCCCAAACGTTGGTGGCTTTCATGGTATCAATGGTAGCCGGAGGCCGCCGCCTCGCCCACACCGACTGGTTGCGTGCCGACAAGGCCTTGCATGCGTTGCTCGGCATCGGGCATTTTTCCGGCACCGACACGGTGTGCAACCTGTTCACCTGTTTCCGCCTGTGCCAAATCGAGGAGTTCTGGTGTCCGCTGTGGAAGTGGTTGCTCGCCCTGTCGTGGCTCGTTCCAGCGCAGAGCTTTGGCCTGGATCTCGACAGCACGGTCTTCCAACGCAGCGGCAATCAGGACGGAGCCGTGCGCGGTTAACTACGGATTTCGGGTTCAACTGTATTTTTTCACCGCTCGTCGGCAGTTTGCGGCCGGCCGCCGGCGGAGTCGGACCACCGGGCGCGGGTGCACGCTTGCCACGAGGGAGACCTCGTGGCTATGGCTGTGGAGATGCGGAAAGGATTCCACCATGGATTCGTGCCGGTAGCGGCGGCGCTGTGCTTGCTGCTGCCGGCGCGGTTCGCACTTGCGACCGCTGAGGAATCCACGCCGGTGGGTGCCAGGATGGCAGATGATGGACGGTCATTCCGCGTGACGGCAAACGGGTTGAACGGTTTCCAAGCGGGCTGGTCGGCGACGATTGAGCGCGGCGGAGAACCGCTGGAGCTGTCGTCGTCTGAAGGCCAGGTGAGCCCCGGTGAAGTGACGACGATTTCGTTTCCGCAGGCTGGGATAGAACTTCTCTTCCGGTTCGATCACGCACCTGGGAACGCGGGAGTGTGGGCGAGGGCGGGCATTCGCAATACCGGCAAGGAGCCATTCAATCTGGTGGCATTGACGCCGGTGGCAGCGGAGTTTCGGGTGGTGGACAATCCTGCGGAGTGGTTGCTGACCGGATTGAATCCGCTGACACCCATGTTGACGCCACTCAACGAGTTCAAGGATCCGCTCGATGTGCATGAATACGGCGGGTTCTATCGCCGCGATGGCGTCGGGTTTCTCTTCGGACCGGCGGGCGACCCGGTGGCCTTCGTCAACGCGCAGTTTGCGCCTGGTGGCGAAGGGAAGATCGCGTTTGATTTCGTGGCGGACATGAGCCGCGTGCGGGTCGATCCCGGCGAAACCCGCTGGGGGCAGCAGGTGGCGCTGGTGATGGAGAAACCCCAGTCGGCCCTCGCACATTGGGCTGCGTGGGTGGCGCAATCGCACGGCGCGCGCACGGACAAGGGGGCACTGACCGGCTGGAACAACTGGAATTTCCTGGAGAAGAAGGACGTCCGGCAGGAGCTGGGTGAGGTGACGGAGGCGGTGCGGCAGTCTGATGGACGTTTGCGGCCCGGCGTCATTCAGATCGAGGAAAGAGTGTCTCCTGCCGCCGTGTTGTCGTGCCAACAAAGTGTGGCCGCAATCGGGGCGCGGTTTGGGTTGCGACTGATTTTTGATCAACCGATTGAACTTGCCGCGCCAAAGATGAGGCCGGAGGTGACGGAATCCATCCGACGCGCAGTGCAGGACGGGTTCACTTACCTGAAAATCATCTACTACTTCTCCGTGAGGGGGAGTGGGGGGAAGCGCACTTCTTTTGAAAGCTTGCGGGATTATTATGCCTTCATCCGCCAGGCGGTCGGCGAGGATTCCTACCTCTTGTCCGGCTTCCCTCCCCATTATCCGAATCGTGCCGTAGTGGGTCTGGTGGATGCGAGCCGCATCGGCCGCGACGCGATGCGCAGCGACCTCCGCGCTGCCATGGACGATGTGCTTCGCTCCTTCCAACTCAACGGCCGCTGGTTTGCAGTGGACAACGACACCTTCTATGCTGGAACGGACATCAACAACATCAGCGCCATTGCCGGCGGCTGGCCGCTGGTGAGAACTTGGATGAGCATGGTCGGCCTGTCCTGTGGCACAGCCATCACCTCGGACCCCTGGTACTGGGAGAGTTTCAAACCGTATTGGCGCAATGTCGAGGTCATGACGCCCCCGGCGACTGAACGAACCGAAGTGTTGGACCTGTGTACGAGCAAGGAGTGGCCCCGGTTGGTCGGGCACGTCCGCCGTGAATGGGGCGACTCGACCGTGGCGCTGTTGTGGAATCCCAGCGACAAGGAACAACCCATCGCGCTGGATTTTGCGCAGGCCGGGATGGATCCTCACCGCCGGTACGCCGTATGGTCGTTCTGGGACAATCGTTATCTCGGGGTCGCCAAACGTGAGTGGATGACCCACCGGCTGGGGCCATCGGCCTCGCAGCATCTCGTGTTTACCGATCTGGATCGGACGCCCAACCGGCCCGTCCTCATTGGCTCGAACCTGCATATTTACTGTGGTGCCGCGGAAATCAAAAAAGTTGCCTATTCGCGGAGCGGAATGGAAATTCAACTGACCGATGCGGGTGCCCGTGAGGGGGATTTGTTCATCTATAGCCGGTGGATGCCCATTGTGAAAAAGTCGGCCGGCTGCATGGTGTCGGGCGTTTTCAGTGCCGGCGAGAACGTCTGGCGGATCAACGTGCAGGACCGGCGGCTCGGCGCACCGCAGCGGGTGGAACTGGGGATCGTCTTGCCAATGATGCGACAAGTCTGGTTCTGGGGGTTGATCGCCTTGGTGGCGGCCAGCCTATTGTTCGGCGGCTGGCGATGGATGCGCGGCGTGCAACTTCAGCGTCAAAATGCCTTGGCCACGGAACGGGCCCGGATTGCGCAGGACTTGCATGACCAACTCGGTGCCGACCTCACGCAAATCGGCCTACTCAGTGAACTGTCCCAGCGCCATCTCCACAACCCGGAGAAGGTGCGCGATCATTTAAAGAAGGTGTTTTCCTCCGCACACGATCTATCCCGACAATTGGACGCCGTGATCTGGGCCATCAGCCCGGCGCATGACACTCTGGACAGCTTCGTCCAATACCTGTGCAAATACGCGCAGGAATTTCTTTCGCTGGCCGGGATCCGCTGCCGACTGGCAGTGGCGCTCGAACTACCGCACATCGCGCTGCCCTCGGCGAAACGCCACGATCTGTTTCTCGCGACCAAGGAAGCTCTCCACAACGTCGTTCGCCACGCAAACGCGACGCGGGTCATCATCCGCGTCTTGCTTCCTCCGGGCGCACTGGTGGTGGAGATCGAGGACGACGGCCAGGGAATGACGGATGGAAAAATCTCGCCCGATCAGGACGGGTTGCGCAATATGTCCCAGCGGCTGCAACGGCACGGCGGACATTGCGAGCTCTTGCCCGGCGCCGATGGGCTCGGGACACGAGTCCGACTGACCCTGCGGCTGTCATCATCACCATGATTCAAAGAAAATGAGTATCAGGAAACAACCGGGCATCACCGTCGCCATCGTCGAGGACAGCGTCAACGTCCGCACCTCGCTCACGGAAATCTTTCGCGATATGGACGGCATCCAGTGCCTTGCCGCCTGCGCCACAGGCGAGGAAGCGCTGGAGCAATTGCCTCTGTTACGGCCTCGGGTGGTGCTCATGGACATCAACCTGCCCGGCATCGACGGCGTGGAGTGCGTGCGCCGGTTGGTGGAGAAGATGCCGGACGTGCTGGTGGTGATGTTGACGGTGCATGACGACGACGCAACGATCTTTAACTCCCTCAAGATGGGCGCTGTCGGCTATTTGCACAAACCCGTTCGGGCCGACGAATTGATCAAGGCGGTGCGGGAAGTCGATGCCGGCGGGTCGCCCATGACCGGCAGCATTGCCCGCAAAGTGATCCAGACGTTCAACCCACCACAGGCGGCCCCCCCCCGGATTCCTTTCGATGGTGGACTGACCGAACGCGAAGCCACCGTGCTTGACTTCCTATCCCAGGGCCACACCTACAAAGAGATCGCCGAGCAACTGGACGTCAGTTGGCACACCATCCACACCCACATTCGCCACATCTACGAAAAATTGCATGTTCGCTCCCGCGGGGAGGCCGTGGCGAAGTATCTCGGCCGGTAACCGGCATTTTCCGACCCAGGGCCGCCCGGACGGGCCATCGCCGTCGCAAAAAACCCGCTTTTGGTGGGTTGGGCTCCCCCGCCGCCCATCGCCAATTTTGGCGATATACAACCCGGCCGTATTTCGAGATAGTCCGATCCTATTGGAACTACGGAGTCGGAACAGCAAAGCGAATCCGGCAGTCAATGCACCCCCACAGAAATCCTAATACCCACAAAATTCGACAGAAACCATGAAACCTAAATCACGTGTGTTTGGCAAACTGATCGCCGGGTTGGCGGTCGTGACGATGTCGGCGAGTGTCGCGCAGGCGGCTATTGTCATACAAAATACCGACTTCGTCACTGGTGTGGGCACGATCTCCGGCTTCAGCCTTTCGGGCGGCACCAAGCTCGTGGTCACCACGGGGGGTGAGAATGGTACAGTGGCAAGCATCACCTTTGATGGACAGGCACTGACCTCCATCGAGAATATTATAACAGGTGATGCTGTCCAAAATGCGAGCATTTGGTATTTGGATAATCCCACGGCCTCAAGCGGGGATATTGTCGTAACCTTTGCGGGATCGCATACCGCTGTGTCGTCTGGCTTTTCCGCTCTCTCCATCAGCGGTGCGGCGTCCGGCTTTTTGGACTCTTCGGGCGCGACGGGTTTGAATTCCGGAACGCTAACGATTGACGTGGGCAGCCTGGTGCTGGGGTCGTTTTCCACAAACGCGGACACGGGCAGCCTGATTAATCCTGGGGATCCGTCGACCGATATCTTCTCCGCAAATATTGGTAGCTCGGGGGGCGCGAATGCAGCATCCGCTTATTTCATCGAGCCGGATCCGGCTACTCGTACGAGTTTTGGGTTTACCGGAGGTGCCGAAGGCAACCGCCCGGTTGCGGCCGCCGTATCATTCGCTGCCGTCATCCCCGAGCCGGCTTCCGGTCTGATGGTGATTGCGGGCGCGGCGGGGCTCTGCCTGCGTCGCAGGAGAATCCGTGGCTGATCACTGCGAGTGGGACATCACTCGACTTTACAAACAACCGGCCCTCCCTCCAAGGTGGGGCCGGTTTTTGTTTCAAGAAGAACAACCCACGGAGCAAGGAATATGCCGCGAATGAAGATTTTTGTGTAGTGCCGTGATGTTGGCGTTGTTTGCGGGCGCGGTTCAGGCCGACGCACCCGCAGAAGACCCCGGGCCACGTGGCGCGGGGTCTTCTGCCCGCCGCCTGAAACTGTCCCGTGTAACGGGAGGGTGTTAGCGAAGTCGGTGTTCACGTCCGCCCATCGCCAACTTTGGCGATATACAGCCCGGCCGTATTTCGCGATAGTCTGGTCCTCTTGGAACTACGGAGTCGGCACATCAAAGCGCATCCGGCAGTCAATGCACCCCCACAGAAATCCTAATACCCACAAAATTCCACAGAAACCATGAAACCTAAATCACGTGTGTTTGGCAAACTGATCGCCGGGTTGGCGGTCGTGACGATCTCGGCGAGTGTCGCGCAGGCGGATGTGATCACGCTCTTCAGTGACGACTTCAACCGCGACGGCTCTTTGAGCGGGTCCACGCCGACGGTTGTCAATGCAACCTACTATCCGGGTGGGTTGACATGGCAAAACGCCGCCGATACAGCAACCACTACCACGAGCAGTGGAGGGCTTGCACAAATCACTGGAGCCGGCGGCGGATACAATGCGTTTCTGGCCTTCACGCCCGAAAGCGGTAAGCAGTATCTCATGACGGTTGTCGCCGATCAAATAACCGATAACATGGTGATTGGTCTCGGAAATCAAATCGATAGTACGTTCGCTAATCCAGTTGATTGGTGGGATGCGGATATCAAGCCCTCTGTGCTTGTGCGTATTGGCGCAAATAATGATTGGGGAACGAATACTGCTGCGGGGTGGACTCTTAATGGTTTTTCCTACACCGATGTTGGATACAATACGGTGTCGTGGTTGTTGGATACGAACCCCGCAACATGGACGGCGACACTCTCCGTAAATGGCACGGAGATCGGCACGGTGGACGTGCCTGACAATGATGTCACTGCGGTGGGATTCGGTCGCGCAGGCAACGGTCCGACCTTCAATGTTGATTCCATCTCGCTCCAGATCATCTCCGAGGAGCCGTCCACACCGTATGATGACTGGGACGCCGGTTATCCCACCGCGGACCTGAGCAATCCGGCCGGCGACAACGACGGCGACGGGGTGAGCAACTTCGATGAGTTCGCCTTTGGTCTCGATCCGACTTCCGGGGCGTCCGTCAATCCGATCACCGACGTCAGCGAGCTCTCGACCCTCGGAGTGTTCAGTTATAGCCGACTTGCAAACAGCGGACTCACTTACACGGTCTGGGTTTCCACCGACCTGCAGGGCTGGGGAACCGAACCCGCCGTGGTCACGGAGGAGGCGGGTGCCCCGGACCCGCAAACCGGAGTGCAAATCGTGAGCGTGGAGCTGACCGATCCGCCATCCGGCGGCAAGGTCTTCGTCCGCGTCAAGGCCGACTGATTGAAATGTAGCATCGGTCTATGACCATCGCTCATCCCGCTAAACTCATCCTCCAGCCTCACTCCTCCCTCTCACTTCCCATAAAATAAAAAAAACCCGCCGCCCATCGCCAACTTTGGCGATATACAGCCCGGCCGTACTTCGAGATAGTCCGGTCGTCGCCTTGGAACTACGGAGTCGGCACAGCAAAGCGAATTCGGCAATCAATGCACCCCCACAGAATCTTAATATCAACAAAATTAGATAGAAACCATGAAACCTAAATCAAGTGTGTTTGGCAAACTGATCACCGGGTTGGCGGTCGTGACGATATCGGCGAGTGTCGCGCAGGCGGCAGTGCTGTTCAGTGACGACTTCAACCGCGACGGCTCTTTGAGCGGGTCCACGCCGACGGTTGTCAATGCAACCTACTATCCGGGTGGGTTGACATGGCAAAACGCCGCCGATACAGCAACCACTACCACGAGCAGTGGAGGGCTTGCACAAATCACTGGAGCCGGCGGCGGATACAATGCGTTTCTGGCCTTCACGCCCGAAAGCGGTAAGCAGTATCTCATGACGGTTGTCGCCGATCAAATAACCGATAACATGGTGATTGGTCTCGGAAATCAAATCGATAGTACGTTCGCTAATCCAGTTGATTGGTGGGATGCGGATATCAAGCCCTCTGTGCTTGTGCGTATTGGCGCAAATAATGATTGGGGAACGAATACTGCTGCGGGGTGGACTCTTAATGGTTTTTCCTACACCGATGTTGGATACAATACGGTGTCGTGGTTGTTGGATACGAACCCCGCAACATGGACGGCGACACTCTCCGTAAATGGCACGGAGATCGGCACGGTGAACGTGCCTGACAATGATGTCACTGCGGTGGGATTCGGTCGCGCAGGCAATAGTCCGACCTTCAATGTTGATTCCATCTCGCTCCAGATCATCCCCGAGCCGACTTCCGGTCTGATGCTGATCGCGGGCGCGGCGGGGCTCTGCCTGCATCGCAGGAGAATCCGCGGCTGATCACCGTGAATAAGCAAATAAGTCTATCTATCGAACCTCCGGTCCCGCGCGTTTTTCTCATCGGCGCGCGGGGCCGGTTTTTTTGTAAATGGGAGCAAGCATTGATTTAAAGCAAGATCAGCAGAAAAGGGCAGAATTATGAAGAGGCGTTTGATGGTTATCATGTTTTTATCGTTAATTGCGTTGCCCGGCGGGATGGCTTCGGAGAATGATGCAACGGGTGTGGCGGAGGTGGTCGAGTACGTCCGCAAGGGGTTTCCGCTAACGGTCAAGGTGAATAAGACCGGCGATGACGACTTGATAGGCTTGCCGCATCCCTACACATCGCCGTGCATCAAGCACTTTTTTCCGGAGCTCTTTTACTGGGATACCTACTTCATCAATCACGGCCTGCGTCGCGTCGGAATGACTGGGCAGGCGCGGAACAACGTGGACAATTTCCTGATCATGACCGACCGTCTTGGGATCGTGCCGTCGGCCAACCGGTTATCGATGGCCAACCGCTCGCAGACGCCATTCCTTTCGCAGATGGTGCGCGATGTCTATCAGGATAAGCCCGACGCCGAGTGGCTGAAGTCCGCTGTCGCAGTGTTGAAAAAAGATTACGACTTTTGGATGACGAGACGGATGTCGCCCTGCGGCCTCAATCGCAGCGGCAACGATGCGACCGAGGCCTATCTGATGGATTTCTACCAATACCTTGCGCGGGATCGGTTCAAGGGCCTGGCGCTCGCGACGCGGGAGGAGCAGCTCGCCTTTAGCCGACAGGCACTGAGCGAGGCGGAGACATGGGACTTCACGCCGCGCTACGACCGCCGGGCGGAGGACTTCTGCCCCGTCGACCAGAACAGCAACCTCTACATCTACGAGATGAACTTCGCATGGTTCGCGCGGATCCTGGCCAACGGCGAGGAGCAGGCGTGGCTGGCGAAGGCGGAGAAGCGCAAAGCGCTGATCCAGGAACTGCTCTGGAACGAGAAGCTCGGGTGCTACACGGATTACGACTGGAAGAACAAGCGGCAGGGTGACCTGGTGAGTTGCGCAACGCTGTACCCCCTGGTTGCCGGCATCGCGTCGCAGCAACAGGCGGAACGAGTCGTCGCGAAGATGCGCGCGGTCCTCGAGTTCGACCACGGTTTATCGACATGCGAGAAGCGCGACCATCCATTCGCATACCAGTGGGACTACCCGAACGCCTGGCCGCCGCTGCAAATGCTGGCGATCCAAGCGCTGGACCGCTATGGGTTCAAGGCGGATGCACGGCGAATCGCCAGGAAGTACGTCGCGACGGTCACGCGCAATTTTCAAAAGACGGGCGACCTGTGGGAGAAGTATAATGCCGAAACCGGCACCACCGAGGTGAAGGACGAATACCAGATGCCGAGCATGATAGGTTGGACGGCCGGGGTATACCTTTTCGCTGTGGAGTACCTGAATAAGCCTGAGAGTAATGATCATACACGCGGTGATCTTTCTGAGAAATTCACGAATCCGCCCATGACTGCCAGGCCGTCCTGCTATTGGTGGTGGTTCAACAACCTGATGGATAAGCCGGGAATCACCCGCGATCTCGAGGAAGCCAGAGACAAGGGGATGGGCGGGGTGATGCTCGTTTGCAGCAATCCGCACTGCGGATCCGCCGGACCGATTCCTGAGGGGCCCGAATATCTCTCTCCCGAGTGGATCGAGCTCTATCGCTTCGCGTTGCAGGAGGCCGACCGCCTCGGCCTGGAAGTCGGGGTCAATCTCTGCGGCGGCTGGTGCATGGGCGGACCGTGGATCACGCCCGAGAACGCAGGGCGCTGGTACCTGCAATCGGAAACGACGGTGACCGGGCCGAAGAAAATTTCTGAAGTGCTGCCGTTGCCCGGCCCGAAGGATGGATATGATTCGCCACCCCAAAATTTTGTGACCAAGTACATCAATCTGCCGATGGAAAAGGTGGACTATCGTGACACGGCGGTCGTGGCGTTCCGTGACCCGGGTGCCGGACGCATTTCGGATGATCGGGCACAATCGCTTCCGGCCAAAAGCAACCGGGAAGATGCCAGTTGTTTTCATCCGGCCCGCACAGCGATGGATCGCCCCCAGACCCAATGGACCGCCGCGCCCGGCGACAAACCCATCGCTCCGGAAGACGTGATCGATTTGACCTCGAAGATGACGCCAGACGGGCGATTGGAGTGGGAGGTGCCGGAAGGGAACTGGGTGATTGTCCGGACCGGCCACCGATTGATCGGGCATGAAGTGGCGGTGCCCATGCCCGGTAGCGCCGGGCTGGAGGTGGATTGGTTCAGCAAGGAGGCCGTGGATCAGCATTGGGCGGGACTTGCAAAAATCCTCATCGATGCCGCCGGACCGCACGTCGGAAACACGCTGAAATATTTCTGCACGGACAGCTTTGAGGATGGCTACCCGAACTGGACGCCGAAGATGCTCGAGGAATTCAAGCGGTTTCGCGGGTACGACATGACGCCCTATCTGCCCGCGCTGATGGGACGCTTGGTCGGCAGCGCGGAAATCACCAACCGCTTCCTTTACGATTACCGCAAGACCATCGCCGATTGCATGGCGGATAATAATTACGGTTATCTGGCAGAGCTCACCCATCGTCATCAGATGGAGCTGGCCGCCGAGGCGGCCGGGCCGAGTTGGTCGGGGACGCTTTGCATGGACGGCTTGAAAAACCTCGGCCGCACCGATCGCCCGCGCGGTGAATTCTGGATGGACCTGTTCAAGGAGAACAACCAGAGCAAGGTGGGCAAACAGACGGCCACGGCCGCACACATTTATGGGCGCAAAACAGCCTCCGCTGAAGCGTTTACCTCGTTCCGTGGACATTGGCAGGATTCGCCGGTCACGATGAAAAGTGTGGGCGACATGGCGTTCTGCGAGGGGATTAACCGTTTTCTATTTCATACCTGGACGGCGACGAGACCCCAGGATGGGAAGCCGGGATACGAATATGGTGCCGGCACGCATTTCAACCCGAACGTGACCTGGTGGCAGATCGGGGCCAAACCATGGCTGAGCTACTTGGGCCGTTGCCAGGCGATGTTGCAGTCGGGATTGTTTGTCGCAGATGTATTATATTACAACGGCGATGGAGCACCGAATTTGGTGGAGTCCAAGCATACCGATCCGTCGCTCGGCGGAGGATACGACTACGACGTCTGCAACTCCGAAGTGCTGCTGACGCGATTGTCGGTGAAAAACGGCCGCTTGGTCCTGCCCGATGGGATGAGTTACCGGCTTCTCGTTTTGCCAGAAAACAAGACCATGCCCGTGGCCGTGGCGACTAAGATTCATGACCTCGTGAAAGCGGGAGCGACGATTGTCGGGCCGCGTCCGGAAACAGATCCGGGATTGAAGAACTACCCGGCCTGCGATCAGGAGATTCAGAAGATCGCCGCTGCGGTGTGGGGGAAATGCGACGGCATCTCCACCCTGGAGAGCGCCTACGGCAAGGGCCGGGTGTTCTGGAAAAAACCGCTGCGGGACATCCTGCAGGCGGATGGAGTCGCCCCCGATTTTGAGTTCCGGGGAAGTCCGTCTTGGGTTGACTACATTCATCGCCGCGCGGGCGATGCCGAGATCTATTTCGTGGTGCACCGCGGGGGGCCACCCGCTCAGGGGGATTTCATTTTCCGCGTCAGCGGCATGCAGCCCGAGTTGTGGAACCCGGTCGATGGAACGATGCGTCCCTTGCCCGATTTCAAGGAATTGGAGGACGGTCGCACGGTGGTCCCGATGAGTTTTGAACCCGAACAAAGTTTGTTTGTCGTGTTCAGGGAAAAAGGCCGCAAGACGGAAACCAAGAGCCCGAAACCCGTGAAAAATTTCCCGACCGTCACGCCGGTGATGGAAATCGCCGGACCATGGACGGTGCGGTTTGACCCGAAGTGGTTCTATCCGACAGACGGTCTCAGCGGCGATGCGGCCAAGGGCAGGTTCGTCTTCGACCAATTGGAGGACTGGACCAAGCGGACCGAGCCCGCGATTCAATATTTCAGCGGAACAGCAAGGTATCGAAAGGTTTTCCAGCTTCCTGCCGATCTCTCTCCCAAGTTGTTTCTGGACCTGGGAACCGTGAAGGAAATGGCACGGGTCAAACTCAACGGCCGGGATCTCGGCGTGGTCTGGTGTCATCCATGGCGCGTCGATATCGGCAAGGCGGTGAAACCCGGCGAAAACCACCTGGAAATCGACGTCGTCAACCTCTGGCCAAACCGGCTGGCTGGAGACAGCAAACTGCCGGCCGACCAGAAGCGGACAAAGACCAACATTCCAATCGATCCCAACCAGCCGCTTATCCCGTCCGGATTGTTAGGGCCGGTGCGGGTGATGGCGGAGGAATGAGCATCAAACCTGAATCTCCCCGCTTCCTACATTCCCACCGTGCTCGGGACACCGCTGGACTTTACAATCAACCGGTCCCCTCTCCAAGGTGGGGCCGGTTTTTGTTTCAAGAAGAGCAACCCACGGCACCAGGAACAAGCCAAAGCAATTCAACCAAGAAAGAAAGAGCCGCGAATGAAAAACCCACACCGAGATATGCTGATCACAGCAGGGATTTTATGGGGGAGCGCATTCTGCGTCCTGTCATCCTTGGTTCATGCCGGAGATTTTGAGAAGGGATTTCAGCACCCACCCGAGGAAACCAAACCATGGTGCTACTGGTATTGGCTCAACAACGAAGTCACCGCAGACGGAATCACCAAGGACCTGGAAAACATGGCGGAGGTCGGCATCAAGCTGGCGATGATCGGGAATGTCCACACCGATCTTGAGAGCGCAAAGCCGGGGAATGTAAAGGTGTTCTCGCCCGAGTGGTATGCGCTGACGCGTCATGCGCTGCGCGAGGCCCATCGCGTGGGCGTGGATATCTACATGTTCAACGCGCCGGGCTGGAGTCAGACGGGCGGACCGTGGGTCGAGCCGGATCAGTCGAAGCGCCGGGTGATCTGGAATGAAGTTTCCGCTTTGGGCGGCCCGTTCTCGGCCAAGGTCCGCAACGAGCCGCAGGCCATCATGCTGCAGGCGCACGACGGCACGGGACAGTCCATCCGTCACGAACCCCAGGACATCGCCGTGCTGGCGGTGCCGCGCAAGCCCGCCGTGCGCGTGCACGGGCAGCCACCGTCGGCGCTGGAGGACGAACTGACGCTGCAGCAGGCGGGCTGGATCTGGTATCCAAGCGAAAACGCGGCGAGCTCCGCGCCGGCGGAAACCCGCCACTTCCAGCGATCATTCAAGACCGACCCCGCTGCGCTGACCGCCGCCGAGGTCCGCCTGACTGCGGACAACAGCTATGTGCTGAAGATCAACGGCCACGAGGTGAAGCGCGACACCGACTTCAAGAGCATGCACACGGTGTCCATTTTGAAACACCTGAAACCGGGCGAGAATGTACTGACGGTGGAGGTCACCAATGACGGTCCGACGCCCAATCCCGCCGGATTGATCGCTGCCATCCGCTTGCAGCCGACGGACGGGGCCGCAGAACTTCTGGTCACGGACAACTCCTGGAAAGCATCCCGCAATGGTGCTGATGGATGGCAGGCTGCCGAGCGGCTCGGCGCGGTCGCCATGGCACCTTGGGGACTAACAGATTCAGGCCGGCCGGAGAACGTCCTGGTATTCGAGCGCGACAAGCCCTTCACGGCGAGGGCCCTCGTGATTCAGGGCAAAGTAAACGGCCAACTGTTCGCCGTTGAAAATGGCGAGCGCACCCTGGTGGCGGCCATCAATACGGACGAGCGGAATCCCACCACCGATTTCCTGCCAGATGGCATTGAAACCTTCAGTTTCCAAGAGGTGACCGCCCGGCAGTTCGTCCTTGAGCCCTGCAATTTGGACGGGGAAAAAGTCATGCTGACGTCCGAACCGATGGTCGCTCAGGTCATCGAAAAACAAATGGGCCGGATGCATCCCACTCCCATTCCGTCATGGGAATCCTACATCTTCCCTGCCACGGTGGAGCCCGGCGATCCCGCCACGGTCATCCGGCGAAACGAGATCCTCAACCTGACCGACAAGCTCGGCGCCGACGGCGTGCTCACCTGCACGCTTCCGGCGGGCGAGTGGGACATCCTGTACTTCGGTATGGTCTCGACCGGCAAGGTGAACAGCCCGGCGCCGCCCGAGGCCACGGGGCTGGAGCTGTGCAAGATGAGCCGGCCGTTGGTCGAGGACCACTTCAACGCCATGTTCGGAGAGCTACTGGAACAGCTTACGCCCGAGGAGCGGGCGGCTTTCACCGGCATCACGATTGATAGTTACGAGAAGGGTTCGCAGAACTGGACGGACGACTTCGATCAGGCGTTTCAAAAACGCAACGGGTATGATCCGCTCGCCCTGCTGCCGGTGTTCACGGGGCGCGTGGTGGACAGCGCGAAGGTGTCCGATCAATTCCTATGGGACCTGCGCCGCACGGTGGCGGACATGATCGCGACGGAATACGTCGGCGGCTTGCGCGACATCGCAAACCGGAATAATCTAAAACTCTGGTGCGAGAACTACGGCCACTGGGGATTCCCCGGCGAGTTCCTGATCTATGGCGGCCATGCCGACGAGATTGGCGGCGAGTTCTGGACGAATTGGTATCTGGGACCGATCGAATGCCGGGCCGCAAGCTCCGCTGCGCATATCTATGGCAAACAAAGAGTCTATTGCGAAGCGTTCACCAGCTTCCTGGATCTGAATCATCACCCTTATTCGATCAAGGCGCGTGGCGAGCAATTGTTCTGTGAGGGCATCAATCATTTTGTGCTGAGCACCTACACCCATCAACCGCGCGACGGGGTACCAGGGAGGAATCCCGGGTTCGGCACTGCGGTCCATCGTAATAATCCATGGTTCAACCAGTCTCGCGACTGGGTAAAGTATCTACAACGTGTTCACTTCATGCTTCAACAAGGCGAGCCGGTTTTAGATGTGGCGGTGTATATCGGCGACTTCGCGCCGCAGATGACCGGTCCGGCGGATCCCGTGCCGAGTGGATACGACTATGACTACATGGGCTCCGACGCCTTGTTGCGGACGGTGCAGGCAAAGGACGGAGAGATGCTCGTTCATGACGAGAAGGATCCCAAGCGCATCTCCACGCGCTATCAGGTGTTGGCCATTGATCCGAGAGCTATCGAAACGGTGCGCCCACTCGTGCGCAAGCGGCTGGACGAGTTGGCAGCTGCGGGGATTCCTTTTGTGAACCAGCTGCCGGTGCCCGAGAAGAGGCTGCGCGAATTGGGAATCACTCCCCTCGTTTCGGCCCAGTCCTGCGGAATCCGTTGGAAGGCCCGCAGGCTGGACGACGGCATGATCTTCTTCATGTCGAATTTCGCCCAGACCGGCACGTTCGAGGCGACTCTGCGGGTGAAGGACAAAACGCCGGTGTTATACAACCCTGCTACTGGAAGAATCACAAAAATTGCTAGATATCAAACCGTGGATGATGGCACACGCATCACCATCAATGTCACGGACCTAGCCGATTCTTTCTTCGTCGTGTTCCGCGACAAGTCATCGCAGCCATCCGTGGTCAAGGTGGAAGCCAATGGTGCGGCGGTTGCACCTGCGGAGTTGGACCTTTATTACGATGCCAATGGCACGTTGAGGGCTGAATCTGCGAAGAAAGGCACCTATTCACTGACGATGAGCGACGCGTCGGAGAAGAGCGTGGTCATCGATCGGGATCAAACCTCGCTCCCCGTCGCCGGCCCATGGAAAAGCGAGAACGTCGATGCGGAAGGCTTCTCGGTGAAGCTGCAGACATCCGTCAATGTGCCAGCCGATTTCGGCAAGAATCAAAGAAGGCTGTATCTCGACCTCGGCCAGGTCACAATCATGGCCAAGGTGACCTTGAACGGAAAGGAATTCGAAACCCTCTGGATGCCGCCATTCGTGCTTGATGTCACAGGCGCGGTCAAACCCGGTGAAAACAAGCTGGAAGTCCTCGTCACCTCCACCTCAAACGGAAAACCCAAACTGGGCGATGCCGTCGCACTAAAATCCGTTTCAATCAACTCCGTCAGATGAACCGCTCCATGAACATGCACAATCATTTAAAAATCATCACTCAATCAATCGTTATCCTAACCGCGTGTAGCGCGTTTGTGACGGGCGCGGAACTGGTTCCGGCGGATCTCCGCTGTGAGTATCTCAAAAACCCGCTGGGCATCGATGTGGTGAAACCCAGATTGAGTTGGAGGATCGAGGCGGACAAGGAGGCCCGCGGCGTCAGGCAGACCGCCTGCCGGATCCTGGTCGCATCGAGCGAGGAGCTGTTGGCACAAGACCAGGGGGATCTGTGGGACAGCGGCAGGATCGAGAGCGACCAGCCCACCCATGTCGAATACGCAGGCAAGCCGCTGGAATCGCGGATGGAGTGTCACTGGAAGGTGCGGACGTGGACCAGCACTGGTGACGCCTGGAGCCAACCCGCGCGCTGGTCGATGGGACTTCTCGAACCGGAAAGCTGGAAGGCGGAATGGATCGGCCTCGAGAACTCCGATCCCTCCGCCACATCCTTTCCCAAACCTGCGGAATGGATCTGGTTTCCTGAGGGGAATCCCGCCGCCAGCGCGCCTGTTGCCACGCGATATTTCCGCCGAGTGTTCGACGTGCCGTCTGACCGGGGAATCCTGTCGGCAGAACTGCACATGACTGCGGACAATTCGTTCTCGGCCCGCCTGAACCAGCAGCAGGCCGGCGCGGGAACCGACTTCAATGCGCCGGCGCGCATGGACGTCACCCGACTGGTCAAGCCCGGCCCGAATGTGCTGACCGTCACCGCGGAAAACATCGGACCGGACGCAAACCCTGCCGGGCTGATCGCATTCCTGAAGGTGACTTTCGCCGATGGCAGTCCGTTGCTGATTCATTCGGACGCGCAGTGGAAGAGCAGCAAGGAGGTACCGGGCGATTGGGAAAGCACTGAGTTCAAGGATGACTCATGGGTCGCCGCCATGGCCATGGGCCCACCGGGTGCGGGGCCATGGGGAAACTTGCAGCCGAATCCCGATGCCAGAACGCTCCCCGCACGCTACCTCCGGCGCGAGTTTGATCTAGCCAAAGATATCCAAAAGGCCACGACCTACATCTGCGGGCTCGGGTTCTTCGACCTCTACATCAACGGCTCCCGGATCGGCGACCACGTGATGGATCCCGCCCTGTCGGATTACCGCAAGGCCGCTTATTATCTAACATTTGACGTGACCGATCAACTGAAGCGCGGACGCAACGCCATCGGCGTGGCGCTCGGCAACGGCCGCTTCTTTGCCCCCCGTCTGCGGACGCCGATGGTAACGGCGGATTTCGGTTTTCCAAAATTACTGCTCCAAACGGAAATCACCTACACGGACGGATCATCGGATGTCATTCTGAGTGATGAAACCTGGAAGATCACGGATGCCGGACCGATCATCGCCAACAATGAATACGATGGCGAGACCTACGACGCGCGACTCGAAATGCCAGGCTGGAATGCTCCGGGATTCGATGACTCCGACTGGCAGTCCGTCCACATGGTAAAAGAGCCCGGAGGAAAATTGTTGGCCCAGATGATCGAACCGATGCGCGTGACGGAGATCATCAAGCCGGTCGCGATCAGCCAGCCTAAACCCGGGACTTTCATCGTGGACATGGGGCAAAATTTTTATGGCACCGTTCGGCTGAAAGCACGCGGGCCCAAGGGCACCGAAGTACGCCTGACCAGCGCCTACAGTCTGCTGCCCGATGGCATGCTAAAAACTGCGGACAATCGGCACGCCAAGGCCACCGACGTCTATATCTTCAAGGGCGAAGGGGAGGAAGTCTGGAACCCGCGTTTCAAAGGCCAGGGATACCGGCGGGTGCAGGTGACCGGATTCCCGGGCACTCCTGCGCTGGAAAACTTCGAAGGACTCGTGATCCACACGGATACCGAACCGGTGGGAGAGTTCGCCTGCTCTAACAAATTAATCAATCAAATTCACATGGCGATGCGCTGGGGCATGCGGATGTACCTACGCAGCGCGCCGCTGGATCCGGACCGCGACGAGCGGCAGGCATGGATGGGCGATCCCGCCAAGGACTCGGAAAGCGAGGCATTCAATTTCAACGTCGCGGCATTCTATACCAAGTGGATGGACGACGTCCGGCGCAGTCAGCGCCCCGACGGGACGATGCCCGAGGTCTCGATGTATTGGGACTTCGGACTGAACAGTATCGATTGGCCCAGTGTTTACACCATCATTCCCGACTGGTATGTGGATTTTTATGCCGACGAGCGCCTGTCTCAGGTGCACTATGAACCGATGAAACGCTGGTTGCTGGCGATGGAACAGCGCAACCGCAGGGCGGATGGAACCTATCACGGCAACATGTTCGGCGACTGGTGTGACACCTACACCATGGATGGCAAACTTCCGGAGAAAGGCAAAACGGATGTGGCGTTGGTCCACACCGCGTACCATTACAACAACTGTCGGATCCTTGCGCGCGCCGCAGCAAGGATCGGCAGGGCTGAGGATGTGGCGTTGTTCAACGAAATGGCGGAACGTATTTGCGAGTCGTTCAACAAGGCGTTCCTCGATCCCGCCACGGGCATCTACAGTCACGGCACGCAGACATCCTATATTCTGCCACTGGCATTCGGGATGGTGCCGGCGGAACACCGCGACAAGGTCATTGAGAATCTTGTGCACGACATCCTCGTGACACACAAGGGCCACCTGTCGGGCGGACTGATCGGCATGCAGTGGTTGATGCAGACGCTCACCGACATCGGCCGACCTGATGTGGCGTGGACGATTGTCACCCAAACGACCCGGCCAAGCTGGGGCTACATGATGAGCAAGGGTGCCACGACCATTTGGGAACGTTGGGATACCGACACCCGCGACCCCGGCATGAACAGCGAGGCGCTGCTCATCCAGGCCGGCAACCTGGACGCATGGTTCTATCAAACGTTGGCCGGAATCAACTACGACAAGACAAACCCCGGATTCAAACACATCATCATCAAACCCCGCCCGTTGGGTGACCTCACCTGGGTGGAATGCCATCACGATTCGATGCATGGCCGCATCGTCAGCAACTGGAAACGCGATGGGGACAAGCTGACGATGGATGTGACGATCCCGCCCAACACCACGGCGACCGTCCATGTTCCCGCGCAAGCGGCCGATGCCGTGATGGAGGGCGGCCAACCGGCCGCGCAATCGGATGGCGTGAAGTTTCTGCGGATGGAAAAAGGTGCGGCGGTTTTTGAAACGGGTTCGGGAACTTATGAATTTCTAACTGAACAATGAATCCACACCACCCATCATCCGGCGTGGCTTTCTAAGCCGGCGCACTGCTTGTTGACGGAGCCGCAACCGCCACCTGATCCTCTCAGATCCTCATTCTGCGGACGCTCGGACATCGCAGCTGGCACTCCGGCGGATTTTGAGCTGCTTCTGAAATTCAAGATCAGCGTTCCGATTGCGGCCTCGGCGGCGAATTCGTTAAGCTGGTCAATAACACCGACATCCATGCCCGGGACTCCTCCGGCAAAATATTCTTGATCCACGGCAGCACCCTGGTCCCCCACCACTTGGAAATTGTTAGAAACCTCGCGCGCGCAGAAGATCCTGCCAAAATCGCCCCTCAAGCCGAACCTGCCACCTGGTAAAGCACCAATGGCAAAGCAATCAAAGCCACATTCATCGCTCTCAAGGATGAAGATCTCCCCTTGAAATTGGAAAATGGCAAACCCACCGCAGGCTAACCCTTCAAAACGGGGACCGCACGCATCCTGCGTGCCCCCTTGCGCATCGTGCACAAGGGCTTCACCCAACCGGCGAGCGCCAGCGAGCCCTGATGTCTCTGTTATTTTTTATGCCATGCGCATGAATGGAATCTACTGATAACAAATAACTGATAACTGCGGATTCCAGCATAAATCCTTATTCATAGTGCGTCCACAGCCGTAGAACTTTCACTATCCCTTCATCACCGAGAACCTCGTAGACCAATCTGTGCTGAATGTTGATTCGTCTTGAGTATGCCCCCTTCAAATCACCTACCAGCGACTCAAATGGAGGTGGATCGGCAAATGGATCTTCTTGAATAATCTCAAGGAGTTCTTTCGCTTTTTTCGCGAGAGGCGTACCCTTGACCTTTTTTGCATCCTTCCTGGCTTGTCGGGTATAAACCAGTTCGAAGCTCATAGATCTATGTCCCTGCTACACTTCCCAATGGGTTCGGCCATGCCAGCGATGATCGACTCACGCATACCTGGAATACTGACCAGATAAAGCGTCTCTTGAATTGATCTCCAGTCCGCCTCGGACATCAAAATTGCATTACCCCGCTTACCCGTGATCTGGATCGGCTCATGGCCTTCGAGTGCCGAATCTATTACATTGTAGAGGTCGGATCGCGCTAAAGTCGCTGAAATCGTTTTCATGCGGGATAACGTACGCTTTGTGCGCCGCTATGCAAGTCTTAAATCATCGAAACTGACCGGCTGGCAGGGGTGCATGACGCGACTTAAACCTCTATTTGTACTGGCCATAGACTTCCGCGATTTGATCTTCGGTAAATCCTTGTTCTTGAAGCAACTTGCGCTGGCTCTCGACATACGCAATCCAATCACGATCTTTGATCATCATGTGAGATCCTGCGACCGTGATCACTTCCCTGACCGGTTCTCTAAATCGACATCGAAAATGATCACCGCCAGGCTCGGAATCGCGATCAAAAAGCAGGGCAATCGCAGAAGGCGAATTCTCGTTCAGTCCCTGCACGTAAACACGCGTGCAGCGTGCCTCATCCACATCCGTCCCGCGCGCCATGGCTTCGACAAGGCGAACTCCGTCATCATCAACTCCTACAATGTAAGGAACCCAAAGATCTCTATCCTCTGAATCACCAAGCTTGAGGAGCGCATCCCCCCAACCTCTGTCACTTTCTGGAAATCTCCCTTGATGCTCTTTCGCATATCCCAAAAAGATGAAGCCTGCCTGCTTCATGCAATGCTGGTGAGAAGGAGGCAAGATCCAGCGATAGACCGGCACTGCGACGGCCACGATAATTACCATCGATCCAATCACCATGATTCGCTTTCGAGAAATTTTCATTTGGTAGATTCAGCGACCTTGGAAATCTGCACACGAGATATGCTAACATGCTTACATCAAACGTGTGACACGGCGGAAATTGAGTGTCCAGAGCGAAGCGAACGAGGGACGTTACCCGTTAATTACGAAAGCTTATGTCAACAGAACGGCTACGAGTGATTGTGTGGGGCAGTTTATTCTTCTTTTGCATCCTCCTTACGTTTCTCCTCGATAGGCATATTAGTCAAAATTCTGCTGAGCGCGATTTCAAAAGCCCCTTTCCCTAGATCATGCCTCATGGTCCAGCCTTTGTATTTTGCTGGATCTTTTGGCACCCACAATTTGATTTGGAATCCTTTTTCCATGTAATCAATATCTTCATGGTTACGCTCTTCCAGCGGTATATCATTTAATTTTGTGTATTTTAAATTTAGCACTTTACCATCACTATCATTTAGACGGAAACCAGCATGATCAAAGTTCACTTTCCTCTTCGACTTGATATAAAATGCCACATATTCCGTGCCGTTAATATTCTTGGAAGCAACTAGCGCCATCGCCTTACTGAGCTCATCATATTCTTTGCTTTGTGCGGCAGAAATCAATGTAAGAAATCCATACCAGACAAGAACAAGAACGTGTGTTATATTGGTTTTCATTACTTGTAAAACGATAGAGCGGAGGTGCCGGCGCGGGCAAGATCCGATTTCATGAACGATGCTAACGCCGGTTGCCACTCACTCTTGAGTTCAAGGGGTTCTTCGCGGGATAAGAAATGGTCATGCGATAACAAATTCGTGCGCTCAAAGGTCTTCGTTCCAGTCCTTTCCTATTCGGAACGGGTTTGGCTTATTTAGAATGAGCCTCCGCCCATACCTCCGTCACTTCCTCCGTCCTGCCTTATGCGATCATCCATCTTCCTCCAATTCATCTCCATCTCTTCAAGTTCCCTTTCCTTCGGGCTTAATTGTAGTTCTTCGGGAAGATCGCGATAACATCCAGGACATTTCCCAAATCCACGGGCAACAATTTGCTCGCCACAGTGCTGACATCGGAGATTCATTATTGGAGAATGTTTGAGCGCTCCTACGGGAGCGATTGAAATGGAAATGAATTGAGATTGCAAGGCTTATGCCCCGTTAGGAGTCACGACTATTCTTGTTTCATTCTGCGGCTATTTTTGTGGAAAACAACAACGAAAGAATTTCTATCAGAAACAAAATCCCGAAATACCATGCGCAGATCTTAATGGTCGTTCTTCGACTCGTACCACACACCTTGTCAATCAACAAATACAAGACCGCAATGTTAATGACAACTGTAAAAGGGCCTAGGACTTCAGGCAAAAGAAGTCTCGACAAAAAACTCACGATCAGCATTCCAATCACGACGATCCAGGTCTCTCTCAAACTCTGCGATGAGTCGGTTGAGCGTGTGAAAATCGTAATCAAGAACCACAGAACACCGACAGATAGAAATGTTCCAAATGCATTCATTTTCTTGGCGAATGTCGAGGTATGGCACCGGCTACCTGGAGCGCCACTCCGCAACAGGGTTAACGGTTGTGCGAATATCCACAGATGTTAGCTTTTTTTTGGATGTCTTGGAAGCGCAATGAAAGCAGAGCCCCGAGAAGCAACGCTGGGAGCATGAAAATTGATGCAAGCAACAGTGAGAGCTTCAGCGCGGGAAAGATACTGAATGGATCAAACGACGAAAACTGCCCAACCAAGATGAGACCCATGCAAAAACCGCAACCTCCGACTCCTAAAGTCGCCACCCCAAAAACCATTCCCCATAAAGGGTTGCGAACTATGGAAGCGTAAAAAACGTCGGCAGTCGACCAGACGAAGGATGCCGGGAGAATGTGAGAGAATATCGTCACGACAAGGAGCGGCCATCCGGCGAGTAAGGTTAGGACAAATCCCAGTGGGATGGTAAAGACGGATGCCATAGCAAGGTATCCCAACGCTGACCGCTGTGCTTCCTTGCCAATCTCACGGGTTATATTCATCCTTCGACGTGGGTGTTGCGGGTTGATCTTTCTCGGGAGAATCGTCTGCGGGTTTGGCAGTCGGCTGGGCAGAGCCCTCTTCGCTTTTGTTTTCAGATCCATGCGGAACCCCGCCTGGTGCAAACGGATCCACCTCGCGAGCGACAGTCCTGAATGTCTTCTCATAGATCACATGAGAATCTTTGGGGAACTCGCGATACGAATGATTCCAGACCTTTAGGCTGTATTCACAGTCGTTCCGTAAATAGTTAATCGCCCCCACACCTTCTCTAACTTGGACAAAAGGGACTTTGCTGCCGTCATAGACCGCAGTCAATTCCAGCAGGTTGTCTCGGTGTCGTTTGAGAAAGTCCTCGATGTCTTTCGGGAGCATCAGTTGTGCGCGCTCATGTGGACGAAAAAGGTAAACAGTCGTCGTGGTTTCCTTGCCAACGGTCACTAGTGTCTCCATCAAAACCTGAATATACCCCACCGGAAGGGCGACGTCACTGTAACTGACCCGGTATTTGCCTGGTTCGACATCTTCAAATGTGAGCGTGCTCACCTGTGCCTCTTGCGACAATGTAGGCTCGGTCTCCTTGAGTGCCTGACCTGATGTGAGGGATTGAACCATTACCCCAGCGAAATCTCTAGCAGGATAGATAACGATGATCTCTCCCGCCATAAGGGATGAAAGCAACATGAGATGAATTAGCGAAGTTCTCATTTTCTAAGGATCCATAAAATCTCTGCAGAACGCTAGAGTAGAGGCATCGGCGAGATCAAGCTTCGATTCAACCAGAGACGTAATCGCGTTAGGAGTCACGACTTATTCTTCTGTTTTGCTCGCGTGGGGTAGAACTTCCTTGTGGATTGTTTTCCAAACCTCCTCTCCATCCATCTTGCCGACCGGCAACGGCGGGTCTCCCGACCCGCAAATCACGATCCCCACGTTCGTAAGATACACATCCAAGTGGGCTTGACGCGCAATCTCTTCGATGACAGTCAAAAGCCCGACATCCATCGCTCTGTAATTGATCATCGGCCCCTGACTGGGTTGGACCGAGTCAAGGCCACCAAAACTGCTGCCATCGACGTCGCTCCTCCGGCTCTTGATGATCCATGATACGCCTCTCCTCTCTGGCTCACCCGACTCCAACTCGCAGGATAGCATGCGCAGGAAGTCGATTGCTTCTTCAATCGTGGCATTCTGAAAATTGATCACCGGAATGACGATTTTCTCCAGTTTGGACATGACGTCGTCTGCGGCATTCAGTCGTTCCTCAGTTTCACCACTCACTTCCACCCGTGACCGCTCACATGCTGAGGCCGCAAAGCTCAGTGTTAGGATCAACCAAAGATGAAAGTGACATCTCATAATTTTTGGCACAACGATTAGACCATGCGCGGCGGTTTGGGGTCGTTGAATAGAGGCCGAAGCTCATCCGATATTTCCGCATATTTTGCCGCAATCTCTCTGGCGTCTTTTGCCGCGCCTGAGTGTATAATCAACGGCGTCATTGCGTCGACTCCCTACCGCACAATTTCCGGAATTCATCCTTAGATACGCCAACGACTTCGCCAGAGTCCAACTCATCGCATCGACGCATAACTTCTTCATCATCTACCCAGTAGTGAGTGTCCTCCAGACTACCTAGAAGCAAAACAGCCAATTCCGCCCTCTCTGGCTTAGAAAGGTTTACGACGGATTCCCGGATTTGCGCGAATGCGGTCATGTCGGCACTTTACCTCATTTATTGCGGTCTTCCATTGCGCATTCCAGCATTCATCTCACCCAAGCCCAAACCTCAGCGTCCCCTTTGCGGCCTCTGCGGCTTTGCGGTTCTCTTTCAAAGGCCCGCTTGACCTTGCGGGGACGTGGGGACAGGATTTGCGCACCTCATGAGCGACCGCGACATCATCCATCCCGCCGAGCGTCTGGTCCAGGCGATGGCGCGGATCTATCAATACCGGATGACCACCACATCCGGCGGCAACCTCTCGATCCGCGATGACGATGGCTCGATTTGGATCACCCCGGCGCGGGTGGACAAGGGTGCCTTGCGGGCCGAGGATATCGTCCGGGTGTTTGCCGATGGGCGCACCGAGGGCCGCCACAAGCCGTCATCCGAGTTTCCCTTCCACCAACAGATTTACGCCCAACGCCCGGATTTAAAGGCGATCGTCCACGCCCATCCGGTGGCGCTGGTGGCATTCAGCATCTGCGGTCAGACGCCTGACACGCGGCTCTTCACCAAGGCGCGCACCGTCTGCGGCGAGGTTGGCTTTGCGCGCTACGCCTTGCCGGGCAGCGCGTTGCTGGGCGAACGCATCGCCGAGGTCTTCGCCGCCGGGCACGATTGTGTGATGCTGGAAAACCACGGTGTGGTCGTCGGTGGCGTCGATTTCCCGGATGCCTTCCGCCGGTTTGAGACGTTGGAATTCGTTGCCAAAACCCTGGTCAAGGCGCACGCGTTGGGTGAAGTCCGCTACCTGAGTGACGATCAACTCGCAATTGGCGCGTCGGGCGTGCCGCGGATGGAAGAATACGATCCGGGCCAAGCAAGCAGTCAGGAGCGGGCATTGCGGAGCGAACTTTGTGACTTCATCCGCCGTGGTTATCACCAGCGGTTGCTCACCGCCAATGCCGGTAGTTTCTCGGTGCGCGTGGACGACGATTCCTTCCTGATCAGCACCCAGCTCGTGGACCGCGCGACGATCTCTCCGTCGCAGCTCGCGTTGATCAAAGGCACGCGCTGCGAACGCGGCAGCCAACCAAGCCGCGCCTGGCAGCTCCACCGGCTCATTTACCAACGCCATCCGGAAATCCGCGCCATCGTCAATGCCACCCCGGTCAATGCCACCGCGTTTTCCGCCTCCACCACACGGCTCGACACCCGCACCATCCCCGAAAGCTATATCTTTCTCCGCGATGTCGCGGTGCTGCCATTTTCCTGGGTCTATGACGCGCCGGAAAAAATCGCCGATGCCCTCTCGCCGGAGTTTCCCATCGCTCTGATAGAAAACGATTGCGCGTTGGTCATGGGAAAAACGATCCTCGATGCCTTCGACCGCCTGGAGGTGCTCGAGTCCACCGCCGAGGCCGTCATCCTGAGCCGCTCGCTCGGCGAGGTCCGCCCGATGGGCGACGCGGTGATCGATGAACTCGTGGACGCCTTCCTCAAATAATTCTGTTAGTAAAACCCAAGTCATCAACCCCACCCCAGTGCCATGCTCAAATCCGGCATCCTCAATCCGCACGTCCTCGACCTCATCGCCAGGATCCGCCACACCAACACGTTGGTCATTTCCGACTGGGCGTTTCCATTTTGGCCGGAAATCGAGACCGTGGACATCTCGCTGACCCACCACATCCCATCGGTGCTCGATGTGCTCGACGCACTCACGCCGGTCTTCCAGATCGGCCGCATCTGGCAGGCGGAGGAATTCCTCGCCCACAACACGCCGGAAACGATCGCGCGCTTCCAAAAATCATTTGGCGCAACTCCGGTCACCCGCGAGGCCCATGTGGATTTCAAAAAACGGGTGCCGCTGGCGATCGGGTTGATCCGCACCGGCGATGCGAATCCATATGCCAACCTGATCATCGAATCCGCCTGATGCTTGAGGCGGCCAGGCCTCAGCGTGCGAACCCGATGTAAATCGCCAGCACGATGAGGACCAACGCCAGACTGGCCCACTTGGCATTTTTCCACGGCGTCATGTCGATCGTATTGCCGCTGCTCAGCTCCCACGGATTCGCCCGGGGGGCCACGAAGCCGATGGCAATCATGACGACCACCAACAGTGCGAACATCATGCCAAGAAAGTGAAACTCGTGAATCTTGAGCAAGGTAACCGGATTGATCGAATCCGGCAGAAAATAACCCAAAGCGATCAGAACCACACCGGCAACCAGGCCCACGCTGCCGGCAACCGATGGAACCCGGCGGTGCAACATCCCCACCACAACCACCGCGAAAATCGGGATGAAATAAATCCCGTTCATCTTTTGAAGATATTTGAAAATACTCTCCTGCCCGGCAAGCATCGGCGCGATCAACATGGCCGAAATCGCGGTGATCACGACAAACAACTTGGCGGCGCGAACCATGGATTGTTCGCTCCCCTTCGGATTGATGATGTGGTGATAGAGGCCGATGCTGAACAACGCCGAGGTGCTGTTCAGCGCCGCGTTGAACGAACTGAGAATGGCACCGACCATCACGGCGGCAAAAAATCCGGTGAGCGGCGCGGGCAATAGGTCGAAAACCAGTTTTCCGTATGCCTGGTCCGCCTTTACACCCTCGCCCGCATAAAGTTGATAGGCGATGATTCCGGGGATCACCAGATAGATCGGCCCGAGAAGTTTCAGAGCGCCGGTGAGCAGCACGCCCTTCTGGCCTTCCGCCAGACTACTCGCGCCAAATGTGCGTTGGATGATCTGCTGGTTGGTGCACCAATAAAAAAGATTAAGCAGCGCAACTCCGGTGAAAAGTGTGGAAAACGGCACACTCTGGCCTGCCTTGCCGATCGAACTCAGGCGCTCCGGGTCCGCTTTGGCGAGGGCCTGCCAACCGGCAATGACGCCATGTCCGTCGCCCACCTTGTTGAGGGCGAACCAGGTGATCATGAATCCCCCGGTCAGCAATCCGATGCCATTGATGGTATCGAGCACCGCCAATGTGCGCAAACCGCCGAAGCGGGAATAAAGCGAGCCCATGATCCCGATCAGCCAGACCGTGCCCCAGAGAATCACGGTTTCCGGAGCGATGGTCCGGCCCAGTATCTCGACCGGCTGGTCGATGCCGGTGAGGCCCTTGAGATCCAGCATTTGCGAGAGCCCCACCGCCCCGCTGTAGAGGATGATGGGAATCAGCAACAGCGCGTATGCCGATAGGAAAACCAGGTTGGCAATCGTCTGGGTCCGGCGGTCATAGCGCAGCTCGAGGAACTGCGGCACGGTGGTGATGCCTGTCTTGAGAAACCGGGGCAGGAAAAACAACGCCATGATGACCAGGGCGATGACGGCCACCACTTCCCAGGCCATCACGCTCAGCCCGTCGTTGAATGCCGCGCCGTTGAGTCCCACCATTTGTTCGGTGGAGAGATTGGTGAGCAGAAGCGAACCCGCGATGATCGGGAACGTGAGGCTCCTGCCGCCGAGGAAAAAGCCCTCCGAGCTGTTTTTCTCATCCCTGCGGGTGATGGCCCAGGTCAGGAAGGCGGCGAGTCCGGTGAAGGCGAAAAAAGACAGCAGGGTCCAGGCATGCATGGCGGGCGGGCGGGTTTGATGTTAGTCCGGAAAAATCATCACTCGGCGGAGAACCTGTGGATCATCACATGGGAGTAGGTTTCACCGGGACGCAGCACCGCGGACGGAAACGACGGCTGGTTCGGCGCGTCGGGGTGGTTTTCGGTCTCCAGGCAAAGGGCGCTGCGTTTCTGATAGACAGCACCACCCTTGCCGGTGACCGTGCCGTCGAGGAAATTCCCGCCATAGAACTGGATCGAGGGCTGGTTGGTGTGGATCTCCATCACCCGGCCGCTGCGCGGATCCCTGACCCGGGCGGCCAACCGCACCTCGCCGGCCCCGGCCTTGTCGAGCACCCAGCAATGGTCGTATCCGCCGCCGAATTTCAAAGCCTCGAAATCCGCTTCCACCCGCGAGCCGATCCGCTCCGGCTTGGTGAAGTCCATCGGCGTGCCGGCCACCGGTGCGATCTCGCCGGTGGGGATGAGCCCGGCATCGGTGGGGAGATAATGCTTCGCCGCCAGCATGAGCTCGTGGCCATTGATGCTTTCGGCCGGATTTCCCGTTAGATTCCAATAGCTGTGGTGCGCCAGATTGACGATCGTCGGCGCGTCGGTGGTCGCGCTGGCCTCCCACCTGAGCTCGTTGTCGTCGGTGAGGGTGTAAACGACCTTCACGTCCAGATTTCCGGGATACCCCTCCTCGCCGTCCTTCGAAAGATAGGAAAACTCCACGGCATTGCCACCGACCGGCCTCCCCGACCAGAGCACCTTGTCGAAGCCTTTGACGCCGCCATGCAGATGGCAGGGGATGCCGCCGGGATCATTGTTGGTGGCGAGAGTGTATTCCTTGCCATCCAGGGTGAACTTGCCGGCCTTGATGCGGTTGCCGAAACGCCCGACCGTCGCGCCAAAATAGCTGGTATTGGTCAGCCAACCTTCGAGTGTGTCATAGCCGTGGGTAATGTCGGCAGACTTGCCTTTTGAGTCAGGCGTTTCCATCGAAACCAGGATGGCACCGTATTCGGTGACCCGCGCCCGCAGCCCATGGCGGTTGGTGAGGGTGAAAATCCTGACCTCGCGACCGTCCGGCAGCTTGCCGAACACCTCCTGCTTCACTTCGGATGACTCATGCATGACGGGTTGTTTCTGGCAGGCGCCCAGGCCCATGGCCAGCGCTGCGATCAAGGTGATCTGGGTTTTCACTGGCAGCCTTTTGCCGCATATCCGCCCATCTGCCAAGAGTCGATTTGCAGGGGAAATCCTCCGTGATCTCATCCACTCCGTGTTTCCATTCATCCATTCCGGGAAATTTGAGCCATCAGCCCTCTGGCGATGGTTGACCCGGCCGACAATCCCACTAGAATGCAACCATGAACACGGTGGAATCCGCTACCAAGATCCTGGATGCCATGCTCGGGCATCTCGGGCTGCCCGCCACGATCGAGGCGCAACAGACCGACGACGGCCCCTGCCTGCAAATCCACTCGTCGGAAAGCAAGGTGATCATCGGCCGCGACGGCGACCGCCTCGATGACCTGCAATACCTGACCAACCGCATCCTGCGCCGGAAAAACCCGACCGCGGAACGCATCAAGGTGGACTGCGAACATTTCCGCACCATCCGCGAGGACCATATGGCCGCTGAAATCAAGGAGATCGCCGAACGCGTGAAAACCACCGGAAAACCCTACCCGCTGCGCCCGCTCAACGCTTACTACCGCCGCATGGTGTATCAAATCCTCGCCGATGACCCGGACATCGTCACCGAATCCCCGGGAGGCGAGGAACGGCTCAAACGCATCACGATTTCACCCAAAAACCCACCATCACCACCGGCCGCATCATGAAAAAATTCCTCTTCGACTGCGGCACGCGCGATGCGACCGCCTCTGTCGGCATTCTCGCGCTGCGCGTGATGGTCGGACTGATGATGCTCATCGGCCACGGCATCCCGAAATTGCAGAATTTCAACGCACTCAAGGACAAGTTCGATTTTCCCGGAATCTTCCCGCTCAGCCTGATGTCGCCGCCGGTCAACCTGATGGCCTGCATCGGTGCGGAAGTCGGAGCATCGATCCTGATCATCCTCGGCCTGGCCACGCGGCCGGCGGCGTTCCTGCTTGGCTTCACGATGGTGGTGGCCACCTTCGGCGTCCAAGCGAACGCGCCATGGTTTGTCAGCCCACCCGATGTGCTGGTCGCCAAGGAACTTGGCCTGCTTTACCTGATCCCGATGATTGCCATCATCTTTTCAGGAGCCGGCTCGTTCTCGCTCGATGCCACGATCCTCAAGAAGCCGCGCCGCCGCTGGTGACACCCGCCATGCAGACCCACCGCCTCGTCCTCCCCGGGGACCTCAACCACTACGGCTTCCTCTTCGGCGGACGCCTGCTCGCATGGATCGACGAGGCGTCGTGGATCGCCGCCAGCATCGATTACCCGCACTGCCAGTTCGTGACCGTGGCCATGGACACGGTGGAGTTTCACCACAGCGTGCGCCAGGGAACCATCCTCCGCATCACCTGCACGTTGAAACGCGAGGGCAACACCAGCGTGACCTACGCCGTGTCGGTTATCGATGAAAACGCCGGCCCGCACCCGATTTTCTCCACCCAGGTGACCTTCGTCAGCGTCGATGACGCGGGCATCAAACGTCCGATCCGCGCCTGAACCCGTGTCCGACACCCCCGCATGCGTCGACATCGTCCTGCCTCTCGATCGATCAGAGGATGACGCCGCACGCCGCGCGGCCGCCGCTGCCAAACTCGGCGTGCCGCCCGCCCGCATCGCCGCCATCAAGCTGCGCAAACATTCGATCGATGCCCGGCAGCGGGAGGTCAAGGTGCAGCTGCGGCTGGAGGTCGCCCTGGATGAAGCTCCCCCGCCGGACCCCGCCCCCGCCTGGGAATGCCCGCCACTCGCGCGCAACGCCGCCACCGTGATCATCGTCGGCTGCGGCCCTGCGGGAATGTTCGCGGCCCTGCGCTGCCTTGAAAACGGAGTGAAACCGATCCTGCTGGAGCGGGGCAAGGACGCCAGCGCCCGCCGCTTCGACCTCGCGCCGCTGCTGCGCGAAGGCCGGGTGATCGAGGAATCCAACTACTGCTTCGGCGAGGGCGGAGCCGGCACGTTTTCCGACGGCAAGCTCTATACCCGCGCCACCAAACGCGGTCCGGTCGCGCGGATCTACGATGTCTTTGTCGCCCACGGCGCGCCCGAACGCATCCTGACAGACGCGCACCCGCACATCGGATCCAACCTGCTGCCGAATGTCGTCAAGGCGATGCGCGCCTCGATTCTACGCGCCGGCGGGGAAGTCCGCTTCCAGACGAAAGTCACCGATTTCCTCATTTCCGGAAACCAAATCCACGGCGTCGTCACCGCCGCCGGCGATGAGATCCGCGGCTCCGCCGTGATCCTCGCCACCGGCCACTCGGCACGCGACATCTACCGGCTGCTCGCCGCAAAACAAATATTGTTAGAAAAAAAACCGTTCGCCGTTGGCTTCCGCATCGAGCATCCGCAACCGTTCATCGACCGCAGCCAATACCACCTGTTCCCCGGCCAGGAACGGCCGCGGCTGCTGCCGGCCGCGCGTTACCGTCTTGCCACCAAGATCCGCGGCCGCGGCGTGCATTCGTTCTGCATGTGTCCCGGCGGCTGGATCGTACCGGCGTCCACCGAGAACGACGAGGTGGTGGTGAATGGCATGAGCCTGTCACGACGCGACTCGCCATTCGCGAATTCCGGCATGGTGGCCACCGTCGAACCGGATGACCTACAACCGCTTTTCAAGGAGCACGGCGTGCTCGCCGGGCTGGCCTTCCAGAAAAACCTCGAACGCGCGGCCAAACAGGCGGGCGGCGGCGGACAGACCGCTCCCGGCCAGCGCGTTCCGGATTTCCTCCAGGGCCGGATCTCCGCCGACCTCCCGGAAACCAGTTATTTCCCCGGCGTCCGGCCCGCTCCGCTGGATGAAATCCTGCCACCGTGGATCACCAGCCGCATGCGCGAGGGACTGCGCCTGTTCGATCGCCAGATCCGCGGCTATGCTTCGCGCGAGGCACTTCTGTTAGGATTTGAAACGCGCACCAGCTCGCCCGTCAGGATCCCGCGCCGCGACGACACGTTGCAGCACCCCGGAGTCTCCGGCCTGTTTCCCTGCGGCGAGGGAGCCGGATACGCGGGCGGCATCGTCAGCGCCGCGATGGACGGCCTGCGCGTGGCCGACGCCGCGTCCGCCGCCGCCCGCGCGGGTCACACGTGAGCCGGACCGGACGGCGCGGAGTTGGAAACCGGCCGTCCATCAACGGCGATAGGGACGCATCCTCGGGTATGTGGATTCGTGGGAATCCCTGTGGTCGTGGCGGTGATCGTCGGTCCGATGATCCCGGCGTGGATATTGCTTGTAGCTGCCGCCATAAATGTAGCGGCCATTGTAATAGTAGCGGTCCCTGTAGGTGCGGCCGCCGTAGACGTAAACACCTGTCTGGTAACGGCCGCCGGTGTAATAGCTGCCGTTGTAATAATAAACATTGCCGACGTAATTCGGAGGCAAGGTCCGGTAAACGACATATCCCCTGCTCGGATAGTGATGATGATCCACACCGTAGTAGTAAGGGTCCACACAGGACCCGAGCAGGAGCGGAAACAGGACAAGGGCGAGCCCGGAAGACGCCCGGAGTGGGTTTGTTTTCATCTGGCACCATAAACCGGTTCCCGTCTCACCGCAACCTCTCATCCAAACGATTCAACGGGCTTTGCCGTCCGGCATTCGCGGTTGCCGCGACGCGCGAACACACACGGTGATTCGTTTTCCCCCTTGGCCAGATGGCCCGCTTGTGAAATCCTCCACTTGTGCCCGTCACTGCCGATCACATGCCGGAAAAACTCGCGGAAGCCGCGTTCACCTTGTTTTCGCAACGGGGAATCGAACGGGTTCGCATGGACGAAATCGCGGCCGGAGCCGGTGTCACCAAAGGCAGTCTCTACTGGCACTACCAATCGAAGCAGGAGCTGATCCACGCCGCCTGCGGCCACTACTACCGCTCGTGGAAGGAACGCATGACCCGCGAAACCGGCGGCGTCCGCACATCTTCCCTCCGTCTTGAACGCGCGATCCGCTCGTCGGTCCGCACCTGTCTGATCGACGAGCGCAACCGGACATTCACGCTCGAATTGTTCACGCTCTCGCTGCACGATGCCGCCGTCCGCAACGGTTGGCGTTCGTTCTTCGACTCGGTGAGGGCGTTTTACATCGATCTCCTCAAGGACGCGGTGACAGCCGGGGAAATCACCTCCGGTGAGCCGGAAACCGCCGTGGACCTGATGCTCGCGGCCATGGAGGGATACAAACTGCGCGCCTTGTTCGAACCGGAGCTCTGCGCCCCTCGCGCCGAACGCCGCATCGCCAGGGAGTTGCTGGGCCTCGTCGGCATCTCCCGTTGAGTGAGGTTTCCCTCCCGGTTTGAAAGTTCGGCTGAATCACCTTCGTTATCCGCTTGTTCCATACTAACTAGTATGGAAATACCCATCCGATCATTCATGCCCATGAAGACATCCGTCTTTCCCCACTTGAGATCCCGCAGAAGCTTCCTGAAAGGCTCTCTGGCGGCCGCCTTTCCCCTGGCCATTCCGTCGGCCCTCAACGGCGCGGCGGTTCCACCATCCAAGCGTTTCCATCTGGGTGTGATCGGCGTGGGAGGACAGGGAGCGGGATTGCACGTCCGGACCTGGACGGGCCTGCCCGAATCCCGACTGGTGGCGGTTTGCGACGTGAACCGCAATGCAGCCGCAGCCGCGAAGGCTCAGGCGGACTCCGCGCAGGGAGATCAGGCCTGCACCGCTTGCCATGACTTCCGGGAACTTCTCGAGCGTGATGACATCGATGCCGTTTCCATCGCCGTTCCCGACCACTGGCATGCGCTCATCGCCCTTGCGGCGATCCGCGCGGGAAAGCACGTCTATCTCGAGAAACCCGTCGCCTATACGGTGGAACAAGGCCGCGCACTGGCGGACGCCGTGAACCGTTATGGGGTGGTCTTGCAGAATGGCACGCAGCAAAGGTCGATGAGCACCTTCCAGCGGGCGGCCTGGCTCGCACGTTCCGGCCGTCTCGGGCGCGTCCACACCGCCATCGCCACCTCACCGGAAGGCCCGCAGGGTGGCGATCCAAAACCGGCCGATCCTCCCAAGGAAATCGATTATGATTTCTGGCTCGGTCCCGCACCATGGAAACCCTACACCCCGGGCCGTTGCAGCGGCCACGGCGGCGTCGGATGGTACCATATCCGCGACTATTCCGGCGGGTGGATCACCGCCTGGGGATCCCACCACGTCGATTGCGCGCAGTGGGCGCTTGGCAAGGATCGCGAAGCCCCGGTGAGCGTGGAAGCCCAAGGTGAATTTGCGAAACAAGGCGTCTATGACACCTGCTTCAAATGGCGCGCCGAGTTCACCTATGCCGACGGCATGAAACTGGTTTTCGCCACACCGCGCGAAGCCGACGGCCGCATGGACGTGCTGATTCGCGGGGATCAAGGATGGGTCTGCGCCAACCGCGAATCCATCGATGCCTATCCGAAATCGCTGCTCGCCGAACAACCCGGACCTCTGGCAGATCCGTGGCCAACGCACCACTTTCAGGATTTCCTGCATGCCATCCGGGACGGACGCGAGCCCGCCGCGCCTATCGCCCCCGCCCATCTTTCCACCACTCTCTGCCACCTCGCCAACATCGCGATCGTCCTGCAGCGCCCGCTGCGCTGGGACGGGACCACGGAGAGCTTCAAGGACGATCCCGTCGCCAACCGCATGCTCTCATCGCCAATGCGCGCTCCCTGGAACCTCAACGCCTGATTCACCATGAACATCCTCCGACTGGCCTCCTTCATCGTCGTTCATGCCACATGGCTCGGCTCTTCGCCCGCACGTGATGTCACGACATCTTTGTTAGAAAAACTCCACACCTATGAACAGGGCAAACCCCTGTCCGACCTCATCGACACACGGCAGGCCGTGTTCGCGGGCACGCAGGACGAGGCCGTCCGCGCGCTGCGCGAGCGCGAGTTGCTCGCATTCATCGCATCCGACGCCCACCCGCAGGCCAAGGCGATCGCCATCGACTGGCTCGGCATCCTGGGTACGGCCGCAGCGGTTCCGGCGTTGGTTGCCGCACGCGGGAACCCAGCGCTCGAAGCCGTTGCCACCGCCGCACTCGAACACATCCCCGGCCCGGAGGCGAAACAGGCACTTGCCGCCAAACCCCCGAAGACCTGCCCCGCCCCCACCACAAATCCGAAAGCCGCTGAAGTGGAACGCTTTCTCGCAAAACCCGGAAAGGAAAACGACGACGCACAGCTCGCCGCCGCAATCGCATCGCACAACGACATGCTCGCCGGTGCCGCACTGCGCCGGATCCGCGCCGGATCCGGGTCGCCCTCGCTTGCCGCGAAACTGTTAGCAAATGCGGATGAACTGCCGCCTCCACGCCGGTCCGCGCTGTTCGAAGCCCTCGCCACCCGGCGCGAGGCGATCGACGGACTGCACGCCGCCCTGGTGGACCGCGCAAGAGCCGGCGAACCGCAACAACGCGCGGATGCACTCATGACACTGGGCCGCATCCTCCGCCCCGATGACCTGCCGCTGGTGCTTGATTGCGCATCGGACACAGCCGACTCCGTGATTTCCAAGGCAGCGGCCGCCGCGCTCACACGCGCAATCGATCCCGCCATCGACACCGCCCTGACAACCCACACCGCCTCAGGCCCGCGGGCTCCCGCCGCCATCCATGCGCTGGCCGCGCGCCACACCACCAAGGCAGTTGACCCGCTTTGGCAGTCAGTCACCTCACCGGACCCCGCAATCGCCGCAGCCGCTTTCCAGGCGCTCGGCACCTTGATCCCTCCGGCAGACCTCCCCGGGCTATTGGAGAAACTGCGCGCATCCCATGGCGGCAAGCAGGCGGAGCAAACCGCCAAACTGTTCTGGAACGTGCTTCGCCGCCACCCGGACCCGGCAGCCGCCGCCGATATGGTCGAGAATGCGGCAGCCACCGCTCCCGCCGGGCTGAAGGATGTGATGCTGCGCCATGCCGCACGCATCCGGCCGAAGAACCAACCGCAAGCCGCGGCCCTCGACCTTCCCGACCATGATGACCTCCCGGCACTGTCACCGGATTCCCACGAACGCCTCGTTTATCTGAACTGCGGATCACTCACGGAAGCGCGTGGTGGAGGCATCCGCATCCAGCGGACCACCGGCGATGCCTATCAGTTCGGACCCGTCGCCCACGCGCTGGCCACCGTCGATTTCGGCAAGGAAATCACCTACGAAATCACCGGGCTGGAGCCGGACACCGAATACGTCCTCGGCTTCAGCGCCTGGGACGCCGACCTCAATGGCCGCCGCCAGTCGCTTGCCGTCAACCAAATGAAACTGCTGCCCGATTTCGCGCCCATCGCCTATCAGGCGGACAAACCCACCTACATGCGCGCCCACCTGCCGCTGGCAAATGATCTCACCACCTCTGGCAAGGCCACGGTCACCATGACATCACTCGCCGGACCAAATGCCGTGATCAGCGAACTCTGGCTGTTGCGCCGCAAGGCGGATGCCCCGCGCGCAAGGCGCGTCGTGATCCTGACGGGCGACGACCACCCCGCGCACCTGTGGCGGCTCACCGGTCCGGAATTCGCCTCCACCTTGCGCGCCGACCCCCGCCTGGAGGTGACGATCACCGAGTCTCCATCATTGTTGGATTCACCCGCCCTTTCAGCCTATGACGCGGTGTTCCTGCACTTCAAGAACTATCAGAACCGCCTGCCCACATCGTCCCGGCTCTGGGAAAATCTTGATGGCTACGTCCGCAACGGCGGCGGACTGGTCGTCGCCCACTTCGGCTGCGGCGCAATGCAGGAATGGAACGGCTTCGCAAACATTGCAGGCCGTGTGTGGGATCCGAAACTCCGCGCTCATGATCCCCATGGCGAATTCCACGTCCGCATCCTGCCGAACCAACATCCCGCCACCGCACAACTCAAGGATTTCACCACCATCGACGAACTCTACACCTGCCTCGCCGGTGACACGGACATCCGGATCCTGGCCGAGGCCACCTCGAAGGTGGATCACAAGGACTACCCGATGGCCTTTGCGCTCGAACCCGGCAAGGGCCGCGTTTTCCACTGCACCCTCGGCCACGACCTCCAGTCGCTCAAAGGCGACGGCCCCCGCCGGCTTTACCTCCAGGGCACGCTGTGGGCGGCCGGATTGTTAGAAAACAAGGGGCGGGACTGACCTGCCGGAACGCGGGAATCCGCTCCATGTCCCCAAGGGTCAGGGATCAATGGCCATGCGCGGGAGGCATGGCATGCATGCGATCATGGCATTGGCCGGATCCGCACGGGCGGATAGGGTGGTGGTCTCACCACAAACCACACACCCCACCCCTCATGAAAACCATTCCATTAACCATCGTTTCCGCCGCCGCACTGATTCTCGCCGCCTGTGAGAATCCCGCCGACAAAACCACCAACGCCACCGTGAGCGAGGCCGTGGACGCCGCACCCGCCAAAGACGCCGCCAACGGTGTTAAATACACGTTCACTCCCGACTCGGAAATCCTGTTCACCGGATCCAAGGTGACCGGCAGCCACAGCGGCGGATTCAAGTCGTTCACCGGCGGCTTCACCGTCGCCGACAATGCCCTCGTCGGCACCGGACAGAAGATCACCATCGACATGAACTCGCTGTGGTCGGATGACGATAAGCTCACCGGACACCTCAAGAGCGCCGATTTCTTCGACGTCGCGAAGCACCCCGAGGCGACCTTCGAGCTCACCGGACTGAAAAATGTTTCCGAAGGCAGCTTCGAGGTTTCCGGAAACCTCACCCTCAACGGGACCCGCAAGAACATCACCTTCCCCGCAACCGCGCAGGTGACCGGCAACACGGCGAAGATCCACGCGAAGTTCGACATCAACCGCAAGGACTTCGGCATCGTTTACGCCGGCAAGGCCGACGACCTGATCCGCGATGAAGTGGTCATCGAACTGAAACTGGGCGCCGCTCCGGAAGCGTGACGCGGATGGCCCGGATTTGTCAGATTCACTTCCAACGTTCGAGCGCCAGGCGGATGCCGGCCGCCTTGTGCAGGGTTTCCTCGTATTCCTGCTGCGGGTCGGAGTCGGCGACGATGCCGGCACCGACTTGATAGATCAGGCGGTCGCCGTTGCGGACCAGCGTGCGGATGGCGATGTTGAACGAGCTTTCGCCGTGATGGCCGAGCCAACCGATCGCACCGCAGTAGATCCCGCGCGGGCGGCCTTCGAGCTCGGCGATGATTTCCATGGCGCGTTTCTTCGGCGCGCCGGTGATGCTGCCGCCGGGAAAGCATGCGGCCAGGGCGTCGATGGCATCGACATCCGGCCGGAGCGTCCCGCACACGGTGGAGACGAGGTGATGCACCTGTGCCAGCGATTCGAGCCGCAGCATTTCGGAAACTTCCACGCTGCCGAACCCGCACACCTGACCGAGGTCGTTGCGGAGCAGATCGGTGATCATCACCAGCTCCGCGATTTCCTTGGTGGAGGTCTGCAGCTCGTAGGCGAGCCGGCAATCCTCGTCCGGGTCTGGGGAGCGCGGGCGTGTCCCCTTGATCGGACGGGTCTCGATCGCCCGGCCGGAGATTTTGAGAAACGTCTCGGGCGACGAGCTGAGGACCTCCCTGCCGTCGAGCGACAGCCAGGCTCCCATCGGCGATGGCGAGGCATCGCGCAGGGATAGGTAGAGCCCGAACAGCGACCCTCCGGAAACGGAAGCCTCGAAGGCTTGCGAAAGATTCACCTGATAGATATCGCCGGCTGCGATCCACTCCTTGATCCGCCGCACGCCGTCGAGGAACCGCCGCCGCGTGGTGGCCGCCTGAAACGGCCCGATCGCCACCGGCACGGCGACCTCGTCCGCCGGGCGATCCGCGATTTCCTCCGAGAGCCGCCCGGTTTCATGCCAAGTGCCGTCCGAGTGGCCGAACACCAGCATTTCACGATAGTCGCCGAAGACAAAGCCACCCTCGTAATCAACCCAGCCGCACAACCCACCGAGCGGAAACCCGAGATCGGCCCCCTCCGTTGCCCCGGCATTCAGGGCCGCACGCAGGCAAGCACGGTCCGCCTCATCGTGGATCGATCCCTTCAAGACTCTCTCCGGACGGGCAGCAATCACCGAAACCGGAGCCCGGGCGGTGCCCGGCAGGTGTCCCGCCGTGTCAAAAAAAACCAAGCCCGGCAGATGGCGCAGGGCGGCCGCCACCTCCACCGGCGACATCCCATCCAAGCGGGCCAGGCAGCCCGGTGCGCGCGTCTGCGGTCGCTTCATCGCGCCGGAACCCAAGGACCGAACTGGCCCCGAAGCAAGCCGGAAGCTCGGAAAATGACTCAAATCCGCCATTTTCCACGACTTTAAGCGACTCTAGGATTGCCAAACCGCTTCCAGCGAATAGCAATTCGCCCCCGGCGCAATCCATTCGCCCGCACAACACTGACGCATATCCCAGGATGAAGGACCTCACCAAATACCGCAACATCGGCATCTTCGCTCACGTCGATGCGGGCAAAACCACCACCACCGAGCGCATTCTCAAGCTGACCGGCAAGATCCACAAGATCGGCGAAGTCCACGACGGCGCCTCCACCATGGACTTCATGGAACAGGAAGCCGAACGCGGCATCACCATCCAATCCGCCGCCACCTCCTGCTTCTGGAAAGGCTACCAATTCAACGTCATCGACACTCCCGGCCACGTGGACTTCACCATCGAGGTGTATCGCTCGCTCAAGGTACTGGACGGCGGCATCGG
>CAYNQJ010000028.1:0-50114 GCA_964399305.1 uncultured Luteolibacter sp.
GTCCTGCAAAATCAGGGCTTTAGCTCCCCTGTGTCTATGCTATGGGATGGCTGTGACCTGGATTCATTATTCGGATTGAAGAAGTGATGATAATGCCGCGGTGTTTTGAACGTATGATGTCTCTGATATTCTGCTATTGCCCGGGCCAAGCTGATGCCTTGTAGGGCCTTGCAGTCCTTGGGAAAAACATACGAATAAATTCCATGATAAAAACCGGGTTGCTGATGGTAGTGCTAGCCCTGCCCTGTGTGGGAAAAGACGAGAAAACAGTGGCATCGGTTCAAAAGGCCGTTGAATACCATGTGTCGCCATCCGGCGACGACGGGAATTCCGGGGCTTTTGGTGAGCCGTTCCGCACAATTGGCAAGGCGGCCGGGTTGGCGCAGCCGGGGGACACCGTCACGGTTCACGAGGGGGTTTACCGTGAGTGGGTCCAACCCGCCAGGGGGGGCGAGTCGGATGAAAAGCGAATCACTTATCGGGCGGCTGCTGGCGAGCGCGTGGTGATCAAGGGATCGGAACAAATCAAGGGTTGGAATGAGGTGGCGAGCGGGGTGTGGAGGGTTGACCTCGATGACAGCTATTTCGCCTCCAATGGCTGGTATCCCTTCCGCGATCTGATTCTAGGCAAGGACGAGTTGGGTATCGAGTGGCTGGGTGTGGGCCGCTGGTGTCACAAGGGAGAGGTGTTTCTGAATGAAAAACGCCTGGTGGAAAAGCAGAGGTTTGATGAGTGCCGCAAGTCAGCGGATTCATGGTTCACCACACGCGAGGGAACCCGCCAGGTGATCTATGCGAACTTTGGCAAAAACGATCCCAATCAGGAGTTGGCTGAAATCACCGTGCGGCATGCGGTGTTTGGCAGGGATGTGCAGCACGGTATCGACTACATCACGGTGAATGGGTTTGTGATGATGCAGTCGTCGGAGGAGTGGCACCCCACGTATGCCAAACCCAACAGCCGAGGTGTGGTTTTCACTTCGGGAAAGGGCTGGATCGTCGAGAACTGCACTGTGACGCTGGCCAAGATGCGTGGCATTGTGACGGACCGGGGCGAGAACCATGTGGTGAGGAACAATGTCATCACCAAGTGTGGATCGGCTGGTGTGGCGGGTGCCGACGCCCACGGGATCGTCATCAGCGGCAACTGGATTACCGACATCCATGAGAACCAACCCTACACCGGAGCCGAGCATGGAGGGATCAAATACCACACCTCGCGCAACATGACAATAAGCGGCAACGTCATCGTCAACGTCCATGCGTTGGAGGATTTCGGAGACAAGGGCATGGGCATCTGGGTTGACTGGCCGAAAGGGAACAACCGGATCACCGGGAATGTGGTGGTCGATTGCACGGGCAGGGGGCTGATGGTGGAAAACCCGTATGGGCCGCACCTGATAGATGGGAACGTCCTGATCAACAATCAATGGCCCAGCCATTTCGAGGATGGCAATGTCGTTGTCCACAACCTGTTCCATTCCACAGAGCTTTCCTTCCGTCCGGGGTGGTGGGGCAGGACATACAACCTCTCGAACAAGCTTGTGGGAAACCTGTTCTTCAGAAAGGCCAGCACCTTGGTTGGGAAAAAAGGCAATGAGACGGATTACAACGTTTATATCGACGGTGCCGGCAAGCATGGTTTCGGGGATGTCAGCAGTGTGGTCAGCGGCGCTCCTTCCAAATTCTCCCATGTTGTGGACCGCGAGCGCAGGACCGTCACCATTTCCTTCGAGCTGGATGCGGCGGTGGCCAAGGTGGTTTGTCCGCAGATCACCACTGAGTCGATCGGCGTGTTGACGATTGGCAAGGTTTCCAAGGAGAAGGGTCCGCAGCCTGCGGATTTGAGGGAGATGATTGCCGGCACGCTGACGCATCCTGATGGAACGCACCTGGCGGTGGACCGCGACATCTTCCAGCTTCTTCGGCAGCCGGAATCTCCAGCGGGGCCGTTTCATGAGCTGTCCGCAGGCCTGAACAAGTTCGTCCTGCGGCCCAGCAGCGACTTGCATTTCAAGGCGAGGTCATTGGAATGATATCGCAAATCCGGGGGTTGGGATTTGCTTCAATGGGCGGCGGATCAGCGTGGTGTGCGGTTCACGGGGATTGGTGTGGTCCGGAAGGGTGTGTGTAATCCTTTGATAATAAGTGTTTTTTTGATGGTGGGCAGGTTTGAAAACAGTTCTTGCCAACCCTTGGGTAGGAGTTTATATCCATGATCGTCCGTCCGGTAATTTCGCCGGCGGGCGCGCTTCGTCTGGTCTTGAACGCCATGGTCTCAGGAAGTGTTGAATGTGATGGCGTGTTAAGAATAGACAAAAATGGACATCTACGTGGGCAATCTGCCCTACTCCGCTACTGAAGAAGACGTCACTGGACTCTTCGCCGCACATGGCCCTGTCGAAAGGGTTAAAATCATCACCGACCGCGAAACCGGCAGATCCAAGGGATTCGCCTTCGTCACGCTCGGCGACCAGAGTCAGCTGAACAGCGCGATTGAAGCGTTGAACGGTTATGACTACCAGGGACGCGCCCTTCGGGTGAACGCATCCGAACCCAAGGAAGCCCGGCCCGGTGGCGGCGGCTACGGTGGCGAACGCCGCGGAGGCGGTGGCTACGGTGGTGAGCGTCGCGGTGGTGGCGGCTACGGTGGCGAGCGCCGCGGTGGTGGCGGCGGCTACGGCGGTGACCGTCGTGGCGGTGGCTACGGTGGCGACCGTCGTGGAGGCGGTGGCGACTGGTAAGCAAAATCCCCAGGAATATTCATCAAGCGCCCGGTTTTCCAATTTGGAAACCGGGCGTTTTCATGTTTGGAGTGTGGGATTTTCCAACAAGGATTTCCGGGCCCCTGTTTTTTTGGCTGATGGATGCGGGTATGGTGGATTCCGGTTTTCCGCGGCAGCTATTGATGGTTAGGCGCGCAGGGCGGATTGGAGGAAGGGTGCGGTGCGGGAGGCCTTCGACCGGATGATTTTTTCCGGGGGACCTTGGGCGACGATTTGTCCTCCGCCATCTCCTGCTTCCGGGCCGAGGTCCAGGATCCAGTCTGCTTCCGCGGCGACGGCCATATGGTGTTCGATGACGACCACCGTGTGGCCTTCATCGACGAGGCGGTGGAGGATGTCGATGAGGCGACGGATGTCCTCGTGATGGAGTCCAACGGTGGGCTCCTCGATCAGATAGAGATTGGAGGTCCGGTGTTCGGGACGGGCGAGGTGTGTTTTCGCGCCGCGCCCCTTGATGAGTTCCGACACGAGCTTGATGCGTTGGGCCTCGCCGCCGGAGAGGGTGGGTGATGGCTGGCCGAGCTGGAGATATCCCAGTCCGGTATCGGCCATGAGGCGCAGCGGGTGGGCGATGCGCGGTTGGGATTCAAAGAAAGCGGCGGCCTCGTCGATGGTCATGGCGAGGACTTCGCCGATGGTTTTATTGCGGAATGCGACTTCCAGTGTTGCGGGATTGTAGCGGACGCCGTTGCAGGATTCGCAGTGGACCCATGTGGACGGGAGGAAATCCATTTCGAGTTTCACGCGGCCGTTGCCCTTGCACTCCGTGCAGCGTCCGCCATCGGTGTTGAACGAAAAACGGGACGCGTCGAAGCCACGCATGCGGGACTCGGGCATTTGGGCGTAGAGAGTGCGGATGTGGTCGAACACCTTGACATAGGTCGCGGGGCACGAGCGCGAGGTCTTGCCGATCGGTGATTGGTCGACTTCGTAGCACGCCTTGAGGGATTGGAAACCGCTTGCTTTCTGATAGAATTTCCTTTGTCCGGCCTGGCGGTTGAATGCCGCAGCCAGGCACTGGTGCATCAGGCTGGACTTGCCTGATCCGGAGATGCCCGTGAGCACCGTAAGCCTGCCCAAAGGGATGGCGGCGGTCAGGTTTTTCAGGTTGTTTGCGGAGCAGCCGGTGAGCGTGAGGAAGGGATGTGATTTGGGAACGCTCCGCCGTGAACCGCGGATCGGATGGATGAGGGGATTGGCGAAGGCGCGGAGCGTTGGTGAATGACCGTGCTCGGGATGCTTTGCTTGTCTTTTGGCTTTGCCGGTTGTTGGCCGGCGCGCGGCTTGTGGCATTTCCGGCGGTGGTCCTTGATAGACGATCTCACCGCCGAGGCGGCCTGCCGCCGGGCCGAGATCGATGAGGTGGTCGGCGGCAGCGATCGTCTCCTCATCGTGTTCGACGACGAGGAGCGAGTTCCCATGGTCGCGGAGGTTGATGAGAGTGCGGAGAAGTGCCGCATTGTCGCGCGGGTGGAGGCCGATGGTGGGTTCGTCGAGGACGTAGAGCACGCCGCGGAGGTTCGATCCAAGCTGGGCGGCAAGGCGGATGCGTTGGGATTCCCCGCCGGAAAGCGTGTTGCCGGAGCGGTCGAGCTGGAGGTATCCGAGTCCGACCTCCTGGAGGAATGCGAGTCGCTGGCGGATTTCCGGCAGGATATCGCGGGCGATCAGCTGCTGGCGGCCTTCAGTGAAGGTGAGTTTCGAAAAGTGTTCCAATGCGGAGTCGATGGACAGGCTTGAAAGGTCGGCGATCGAGAGCGACTTGTCCGGATGGGCGGGCGTTTGCGTGGCCTTGGGTGGGGCGGGCAAGCCACGCGGGTGGAGTCGGACGTGGGAGGCGATGGAATTCAAGCGGGTGCCCTTGCAGGCGTCGCAGGTGACCAGCTCGTCGTCATCCATGCGTTCGATTGCGAGGTCTGCGTCCATTTCCGCTTCGAGCACCGAATCGAAGCGCGAGGTATCGAGCGCCTGGGGCCGGCGTTTGGGGACGCGGCCGTGGCCGCGGCACCGCTGGCACCAGCCGTGGGGCGAGTTGAAGGAGAACAGCCTGGGGTCGAGTTCCTCGAACGACCGGCCGCAGCATGGGCAGCTTGAATGCGTGGAAAGCAGGATGAATTTCCTGTCGGGGGTGAGGAGTTTGACCAGTCCCTTGCCGATGGTCAGGGCGCGGGTGATGGAAGTGCCAAGTGAGCGGTGGGCAGTGGGCAGCGAGGAGCCTTGCGACCGCGATTTTCTTCCTGTGCCACGGATCGCAGATGACGGATCACCTGGTAATTCTTCAATCACCACATCGATGTCGTGTTCCTTGAACCGTTCGAGGCGGGTGAAGGATTCCGCGTCCTGGAAGCGCCTATCGACCAATAATCTTGAAAATCCTTGTTTGATCGCCCAGGCCGCGACTTCCGTGTGGTAGCCCTTTTTGCCACGGATGACCGGCGCGAGAAGGGTGACGGGGCCGTTGGAGAGATGGTTGAGAAGCGTATTTTCGATGGCGGCGGCCGATTGTTTTTCGACCGGGACCAGGCAATCCGGGCAGTAGAGTGTGCCGAGTTTGGAGTAGAGCAGTCGGACGAAGTTCCAGATTTCCGTGACTGTTGCGACCGTCGATTTGCCGCCGCCCTGGGAAACCCGTTGTTCGATGGCGACGGTGGGTGGCAGTCCGTGGAGTTGGTCGATTTCCGGTTTTTCCAGTTGCTCGGCGAACTGGCGGGCGTAGGCGGACATCGAGTCGAGGAAGCGTCGCTGGCCCTCCGCGAAAAGAATGTCGAAGGCGAGGGTGGACTTGCCGGATCCTGATAGTCCGGAGATGACCACGAGCTGGTCGCGCGGGATGTCGACGGAGATGTTTTTCAGGTTATGGTGGCGTGCTCCGCGCAAAGAAATTTGAGATTTGAGATTAGGGATTGGGGATTTGGAAAGAGGGTTGGGACGTTCCTTGGACGGTTTGGTGCGGGTATTTCCGAGGGCGGTGTTGAGGAACCGGGCGGTGGGGGTCTTGTCTCTGGCGATTTCCTCGGGCGGTCCTTGTGCGACGAGTTGGCCGCCGTGTTTGCCGGCTTCGGGGCCGAGGTCGAGGATCCAATCGGCGGATTTGATCACCTCGAAGTTATGCTCGACCACGAGCAGCGTATGGCCCGATGCAACGAGTTTTTGGAAAACGCCAAGGAGGTTTTCGATATCCGTAAAGTGGAGTCCGGTGGTGGGTTCGTCGAGGATGAGCAGTTTGGGTTTGGCGGATTCCGCGTTGAGATCCGGTGAGAGGAGTTGGCAGAGTTTCAGGCGTTGCGATTCACCGCCTGAGAGAGTGTTCAGGGGTTGTCCGAGTTTCAGGTATCCGAGTCCGACCTGGAGGAGCGGGTCGAGTGCGGTGAGGACTTGTTGGTTGAGGCGGTGCTCTTTTGGCGTGAGTCCGGGGCGCAGTTTGAAAACCTCATTGACCGCTTCCGCCGCCGTGAGATCGAGCACGTCGGCGATTGAGAGATTGTTCCACGTGTGATCGAGCGTCGAGGTTTTGTAACGGCGGCCGGAGCAGTCCGGGCAAGTGACGTAGATATCTGATAGAAACTGCATTTCCACCTTTTCATGGCCGTTGCCGGCGCAGCGGTCGCAGCGGCCGTCGCCGGAGTTGAACGAGAAAAATCCGGGTTTCAGGCCGGCGGCTCTGGCAGAGTCGGATTCACAGAAAATCTGGCGGATCGGATCGAATGCGCCCAGGAAGACGGCCGGGGTTGATCGCGGCGTGCGGGCGACGGCGGATTGATCGACGAGTTCGACTGCGGAGAGGAATTGGCTGCCTTTGAGGTCGCGGATGGTGGCGGGATCGCCGTCGATTTCCTGTCCGAGTTTGCGGGCGAGGTTTAGATAGATGACATCGTGGGCGAGAGTCGATTTGCCCGAGCCGGAGACGCCGGTGAGGCAGACGAAGAGTCCGAGCGGGAGATCGATGTCGAGTTTACGGAGGTTGTGGCGTGTGGCGCCGCGGATCTGGAGGAGGGATTTGGCGGGTTTGCGGCGGGTTTGCGGTATGGCGATGGATTTCTCGCCGGTGAGCCATGGGAGAGTGCCTTGGGGAACTTGAGACTTGGGATTGCGGGTTTTTGATTTCGGGGATGCTTCAGCCACAGTTCCCTGATAGATGATGTTTCCGCCGTATTGGCCGGCGCCGGGACCGAGGTCGATCAGGTGGTCGGCCGCGGTCATCACCGCCTGCTCGTGTTCGACCACCACCAGGGTGTTGCCCTTGTCGCGCAGGCCGTGCATCACGCCGACGAGGCGTTCGATATCGCGTGCGTGGAGGCCTACGGTGGGTTCATCGAGCACGAACAAGGTTCCCGTGAGGGATGCGCCGAGGCAGGTGGTGAGATTGACCCGCTCGACTTCGCCGCCGGAGAGCGTGCGGGTGGGGCGGTCGAGCGTGAGGTAGCCGAGGCCCACCTGGTCGAGGTAGGAGAGGCGGGAGGTGATTTCCGCGAGCACCAGCCTGAGGGTTGGGTCCTTCGATTGGAGGTCGGGGATTTGTGACCGGAGGTTTTCGCACCACGGGAGGAGTTCGGAGACCGGCATGGCCCAGAGGTCGGGAAGGGTCAGGCCGTTGATTTTGAAGCAAAGGGCTTCCGGTTGCAGGCGTCTGCCGCGGCAGGTTGAACAGGTCGTGTAGGACCGGTAGCGGGAGAGGAAGATGCGGACGTGCATCTTGTAGGACTTCGTTTCGAGCCAGTCGAAGAAGCCTTTTACTCCGTACCAATCACCGGCCTGCCAGAGGGCTTCGAGTTCATCGGCGGTGATTTCGCTGGTTTTACGATCTCCGTAGTAGATCCATTCCCGGTCGGCGGGGGTGAGATCCTCCCATGGGGTTTTGATGCTGATGCCGCGTTCGCGGCAGCAGCGGAGCAAGTCGCGCTGGCATTCCTCGCCGCGCTCGCCCTGGAATGGCTTGATCGCCCCTTGTGCGATTGAGAGGGCGTGGTCGGGAACCGCCTTGTCGAGATCCAGGCCGATGACCCGTCCGAAGCCCCGGCATTTCGGGCAAGCGCCGAGAGGCGAATTGAATGAGAAGAGTGCGGGAGTGGGGGCGCGTAGGGTGAAACCGGTTGCCGGGTTGGTCCAGGTGGTGGAGAAGGATTTCCGGGTTTGGGAATGTGGTGGGGGATTGGTGTTATCGAGGATGGATGCGTGGCCTTTGCCTGAGTGGAAGGCGGCTTCGAGGGCTTCGAGGAGGCGGGAATGGTTTTTCGGTGACAGGGAGATCCGGTCCTGGAGGATGTGGACTTCCGTATCGAGTGCCTTGATCCCTGAAGGTGGCGGTTCATCGGTGCGCAGGATCTGGCCATCGTGCAGGACGCGCAGGTATCCTTGGCCGCTGAGGAAGGGGAAAAGATCGGTTGCCTGTGTATTGGCGGGGACGGGGATGGGGAAAGTGACGAGTATGGTTTGGTTGCGGAGGTTTTGCATCGCCCATGCTGCGGCTGATTCCGGGGAGTCCGGCTGGATCGTCTCACCGGTGTGCGGGTCGTATGCGGTGGCGAGGCGGGGAAAGAGCAGCTTGAGATAGTCGTTGATTTCCGTGAGTGTGCCGACGGTTGATCGCGTCGTCCGGACATGGTTTTTTTGTTCGATGGCGATGGCCGGAGGGATGCCGTCGATGGCATCGACATCCGGTTTGTCCATGCGGTCGAAGAACTGGCGGACGTAGGGAGAGAACGTCTCGACGTAGCGGCGCTGGCCTTCGGCGTAGAGCGTGTGGAAAGCGAGCGAGGATTTGCCGGATCCGGATGGGCCGGTGACCACGGTGAGTTTGCCGAGGGGGACCTCCAGATCGAGGTTACGGAGATTGTGCTGGCGGCAGCCGGAGATGCGAATGGCGGGAGGGAGTGGCGATGCTGGGGTGGGCACGCCGGGATAGTAAATGCGGATTTCGAGTTCGCCAGTGGAAGTCTGCGGCGGGTCGCAATCGGTTTGGGTCGATTCCGGATTTGCCTGCGGTGTGGCTGCGGAGCGGGCCCGGCTCAGAGTTCCGGCACTTCGACGACAAACTGCCTGAAATGGTCCTGGTTGGTGCGGGTTTTCTCCGCTTCCTCTTTCAGAGTCTGAATGGCATCCGCATCGTTTTGCTGATTGAGGCGGTCGATTTGCATTTCGATGCCGAGGATGTAGCTGCGTGAAAGCTCGGTGATCTGTTGCCCGAGTTTGCTGTCGAAGTCGGCCTGTTTGGCGAGGAATTCGTCATGCAGCATGTAGAATCCCCGCTCCGGATTGAAGATCATGCCGGTTTGGGGCGGGATGCGCGAGCCGTCATTCCGGCACATGGTCATGAACTGCTTCATTTGAATCTCGGCCTTGTCGCGGACGGTTTTGTCGTCGATTTTGCGGATCAGCCCTTCGATTTTGCGTTCATAGTCAGAGAGGTTCCATCGGATGTCCTTGTCATGCTCCGTGACAAGCGGCGCGGCGCGTTCCTTCATCAGGGTGCGGGCGCGCTCCAGGAACTCATCGGTATTGAATTGGGATTTGGGTTCCGGGTTTGGCTCCGGTTTGGGGTCTTGAGCTGTCTGGAGGTTGGTCTCCGGGGCGGGTTTGGCGGGCGTGTGGGGTTTGGGCTCCGGAATGGGTTGTGAAGTTGGCGGAGTGGCTGGTGTCGGAGCCGGATTGGTATTGGTGCCCGGGACTTGGGGAATGTTCGGGTTGGTTTCCGGTTTGTTCAGAGGGGGTATGGAAAGCGGTCCCGGGTTGTTATCCGGAGTGTTGATGTTGATTGCCGGTTGGGCGCTACGGTTGGCGAAAAAGGCGATGGCGGCGATTAACGCGGCGATACCGAGGATGACGAAAACGAAGGAGGAGGACGAGGAATGGTTGGCGGAGGCCATGGGCTTGCGGATGCGCGAGCCCAGCAAGGCTGCCTTGGGACGGCCGCCGAAATTGTGGATCTGCAGGGTTTTGGGACCGTTGCCAACGGCAGCGATGTTGACCTGCTGCAGGTCTTCGGCGAGTTTGGCGGCGCTGGGGTATCGGGCGGCGGCAACAGGATGGCTGGCCTTGCGGATGATGGCGTCGAAGCGCGGGTTGCAGTGGACGATCGCTGACGCGCTGCGGCGGTCATCCGCAGGGAGGCGGCCGGTGAGCAACTCATGAATCATCACGCCGACCGAGAAGATGTCCGCGCGGTTGTCGACGGTGTGTGGGGCCTTGACGACTTCCGGCGCCGTGTAGTGCGGAGTGCCGAAGATTTCCTCGCCTTCCTGGACTTTTTTCTCGATGGGGCGGGCAAGGCCGAAATCGCCGATTTTCGGTTGGGCGTTGAGGTCCAGCAGGATATTGGATGGCTTGATGTCGCGGTGGATGATGCCGTGCTCGTGGGCATGGGCGAGTCCGCTGCAGATTCCGGTGACGATGCGGACGACCTCCTGTGGGTCGATGGCGATGCCGTGAGCCGAGTGATAGAGGGATTTGCCTGGCACATACTCCATCACGATGTAGAGCATGCCCATGACCTCGCCGAAGTCGTAGACGCCGATCAGATTGGGGTGGTTGAGGCGGGCCATGGCTTTGGCCTCGGCCTCAAAGCCTGCGCAGAATGACGCGTCCTCGCTGAATTCCTTGGGCAGGATTTTGATGGCGACCGTCCGGTCGAGTGATTTCTGGATGGCGCGGTAAACCGCTCCCATGCCACCGACGGCGATCAGGATTTCAAACTCATAGCCTGGAAACAAAGGGGCGAGTTCCGCGATGTCGGGAGCTTTGAAAGAAGGCTGCGGTGCTTGGACGCTCATGGGGGAGGAAAGGAGGTGGAGAAAGGTCAGGGGTTTTCCGGGCGGGTTTGATCCTGGCTCCACTCGATGATGAAACCGTCGGAAGTGGAAGCGGGGTTGCGTGCGTCCAGGCCTTGGCCGGGGATGAGGAGCAAGCCCGCCTCTTGAATATTCAAATCCGCTTCACGGCGCCACTGGACGTTTTTCCATGGTTCCTTCGTGATCCAGAACCAGTTTTGCCGGTCTTTGAAGCCGCCGAGCCAGAGTCCGTCACTGGCGTTGAGGTTGCGTGTGATTTCCACGAGATTGCTGATTTCCGGGTCATGCGCGGGCACGGCGAGGTGGCCGCCGGAAGTTTCCGCGAGTTGCCGTGCCTTCTGCCAGGTCACGGGCCGGACGACATGGAGGAAGTGGCGGTTTGCGAAAGTATGTGTTCCAGGTGGCAGGAGAGGGGTTCCGGCTTGGATGGAGGAGCGGGTGGCGGCGAGGATTGTTTCCAAGGCACCGGGGTTTGATCCGTCCTGATGCCACTGGAGGATGACGGGCAGGCGGAGGTTGAGCGGGCCTGTGCGAAGATAGCCACGTTTGTCCACGCCGACGTATCGGCCGTTGCCGTCCGGGGCTTTTGCGGGTTTCCAGAGGGATCCGTCGGCCAAGGCCCATTGGTCCTTGCCGCTGCGGGCGGCTCCGATCCAGACCGCCTCCTTGGCAGCCATGGTTTCATGCAGCCATTTCAAGTCCGCATCGTGATTCGGTATTGCGATGTGGGCACCGTGGGATTCGGCAAACCATGCGGCCTCCGGCCAGGTCATGGTTTTTTGGACCAGAAGATACTGGCAATTGCCGCGTTGGACCGCGCCGACGGGCATTTCCGCCAAGTTTCCTGATGCGAGAGAGCTGCGGAGTCTGGCGAGTGATTCTTCTGGTGATTCTTGTCCGCGGGGTTGGGTTGGGTTGGCTGGGCGTGTGGTGGTCCTGTTTTTTTCGGCCAGCCGTTCCTGGATCTTTTCCTTCCTGGCTGCCTCTTGTTTGGCGAGGATTTCCCGGTTTCGTTGTTCGCTGTTTTTGTAGCGTTTCCAGGCGGCGTTGATGGCGAAGAGCAGGCCGATGATGATGATCAGGTTGCGCAGGAGTTTCCAATTGAAACCCGGATGGTATTTGACGGGGGCAGACGCAGGCGGGGTGGATGCGGGCTGTGCAGGCGAGTCCTTTGCCGGAGTGGATGGTGCGGCGCTGGCGGACGCTTTCAGGGGGACAAGCGTGGGTTCTTTGGTGTTGGCTTGTTTACGGCTCTGGGATTTCTTGTCGGAAGGGACAGCAAGGGCCTTTTGCAAAGCCGCGACGCTGGGGAAACGTTCGGCCGGGTTTGCGTGGGTGGCCTTCCTCCCGATGCCATCGATCGATTCGGGGCAGTTGGCGAGTTCTGATGGGGGGAGGGAGGATTGCGAGTGGGGGGTGCCTGTGAGCAAGCGGTACAGGATTGCGCCGATGGCGAATTGGTCGGCCGCTTCGCTTGCTGGATTTGGCGAATTGGGGATTTCCGGGGCGATGTAGGATGCATCATCCTTGTCCGGATGGGCATCGGCGGGGCGGGGGTGGGATCCGGCCAGGCCGAAGTTGCCGATTTTGGGTTCCGCCTTTTGGTTGAGGAGGATGTGGGAGGGGTTGAGAGTGCCATGGACGATGCCATGGGAATGGGCGTGGGCGATTCCCTCGCAGATGCCATGGACCAGTTGGATGGCCTGGGTGTATTCGATCTGTCGGTTTTTTGCAGACCGTTCAAGGGATTTGCCGGGAACAAACTCCATGACGAAATAGAGCATGTCCCGGACAATGCCTGAATCGAAGACCCTGATGAGGTTGGGGTGGTTGAGGCGGGCCATCGCATGGGCGGTGGCTTCGAAGGATTTCCGGAAATCCGTGTCGAGGTGGCTGCTCGGAGCCAGGATTTTGATTGCGACGTCGCGGTCCAGCGAGCGCTGGGTGGCGAGATAGACGGCCCGGAGCGGATTGGCGGCGATGAGCGTTTGAAATCCGAACGCCGGGAGCATGGTGTTCATGTCATCCAGAGCCGGAGCTTCGAAAGGAGGGAAATTCATGCCGGAGTGGATAAAACGCTGTGGAGAGGTGAAAGTTTGGGGGAATGATGAAATTCATGGATGGTTGAATTTCCCGGCAACCAACGGTGAGGCCATGCGGGCAGTTTTGTGGCTGCCGCCGGGATTTGCAAGTCCGGGATGGGTGTTCTTGGCAGGTTTTCTGTCATTGACCGGACAGTGGTGCGGGGTGTCAGGGGATGAATCCCAAACTCCGTGCTTCTCTCCGGCGTCCGGGTGGTTTTCAATCCGTGCGCCTGCCAGATGTCCGAGAATTTTTACCAGCAAACGACCACTGCGCCCGCGACGGCATTCGATGTCTCGCTGCGGCCGCCGGCATTTTCCGAATTCATCGGCCAGGAGAAGGTCAAGGACCGGTTGCTTTTGATGCTAGAAGCGGCCAAACAGCGGGGTGACGTCCTGGATCACGTGCTCTTGTCCGGCCCGCCGGGCTTGGGCAAAACCACGCTGGCGAATCTAATCGCACGTGCCGCGGGAACGCAGTTGCACACGACATCGGGACCACAGATCGAAAAAGCGGGGGATTTGGCGGGAGTGCTGACCAATATCCAGAAGGGGGATGTGCTTTTCATCGATGAAATCCACCGGCTGCATCCGGCGATCGAGGAATACCTCTATCCGGCGATGGAGGACTACCGTCTGGACATCATCATCGATTCGGGTCCGTCTGCGCGTTCAATCCAGATCAATCTGCCGAGGTTTACCCTGGTCGGGGCGACCACCCGTTCCGGCATGCTGACCGCTCCGTTGAGGTCGCGTTTCGGGTTGGTGAACCGTTTGGATTATTACGCGCAGGATGAGTTGGCGCGGATCATCGAGCGATCGGCGGGTTTGCTGGATGTCCCGATTGATTCTGCGGGAGCCATGGAAGTGGCGGCGCGATCGCGGGGCACGCCGCGGGTGGCCAACGCCTTGTTGCGTTGGGTGAGGGATTTCGCGCAGGTGAGGGGTGGCGGGGTCATCGACGGTGCCATTGCGAATGCGGCGCTGGCGATGATCGAGATCGACTCGCAAGGGCTTGATGAGATGGACAAGCGCCTGCTGGAGGTTCTCATTTACAAATTCGGCGGCGGGCCGGTCGGGCTGAATTCACTGGCGGTGGCGGTGGGAGAGGATGCGGCGACCATCGAGGAGGTGCATGAGCCGTTTTTGATCATGCAAGGGTATTTGATGCGGACGCCGCGCGGACGGACGGCATTGCCTGCGGCCTACACCAAGATCGGGGCTCCCGTGCCGGCATCGGGGCCGGATCACCCCCAGCAGGAATTGTTTTGAGAAATCCCGATTCTGAATCATGCTGACTGTGGTTGCGATGATCCAGGTTCCCCTCACCTCATGAAAGATCTTGTCCAGAAAACGATTGAGCGCTGCCGCGAGGCCGGGTTGCGCCGGACCAAGGCGCTGGAGGAATTGATTTCCACCCTGCTTGAGAGCGGGCGGCCGATGACCCTGGCGGAGTTGTCGGCATCCAAGCGGCTGACCGACCAATGCGACAAGGCGACGGTTTTCCGGTTGTTGCAGCGTTTGGCCGGGCATGGGGTGGTGAGGCGGCTCGGGTTGCACGAGCGGGCGGCGTATTTCACGCTGTTGATTCCGGGCAAACACAGCGATTACCTGATTTGCACGACTTGCGGCAAAATCGAGGCCATCCAGGCCCCATGCCCGGTGCACCAGCTTGAAAACGAGATCCGCGACAAGACCGGATACCGGAACCTTTACCACGAGCTTGAGTTTTTCGGGGTTTGCCCGAAATGCGCGTGAGACGTTGAAAATCCGCAGGTATGGAGGAATCGGCGCTTTTCGATTGAGCGTGAGGATGCTTGAATGCACCCATGATCGACATGTTGGTGCGCCTTTATGATTTGCCGGATTCGACCCCGCTCTATCAGTCGGTCGCCGATGCCGGTGTCACCCTGCGCCGTGCCCGAGCCTTTGAGAAACACACGGTCGCCGCGTTCGCGAGTGAACATTTTTCGGAAAAATGGGTGAGCGAGGTGGAAGTGGCGCTGAGCCGCCAGCCGGTGGCGTGTTTCATTGCCACCCGGGACCGGCGGGTTCTCGGGTTTGCGTGTTTTGACATCACGCAGCGCGGATTTTTCGGACCGACCGGGGTGGCGGAGGATGCGCGTGGACTTGGAGTTGGGAAGGCTTTGCTGATGAAGGCGCTGGAGGCCTTGCGCGAGCTGGGTCATGCCTACGCGATCATCGGCGGCGTGGGGCCGCGTGAATTCTATGCCAAGGCATGCGGAGCGGTCGAGATTCCCGGCAGCGATCCCGGGGTTTATGGCGATCTTTTGCCGTGAGCTGGCAGGGTTTCACGATGGCGGATGGTTGTGGTCTTTTTTGCGCACCGCATCGGCCAGCGCCTGTGATGCGACCGGAAGGGTTACAAACAATGCGAACAGGGCGAAGACCGACTTCAGGATGATATTGGGTTGGGGAAAGCTCAGACAAGTGGCGAGCATCAGGCAGACCAAGCCAAAGGCGCTTGCCTTGGTGGCGGCATGGGTGCGGGTGAAAAAATCCGGGAAGCGTGCCAGTCCGAGAGAGGCGAGGAAGACGGCGAGGGACCCGGCAAGGCAGCAGGTTTGGATGAGGATGTCCTTCATGGGGTCTACGGTTCACGGTTGAGGGTTCCTGCCAGCGCGACGGTGCCGAAGAAAACGATGACGCCCAGAACGACGACCGCGTCCACAAATACGGAGGTGCCGGTGTGAATGGCGTGCATCAACATGGCCGAGGCGGTGACGACCGCGAGCAGGTCGATGGCAAGGATCCGGTCGGCCGCGGTAGGGCCGCGAAACAGTCGCCATGCGGTGAGAGCCATGGAGAGCGTCAGCAGGATGTGGCACAGGGTGGGAGTCATGGTTCGCGAAGAGCGGGTGTTTTTCCGGATTGACCGAAGATCGTGATGAGAGGTTTTTCAAAAATCCGTTTCATGTCGCGGATGGCTGCTTGTGGATCGGGGGCGTCGAGCAGGTGGACGGTGAGCCGTTCCCGCTGGTGGTCGATCCCGACACTCATGCTGCCTGGGGTCATGGAGATGAGGCAGGCGAAGATGAGGCGCGGCAGCTCGCCCTTGAGGTCGAGCGGCACCTCGACAAAGCATGGGTTCAGGCGGATTTTCGGGCGCATGACCAGAGCGGCGATGCGGAAGGTCGAAAGCACGATTTCCCGCAGATAGATCAGCGTGAAGCGCAGGGCGTGGATCAGCTTCATGGGGTTGCCGGGATCGGGGTTTGAGGATGGAGGACGGCCTTGATGTAGCCGTCCGGGTGGATCAGTTGGTCGGCGGTGGCGAGGGCGAAATCGATGAGTTGTCCGGGAAAGACTCCGAAAAGCAGGGTTCCCAGGGCCAGCATGATGGCGGGGGCGAGCATCATGGCGGGGGTTTTGCGGAGAGGCTGGTGATCGCCGGCTGGGGCATCCTTCCAGAACGCCTCGTTCCAGATCTTGACCATCGAATAGAGCGTGAGCAGGCCCACCGCGAGGGCGGCGGCGGTGGCGGTCCACTGGCCGAGGGCCAGGCCTTCGCGGACGAGCGCGAATTTGGCGAAAAACCCGGAAAGCGGCGGGATGCCGCCGAGAGACATCGCGGGGATCAGGAACAACATCGCGAGCCAGGGTGAAGAGCGATAGAGGCCCCCGGTTTTTGCCAGCGACTGGCTGCCGGTCTTGTGGCCGATGATGCCGCCTATCAGAAACAGGTTGGTTTTCACCAGGATGTGGTGGACGATGTAGAAGACGGTGGCGGCGATTGCGCCGCGGGTGAAGAATCCAAGGCCGATGATCATGTAGCCGATCTGGCTGATGATGTGGAATGACAGGATTCGGGGAATGTAGAACTGGCTGGCCGCGCCGAAGACGCCGGTGATCATTGTCAGCACGCCGATCGGCAGGAGCAGAGAGGAAAGGAAATCCTGTTGGCCGGAATAAACCAGGGTGAAGACCCGGATGCAGGCATAGACGCCGACCTTCGTCAGCAGTCCGGCGAACACGGCGGCCACCGGGGTGGGGGTGACGTGGTATGAGGATGGCAGCCAGAAGTAGAATGGGAACACGCCGGCCTTGATGCCGAACGCGATCAGGAAGAGCACCGCCGAGGAAAGCACCAGCCCGTTTTCGCCGGTGGATGCGATTTTCACAGCGAGGTCGGCCATGTTGAGGGTGCCCAGCATGCCGTAGAGGACGCCGAGGCCGACCAGGAAGAATGCGGACGCAATGAAGTTCAGGGTGAGGTATTTCACGGCGGCCTCCAGTTGCGCGCGTCCTCCGGGCAGGGCGACCAGCACGAAGGACGACATCAGCATCACCTCGAACCAGACATACAGGTTGAACAGATCGCCGGTGAGGAACGAGCCGTTGACTCCGAGCAGCAGTGCCTGATAGAGAGGGGTGAAGTAGCCGCGGAACTTGCCGGTGCCGGTGCCGGCGGCATAGACGGCGACGGCCAGGCCGATGACCGCTGTGACAAGGACCATGACCGAGGACAGAAGGTCGGCGGCCAGCGTGATGCCGAACGGTGCGGGCCATGATCCGGTGCGCATTACCAGAATTCCTTCCGAGCGGACCTTGGTCAGCAGCATGCAGGCGGCGGCCAGTGAGGCCGCACAGGTCAGGATGTTCAGGGCATGGCGTGTGGGTTCTCCGGCGTGCCGCATGCAGAGCAGCACGGCTGCCGCGAACAGCGGAAGCACCAGCGGGAGCACGGTGAACGGGGAATCGGCGGGCATGGAATTGAAAAGGGCTGCGTGAGTGTCAGATGTCGGATTTGCGGAAAGTATCGAGATCGTCGCTGCCGGTTTTGTGGTAGGCGCGGAGAACCAGTGCGATGGCGAATGCGAGCACGGCGAAGCCGATCACGATGGCGGTTAGGACGAGTGCCTGTGGCAGCGGGTCGGCGTGGGGTGGATCCATGCGGACCGCGTCTTCGGGGATGATCGGTGGTTTGCCGGTTGACAAACCGGCGGCGGTGAAAATCAGCAGGTTGGCTGCCTGGCCGAAGAGCATGATTCCCAGCAGCACGCGCACGATATTGCGGCGCATGCAGAGGTAGCAGCCGCAGCCGAATAGAATGCCGATGGCGATGGGCAGAAGGTTTTCCATATCAGGCGCGTGTCGAGGGTTCGTGTGAGGTGGCGCGCGTTTGGGTGAGCAGGACGAGCAGCAGTTTGGAGGCTACGGCGGTGACGACGATGAAGACGCCGATATCGAAAAGCAGCGGGGTTCCGAGCTTGATTTTGCCGATGGCGGGCAGCCAGACTTCGCCGCCCCACAGGCCGGTGAAGAACGTGCGGCCGAGGCACCATGGCAACACGGCGGATGCGAGGGCGACCAGCAGGCCGATGCCGGTGAGCATGATCAGGTCGGTTCTCGGGGCACGGCGACTGTCCACCATGGTGCGCAGCACCCATGCGCTGGCGAGGACCAGCCCGCCGATGAATCCGCCGCCCGGCAGGTTGTGCCCGCGGAGAAGCAGATATATCGAGAACAGGTATTGCAGCGGGACCACCAGGCGGATGGCGGCAGGCAGCAGGCTGTGCTGGAATTCAGTCATGGCGGGAGGGAGGCGGGTCGAGGGTTGAGGGATGGCCATGGGCGGCCGAGCGTTCGTCATTGGTGGCGTCGCCGGCACGGAGACGGCGTTTGCGGGAGAGCAGCGCGGTCAGGCCCAGGCATGCCAGTGCGAGGACCGTGATTTCGCCGAGTGTGTCGAGGGCGCGGAAGTCCACCAGGATCACATTCACGACATTCCGCCCGTATGCTTCGGTGGCGGACCGCTCCATCAGGCCGGGGGAGATGGGGTCGTGCACCTGGATGTGGACGGCTTTCCAGACGACGAGAGTCATGACGATGCCTGAGATTGCGGCGATCAGTGCGTCCCAGCGGCGGGTGCGGTGCCGGGAAATGTCGCGGATTTGCGGCAGTCTGAGGATGACGAATGAGAACAGGACGACGGTCAGGGTTTCGACGAGCAACTGGGTGATGGCGAGGTCCGGGGCGCCATAGGCGACGAACAGGAAGGCGACCGAATATCCGACTCCGCCGAGACAGAGGATTGCGCCGAGCCGGCTGCTTGCGCGGACCGCCGCGATGGCGGACGCGGACATCAGTCCCACCACCATGGTTTCGAAAAACCCGAGAGGCAACCGGGAGGTCAGTTCGAACTCGTGAACGGTGTGTGACAATGCGAGGAGGATGAGGAGTGAGGCTGCGGCCAGTGTCACGCGCACATAGATCCGGAGTTGGCCGTGCTGGATCCAGCCGGTGAGGAAGGCGGCCAGGACGAGGGTGGAACCGAGAATTTCCTGATAGATGGTGGTAGGGGTGAAACGCCGGGTTTTTCCGGCCAGCCGTGTCACGAAAGAGAGTTTTTGCCTGAAGACAAATAAACCGACACCCGCGGCCAGGGTGGCCATGCTCAGGGCGAGAACCGGGGTGAAGCCGTGCCACAGCGTGAGTTTCGCCTGGCTGGCGTCCACGCCGAGCGAAGTGGCTGCCGGTGAAATCCAGAAACGGTCGAGCCATTGCGGCATCAGGCCCAGAGTAAGGCCGAGAACCGAGAGCAGGACCGGCGGCATCACCAGACCGGGGCCGGGTCGGTGGTGGACTCCGGAGTGGCTTGGGCCACCAAGGAACGGGCGGACCCCCACGATCAGGGCGATGGCGACAGCCAGCGAGTTGGCGAGCACTCCTGTGCCGGCCAAGGTGAGATGGGCGAATGGCTGGGAGAGTTTCGCTTCGTAGAGCAGCTCCTTGCTGATGAATCCGAGTGTGGGCGGGACGCCGGACATGCTGAGTGCGGAGGCCACTGCGGCGAATGCGAGCCACGGCATGCGGTGCCGGAGTCCTGAAAGCGAGCGCACGTCCCTGGTGCCGGTGGCATGGTCCACGGTGCCGGCGATCATGAACAACGCTCCCTTGTAGAGACAGTGGACCATGGCCAGAAACATCGCGGTTTTGAAGGAGAAGGCGTCGCCAAAACCGAGCAGCATGACCAGTATGCCGAGGACGCTGACAGTTGAGTAGGCGAGCAGGCGCTTGAGGTCGGTTTGAAAAACCGCCATGGCAGCTCCCACCAGCATCGTCAGGGCTCCCGTTGGTGCGACGATCCAGCCCCAGAGGTCCGTGTGGGACATCGCGGGAGAGAGTTTCGCGAGAAGGATGACGCCTGCCTTGACCATGGTGGCGGAGTGCAGGTAGGCGCTGACGGGAGTGGGGGCGGCCATTGCGCCCGGCAGCCAGAAGTGGAAGGGGACCTGCGCGGATTTGGTGAAAATGCCGGCGAGAACGAGCAAAAGCGCGGGTGGGAAGAGCGGACTTGCCGCGATTTGCTCCGAGTGGCTGGCGAGCGCGGAAATGCGCGATTCTCCGGTGATGCCGGCCAGGAGGATCAATCCGCCGAGCAGGGCAAGTCCGCCCGCGCCGGTGACGATCAGCGCCTGTTGGGCCGCCTTGCGGGCGGCGGCGTCATGGAACTTGTACCCAACTAACAGGAATGAGGTCAAGCTGGTGAGTTCCCAAAACACGAAAGTCAGGATCAGATCATCCGCCGCGATCACACCGAACATCGCCGCCATGAAGACGAGCACGATCGTATGAAAGCGTCCTGCCTTGGAATCCCCGTTCAGATAGCTGCCGCCATAGATCAGGATCAGCCCGCCAATGAAGGAAACCAGCAGCAGGAAGAGCCGTTCGAATCCGCCGACACGCAGTGCGAGATCCAGACGCATTGCGGGAACCCACGGCTGGGACCAATCGGCGGTGGCGCCGGACTCCATGGCCTGGTTGAGAAGCCAGGCGGTGATGGCGAAGGGAACCGCGGAGAGCATGATGCCGGCGGCTTTGGCTCCGGCAGCGCGGGTGAGTCCTGCCGCCACGAGGGCGGCCAGTAGCGGGGCGATGATGATCCAGTAAATGTCCATTTCGGATTGCAGACGTCCGGGGTCCGTAGAAAACCGTTTTTTCAGAAGCCGATTGCGCGCCGGAAAAACGACCCGGAGGAGTGAGTTGTCAAGAGAATGCGGCCATCATGCGTGCGAAACGCATCATGCAGTCAGGTTTTACGGACGCCGCGAATGGTTTGATCCAGAATCTTGAAGGCGGAGCCGGCTCCCGAGGTCTCGCAACATCCGCGTGAGAAGGATTGTGGGACAATCGCTGATATCCACGACTCCAGACAGGTGAGCTCGCGCGTCTCCAGCCATGGCGAACTCCAATGGATGAGATCGCTGAAGTTGACATCCGCGGTCAGGTCCTGACGGCCGATGTTCTGATAGATATCCATGCCCTCGAGCCGCTGGTGGAGCAGGTATGCGCGCACGGTTCCGCGCGGCCGCCGTTGGTACAGCTGGTCGGCCGTGTCGCCATAGTCGATGGTCAGCATGGCCCCTGCTTTCCAGAGCGGCAGCCATTCCTGCAACCATTGCCGGTATGACTGGTGGACCTCGATGATCGCGCCAACCGGGTGTGGGATGGCAAATGTGGCGGACTCAGGCAGCGGCCGGACGGGTCGCGTCGACTCACGGATGAAACCGCCGCCGTCGCGGTGGACGAATATCTCCTCCCAGCCAAGCGGTGTGTTTTTGAAGCGGCGGACGGGGAAGGCATCGACCAGTTCGTTCGAGTAGATCACGGCGCGTCCGTTGCATGCGGCCAGGGCTGCGGCGGGCGAAGGATGCCAGACGGCGCGGTTTCCTAACAATTTCCGCTGGATGGCCGCGAGTGGAGAGGACGTTTCCACCAGATGGATCCGGGTCCGGAACCGTGTCCGCCATGGCAGGTGTTTGCGGACTGCGGCGGCGAGTATGCCGGAGCCGGGGCCGATTTCGATCAAGTGGCGGCATCCGGTTTCGCGCAGGTTTTTCGCCGCCCATCGTGCGATGGCGATGGCGGGCATTTCCGAGAGCTGCGGGGCGGTGGTGAAGTCGCCGCGATGACCGACGCCGGTGATATGCCGCGAGTAATAGCCGCGTTCGGGATCATACAGCGCGTGGCGCATGAATGCCTCAAACGGCACCGGTGATTCGGAGATCATTGCAGCCGGAGCACTTTCGGGGCGCTGGCGTTGCCGAAGCGGTCGATGGCGGTCACGGCGATGGCATCGGCGCGGGGCAGGATCGCCTGACCGGCACCCGCAGGGCCGATTTTCACAGTGCGCCAGGCATTGCCGTTGCGTGCCTGGACGGCGATTTTGGCGGTGGTTTGATCCGGCACCCATTTCACCCGGGTTTCATTGCCTTCGGCGGTCGCGCTCACCCCCGGGGCGTTGGGTGATTTTTTGCTGAGCCATGGCATGGGCGGAATCGCGGCCGGCTGGGTGTAGGTGGAGGCAAGACGGGTGGCGATGCCTCCGCGGTTGGTGACCAGGCTTTTGGCACTCCAGTGGATGTGGCCGTTCCAGTTCCTGCCGATTTTGCGGGTGAGGTCGATTTGGTTGGTGATTTCCGATGCGGGGCGGCCGGGGTCGTCGGACGATTGGATGCGGGCGGTGGCGATGCCCGGCCAGACCGGGCGGCTTCCTTGGTCACGCCACCAGGAGAGCAGTTTCGGGAAACTTTGTTTTTGCGGGGAGATCCGCCAATACAGCTGGGGTGCGAGATAATCGACCCAGCCGTTTTTCAGCCATTTTCTGGAATCGCCTGCGAGGTGTTCATAGCTGTCCAGGCCGGCTTCGATGCCGGATGGGACGCCGGGCCGCCAGATGCCGAACGGGCTGATGCCCACCCTGACCCAGGGCTTTCTGGATTTCACGGACTGATAGAGATTCTTGACGAAGCCATCGACGTATCCGCGCCGCTGGTCCGGGGATTTGCCATCGGGGAATTTCAAATTGCCGGTGGGGTAGGGATAGAAATAGTCGTCGAGGTGCACTCCGTCGATGTCGTAACGGTTGACCACGTCCATGATCACCTTGAGCGCGCGCGCGCGGGTTTCGGGATGGGAGGGGTCGCACCAAACCAGAGAACCGTAGCGTTTGGTGATGTGAGGTGAGGAACGTGTCACATGGCTGCCACACGCGGCTTGCGAGGTATTGGACAGGGCGCGGAACGGATTGAACCAGGCATGCACTTCGATGCCTCTGGCATGGGCTTCCCTGATGCAGAAGGCGAGCGGGTCGTATCCCGGCGAGCGGCCCATCGTGCCGGTCAGCCATGGGCTCCATGGCTCAATGGAGGATGAGTAAAGGGCGTCGCAGTGCGGGCGGACCTGGAACACGACCGCGTTCATCCTGAGCGCAGCCACTTTGTCGAGCATGGCGCGCAGTTCCGCCTGCTGGGCACCGGCGCTGAGGCCTTTGGAGCTCGGCCAGTCGATGTTATGGACCGAGGCGATCCAGGCTCCGCGGAATTCCCGGGCCAAGGGTGCCGGACGCTCGTTGGCGGGGACGTATGGGCGGGCATTGGCCGCAAGGGATAGGGCCAGAAAGAGAGGGATGAACCGTGGCATGTGGTGAATCATGCCGGGGTTTTGCCGTTTCGCAAGCCTTGTCGGCAGCGGTGCCGTTTCGAGCGTGGTGCCTGGATGATTCGCCCGCCCGAAACGCAGGCCGCGGCAGGACAAGTGATTCCCTGTTAGTTCGTCGAGGGGTAAATCAGCCGCCGATTTCCGTGCGGCCGGAAAGCTGTGCGCCTTCCTCCATCGAGAAGACCTTCGACTTGATGTCGCCGTTGATCTTCGATTTGTCCTTCAGTTCGCAACGCTCGGAAGTGATTTTGCCTTCCACCTTGCCGTAGATTTTGACTTCGCCGGCGGTGACATCGCCCTTGATGACGGCGTTTTCGCCGATGGTGACGCGGCCCTTGTCCGAGGTGATCTCCCCCTCGATTTTTCCGTCGATGATCATGTCATTGGAGAAACGGATGGAACCGGTGATTTCGATTCCGCTGGAGAGAACATTGGTCGGATTGGCCATGGCGGAAAGAAGGGAACAAAGCGCGGTGCGCTTGGCAATCGGAAAGATCGCGCATTTTCGCGTGAGCGGCTCCGCGCTTGCGTATCCCGTGCGGGCCGCGCAGGGTTGGCTTCATGCAGCATGACGTGATGATCGAGACCCGGAACCTCCATCGTGGCTACCGGATTGGCGGGAAATCCATCGAGGTGCTCCACGGCATCGATCTTTGCGTGCGGCGAGGCGAGAGGGTTTTCTTATGCGGGCCGAGCGGCGCGGGGAAAACCACGTTGCTTTACACTCTGGCCGGATTGGAGCGGCCGGAGCAGGGAAGTGTGTGGATCGCCGGACAGGATCTCTATGCGCTGGGCCGCGTGCAACAGGCACGCTTCCGCAACCGGGCAATCGGCTATGTTTTCCAGAACTACCACCTGCTGCCCGAGTTGACGGCTTTGGAGAACGTCGCCGTGCCGGGAGCCATCGCGGGCACGGATTCCTCGGAGGCGGCGATGCGGGCGCTGGAGCGTGTCGGCCTGGCGGACCGGGCCGAGCACCTGCCGGCCGAGCTTTCGGGTGGCGAACAACAGCGGGTGGCGATCGCCCGCGCGATTGTCAACGAGCCGAAAGTCCTGTTTGCCGATGAACCCACCGGCAATCTCGATTCGAAAAACAGCGCCGAGATCATGCGCATCCTGCTCGATCTGGCGACCGAACACATGGTTACCCTGGTGGTGGTCACTCACGATCAGAACCTGGCCAAGGAGGGGGACCGCATGCTCGTGATCAGGGATGGGACGATCAGCGGCTGATCCGTCGTCCGGAAAAAATCAAAATCCGCTGGTATTTTCAGAGAAGCTGCCGCCAAAGCGGGCTGGACAGGCAGCGGGGGGCGTTTCAGGCTCCGGCCATGGATTGCAACAACGTGTTTGCCCCGCGGGGCGGAAAGGCGGAACTCGAAGAAGGCATGGACTTTTCCCCGAAATTCGACAAGGACGGCCTGATTCCGGCACTGGCAATGGATTCGGTCACCCGCGAGCCGCTGATGCTCGCCTACATGAACGCGGAATCACTCCGCCGTACCCTTGAAATCGGTGAAGCCGTCTATTGGTCGCGCTCGCGCCAGGAATTCTGGCACAAGGGGGCCACGTCCGGCCATATCCAGCGGATTGTGGAAATCCGCACCGATTGCGATCAGGACGCGTTGATCCTGCTGGTCGAGCAGATCGGAGCCGGGGCCTGCCACACCGGCCGCGAGTCGTGTTTTTACCGGAAAGTGCTGCCGCCCAGCGGTGGCGGGACGGCCAAGCTTGAGTCGATCGGCGATGGCAGGACCTTCGATCCGGAGGCTGTTTACGGCAAACATTCTTGATTTTGCCGAATTTCACGGTTGCAAATCCGGCTTTGATCCGCTAGCTCTCCCGCCCCGCGCGAAGAGGCAGCCGCCCCGCCGCCTCGAAATGCCCCACTTTCCCTCAAGGAGGACCCTCATGAACATCATTGATAAAATCGAACAGGAACAACTGAAGCCAGACATCGCGACATTCAACGTGGGTGACTCTGTGAAAGTCCATTGCCGGGTGGTCGAAGGTGGCAAAGAGCGCATTCAGATTTTCGAAGGCCTTGTGATTGCCCGCAGCGGTTCCGGCGTCAATGCAGCTTTCACCGTGCGCAAGATTTCCTACGGCGAGGGAGTGGAGCGGGTTTTCCCGGTCCACACACCGCGCATCGCCAAGATCGAGGTGACGAACCGTGGCAAGGTCCGCCGCGCCAAGCTTCACTACCTCCGCAGCCGCGTTGGCAAGCGCGCCCTTCTGGTCAAGCCCGCGAACTGATCGCAACACGCTTGGTCGGGAATCTCCCTTCAATCACCCCGCGCGGTCGTCCGGCGGGGTGTTTTTTTTGGGGGGTCAGGACGATGACTTGGCTTTGCGCTTTCCCCGCGGCCTGAGACGCATCAAGTTTCCGCCATGCGCGTGCCAATACCATTGGTGATCTTCTCATGCCTTGCGGTGATCGTGGGGGTTTGGATCCATGGTACGCGCCGCATGGATTTCATGACCCCGCCACCGGAGTCCAAGCTTCAGGAGATCCGCTCCAGAGTTGAGGGCCCGCCGGTTGCGGCGGATCCTCAATCCCAGGCGGAAATTCCCAAGGCTCCGCCCAGGGAGAAGCCAACCATCTCGCTGGGAAATCCTGACAGACCGCCCACCCTGCAGGAATACAGCGAGGTCACACCGAGGACAGGTGCCCATTTGACGGAGATGGCCAGGCAACTCGAAGCTGGCGGCCAAGCGGCCCGTGCCCTGCTGGCCTGGGAGCGCGTGCTGGACCTGGCCAGAGCGGATGCCGCGCAGATCGACACGGCCATTAACGAGATCCGGCGCTTGCGGCCCAAACTTCCGGATTGGAACACTGACCCCGCCAACGCGATCCGGATCACGTTGCACGCCAGCACTGCGGCGAGGAATGTCGATTCGATCAAGCCGGTCATCGCGCGTGTGGCACAGGAAATGGAGAAGGCCTCCGCCGGGATTCTCAAAGTGACCGCCGAAGTCGCATCCGGCCGGAATCCATCGGTGTCAAAATCCAGGCCGCCGGTTGCATTGTGGATATCCGGACCCGACCGCGAATCCACCTCCACGGAAGTGATTTCCTTCACTGCGGATTCCCAGGAAGTGCTGGAGTCGAAGGTTTTGAAAAACGTGTTTGAGCTGATCCGGAATTTTCTGGCGCGGGAAAACAGCGCGAATCCCGTTCCACCCGGATTGTCCGCCGAAGGCGATGCCGCGACCGCCCTTCACAGCCATGTCACCCGGCTCACATGGCAGAATTTCGGCCGTCTGCTCAATCATCCGGCAAGCCGTGATCGCTAACATTTGCAGAAAGCCCCAAGTTCGCCTAGGCTTTCATCGTTTCACCACAAATCCGACCCCATGGCCCGCATCACCCGAGTCCCGTATTCCAGCCCCCCGGTGCTCATGGCCGCGTGGTGCGCCTTGACGCTGGCGGCCACAGCTGCGGAGCGTGCCCCGGTGGAACCCAAGTCGCTGCCGGCCCCCGAAGAGAAAGTTGAACCGGCCCGGCCGGCTGTCGAGAAGCTCGATGCCTCGCGCTACAAGGTGGGGGAGGTGATTCTCGACCGGAAAACACGTGAAATCCGCTTTCCCGCCGCCGTCAACATGGACGAAGGGTTGATTGAATACCTCATTGTCCATGAAAACGGCAAGGTCCACGAATCATTGCTGGTCACCAAAACGTCACCCACCCACGTCAATCTCGCCTTCACCCTGCTGCGCTACCCGCCCTCCCGCGAACTCTACGCGCTTCCCAACGAGACCGGTGGCCAGTCGGACAAGTTTCCCGATGTTCCCGAGGATGTGAAAGCCGCCGCCCGCATCCTGATAGATGTGGAATGGGCCGAGGACGGCAAGACCCGGCGCCTGCCGGTCAACGAGTGGGTCCAGCACGCGGTGAAAACCACCGCCATGAAGGCCGGCCCATGGGTTTATGGCGGCTCGGAATTTTTCGACGGCAAATATTCACCCGAAATGTCCGGCGATATCGTCGCGATCTTCCTCACTGGATCCGCGATCGTCAATTATCCTGGCGAGGACAATCGTGACGACACGGTATGGCTCGCATACCCGAAGCGCGTTCCGCCGGTGGGAACCCCCGTCACGGTCATCTTCCGTCCTCATGCCAAACCGGCCGCCAATCCATCACCCGAAACCCCGGACTCCCGCAAACCATGAAACCTCTCGCCACTCTGGTTCTAACCACCCTCACGTTCGCCTCCGCGTCCGCCAAGAACCCGGACCGCTACGAGTCGATCCGCCAGGAAATCAAACAATCCATCGCCCGCGGCAACGCATGGCTCAAAAGCCAGCAGAAACCCGAGGGCAACTGGGATGACGGAGAATTGCCGGCTTTTACCGCGCTCGCCCTCAATGCCGCCGTGCGCGACCCGAATTTCAAACATGGGGAGCCCTTTCCCGCTCACATCGAGAAAGGCTTCACCTGGTTGCTCGCCCAACAGAAGGAGGATGGCGGCATCTACAACCGCGGACTTTCGGTATACAACACCGCCACCGCCGTCACGGCAATGACCGCCGCCCAGCGCAAGGACTTCGAGCCGGCCATCGTCAAGGCCCGCAAGCACCTGATCGACAATCAGTGGGACATCGGTCAGAAAAAGGAAACCGACAACCCCAACGACGGCGGCGTCGGCTATGGCTCGAACAAATCCCACACCGACCTTTCCAATACCTACCTCGCGATCGAGGCGCTCGCGCTTTCGAAGAAGGTGGTCGAGGATGGAGACTTCGGCGACCAACCGGACCTCGACTGGGATGCCGCGGTGAAGTTTCTCTCCCGCTGCCAGAATCTTGAGGAGACCAACGACCAGGAATGGGCGTCCAACGATCCGAAAAACAAGGGAGGATTCGTTTACTCGCCGTTCGAATCAAAAGCGGGAGATGAGAAGAACCCCGAGGGCCGCACCGCGCTGCGCTCCTATGGTTCGATGTCCTATGCCGGGCTGTTGTCGTTCATCTATGCCAAGCTCAGCGCCGATGATCCGCGCGTGGCCGCAGTGAAGGAGTGGCTTGGCAACAATTACACGCTTGAGGAAAACCCCGGCATGGGAGCCCAGGGACTTTATTATTACTATCACACCATGGCCAAGGCGCTTACCGCCGCCAATGTCGACGAACTCGAACTCGAAGGCGGGAAAAAAGCCGACTGGCGCAACGAGCTGGCGGGCAAGCTTCTTTCCGCGCAGCGCGAGGACGGATCATGGGTCAACAAGAACGGTCGCTGGATGGAATCCAATCCGGTGCTGGTCACCAGTTTCACCCTGCTCGCCCTGGGCCAGATCTACGATTCGATTCCCACGGAATAGACCGTTTGGCCGAAGGCCTGACTTTCCGGACCAAGCTGGAACAGGGAATCCGCGCCGGGGCGTTTTACCCACCCGATCGGTCGGCTCTTTATGGTTTGTTGGGTGCGTCAGCGGGGTGAGTGGCAAATCGTTCCGACTTGTCGTGCGCAAGGAACTTCTTCTTGAGCTGCTGCGCAGATCGATTGAGTTCGGCAGGTGCTATCACTTTCAACGAGTAGTTCTCGATCCGGTTCAAATTCGCAGTCATCCGGATACACTCCAAAGCGAACACAACCAGTGATTCTTCCGGGCCATCATACAAATTCCTGGGAATGCTCAGATCCGACACATCGAGCGTAATGGTCACCCCATCCTCGGCAAGCTCCCCGCCAATCTTGATTCCCGCCGCCGACAGAAGGTTGTGGTCCTCCATCTTTTCCTCGGAGTTGGTTGGTGGGAAATGCGGGGCGCAAATGAACGTCATGGACGTGGGTTCGCCGGAGAAGGCGTATTTGTCGTGGCAATACACCTTCTCGAATCTCGGAGTGTCACCAGCCAATCCAGCAAGCGCTTGGACGGTGTAAGTGACCGCGTCTTCGCCTGCTGTCGCCATGCGGCCAATCAGCAGGGTCGAGGCAACAATTGAGAGCAAGAAGCGCATGTGATTTGTTTCTTAAGCTGGCGATGGCGCACGCGCCACTGCCAGCGGCAGCGTGCGTCGATCACGGGATGAGCTGTGTTCAGCGACATCATTGAAACCAAAAGGCTGGCAGGAGTTGTCACGGTGTGATTTGTCCGCCAGTTTGGATTCATTGGCGGGGGTATCGTGTGACCAATCCATGGTTCCATCAACATTATTGATATTTTCCGCAAGGGATTGGGTGTGTCCGGCATCCGGAGCCACTTGTGGGGGATTGCCAAACGATTCCGCTCGAACGGCTGGCGAATCCATGGTCCGGAATCGCCAATCCGGCCACGGGGTGTTGGGGGTGATTTTTCGGCTGGAATCGTGGTCTTTTGCGGGTCATGTTACAGGCAGGTATAAGGAGCCATGTCAGTTGTCTTCAAAGACTACTATGCCACGCTTGGGGTGCCGCGCGATGCGGGTGACGATGTTTTGAAAAAGGCGTTCCGCAAGCTGGCGCGCCTGTATCACCCCGATGTGGCGGCGGACAAGAAGGCGGCGGAGGAGAAATTCAAGGAGATCAACGAAGCCTACGAGGTGTTGAGCGATCCTGAGAAGCGGCGGAAGTATGACCAGATTGGCGCCGGTTGGAGCGAGGCCGGTGCGGGTTTTCCGCCGCCGCGTGATGGCGGCATGGGCGGTGCCAGGGAATTCCACTTTGGCGGCACAGGCTTCAGCGACTTCTTCGAGCAGTATTTCAGCGGGGGCGCGTCATATGGATTTCCGGGCGGGAATGGTGGTGGCTTTGCCACGCGTGGGGCGTCGGATTCGAGGCGGGGAGGGGATATTGAAGGTGACATACTCGTCACCTTGTATGAGGCGATGCACGGCACCGTGCGGCCGGTTTCGTTGCAGGTCGTCAACCGCCGGACCGGGCGGATGGAGACGCGTGCTTTTCAGGTGCGGATACCGCCGGGTGCCACGGATGGCAGCCGCATCAGGGTTCCGGGGCATGGCGAGCCCGGTCATGGTGGCGGGCCCGATGGTGATTTGTTCCTGCGGGTAAGGCACGCGGCGCATCCGGATTTCAGCAGTCGCGGCAGTGATATCTATCACGAACTCGATGTCGCACCGTGGGAGGCGGTGCTGGGGGCGGAGGTAGCGGTGCCGACGCTTGACGGAAGCCTCAAGTTGCGCATCCCGGCCGGCGCTGAGAACGGGCAGAAACTGCGAGTCAAGGGTCGTGGACTGCCCAAGGGGAAATCCGGCGAACGCGGCGACCATTACGTGGTGTTGCATGTCGTGCTGCCTTCGTCGCTTCGTTCCGACGAACGCGCGCTTTGGGAGAAGCTGCGCGATGGATCCGCCTTCCGACCCCGCAAACCGAATCCTGCATGAACTCATCGGCGATACCCGATTCCACGCATGGCCCGCTGATCGAACCCGATCCGGACGCCTGCTATACTCTGGATGTTGTTGCCAATGCCTGCGGGCTTTCGTCGCAAACCATCCTGCATTATCACGAGCATGGGCTGCTCGGCAGGGCGCAGGTGGAGATCCGCGGTGCGTGTTTCAATGATGAAAGCGTGCGCCGGATCCGCCGGATCGAGCACCTGCGCCACGACTATGGCATGGATCCCGCAGCGATCCGACTGACCCTGGAGCTCATGGACGAGCTGGACCGTCTGCGCATCGAACTTCGCGCGCGGCAATGAGGTCCTGATTGGTATCGGCTTTGAAAAATCTTTCATTCCGCGCGCAACCCACGGGCTCTTTTGGTGTTACGCCGTCCACCCCCATACCATGCCGACTTACATTTATGAAACGATTCCCTCGAATCCCGGGGAGCATCCCGAGTATTTCGAGGTCCGGCAGGCTGCTGGCGATCCTCCCCTGACCGAGCATCCGGTTTCGGGAATTCCAATCCGCCGGGTGAGCCTCGGAGGGCCGGTGATCCTCAATGGCCTGAGCATTGATCCTGGCACCGCAGAGGGTGCGGGGTGTTGTGGTGAATGAGGCGGCCGGGCGGTGCGTGTCCGCACGGGCCCATCGGCGGATGGAGCTTTTCGGTTGATCGATGCCGGGGCTTTGGTAGCTTCCGCACGATTGCTCAAAAAGGATTCATGCATGCCGTATTGGAAGATCCTGTGCTTGTGCTCAACCGCTGCTGGCAGCCGGTGCACACGTGTTCGGTGAGGCGAGGCCTGCATTTGCTGTGTACCGGCCATGCCAGGGTCGTGCAAGTGGACGGCGATGAGAAGTTTTCCACCCATGATATCGGCAGTTGGATCCGCCATTCGTCGGCGGTGACCGGCGGGGTCCGGATTCACAGCGTGAGCTTGTCGATCCTGGTGCCGAAAATCCTGGTGTTGTCGCTGTATGACCGTATCCCGAGGCTTGAGGTCCGGTTCAGCCGCAGAAATGTTTTTCTGCGGGACAAGTTTACCTGCCAGTATTGCGAGACCGTCTTTCCGGAAACCCAGCTCAACCTCGATCATGTGACTCCTCGCGACAAAGGTGGCCGTACGAATTGGGAAAACATCGTCACCTCGTGTTTCCGCTGCAACACGCGCAAGGCGAACAAGCTGCCGCATGAGGCGGGCATGCACCCTCAGCGCAAGCCGACCGCGCCACGCTGGCGGCCGTTGTTCGGGCTGCATGAAAACGGCCTCGCCGACGAAAGCTGGAGTCACTTCATCCAGTCCGGTCCCGGTGACACCCGGAGGTCCGCATGACGTGGGCTGCGCTACAGCTCACTTTTGCCCGCTCATGTGCTTGAGCAGGCGTTCGTTGAACTCGTCGGCCATGTTGAACCCGAGGCGGCGGAGTTGTTGGTCGAGAGCGGCGATGGTGACCATCCTTGCGGTATCGCGGCCGGGGGCGACCGGGATTTCGACATGGGTCACTTGCTGGCCCAGGATCTCGTGGGTTTTCTGCTGCATCCCGAGACGGTCCACCTCGTTGAGGTCGGCATAGGGTTTCAGGGTGACCACCAGATCGAGGCGTTTTTCCGGACGGATCGATGCCAAACCGTAGAGGTTGGCGACGTTCACGATGCCGATGCCGCGGATTTCCATGTAGCCGCGCGAAAGGTCGGGTGCGCTCGCCATCAATTCACCGCCGACGTATTTGATGCGCACCATGTCATCGGCCACCAGCGCGGCACCGCGTTCCAGCAGGCCGATCGCGGTTTCGGATTTTCCGGAGCCGCTTTTGCCGATGATCAGGACGCCCACGCCGCGCATGTCCACCATGCATCCGTGAAGCGAGACACTGGGGGCGAATTCATGCTCAAGGCGGATCGTGGCCAGGTTCAGGAAATCCATGGTGACGTGCGATGTGCCGAAGACCGGGATCTGGTGTTCATGGGCGACGGCCATCAGGCCGGCGTCGAGCGAGGATCCGCGGGCGACGACGATGCAGGGAATGTCCCGGTCGCACATCCGGCGGAAGCGGTCGGCGCGCATCGCTTCGGGGAGTTTGCGCAGGTAGGAAAGCTCCGAGTTGCCAAGAACCTGCACGCGCTTCCAGGCGAAGTAGGAGAAGAATCCGGCCAAGGCCAGGCCAGGGCGGTTCATGGCCGACTCGCTGATCAGCCGCTCGAAGCCGACGCGTTCGCCGTGCAATACCAAACCGAGCGCGGCGGCGTGCGCCTCGTAGAAATTTTCCACGGATATTGATGCGACGGTCTTGACGCGTGCTGCCATGACCCGGATCCAAGCAGACAATTCGCGGCGCGGCACGCGAAATCATCCTCAGGGCGGGGGAAATGCACATGCAATGAGGGCGGTTTTCCATCGCCGTGGGGGAGAGCCGATCCGCCGACGCGCGGCTTGCGCGGCTGTTGAAATGTGCTACTGATCCCTCTCCACCATGCCAAACTACGATTACGAATGCCAGAAATGTGGAACCCGCTTCGAGGTGTTTCAAAGCATGAATGACCCGAAACTGACCGACTGCCGTGAGGCATCCTGTGACGGGCAGGTCAGGCGGCTGCTTGGCACCGGTGGCGGCATCATTTTCAAGGGATCCGGGTTTTACCAGACCGACTACCGGTCTTCGTCCTACCAAGCCGGAGCCAAGGCCGAAAGCGGCAAATCCGACCCGGCCAAGCCGGCTGCCGCACCGGCCGCACCGGCCGCACCCGCGAGTGCTCCTGCGGCATGAGCCGTATTTCGTGTTCCGGGGCAGGACGTCTCCGGCAGGCAGGCTCCAGAACGGCGGCGCTCAGGGATTTTCATTGGCCTCTATCCCGATAAGGTCCGGCAGATTGTCTGAAAATGATTTTCCGTGCCTTGCCGGACTGTTCGGTTTTTTTTCGTGTTTTCCGTTTCGGCTCTGATTGACTGCGTGCGCGTTCGCAATGCCCGATCCCCCTGCCGAAGAAACCCTGCTGATTGTTGATCCCGATCTGGATTTCCTGGATTGGGCCACCAAGCACTTGGCTGCCAAAGACCTGCGGATTTTGCGCTGCGACAATGCGGCCAACGCACTGAAGGTGGTTGAGAAAACCGAGGTGGGAGTGGTGGTAGCGGCGATGGAATTGGAACCATTCGACGGCATGGAGTTGTTGGGAAAGATTCTCCAACACAGTCCGCAGACGCTGGTGGTTTTGACTGCCGGGTTTCCCACCACCAGCCAGATCATCGAAGCATCTCAGCGCGGGGCCCAGGATGTGCTACGCAAGGAGTCGCTCGCGTTTGAGCTACGCCCGGTCGTCGAATCCGCATTGCAGACGCGCGAGGAGCGCCGCAGCGCCGACCATCCGGCGGCGGAACTGCCCAAGCATGACGGGCGGGTCAAAATGATCGGCGTTTCCAGGGCGATCCAGGAGGTTTTCAAGTTGGTCGGCCGGGTCGCCCGTTCGGACGCTCCCATCCTGATCGCCGGCGAGAGCGGCACCGGCAAGGAACTCGTCGCCAAGGCCGTGCATGAATACAGCCCGCGCCGCCAGAAGGAGATGATCACGATCAATTGCGGCGCGATCCCGGAAAACCTTCTCGAAAGCGAGCTGTTCGGCCATGAGAAGGGGTCGTTCACCGGGGCTATTTCGCGTAGGGCCGGACGTTTTGAGCAAGCGGATGGCGGTACACTGTTTCTCGACGAAATCGGTGACATGCCACTGACGATCCAGGTGAAACTGCTGCGCGTGCTTCAGGATGGTTCGTTTTCGCGAGTGGGATCGAACGAAACGATCACCACCGACGTGCGGATTGTTGCGGCCACCCACAAGAACCTGGCGGATGAGGTCGCGGCCGGACGATTCCGTGAGGATCTTTACTATCGCCTCAATGTGGTGGAAATCCGGATACCACCACTGCGCGAACGTCCCGAGGATATTCCCTTGCTCGCCGAGTTTTTCCTCCAGCGCATCACCCGCAAGAACGGCATGGCGCGCATCCGCCTGTCTGCGGAAGCCATCAGCAGCCTGCAGGCGCACACCTGGCCGGGTAATGTCCGCGAGTTGGAAAACACGATCGCACGTGCCTGCGCGCTTGCCTCCTCGCAAATTCTTCTACCCGTGGACATCCCGCTCGCCTCGGCTCCCGGCAAATCGCGCGCCGCGATTTCCGCTGCCGTCGAGCAATTGCTGAACCTCGTGCCCTCGGGGGCCGACGTGATCGAATGGGTCAACCAGGAGGTGGCCAGCCAGGTCCTGGAGCGGGCTTCCGGAGACATGAAGGACGCGGCGGCCTTGCTTCACATTCCGGTTTCCGATCTCCGCAAACTGCTCAAGCAATGATTTCTTCGCGGATCGCACCCTGCCCCGACGCTTCCGTTCTGGTCATGAGCGCTCCGTTGCTCCAGAATCCATCCACCCGATGCAAGTCAGGCTGATTTTTCCATTCGTGCTGGTTGCCATGCACTCCGCCCTCGCCGGGCAGGATGCGCGGCAACGTCTGCACATGGGTGATGATGCGCTGGCCTCCGGATTGTGGGAGGTGGCAGCCCTGCATTACGATTACTGCCTGCGCCAACCCGAGCTCGGCCCCGAGGAAAAATCCCGTGTCGGTGTGCGCCTTGCGGAGGCGTGGGTGCGTCAGGGAAAACCCAAGGACGCCCTTGACTTGTTGCAGAAATCATTTGTTTCGGGCCATCCGGAAGCGCCGTTCTGGCAAGGGCAGGCGCTCGTCGCAAGCGGACGCCTGGCGGATGCCATCACCGTGCTCAACGGCACCCTCGAGGTTGCCGACGCGCCGTTTCGCACGGAGGCCGTGTTCACCATCGAAAACCTCCAACTCGCCCTCGGCCAACCGGATGCGGCGATTGTCAGCCTGTCGGGTCTGGCGGCCGGATCCGATGCCGCCCTCGCCGCCAAGGCCAAACTCCATCAGGCGGAAATCCTCATCGACCTCGGCCAGGCGGCCAAGGCCCGCGACGTGATGCCCGAAGCCCAACAAATCAGCCAGCCTGATCGCGCGCTCGCCACGTTCATCGAAGCCCGGCTCGCCCTCGCGGAAAACCGCCCGAAGGATGCCATCGCCGCATTCCAATCGCTCGTCGATGATCCGCGTGGCCAGTCAAGCCGCCGCTACCAGCTCGCCGCCATCGGCCTGGCCGACTCACTCAGTGCCGACGGCAAGCTCAATGACGCGCTTTCTTTCCTGATGAATTTCATTCAGGAATACCCGGAATCGCCGGAGCTCGACAGCATGTTCCAGCGGCTCGCGGCATGGATGCCGGAAGTTCCAACCATGACAGATCCGGTTCTCTCACGTCTTGCCCAGTGGATCACCCCTACGGAAATTCCGGCTGCCGGACTGATTGCCAGCATGGATGCCGGAGCCGCAGGATCGTGGCCGCTGGCGGCAAACACCACCGAACTTGCCGCACAGGCGATCTTCACCCGCGCCGTCGGACTCAACCGGGTGTCCTCGCCCGAAGCACGTGCCGAGGCCCGGGCGTTGCTGAACCGGCTCCGCATGGAAAAACCCGGCCACCTGTTGGCGGACCGGGCGCTTTTCGAATCAGCACGCCGCGCACTTGCGGATGGTGACGACTCACAGGCTTTTTTCCTGCTGGATACCCTGAAGCAAAGCTCCCGCCATCGCAATTTGTTAGGCAAGGCCGCTTTTCTAGAGGCCGAGACCGCCTACGCCAATGGTGACAAGGCCGCCGCAGCCAAACTCTTCAAGGAGGCAGCGGACTCGCTCGATGCGATCGAGGCGGACCAGGCCCGCTACAACGCTGCTCTCAGCCGTTTCATGTTGGACCCATCGGTGCCGATGACCGTGCTGCAGACGGAGTTGCCCGAAAACTCGCCGCTGTCGGCGGATCTGGAAATCGAAAGGGCCCTTGCGATCGAAAAGCCGGATGAGAGACGCACCGCCATCGAGGAGTTTCTGACCCGCAATCCGCAGCACCCGCGGATGGCCGAAGCGCGGCTCGCCGCTGCGGAAGCGGCGCTCACCGGACCAGATCCCGACCTTTCTTTCGCACGCGCCCAACTTGACACGCTGAACGCCACCCCCGAGGCGACTACCGGCTTGTCACCCCTCAGGCTGGCCATGGTGAACCTCCGCATCGAGGATGTCTCCGGTGACCAGGCTGCCGCAATTGCCCGCGCCCGAGCCCTGATCGAGGCTTTCCCCAACGACCCGGCCGCAGCCGAGGCGTCATTGATTCTCGGGCGGAACCTGTTCCAGACGAGGAGCTATAACGATGCGAGGATCGTGCTTGAAAAACTCGCCGCGGCCGATGCCGACTCCTCCCGCGCGCAAGCGGCCTGGTTGCTCGCCGCCCGCTCGGCCGCGCTTGTCCCGACCAGCCAGTCCCACCAGGAGGCAATCGCCTTGTTCGACAAGGCGATTGCCTTGAAAGGCGATCTTACGTCGATCGCGCTTCTGGAAAAAACCCGGCTGATGATCGATATCAACCGCCTTGCCGAGGCCGCCGTGATTCTCCGTGCCTGGTTCGACAAGCTGGATCCCGGGGATCCGCTGCATCTGCCTGCCGGCCTTTTGTTAGGAGAGGCGACTTACGCCCAGGGTGGTGCCGCCACGCTCGCCGAGGCGCTTGCGGTCTATGATGAACTGCTCGAACACGCGGAGGGAAAGCCCGGCGTGTTCAACCGCATCCAATACCTCCGCGGCCGCACGCTCGAACAGATCCCCGACCCCGACGATCCGGCGTTGAAGCGCGAGAGCCAGGCGTTTGTCGCATACTACTCGGTGCTCGAAACGACCGAGCCCCCGGAGGAATGGCACTACTTCGAGCTCTGCGGGTTTCGCGCGCTGGCGTTGCTGGAAAAGGCCGGCCGATGGCCCGCCGCCATCGCCTGCGCCAAGAAGATCGCTTCCTTCAAAGGCCCTCGCGCCGAGGAAGCCAACACCCGCGCCAACCAACTCCAGCTCAAACACATGGTCTGGGAGGAGTGACACGCCGGAATCCATCAGAAAAAACCACCATATGCTGAACTTATTGATCACAGGAAAATCCGGCCGCATGGGGCAGGCCTTGTTGCAGGCCGCCGCCGCGGAACCCGCGGTGCATGTTGCCGCCACCCATGACCTCGGCGAGGATCTGGACGCGGCGTCCGCCAAGGCCCGCTGCATCATCGACTTCACCGTGCACTCGTTCACCCGCCAGGTGGTCGAGTCCGCGTTGCGCCACAAATGCCGTCTCGTGATCGGCACCACCGGCCACACTGATGAGGAGCGCGCGATGATCCACGAGGCCGCGCGGCAACTTCCAATCGTCTTCGCCTCGAACTATTCGGTCGGCGTGAACACCCTGTTCTGGCTTACCCGCCATGCCGCACGCATCCTGAAACAGGACCGCTTCGATATCGAGGTCGCCGAGATGCACCACCGTCACAAGATCGATTCGCCCTCGGGCACCGCACGGACCTTGCTGGAAATCCTCAATCAGGAAACCGGGACGTCCTACGAGGCGGATGTCACCCATGGCCGCGTCGGCAACATCGGCCCGCGCAAACCGCGCGAGATCGGCATGCACACACTGCGCGGTGGTGATGTCGTCGGCGACCACACGGTGATGTTCGCCGCGGATGGCGAACGCGTCGAGCTCACCCACAAGGCTTCATCCCGCCTGACCTTCGCCGCCGGCGCCGTCCGCGCGGCCGTCTGGCTCCAGGACAAACCGAACGGCCTCTACGACATGCAGGATGTCCTTGGCCTGAAATGCTGAACCGCAAACCATCTCGCAACCCCGATCAAATCCTAACATGAATCTTGTGGAGCAAGTCAGACTGGCCGGCGTGGTCGGCGCGGGCGGTGGGGGATTCCCCACCCATGTGAAACTCACGGCCAAGGCCGACACGGTGATCGCCAACGGCGCCGAGTGCGAGCCGCTGCTGCACAAGGATGCCGCGGTGATGGAGCGCTGGGCCGCGGATGTGGTGAAGGGCATGGTGCTCTCGATGGAGGCCGTCGGCGCGAAGGACGGCTTCGTCGGCATCAAGGCGAAAAACCGGCATGCCGTCGAGGCGGTCGAGACGGCCTGTGCGAACACACCCGTGAAGGTTTTTTTGTTAGGTGATTATTACCCGGCGGGCGATGAATACGACCTGGTGTATTCCGTGACCGGAAAATTGATTCCCCCTGCCGGCATCCCGCTGAATGTCGGCGTGATCGTCGTCAATGTGGAAACCCTCGTCAACATCACCGCAGCCGCCGAAGGCCGGCCGGTCACCCACAAGACGCTGACCATCGCCGGCGCGGTGGCGGAACCCTGCTCGCTCACCGTGCCCATCGGCGTGACCCTGCGCGACTGCATCGCCGCGGCCGGCGGCGCCACCGTGGCCGACCCGGTGATGGCGATCGGCGGCATGATGATGGGTGAGCACACCGATGACTTCGACCGCCCGGTCACCAAGACGACCGGCGGCGTGATCGTGCTGCCGCGCGACCATCACGTGATGCGGCGCAAGTTCAAGCCGGTGAAGATCCAGAATGCGATCGGCAAGTCCGCCTGCGACCAGTGCCGCTATTGCACCGAGTATTGCCCGCGGTTTCTGTTGGGATACGCCGTCGAGCCGCACCAGGTGATGCGCAGCCTCGCGTTCACCTCGACCGGCAAGGACCATTGGAACCAGTGGGCGGCGTTGTGCTGCTCCTGCGGCCTGTGCACGCTCTATGCCTGCCCGGAGGATCTTTTCCCGAAGGAGGCCTGCGACCAGTCGAAGGCGGAGATGCGCAGGGAAAACATCAAGTGGTCCGGCCCGGCCGAGGTGAAAGTCCACCCGATGCGCGACGGCCGCCGCGTGCCGATCAAGTCGCTGATGCGCAAGCTCGCCATCACCGAATACGATCACCCCGCGCACTGGACCGGAAAAACCGTCGAACCCTCGCGCGTGGTGCTGCCGCTCAAGCAGGGCGCCGGCGTTGCCAACATCGCCACGGTGCGTGCGGGGGAACGCGTGCGTGCCGGTCAGGCGCTCGGCACGATTCCCGACAAGGCGCTCGGTGCGATCATTCACGCTCCTTTTGACGCCACCGTTTCGCAAATCACCGACCATCAACTCATCCTGACCCGCTGACATGACTGAAGAAAAATCGATAGGCCTGATTGAACTTTCGAGCATTGCCGCCGGATTCGCCGTGGCGGACACCATGCTGAAATCCGCCGATGTGCGCATCCTGCTCTCGCGCTCGATTTGCTCCGGCAAGTACATGGTGCTCATTGGCGGGGAGGTTTCCGCTGTGGCCAGTGCCGTCGCCTCCGGCAAGGAGGCTGCCAACGGTTGTCTGATCGACAGTGTGGTGATCCCGAACATCCACCCCGATGTTTTTGTTGCGATGGGCCGGACGCAAACGCCGGAGCCGGAAGGCGCGCTCGGGATTTTCGAGTCGTTCAATGTGGCGACACTGATTCTCGGAGCGGATGCCGCCGCCAAGGCGGCCAACGTGAAGCTCCTGGAAGTGCGCCTCGCGATGGCGATGGGTGGAAAAGCTTTCTGCACGCTCACCGGCGATGTCGCTTCCGTCCAGGCTGCGGTCAACGCCGGCAGCCGCCTGATCGGCGACGAAGGCCTGCTGGTGAATGCGGTGGTCATTTCCCGTCCGCACCCGGATGTTTACCGCGAAGTGATCTGATTGCTGGAAAAAGGTAGCGCGGCCTGGCCCAGGCCGCATTCGAATGAACGGAGAAAGAAGAACGCCAGAGATGCCTGAATGATCATCGTAGGGTGATGCCATGGCAGGCTTTCGCGCATCATCGGCATGCGCTCTCAGCGAGAGCGCGCTACCAGAGCCGCATGCGAATGAAAGCACACCGCCGCTGCAGCCAACAAAACGCTTGGCACGGGGGAGGGGCCGCGTAGAGTCCCGGGGTATTGAATTTCCCGGGTTTTACAACGATTTCACTGCTTGCCCTGCTCACGCTTGCCGGGTGCAAACGTGCGACGGATGTCGAGCGCGCCAATCGCGAAGGGATCATGCTGGTGGGCAATACCGCGGAACCCCGGTCGCTTGATCTGCAATTGGTCACCGGCGTGCCGGAAAACAACATCCTCACCTCGCTCTTCGAAGGTCTGATCAACAATCATCCAAGCGAGGATCAAACGATGGTGCCCGGGGTGGCGACGCACTGGGAGCACAACGAGGACATGACCGAGTGGGTGTTCCATCTGCGGCGTGATGCGAAATGGTCGGATGGGGTCGAGCTGACGTCCGGGGATTTCATGTTTTCCTACAACCGGATGCTCAGTCCGGTGCTGGCGGCGGCATACGCGCCGATGCTCCATTGCATCCGCAATGCCGAGGCCTACAACCGCGACGAGCGCGGGTTCATCCTCTGTGGCCTCGATGAAACATTTCCTGTCGCATGGGAAACGCTCAAGAAAGCCAACTTCAGCGGTGACAGCGGCATCAAGAGCGAGGATCTCGCCCAGCGCGATTTCGCATCGCTGGGTGCGGCTGAAAAAAAACGCCTGCTCGCGGGGACCGGGCTCGACCGGATGAAGGCGGTGCACCTGCAAGAGATTCTCGACCACCCGGAGTGCTTCGATTGGCCTGATGAGGTTCCCGAAGACGCGCGCCGGATGGTCGTGGAGCGACTGCTCGCCCACATCAAGGCAGGCGAGCCCGACCTGTTCCACAAGGCAAGGATCGGGTTGAGCGCGCCCGGTCCCCACACGCTGGTCGTCACCTTGCGGGAACCCGTGCCCTTCCTGCCGTCGATGGTCCGCAACAGCACCTGGTTCCCGGTGCCCAGGCATGTGATCCTCAAATTCGGAAAAATGACCGACCGTGTTTCCGATTGGTCGCTCAAGGGGAACCTGGTGGGCAACGGCCCGTTCCAACTGGCGGAGTGGCGCTTCAACCACTACATCGAAGTCCGCCGCAATCCGCATTACTGGGACGCGGCGAATGTCGGCCTGAACGGCATCCGCTATTTTCCGATAGAAAATCCGTACACCGAAACCCGCGCGTTTCTCGCGGGCCAGTTGCACACGACTTACAGCCTGCCGCAGAAGCTTCTCGCCAAAGTCCGCAAGACCCACCCGCAGTATCTCCGCACCGAACCCTACGTCGGCACCAACTACCTGCGCTTCAATGTCACCCGCAAGGCTCTCGATGACCCGCGCGTGCGCAAGGCGATCTCGATGGCGATTCCGCGCGAGCAGTTCTGCGACTACATCTACGAGGGATTCCTCCCGGCCAAAACCTTCACGCCGAGGCTCGGCGATTACGCCGCGCCGGAGGTCCTGTTCTACGATTTGGAAAAAGCCAAGGCCTTGTTGGCAGAAGCCGGGTATCCGGGAGGCAAGGGATTTCCGGCGTATTCCATCCTTACCTCCAAGCCGCACCCCGTCGCAGATGCGATGCAGCAGGTGTTCCGTTCGCTCGGCATCCGCGTGACCATCGAACAAAAGGACTGGGGCTCCTACATCGCCGCCCAGCAAAGCCTCAACTTCGACATGTCGCTCGCGGGATGGGTCGGCGACTATCTCGACCCGACCACTTTCCTCGACATGTGGACCAAGGGCAACGGCAACAACAACACCGGCTGGGACAACCCGCGATACGAGGCGTTGTTGCGAGAGGCCGCCCAGCAACCGGATGCCGCCAGCCGTTATGCCACCCTCGCCAGGGCGGAGGGCATCCTGATGGATGAAATGCCGGTTGTCCCGGTGGCCTGGCTCGCACGGCTGTATCTGCACCGCCCCAATGTCCGCGGCTGGCATCCGCTGGTGCTCGACAGGCACCCGTGGCAGAACATCACCCTCGATCCCTGATCCGTACCATGTTGCGCAACATCATCAACCGGTTGCTCCAGGGATTGCTCGTGCTGTTCGTGCTCGGCACGCTCACGTTTTTCCTGGTGCGCGCGCTGCCATACGGACCGTTCCAGGATGAAAAGGCGATCCCGGAACATGTGATGGAGCGCCAGAAGGCACTCCATGGATATGACAAGCCGCTGTTGGAACAATACTGGCTGCGCGTCAAAAACATCGTGCGGGGTGACCTCGGAATCAGCATCAAGGTGATGGAGGGCCGTCAGGTCGGCGAAATCCTGAAGCAGGCATTCCCGGTTTCATTGACACTCGGGATCTTTGCCATGTTGATCGCCATCAGCATCGGAATTCCCGCCGGGATTTTCGCGGCGATCCGCAAGAACACCCCGGTCGACTACATCATCATGGCGGTGGCTCTGTTAGGGATTTGCCTGCCGAACTTCGTGATCGGGCCGCTGCTTGCGGAGTTTTTCGGCGGACGTCTCGGATGGTTTCCGGTTTCCGGCTGGGACCACGGAAATCCGATATCGATGTTTCTTCCTGCGCTGACGCTCGGACTGGTCAGTGCCGCCTATCTTTCGCGCCTGACCCGCGCGGGCATGCTGGAAATCCTCAACCAGGACTTCATCCGCACCGCGCGCGCCAAGGGGCAAAAGGGCTCGCTCATCATCATCCGTCACGCGTTGCGCGGCGGGCTCATCCCGTCGATCGCATTCCTCGGTCCCGCCTTTGCCGGAACGATCAGCGGTTCGGTGGTGGTCGAATCGATCTTCCAGATCCCCGGCATCGGCAGGTTGTTCATCAAAGCCATCGAAACCAGTGATGAGACGCTGATCATGGGGCCGGTGCTTCTTTACGGCACGTTGATCGTCACCGCCAACTTCCTCGCCGACCTGTTGCAGATCTGGCTCAATCCCAGACTGCGGACCGCCGTTTCCTCCTGAGCCCCATGGAGAATCCACCCACATCCCTATCAGAAAAAACGGCGCTTCCGGCCGTGGAGGCCGAGGACGGCCATTCGTTGTGGAGCGACGCGTGGATCCGGCTGCGGCGCAACCGCGCGGCGATGTGCGGCTGCGGGTTTCTGGTTTTCATCATCCTGCTGTGTTTCATCGTGCCGTTTTTTCCCATGTTGCCGGATCCGGCGACCCAGGTTCTGCCGAAAGTCAACGCGCCGCCCTCATGGGAGCACTGGATGGGCAGGGACCACCTCGGGCGTGATTTGTTCTCACGCATTCTTCACGGTGGCCGCATCTCGATCCTTGTCGGGCTGATCACCACCATGGTTTCGCTGACGATCGGCGTCACCGTGGGAGCCGTGGCCGGATACGCCGGCGGCAGGCTGGATGCGTTCCTGATGCGCTGCGTGGACATCCTCTATTCCCTGCCATTCCTGATCATCGTGATTTTGTTTTCCGCGCTGGCAAAAGGATACACCAGTGACTTCACCGACTGGGTGGTTTCGGTCACCGGGTTCAACCATGATGCGATCGCGCCCTTCACCGGGCTGATTCCGTTGTTCATCGCCATCGGTGCGTTGTCATGGCTCAACATCTCGCGGATCGTCCGCGCCTCCGTCCAGGACATCGCCCGGCGGGAATACGTCGAAGCCGCGAAATCGCTGGGTCTCTCACACCGCCGCATCCTGATGCGCCACATCATTCCCAACGCCATCGGCCCGATCGTCGTCTATGCCACGCTGACCATTCCCTCGGTGATGTTGTTCGAGGCGACGCTTTCGTTCCTCGGCATGGGCGTGCAGCCTCCCTATTCGAGCTGGGGGATTCTGATCAAGGATGGTGCGGACCTGATGTTGTCCAATCCGCTGTTGCTTGTTTTCCCATCGATCTTTTTCGTTCTCACCCTGCTTTCTCTCAACTTCCTCGGCGACGGGCTGCGCGACGCGCTTGATCCGAAGTCCGCCAAGGATTGATTCCACAAGATCCGCCGATTCCATGGCCGCCCTGCTAGATATCCAAGACCTGAAAGTCCACTTCCACACCCGCGATGGCGTGGTGAAGGCGGTCGATGGCGTGTCGTTGAAAGTCGGGCCCGGTGAGGTCGTCGGCGTGGTCGGCGAATCCGGATCGGGGAAATCGGTCACGGCCTATTCCTTGTTGGGATTGATTCCGATGCCGCCGGGCCGGATCGAGGGCGGGCGGGCGCTTTTCCAGGGGATCGATCTGCTGCGCCTCGGCGAGCGCGAACTCAATTCCTACCGCGGGAGGAAGATCAGCATGATTTTCCAGGACCCGATGACCTCGCTCAACCCGTATTTGCGCGTCAGCACGCAGTTGGTCGAACCGCTCGCGATCCACGAGAAACTGCGCGGCAAGGCGGCCCTGCACCGGGCGATCGAGGCGCTGGAACACGTCGGCATCGAGAATGCCGCCACGCGCATCCACAGCTACCCCCACGAGTTTTCCGGCGGCATGCGCCAGCGCGTGATGATCGCGATGGCATTGATCACCAAGCCGGACCTGCTCATCGCCGACGAACCGACGACCGCGCTCGACGTGACCGTGCAGAAGCAGGTGCTCGACGTCATCCGCACATTGCAGCGCGAGACCGGAACCGCGGTGATCTTCATTACCCACGATCTGGCGGTCGTGCACGAGATGTGCGACACGGTGAACGTCCTCTACGCCGGCCGTGTGGTGGAGAGTGCGCCGGCATCGCAACTCATCCAGCATCCGCGCCATGCCTACACCCGCGGGCTTTATCGCTCGAATCCCTCCGCCCACCGCAAGGGCGAGGACCTGTACTCGATCCCGGGACTGCCGCCCGATGTCGCCCGCATGCCGTCCGGTTGCGCCTTCCGTCCGCGCAACACGCTCGGCGACGCCTCGCTGTGCCTCACCGACCACCAGCCGGAACTGGTGGAGATCAGCGAAAACCATTTTGTCCAGAACTGTCCCGGCTGCCTTGCCGGAAACCATTGAACGCCATCCTCACCCCGCAAGGACATCCCGCCGATGCTCGAACTCAAAAACATCAGCAAGACCTTCCACAAGGGCCGTGAGTCGGTTCACGCGGTGAATGACGTTTCGCTCTCGATCCGGCGTGGCGAGATTCTCGGGTTGGTGGGCGAGTCCGGTTGCGGCAAATCGACCTTGTCGCGCATCGTCATGCAGTTGCTGATGCCGGACCATGGCAGTGTGCAGCTGGAGGGCCTCAATCTGAGCGAGTTGCCGCGCAGTGTGATCCGCCGCCACCGGCTGGATTTCCAAATGATTTTCCAGGACCCGTATGCCTCGCTCAACCCGCGGCTCACTGTGTTTTCCACGCTTGCCGAGGCCCTGCAGCAGCGTCATCCCAAGCTGCGGTCCAATGCCTTGCGCGAGCGGGTCGCCGGGTTGTTGGAAATGGTCGGGCTCTCACCGCGGCTGATGCAGCGTTACCCGCATGAATTCTCGGGTGGCCAGCGCCAGCGGATCGCCATCGCGCGCGCCCTCGCCCCGGACCCGCGCATCGTGATCGCGGATGAACCGGTTTCGGCCCTCGATGTTTCGATCCAATCCCAGATCCTCAATCTGCTGCGCCGCCTGCAAAGCGAGCTTGGCCTGACGATGTTGTTCATTTCCCACGACCTCGCCGTGGTCCGCTATCTGGCCGACCATATCGCGGTGATGCATCGCGGGAAGATCGTCGAGAGAGGCACTGCCGACGAGGTTTTTGAAAATCCTCGAGAAGCCTACACGCGGCAGTTGCTTGCCGCCGTGCCGATGCTTCCACCGGTGGCGGCGAATGTCTGAAGGCGCCTGGAACCGCGGGATGGTGCGGTATGCCTACTTCACAGTCGGATAGGCGATGATGACGATGCCGGAGGCTCCCTTGTTGCCGGGAACACCCCAGCCGCCCTGGCCGCCGGCACCGGTGTTCTCGACGACGGGATCATAGGTGGCGCTGCCGTGAGTGCCGCCGGTGCGTTTTCCAGCACCGCCTTGCGCGCCTTCGGTGGTTTCGAGCGCGCTGCCGCCGGCCGCGTAGTAGGTGGCCGTTCCGGTGATGTCGTTCTGGAGTCCGATCCCGCCGACGGCGGTGTTGCCGTGGGTGCCTGCGGCACCGGCACCCGCGCCGCTGCTGTATGCGCCGTTGAATGCTTTCGTGCCGCCGCCCGGGTTGCCCGGGTGGAACCGGGTTCCATCGAAATGGCCACCTTGTTCGCCACCGACGCTGAAGGTGTTGTCAGGTCCCTGTGTGGTGATGGAATGATATCCGGCCGTGCCAGCGCCGCCGTATGCAATGATCGGCCCAAACACCGAGTTGCCGCCGCTTTTGCCCGCGCCTTCACCACCAGCACCACCTTCCCCGACGATCACGGTGATCGGCTCGGAGGGTGTCACCGCGAACTTCCTTGTATGAAAGAGTCCACCGGCACCGGCGCCGCCGGATTGCTTGCCGGCGCCGCCACCGCCACCGACCACCAGCACTTCCAATGATTTCACGCCGTTGGGAACCGTCCATGTGCCTTTGCCACTGGTGAAGGTGGCGACCGTGTAGCCATCGCCGCGCTTGGAAAGCGTCGGCTGGGCGTCCGCCATCGGAGTGAAGGAGACCGTCGCGGTGCGCGACAGCGTCATGCCGTCCGTGGTGTTGAGTGCCGCGAATTCGAAGGTGTTGTCGGTAGTGCTGGTCACCTTGAACGTCGCCACCCCCTCGGCGCTGGTGGTGCCGGCCACGGTGGTGATTTCAGGCGTTCCCTCGCCCTTGGTTTTTTCCAGTTTTACGGATTTGCCGGCGACCGGTTTGCCGGTGCCGTCCTTGAGGGTGACGGTGATGGCGGCGGGTGTTTTGCCATCGGCGCGCAGCGAGCGCGGGCTGACTGCCACGGTGGAGTTTGCGGAACTGGTCGCATCAGCGGAGAATGTCACTTCCGCAGACTCGTCGATGACCAGTCTGCCCGTGGTTTCCGCCGCCTTGAACTCCGCCTTGCCGGGGGCCTTGGATCTCACCGAGAAGGTGGCCGTGCCCCGGCTGTCGGTCGGTCCGGATGGTTGTGAGATCTCATCCTTGTCGCCGCGGTCCGACCTGAGTGCCACGGATTTGTTAGGAACCAGGTTGCCGCGCTTGTCGCGCAAGGTGACCGTGACTGTCGCGGTGCTGACGCCATCGTTGGCAACGGCTGCCGGGCCGGCCTCGACGGTTGAGTTTGCCGCGTCGGGCGGCAACAGCATCTGGAACCAATCCACATGCTTCACCACGTTGTCGGGGAACACGAGGAAGATGTTGTGGACACCGCTCACACCGGCCAGCGCGCAGGTGGTTTGACCGGCTTCCAGCTTGCCGATGACTTTTCCTTCGGGTGAATCGAGGCGCAGTTCCAACAACACGCCTTCCTTTGCCTGGGATGAGATGCCGAAGATCGCGCTGTCCGCCTTGCCATCGCCGAAGTCGATGTTGCTGTATTTCGCCCAGGATCCTTTGGAAAAGTGGTGGATTCCCAGACCGCCCTCCGTGCGCAGGCCCATCATGCGCTGATAGTCCTCCGCCTGGATCTTGTCCGTCGCCATGCGGCGCGTGGCCGTGACCTTGTCGAACGGGAAATCCTTCCTCAAACCGATGATGTCGGTCGGGATTTTCCTGTAGCCAAGCTTGTAGGCCTGCGAATCGGATGCCAGCGAGTAATCGGCGTATTGGACGTCCCAGACCGGTTTGGCGCGCTTGAGCTTGGGATCGCCAAAGAACGAATCCAGATCCATGCCGTATTCCGGATAGGGTGCGGGATTCGGGTTAGCCGGATCCATCGGAGTGATGGCGTTGCGGTTGATTTCCACAATGCCTTTTTCACCCGGAGGCAGTGCGGGAATGACGCCGCCGGTCGCGCCCTTGAAGTTGCCTTCGTTCACATTGTGGACGCGGGTTTTCGGGCGGATGGCGAACACGTTGTGGCGGACGACGGATCCCCAGGTCGGTTCACGGAAGTGTCCGAGCCCGCAGATGATGCCGAGGTCGCTGTCGGCAACCAGGTTGTTCTCGGTGACCTGGCCGACGCTTTTCATCGCGAAGGCGGTGCTGACGGCCCCGCCGTTGCAATGATAGAGAATGTTGTTGCGGATGGTCAGATAATGGTTGTGGTCGTCGGCGTAGAGGATGTTGCCATATCCGTCCCACTCCAGGGTCGCGTCCACATCGTGGATGGCGTTGTTGTCCCACAAGTTGCCGCGGCCCACGCCCCAGCTTTCGATCGCGCCGAAGTCGTGGCTGTTGCGGCAAACGCTGTAGATCTCGTTGGCGGAAATGCGGTTGTTGTTGGTGTGGATGAATTCCCAGTGGTTGTCCCAGCTGATTTTCTTTCCGTAGGCCTCACCGCGCCCGAAGGTGACGTAACAGAGCCCCTTGTAGGAAATCCCGTAGCGGGGCATCTGGCCGATCTCATTGCGGGTGATGATGTTGTCTCCGCTTTGATAGAACTGGATGCCGCAGCCGGCGCCGACGAATTTCCCGCAGTCATAGATGAAGTTGCTCTCCACCCGGTGGCCTTTGTTGACGTAGGATTCCTCCGCGGTTTTGAACGGGCCGCCAAAGATCGGCCAGCCGTTCATGTAAACGCCGACGAATCCCGCCTCCATGATCAGGTTGTTGCCGATCTTGCAGTTTTGCGCGTGATGGTTGAGCATGATGGCGCTGTGGCCCGCGGCGAGCAGGCGGCATTTCCTGATCATCAGGTTATCGATGTTTTCGCCGAAAACCATGCCCTCGGGATTGGGTGAAGTGTTGTTTTCCCCGGGGGTCCAGACCTCGCTGAAATCGGAGCCGATGATCGACACGTTCTCGATGGTGACGTTTTTCAACGGTTTTTCCGGAGAGCTTCCCTGGAGGTGGAGGAACTTCTCGCCGATCGGACGGATGATGACCTGTTGGCCGGGCGTGCCGGATTTGGGCCAGTAATAGACAAAACCTTCCTTGTTTTTCAGACACCATTCGCCGGGTTCGTCGAGGAACTCCAAGACGCCGCGAATGAACAGCCGCGTGCCGATGTTGCCCTTGGTGACGAGGGTCAATCCGTCCGCGTCCGGGGGTTGGATGATGTCGTGCATTTCGGAGAACCAGTTGGAGTCGTGGAATGCGTACAACTGGGCGTCTTCGTAGTCGTAATTGCGCCATTCCAAGGGGACGGACACATGCTCGCGTGGCTTCCATGTTTCGGCCGGACCGACCGGTTTCACTCCCGCGCCAAAGCCGCTGCCGGCATTCGGCGTCTGGGCCATGGTTAGAGAACGGCCATCCGCGATCAGGTTGAAAAAGCGTGTTTCTTTCGGGACCGGTGCGCGCCAGATATTGCCTTTCCATCGTTTCCATCCGGTGACCGGCTGGCCGCCATAGAGCTCGGCCGTGGCTCCGGGTTTTTCCCCGCGGATCGTCAGTCCGCTGTCGCGTTCGTCAAAGGTCACCGTCCCCTGGTGGAAATACCGGCCTGGTGCCAGCAGGATGATGTGTCCGGATCCGCCGGCCGCCCGTGCCTTGTCACGTGCCGCCGTGATCGAAGCCAGCGGCTTTTCCGCTGTGCCCGGGTTGCTGTCGGCTCCCTTGGGTGAAACATGGAAAGTAGCCCCGGAAAGCGGCTGGCTGATGAGAAATGCGGCGATTGGCAGAAACCAGGCGGAACGTAGCGGTTTTGGAAGCGAGTTGGATTGTTTCATAATCTGAAAAATGCCTGAACCAGACTGGATTTCCTGATGTGCCCTTGCAAGGCGATATCTCGTTGGTTCGGTTCGCGGAAGCATCGAGTCCCTACCCGATCCAGGCGATCCATCGAGGTAATCCCGATAATCCGGATTTCGTGCAACGAGCGGGCCCAACATACGCCCTTCGGGCTTTTCAACCAGCGGATGAACTTGACGGTGCGCTGGGTGAGCCGTGGGACGGA
>CAYNQJ010000029.1:0-50112 GCA_964399305.1 uncultured Luteolibacter sp.
GTCTCTCTGTCCCGTTTTGCTCCGGTGCTGTCCCGTTTTGCTCCGGCCCCGACACAACAGATTTGCGTCATTGGATTGCAATATTGCGGCGCTGGCTCCGCATCATTCCGCCTTTTCATAAGCCGCCGCACGTGAGGTGATCCCATGGAGCTTCTTCAGGTCGAACTTCGGACGGCGGTCGTAATAATACAATCCGTTCTTTTCCTGCTCGATATCGGTGAGCTGGGTGTAGCAGAAGCCGAACAGGTGCGGGTTATCGAGCATCGCGTCGATCGTTCCCTTGTAGCGGGCGTAGAAGTCGTCGAGCCCCTTGGGGTTCTCGCCGTATCCCCACCCGCCCTCGGTGGCCCAGCCGATGCCGCCGATCTCGCTGACCATGAAGGGAACCCCGAAATCAGCCCTGGCGCTGTTCGGATTGTGGGTGAACTGATACGCCGCTGGCTGCTCGCCGGGTTTCAGCCCGACTGAAAGATTGTCCATCCACCGTTTCCGCAACACTTGGGGGTTCCCCTCGTAATCGTGGGCGTCGAGCACTTCGGGATTCGGAAGCGTGTGTGACCATCCGCTGGTTTCGAGGGCTGGCCGGGTCGGGTCGGCGACCTTGGTGACATTCCACATCATCTGTTGGAGCTCTCTTGCGTGCGGTTCGGTTTCATTGAAGGCGCACCAACCGATGATCGACGGGTGGTTGCGGTCACGCACCAGCAACTCCAGCCATTCGTTCGTGTAGGCCGCATAGCCTTCGGGTTTGAAATGGAACCCCCAGTTCGGTGATTCGCCCCACACCAGATATCCCAGCTTGTCGGCCCAATAAAGGAATCGCGGCTCAAACACCTTCTGGTGGAGGCGCGCGCCATTGAAACCACACGCCATGCTGCGCTCGATGTCCTTGCGCAACTCATCATCGGTCGGCGCGGTCCATAGCCCGTCCGGATAAAATCCCTGGTCGAGAATCAGCCGTTGGAACACGGGCTGCCCGTTGATCAGGATTTTCCGCCCGGAAATGGTTACACTCCGCAGTCCGAAATAGCTGCTCATTTGATCCAGCGTCTTGTTGCCGCTCGTGAGCGTGAGCTTGAGATCATAGAGAAAAGGTTTTCCCGGTTGCCAGAGTTCCTTGCGGCTCAGATTCAGCACGAGTTGCTGTTGCCACGGCCCCTTTGCCGTCGCGCTGCCCACTGGCTTTCCGTCGGCATACGCATCCGCCTTCAACATCAGATCCGGATCACTGCCGTTGATCTTCGCCGTCAGTATCACACGGGACTGGTCGGGATCGGCGATCACGGTCAGGTTTTCAACGAACGATGACCCCACCGCCTCGAGCCAGACCGGTTGCCAGATGCCGGTGGTGCGCGTGTAGAGACAGCCCTCGCTCTGCTCCGGGGCCTGCTTGCCGCCGGGCTGCAATCCCGACCACAGGTCATCAAGCACTTTGACGACCACTTCGTTGGGGCCATCCTTGAGTTGGCGCGTGATGTCAAACCAGAATGGCGAACTGCCGCCGACGTGAGTCCCCGCGAGTTGACCGTTCAGGTAAACCCAGCACCGGTAATCAACCGCACCGAAGTGAAGACGCACACGCCGGTCTTTCATCGCCGCCGGCACCTCGAACATGCGCCGGTACCAGACATGTTTGAGTTTCTGCGTGTTTCCCAAACCCAGCCCCGACAATTTGCTCTCGGGACAAAACGGCACGATGATTTTGGCGTTGAGATCCTTGCCGGTGGTCAGACCTCGCGCCTCGCCATCGCCTGCGGAATCGATTTCAAACTGCCACTCGCCGTTGAGCGTCACCCATGAATCCCGCTGCATGTCGGGGCGAGGATGTTCCGGGCGCGGCACCTCGGCTTTTGCGCTGCTTATGGCCAGCATCGCGGCGGAACACGCCGCCGTCATCATGGATTGGAGTGATTTCATGGTTGAAATGGTTTTGGATTGGGATGCTCCAGGATCCGGATCCCGAGCCAGCCCAAGGTCCACCAGCTACGCATGCGACACACGGCGTTCTTTCGGAGATTCTCTCATCAGCCGCAGTCACCGACCCGGATTGATCCTATGATTCTGTCTTATTCTTGCAATATTGCGGCGCAACGCCCAAGGGTATCCCACAAATGAAAAAACGCATTACCACCGGTATGACAAGACGAAGGGTGCTTTTGCTTTTGGGGGTGTATCATCCACAGCACCACCAGGGCATCGCACGCTATGCGCGGGAAGCCGGATGGATCCTGGACCAGGGCCGGGTTGAGGGACCTGACGTGGCTCCCGTCTGGTGGCGGGGCGACGGCATGATCACGCTGATTACCTGCCCGAACCATTACGCCGCGTTCCGCGTGATGCCAAAGGTCCCGATGGTGGACGTGTCGCGCGGCTGGGTGACCAATGCCATGCCACCCCGCCTGCGCGCCACCGGTCACGGCCGGCCACGGGTGCTACAGGACAACGAAACCATCGGACGCCTGGCTGCCGAACACTTTCTGGAGCGCGGTTTCCGCCACATCGCCCTGTTCAACTTCGGCAACTGGTGGATGGAAACCGAACGCATGCCGGCGTTTGCCCGCACCATCCGGCTGGCAGGCGCGCAGTTTCATGAAATCCCGTATTACAAACACTTCTCGAGACAACCGACGACGGCAGCAAGGTTGGAACCCTCGGCCCACAGGTGGCTGATCGAGTCGATCCGCAATCTGCCAAAACCCGCCGGGATTTTCGCCGCGACCGACGATCTGGCGCTCGACCTGCTGCGGACCTGTGGCGACGCCGGAGTCAGCGTGCCGGAGGAGATCGCGGTGCTCGGGTGTGACAATGGCGAACTGATCTGCAACTTCGCGCCCGTCCCGCTTTCCAGCGTGGATCCCAACCTCGAGCTCCAGGGCTATGAGGCCGCAAGATTGTTAGACAGGCTCATGGATGGCAAACCGGCGCCGGCGGAACCGGTCCTGGTGCCGCCCAAGGGGGTGGTGACACGGCAGAGCACGAACATCCTCGCCGTCCCCCATGTCCCCACCGCACGGGCCCTGCGCTTCATCTGGGAACACTACCGCGAGCCCATCCAGACCCCGGCGATCGCCGCAGCCGCGGGCATGTCGCGCCGGGGCCTGGAGCGTGCGTTCCTCAAACACCTCAACCGCACCGTCGCCGAGGAAATCACCCGGCTGCGGGTCGACCACGCGAAGGAACTGCTGCTCAACACCGAAATCAAGATCTATCAGGTCGCCGAACGCTCGGGATTCGCCAACGGCATGTATTTCTCAAAAGTCTTCCAACAGTCCACCGGCGAACTGCCCAGCCATTACCGCCGCCATCGGACCGGACAGGCGTGACGATCCGTCCGCTCGCCCGCCGGCGGGACGGACCGCCGGAACAGCTCACGAGAGGTGCTTTTTCCTGAACTCCCGCGGTCCGACCCCCACCGCCTGTTTGAACAGGCGGGAAAAATACATCAGCCCGCTGAACCCGGTCTGCGCGGCGATCCTTGAAACCTTCATGTCGGTCTTGAGAAGCTGCTCGCTGGCGCGCTCGATCCGGTAACGGGTGAGTTCCTCAAGGATGGAACGGTTGAGGTGCTGGCGGAACGCGTGTTCGAGCCCCCTCCGCGACATCCCGGAAGCCGCCACCACATCGGCGATCTGGATCGGTTCATGATAATGTTCCCAGATGAAACGTACCGCGCGCGCCACCTCGACATGCGGCACGGCGAGGATGTTCGTGCTCTGCCGTGTCACCACCCCCTTGGGCGGGACCAGGATCGGCCCGGACGGCGGCGGCTCGCCGTTCATCAGGCGGTCCAACAGTTGTGCCGCCAGATAACCTTGTTGCTCCAGATCGGAATCGACACTGGAAAGCGGAACAGGAGCATAGTCACAAATCCGCCGCTGGTTGTCACACCCGAGCACGGCGACCTCCTCCGGCACACTCACCCCCGCCGCATCACACGCGCGCAGCAACATCACCGCGACATTGTCGGCCGGCGCAAAGATGCCCACCGGCTTGGGCAGCGCCCGGATCTGTTCCACCAGCCATGCGAGAGACCGCCGGTGGTCCTCATCGGTTCCCGGCGCCAGAAGGGAGAAATGCCTGTGATAGGGCATTTCAAGATACCTGCCTCCCGCCTCTTCCACCGTTTTCCTGAATGTCGGGATACGTTCGGTCTCCATCCAGAAATTGCCGATGTTCAACAATGCGACATTGTGGAACCCACGCTCGATGAAGTGATTTGCCGCAAGCCGGGCGATGGTCGGGTTGTCCTCGACCACCCGCGGGATGTTTTTCCCAGCCCGCCGCATGTGCGGCGGCATGACATTTGAGATCCAGCCTTTGGACAAATCGACAATCGGTTTTTTCGGAAGCTGCCGCCATTTTTCATAATCCTTTGGGTGCGTGACCAGCGTGATCATTCCGTCGCCCTGCCACCACCATGGCAAGAGCCCGCCCTCCGCATAGAAGTTGTCAAGAGCCCAACCGGCCTCGCGCGCGTATCTGGCCACACCATCGTGGTGGGCGGGAAAATAAACCCCGAGCAAAAGCAGGATCTCCCGCTTCACACGGGGTGCGGATTGCTTGGTGGCAGGCATGCGACAGGAAAAAACATATTGCGCAATCCTGCAAGTTAAATACGCAATTGTATGATTTACAAAAAAAGGCCGATCCGACTACAGTTTCGATCAATACGTAGTAATCGCCGGATAAAACCCTCAAGGTTTCGAACCGCCACAGTCCCTCGCCCCCCAAAAAAGCAACCCAATGAAACACATCAATGAAGCGATCAAATGGTCATCCATGCTCAGCGCGGCAAGCGTGGTTTTGTTATGTATGGGAATGGCGCAGGCAGCAGAAATCACGTGGGAACCGGTGGGAAGCGTTGACAGCAGCACAGAGGTGAACAACGAGGGAACGACGGTGCTGGCTTATAAGCTGAATGAGAGCACCACCCGGACGGCGAATGGCGTGACGTTCACCGGTAACAAGACCCAGAACGGCGTGACGTTGGATTTGACCAAAGTAGGCGCTGGAACCCACTACCAAAATGTGGGTTACTTTGTCGACCCCATCTCGTCCTACTTTTCCGGTCCCGACGCGAATGAATACGGGGAAATCTGTCGAGGTATGCAAGACGCCCAGGGTGACATCACGCTCGCGTTTTCGGGCTTGACGGATGGCCAGCAGTATCTCGTCCAGTTTTGAACGGTTGATTTCCGAAGACCGTCCAACCCGACCGTAACCATTGCACTGGATGGTGGAACACCCTCGGGCCTTTTGAACTATAGCAGTTATGTGATCGGCCGCTTCACGGCAGATGCAGCGACTGCGAGCTTCGTACGTAACAACCCTACGAGTGATCGAGTGATCAATGCGGTCCAGCTTCGTGCCATTTCTGCCTCGTCCGGCACGACGACGACCACGACGCTGGAGTCCAACTCCAATCCGTCGGATTTCGGCGATAACGTGACCTTCATTGCGACGATCAAGGATGCGGGCGTCACCGCCACCGACGCCACCGGTACCGTCGCCTTCAAAGTGGACGGCACGGTGGTGGAAGCCGCGGCAACCATCACCGCTGGCGTGGCCAGCTATAGCACCAGTTCACTCGCCGCAGGGTCCCGCGCGGTCGTGGCGATCTACTCGGGAGACAGCACCTATTCAGGGAGCACCAGCGGCGAGCTTACCCAAACAGTCAACAGCAGCTCTGCGATCACATGGGAGCCGGTGGTTTCCTCCGGCGGCGGAACCAAGTTCGACAGCACTGGCGTGAACAATGAAGGATCGACGGTGCTCGCCATGATGGTGAACGGCGGCGGGCCCACCACGGTGAACGGCGTGACCTTCTTCAACTGGGAAAACAAGACGCAGAACGGCGTGACAGTGGGCTACACCGGTGGCCCGGGAACGACGTTTCAGTACGTGAATTATTTCATCACCGGCAGTCCAAACGACTATTTTTCCGGACCGACCGACGCCGAGCGTGACGCCTACATCCATGCGATGGCGGGGACCCGTGATGGGATCCAGTCCATCACCTTCAGCGGGCTCACGGTGGACCAGGAATATCTGGTGCAGGTGTGGGCGGTTGACATGCGCAGCAATCCTTCCGTCAATGGCTACTACACCCTTGCGCTGGATGGCGGAACACCTTCCGGGCAACTGGAGTACTTCGGGCCGGGAGGCGGTGTTGCCAGCTATGTGATCGGCCGGTTTACGGCGAATGCGACCACTTGCGCTCTTGCACTCGGGAACGCTTATCGCCCCCAGTTCAACGCCGTCCAGCTGCGCGCAATCCAACCTGCAGGCATCACGACCACCACGACTCTGGTGTCTTCCGCCAATCCCGCCAGCCATGGAGCCAATGTGACCTTCACCGCCACGGTCCGCAATGAGGGCGCCCCCGCCACCGATGCCACAGGCACGGTCACCTTCGAAGTTGATGGGTTGTCGGTCAGTGTGGCAGCTGTGGCAAATGGCGTGGCCACTTACTCAACCAGCGCCCTTGCGGTCGGCGACCGGGCGATCAACGCAATCTATTCCGGTGACACGGTCTATGATGGAAGTTCTAACAATCTCGTACAAACCATCACCGACTTGCCGTATGACATCTGGGCGGACGGCTATGAACTTGTCGGCGGCCGGGATGGCGACGACGATGGCGACAGCATGACCAACTTCCAGGAGTTTGCCTTCGGGCTTGATCCGACCAGCGGCGCTTCGGCCAATCCAATCTCGGACGTCAGCGCACTCGATTCACTCAACCAATTCAGCTACACACGCAACGCCAACAGCGGCCTGACCTACACGGTATGGATTTCCACCGATCTGTTCGACTGGGGCACCGGACCGGTGGCGGTAACTGAGGAACCAGGTCAGCCGGACGAACAGACAGGCGCACAAACCGTACTGGTCGAGTTGACCAATCCTCCCATCGCCGACCGCGTGTTCATCCGCGTGAAGGCTGAGTAAACCCATGAATCACCATGCAACAGTTGAATACAAACCACACCATGCAATGAATAATAACCCATCAAGCCCACGGAACCTGACATCCAGGGAAACGACCATGAACTCGAAAGTCATCTTCGCAGCGGGACTCGCCGGTTTGGCGTTGGCAATGCTGCCGGCGGCTCAGGCGGCTACAATCGTCTGGGACCCGGTCGGCAGCGTCGACAGCAGCACCGAAGTCAGCAACGTGGGCACGACGGTGCTTGCATACAAATTGAATACTGATGGATCCACACGGACGGCCAATGGTGTGACCTTCACCGACAGCACGACGCAGAACGGGGTGACGTTGAACCTTACCAAGGTGGGTCTTGGAACCCATTATGTAGGGCAGTCCCACTTTGTGACCGGCACTCCCTTGGCTTACCTCTCGGGTCCCGACGCGAGTGCATACGCGGAAATCCTTCGCGGCATGCAGGACGCCCAAGGTAACATCACGCTTACGCTTACGGGATTGGCCATCGGCCAGAAATACCTGACCCAGATCTGGGCGGTGGACCTGCGGAACTTTGGCCTTCTCTCCCAGACGATCGCACTGGATGGAGGAACGCCATCAGGCACCATGGTCCGCTTGAACGGGACAAGCAGCTATGTGACCGGTAGCTTTACCGCGGACGCGACGAGCGCCTCTTTTGTGATCGCTTCCTCCACGAACGACCGTGCGGTTAGCGCTTTCCAACTCCGGGCCATCCCCGAGCCGACAACCTTTGCGATGCTCGGCATGGCGGCCGCCGGGCTGGGTCTGCGCCGTAGGAAAGCAAGTAACTGAGGCATTTCCCGGGATCGCCCCTTGGTCTCACTGGATCAAGTCCGTGCATGCTTTTTCAACCGCGCGCGGTCTTTTCATCTGGCAAATGATTTGACAATCAGGGTGACGACGAACGGGCGCACCTTGACGGAAATGCAACGCATGAATCCATCGGCCAAGTCCACCCATTCTGACACTTTCATGATTTCCGACTTCATCACCGCAGAAGAGGCGCGAAAACCATTGCAATCCTTGCGCTGCGCCACGTCATCAGCCTCAACGACAAGATTGTACCGCCGGAGCACAACACGCTCGAAGCCAAGCGCCGGTTGGAAGCGCTCGGCCACACCATCGACCTGGTGACGGTCAGGGAGGGGAATGCCTGCGAAGGACACCAGTTTCCGTTGCCTGAGGCGCTTGAGTCGGCGCAGTTCATCATGCAGTACGGCAAAGTTGGTAAGAAAGGTTCCTGAAGCGAAAAAACAGGAGGAGCTTTCTGAAACGCCGTTCCACCCACATGGTTGTCAGTGTTCTCGGCTCCCCTTGTGATGGTTGTGGAACCCCCGCGGAACGATGCCCTCACACTGTTTGAACATCCGCGAGAAATACCTCAGTCCGCTGAACCCGGTGCGCGCCGCGATTTGGGACGCATTCAGGGTGCTTGTTCCTAACAATTACTTGGCACGCTCGATCCGATAGCGGTTCAACTCGTTGTGGATCGAGCGGTGGAGATGCTGGCGGAACGCGTGCTCGAGTCCGCGCCGCGACATTCCGGAAGCGGCCACGATTCCGGACATCTGGATCGGTTCGTTAAAGTGCTCCCAAATGAACCACGCTGACAGCAATCCATCGCCACCGTAAATGTGACCAATCAAGCCGGACGAATTTTGGAACCAGGCATACAAAACGGAGGCCGATGATTGCGTAAGTGTGCAACAAAGAAACGCAAAAGTGTGATTTACTGGACTTGTCCGGCCGGATCATACTTCAGGCCAATCAGCTGAATTCCTGTAGGCGTATTGTGCAGGAATACCGCCACAAGAAAGAATCAACATCTCCATGAAAACAACCCTGCATCCATTCCGGGCCGCCCTGTCGGCCCTGGCGCTGCTGCCCCTGTTCGCGGCGGCGGCCGAACCAAACGTGCTGGAGAAGACCCGTGAGGACGGCCGCGATCCGCATGTTGCTCCGGGCGGGGATGCCCCCCATCCCGGCACGCGGGTCTGGCCAGACGCCACGCCCGCCGACTGCCCGATCCCCCAATCGGCAACCTTTGGCGGCATCGGCTTCACCGGACGCCATGCGCGATATACGAATGCCGACACGTGGTATCCCTCCTGGGGTGCCGACGGCAGACTCTACTCGCCGTGGACCGACGGCTACATCCGCGACGGCTTCTGTGAAGGGAATCCGGATGTCAGCCTTGTTGAACCCAAAGAAAACAGCGTGAAGGTGGGGTCCGGCGGCGGGGCGAACGCGGCGGTGGCGCACGCCATCATCGAAGGTGACGATCCGCGGGCGCTGCGGGTCGTTCAGCCGGGAATTATTCCTGGCAGCGCCCTGCCATACGAAGGGCGCTACCCGTCCGCCAGCCTGCATCACGACGGCATCTGGTATCTCGGGTCCTATGGACTGGCCCACGTCGCGGGGGAGCCATGGGGGATCTGCGGGCCCTTTGCCGGATTCCACATTTCCAAGGATAACGGGAAAACATGGACCCCGTCGCCACGGTCCACGGCACCCGGCGCCGCCGTCTTCCCCGAACCGGAGCGGCTTCACGGGCCGGTCAAGTTCGGCGCACCGCATGTGGTTGACTTCGGAAGGAACATGGAACACTCGCCCGACGGAAAGATGTACCTGGTCGCCCACGGCGCGACCCAGCCGGAAGGCGTTGATCGCAAGGCCAACTGCGGCTGGCTAACCGGCGACCACATTTATCTCTGCCGTGTCTCCCCCTCGCCGGAAACCGTCAACGACGGCGCCCGCTACGAATTTTTCGGCGGCCACGACAAGGCCGGGAAACCCGTCTGGACCCGGGATCTCGCCCTGGCCAGGCCGCTCGTGGACTGGAACAACAAGTGCGGCATCGTCACCATCACCTACAATGCGCCGCTGAAGAAATACCTGATGTGCGTATCAACGGCGGAGCATACGAGCGGGCCCGCCTATGACACCTTCCTTCTTGAAGCGGACGCGATTACCGGCCCGTACCGCCTGATCACCTACATGAAGGCGTTCGGCACCCAAGCGTATTTCGTCAACATCCCCAGCAAGTTCATCAGCGCCGATGGCCGGACGCTATGGCTCTGCTATTCCGCCAACTGGAGCCGCATCTATCCGGACGTGGCGCGCCAGCTCCGCAACGATCCGCCCGGCAGCCATGAGAATCCCGCCAGTCACTACGCCATGGTCCTGCAGGAAATCACCCTCATCCCCGGCCCCGGCAAGAAATAAGCGACGGCGTGACGCCGCTTTCGGCCGGAGAAATCAGTGTTGCCGGCTTCAATGTGGCGGGTGGCAGTACGACCCATGGGGGGAACCCTGGGCTGCCGATAACTCCACTTGTGAATCACTCTGGAATCCGCCGCTGAAAGTGCGGCACGACGGTTTTTCACTACAACCGGAGCGCAGCGAAGATAGACGAACCGGATGCTTGGATCTTGAGTCCAATCATACGGATTTTTACGGAAAAGATTTAAATTTGAGTGCGCCTATCTCATTTAATCTAACGAGTGAAATGAGTAATTCACACAACTCATTCAAAATCCTTAAAATCCGTGTGATTTGCCTCAATGTGTGGATGGAGTGTTCGGCCATCCCCGCTTCGCTTCGGTTGTGGTTTCCAACTGCGGAATTCAGGATCACATTACCGGCCCTCTCCCGGGGATTCCCACACAAAACTACGGCCCATTCTTGTGTGGGGAGCACACGCGCCCCGCGTGTGGTTTTGGCAAGCCCGTCGAAAACACCCGCCACCCGCATGCTCTTGCGGAGCTGCGCCCGGACGCACCCCAAAAACCTCCACCCGCATCGTGTTGAAACAAACGCCTGATTGGGCCCGTTTACCCAGAGCGGACACCTCGGCGGTCTTGCGAACCCAATGAATCTCATGAAGATGAAACATTATGGCGGGAAGGCGGCTTGGCTGGCATGCGTGGTTCTCTTTCAACCTCTATCCGTCCCGGCGGCGGAGTTCCATGTCGCGCCAAACGGCAGCGACGCGAATCCCGGCACCGCTTCCAAACCGTTCGCGACCCTGGCCAGGGCCCGCGACGCCGCCCGTGCCACCACCGGACACGACACGATCTTGATGGCGGAAGGCCGCTACGTTCACACGGGGCCGATCGAATTCGACGACCGCGACTCCGGTTTGACTGTTAGAGGAACCAAACCCGGCGCGGTGGCGGAACTGTATGGCGGCATGCCGGTCACCGGATGGGAAAAATGGAAAGACGGCATCTGGCGCGCACCGGTTCCCAAGGGAAAGCGGTTTTTCAACCTGATCGTGGACGGCAAACCCGCGACGATGGCGCAGACACCGAATGCCGGCAGCGGCTTCCGTGGCGAGGCCCAACACCGCGGCAACGCCGCCGTGTGGGTGCCGGAATCATGGCGCGGCCATGACTTCGCAGATGCCCAGGTCTTCGGCTTTCTCGGTGCGAACTGGTTTTCCGAGATGCGCGAAGTGCTGGCCGCCACCCCGGACAAGGATGGCCTGCTGCCGATCGATCCGGGCAGCGGCTTGTTCGAAGGAATGAACCAGCGGTTTTTCCTCCGCGGGGTGCTTGAGTTCCTCGATGAACCCGGCGAGTGGTGCCTGAAACACAAGGAGGGATTCGTCTATTACTGGCCGGAGTCGGGAACACCCGCGGATCACCGGATCATCCGCCCCACCAGCGAGAGCCTCATCCGCGTGCGCGGTCGGTCACCGGAAACCTCGGCCAAGGGAATCACCATCGACAACCTCTCGATCATCGGATCCGATTTTGGTGCGAGGTGGCATTTGTTCGGTCAAAACGAGGATGGCTCCACCCCGGACCCCTTCCAGCAGGGATTGGTGTTCGGTGAAAATGTCGAGGGCCTGGCCATCCGCAACAGCCGTCTGCTTGCCGCCGGACACAGCGGGGTCTGGCTCAACCATCATGCGCGGGGCTGTGTGGTGGAAAACTGCCTGATCGATGGTGCCGGGTTCGCCGGGATTTACGCCAACGGCTACATGCCCGGCGAGGGACCGTTCAAATCCGGACTGGAATCCCATGTGAACCGCGACCACCGGATCGAGAACAACTTCATTTACGACTGCGGCAAATTCATCGGCGGCGGCTGCGGCATCCAGTTCTATCAGGCCGGAGACTCGCTCATCACCCGCAACGAGATCGGCGAGATGCCACGCTACGGGATTTCATTCAAAAGCATCCACTGGCTGGCGTTGAAGAAAAACCTCTACGGACACGAACTCCGGAAATTCGGCGACCACTACGACTACATCCACACCCGCAACCTGAAGGTCACCGGCAACCGGATCTATTCGGTGTGCCGCAACAGCTATGATTTCGGAGCCATCGAAAGCTGGGGCCCGGGCCGCGACAACCTGTGGGCCGGCAACCACCTGCACGACATCGATCAGGCGGTCAACTGGGACGGTTGGGCGCACGTGTTGTTTTCGGACGACGCCTCGGACTACCTGACGGTCCGCGACAACCTCATCCACCACTGTCGCGGAGGTGCCATGACCGCCGCATTCATGCTCAAGAGCGTCGAGCAGGCGATCGAAAACAATCTGGTGGCCGACTGCGAGATCGGTCGCCTGGTGACTTTCGAGCCGTTCATGCTGCCGGCATGGGACAACACGCTCCGCCACAACGTCTTCGCACAGGACGGCACTCACTCGCGCTATGGCAACGTCAACCCGCTCTCGATCAACGGCAAGGGTCTTGACGGGGTCGAAGTGCCGAAAGGATCCCGCGGTTTTCGCGAGATCAATCACAACTGGATCAACCCGAGGGATCCGAACCAGCCGAACCCGCTGGCACAGCACGGGATCGATCTCGATTCGAAATTCGGCCCCGCCCCGGTGCAGCGCAAGGCTCCCTACTGGAACGCGATGGCCAAGGACTATGTCGTCACCGATCCACCCGAATGGTTCAAGCCGATCGACACGTCGCACATGGGACTGAAGGATGATTTCCCCTTCGACACCGCGGCATGGAAGCGGCGTGACGCGACACGGAAAATCCAGGCTCAGAACTATCAGCGCGCCACTGGCTTGAGGACGGTGGGCGGCACCGGCATCCACAACCTGACAAAAGGCTCATGGGCCAGATATGCCAACCTCGACTTCGGCAAAGGTGTCAACAAGGCGGTCTTCAGCCTGGATGCGAAACTTCCCGAATCAGGTCCCGACAAGCGCTACGTCCACATGTCGGGCGACACGGTCGTCGAAGCCATTCCCTTCAAGGCCGACATGAGTGTCGAGACAGTCCTGCAATGGGAGATTTCCAAACCCTTCACCAAACCCGGGAAATCCGGACCGGAATTGTTTGATGAGGCGTTCGCTCCGGAAAGCGATCCCAAGGCGGGCCAGTGGCAGTTGTATCTCGATCCGCCGGCCAACCGCGCGGGCAAAAAGCCGGATGCCGGCGTGGTGGATTTCGATGTCGTTCATGGCGAGGAAAACCGCAATGCATGCGCCTACGCACGCGCCGCGATCCATGCCAGGACCGGCCGCACCAACGCCTCCATGACCGTGGTCACGACCGGCGGCGCAAAGGTCTGGTTCAATGGCGAACTCGTGATCTCCACCAAGGAACCCGGCACCCACACGATCCACAACGGTGTCATTCGCGAAGGATGGAACCGCATCCTGGTGAAGGTGAACCAGGGAACCGGACCAGGCGGATTCTCATTCAAGTTCGGCACGGTCGCCAGCTCGTGCGGACACATCGTCGCTCTGCCCGGACTGCCGGAAGCCGCACAGGAAAGCGGAGTGGTCGAGAAGGACGCGATCATCGAGTTGCGCCTCGACTCACCGGACGGCAAGCTCGTCGGCAGACTCCCGCCCGGACAGTCCGAATGCCATGTGAAAGAAACCGCCGGCATCCATGACTTGTATCTGGTATTCCCAAGCGGCGAGGCCAATGCCGTGGACTGGTTCCGGTTTTTGCCACAATGAATCCGCGGGTCCCCTTCCCTGAAACCATCTCAAGTATCCTTCATCCACGACCATGAACCCCATGAAACACCGAATCGCCACACCACTGATTGCCACAGCCCTCGCTGCAGGCCTCGCCATGTCCACCACCGCCATGGGCAGGGAATTCCATGTTTCCATTGGCGGGAATGATACGAACCCAGGCAAGAAGGACGCGCCGTTGCGCACGATCCAGCGTGCCGCGGACCTCGCCCAACCCGGCGACGTGATCACGGTGCACGAAGGCATCTATCGCGAGCGGGTTTCCCCTCCCCGTGGCGGAACATCCGATGACAGGCGCATCGTTTACCAGGCGGCCGAGGGCGCGAAGGTCGCGATCAAGGGCTCCGAAGTGGTTCAAGGCTGGGAAAAGGTTCAGAACGACACCTGGAAGGCAACGGTTCCTAACAAACTTTTCGGCGGTTTCAATCCCTACAGCACGCCGATCCAGGGCGATTGGCTGGACACCAAGGGCCGTCCGCACCACGTGGGCGCGGTTTACCTCAATGGCGAGTGGCGATGGGAGGCTGCGAATCAGGAGGAAGTGCTCAAACCCGCCGGAGCGAATCCGCTCTGGTTCGGCAAGGTCGAACAGGATCATACCACGCTTTGGGCGCAGTTTCCTGGCGTGGACCCCAACGGGCAGATCGTGGAGATCAATGTGCGCGAGACGGTCTTCTATCCGGAAAAACCGGGCTGCGACTACATCACCGTGCGCGGATTCACACTCACCCACGCCGCCACCCCGTGGGCTCCACCCACCGCCGAACAACCCGGCCTGATCGGCACGCATTGGAGCAAGGGCTGGATCATCGAGAACAACGAGATCTCATACTCGCGCTGCGTCGGCGTGACCCTCGGGAAATACGGCGACGAATGGGACAACGCGTGGTCGAAGAACCAGAACAACCCGGAATGGCTGGAAAAGGAAGCCAAGGCAGGCACCGGCGGCTACATCGGCACCATCGAACGCGCGTTGAAAAACGGTTGGTCGAAGGAACAAATCGGCTCGCACCAGGTCCGCAACAACAAGATCCACCACTGCGAACAGGCCGGCATCGTGGGCAGTCTCGGCGCCGTGTTCAGCTCCATCACCGGGAACGAAATCCACAACGCCCATGTGCAGCGCCTGTTTTCCGGAGCTGAGATGGCAGGCATCAAACTGCATGGCGCGATCGATGTGCTCATCGCCAACAACTATATCCACCACTGCAACCAGGGCATCTGGCTCGACTGGATGGCACAGGGGACGCGGGTGACCCGCAACGTCCTCCATGACAACCCCGACCGGGATCTTTTCGTCGAGGTGAACCACGGGCCGTTCCTTGTGGACCACAACATCATGCTTTCCCCGACGTCGATCCTGTCGTGCTCGCGAGGAGCCGCATACGCCCACAACCTGATGGCCGGCGGCATCGCCGAATGGATCGACAAGCGCGAGACGCCCTACATGGAGCCGCATTCGACCAAGCTCGCGGGACTCCATCACAACCATCTGAAAGGCGACGACCGCTATTTCAACAACATCTTCGTGAAAGCCATGAACCTGGGTGCCTACAACACGACCGAACTGCCGATGATGATGGACGGCAACGTGTATTTGGCCGGTGCCAAGCCGTGCGCGCAGGAGAAGAATCCGCTGGTGCAGGACGGCTTTGATCCGGGCATCAAGCTGGTCCAGAAGGACGACGGTGTCTATTTGCAAGGCAAGTTCGACCCCGGCTGGGCCAATGCGCAAAAACGCACACTCGTGACCACCGAACAACTCGGCAAGGCGAAGATCCCGAATGCGGCCTTCGAAAATCCGGACGGTTCGCCGATCAGTCTCGACACGGATTATTTCGGAAAGAAAGTGGACGCAAGCAAACCGTTCCCGGGGCCGTTCGCAGGCACGGGCGATGGCGCGTTTGATCTGAAAGTCTGGTAAGTAAGAAAGGAAAAACACAGCATGCGATTTCTCCCGGAAAAAACGATGGCCGCATTTGCGGCGCTCCTCAGTCTGCCCGCCACCGCCGTTCCCGCGCTGGCCGATGTGACGCTGCACGGATTGTTCACCGATCACATGGTGCTGCAGCGCGATGTGCCGGTTCCCGTCCACGGCCGCGCGGCACCTGGAGAACAAGTGACGGTGACTTTCGCCAGCCAGCGCCTGACGACCAAGGCGGCCGACGATGGAACATGGAGCGTCACGCTCAAACCCATGAAGGCCTCCACCCGCCCTGCCGGACTGACGGTGGAAGGAAAAAACAAAATCTCACTCCAGGACATCGTGCTGGGCGACGTGTGGGTCTGCAGCGGCCAGTCGAACATGGAGTGGACCATGGATCTCTGCAACCGCCCCGAAGACATCCAGTCGGCGGATTTACCGCTCCTGAGGCAGTTCCATGTCGCCCGCGCCGAATCCGCGGAGCCGCGCGTGGATGTCCAAAGCTCATGGACGGTCTCCTCCCCGGCGACGGCCGGGAAGTTCACCGCAGTGGGCTTCCACTTCGGCAGGAAGATCCTGGCGGAAACCGGCGTGCCGGTGGGGCTGATCCATACCGCGTGGGGCGGCACGCCGATCGAACCATGGATCACTCCCGAGGCGCAAAAGCCCATCCCCGAAGGCTTGAACGTGCCGATCAACATCCCGTTCTCGCCCTGCAAATGGAACGTGCTCTACAACGCAATGATCCACCCTTTGGTAAAGAACCCCATCAAGGGGGTTATTTGGTACCAGGGCGAATCCAATGCGATCTTCGATCCGCGCCCCAATGTGGAGAATGCCTATCTTGCCAAGATGCAGGCCCTCGTCTCCGGCTGGCGCAAGGCATGGGGCATCGGTGATTTCCCTTTTTATTATGTCCAGCTCGCCACCAACGAACCACCCACAGACGACCCTTCCGGAGGAGCTCCGAAAAGCGTGGACTGGGGCAAGGTCTGTATGGCGCAGATGAAGGCACTCAAAATCCCCAATACCGGCATGGCCGTGGCCATCGATCTTGCCGATCCCGCCAACACCGCGGACATCCATCCCAAGAACAAGGTGGATGTCGGCGATCGTCTCGCACGCTGGGCCCTCACCCGCGACTACGGGAAAAAAGGACTGACCTACAGCGGCCCGCTTTACAAAGCCATGCGCGTCGAAGGCCGGAAAATCCGCATCGCGTTCGATTACGCGGGGTCCGGCCTGATGGTGGGAACCAAGCAAGGCTACGCACCCGTGACCGAAAACCCGCAAGCGAAACTGCAACGCTTCGCAATCGCGGGCGAGGACAGGAAATGGGTCTGGGCGGATGCCGTCATCGACGGCAAGACGGTGGTCGTTTCCTCACCCGAAGTGACAAAACCGGTCGCGGTGCGCTATGCTTTCGCAGCGAATCCTGTCGGCTGCAACCTTTACAACAAGGAAGGCCTGCCGGCATCGCCATTCCGCACCGACGATTGGTGATCGGAGCCCGCACCTGACGCATCAGGCAACTTCGGAATTCCAAATGAATCGAAAATCCATCGCACTCGGCATCATGTTGTTAGTCCATGGTCTCACCGCGCTCCATGCCGCCGGCGAGGCGGATGCTGGCGCAAAGGCGGACCCGGATCCGGCTGCGGGGAAATGGCCGGCGGACAAGGCGTGGGAATGGTACCGGAAACAACCGTGGATCGTCGGCTGCAATTTCCTGCCCAGCACGGCGGTGAACGACGTCGAGATGTGGCAGGCGGAAACGTTTGATCCCAAGACGATCGACCGTGAACTGAAAATGGCGCACGATATTGGATTCAACTCGGTCCGCATCTTCCTCAATTATGTCGTCTGGAAAGCCGATCCTGATGGACTCAAACAGCGATTTGGCGAGTTTCTGGAAATTGCCGCGCGACACGAGATCTCGGTCATGCCGATTTTCTTCGACGACTGCGCGTTCTCGGGGAAGGAGCCACAAGTCGGCAAACAGGACGACCCGGTCCCCGGGGTTCACAACAGCGGCTGGGTGCCAAGTCCGGGCAAGTCGAAGATCCGTGATCGCAATGTCTGGCCGGACCTTGAGAAATACGTGAAGGACATGGTCGGAGAATTTGCCCGCGACCCACGCATCCTCATCTGGGATCTCTACAACGAGCCGGGCTACGACGGCATGGGAGAAGAGAGCCGCCCGCTGATGGAGGCCGCTTTTGTCTGGGCCCGCGCCATGAAACCCATCCAGCCAATCACCACCGGGGCATGGGCGGATTTCAACGCGCCACTCCAGCGCCGGATGATCGAGTTATCGGACATCGTCTCGTTCCATGGTTATGACGCCCGGCCAGGAATCGAGGCGAAACTGGCGATCTGCGAAAAAGAGGGACGACCCGTGATTTGTACCGAATGGCTGCTTCGCCAACACAACAATACGTTCCAGACGCTGCTGCCGCTGTTCCATGAACGCAAGGTCGGCTGCTACAACTGGGGCCTGGTCGCCGGACGCACCCAAACCTATTTCCATGGTGGAAGCCCCAAGGACACGCCGGAACCCGCCGTCTGGCAACATGATATCTTCCGTCACGACGGCACACCCTATCAGGCCGACGAAATCGCGCTCATCAAACGACTCACTGGACGACCCAAGGACGCGGAATAAACCTGGAAAGGGAATTGCGAAATTCGATATCAAGGGCTGCCGTTTAGGCAGGAGTGACTCACCCGATGCAGTGGGCGTAGCCATGCGGAGCGCCGACATGTTGTCGGCTACGTGCCGCGGACATCCTGTCCGCCATAAGAGGGACGGAACGTCCCTCCCACATAGCGGACAGAACGTCCGCGCTCCTTATCGCCTACTGCATAGTTACGGCTGAGGCTAATCGAACGACACGGGAGTTAGGGCAGCCCGTTCGCCGGGCTTGAGGTGGATCGTGGTTTTTCCACCTTTGTAAACCACGGGGATCGGTCCTGGCTTGACCTTGGGCCCCGCCACGATGACGGCGGCGGCGAGCTTTCCGCCTTTCCATTCGACGTCCACGGTGAAGTCGCCGCGGGCACGCAGGCCGCGGGCGTGGCCGTCGGGCCAGGCGTTTGGCAGGGCGGGCAGCAGTTTGATTTCCTGGTTGTGACTGTGCAGCAGCATCTCGATGATCGCAGCCGCAGACCCGAAGTTGCCATCGATCTGGAACGGCGGATGGTCGTCCCAAAGGTTCGGCAAGGTGGAGCTTTTCAAAATAGCCAACAAGTTGTCATGGGCCCGTTCGCCATCGGACAGGCGGGCGAAGATGCCGATGATCCACGCCCGGCTCCATCCGGTGTGGGCGCCGCCGTGTTTGAGCCGGTATTCGATCGTTTTGACCACGGCGTCACGCATCGCACGGTCGTTATCCAGGTTGATCTGGTTGCCCGGATAGGCACCGATGACATGCGAGATATGGCGGTGGCCCGGTTCCGGTTCCTTGAACGGCATCCGCCATTCCATGATGCGGCCGTCACCGCCAATGGCAGGCCGATAGACGTTCGGCAGCATCGCCCGGACCTCGCGGATCAGTGGTGTATCCTCCTTGCCAAGGATCTTCGCGGCTTCGAGGTAATCGCTGAAAACCTGCAACACGAGGAACTGGTCATGGGAAGTACCGGCGGATAGCGCGGCTTCCACTTCCTTGCCGTTTTCATCCGTGTAGATGAACATGTTTTCCGGCGAGTTGGCCGGACGGGCCATCCATTGGCCTTCTCCGGGCCCCGGGATCAGCCATGAGGTCACAAAGCGGGTGGATTCTGTTAGTATGTCCCAGTTCTTTTCAAGAACCGCCGGATCCCGGTTGAACCGGTAGTGCTCCAGGATGTGGAAGGTGAGCCACTGGCCGCCGAAAAACGAAGGGGCCCAGCATGCCCGCTCGCCGACCAGGTAGGCGTGACCCCAGATGTCGGTGGCATGCGGCATGCACCAGCCCTTCATGCCCATCCTCCTGGCCATGTCCCTGCCAGTCGGCTGATAGAGATCGATCAGTTTGAACAAGGGTGTGTGGAGCTCAGGCAGATTGGCGGTCTCGGCATGCCAGTAGTTCATCTGCAGGTTGATGTTGAGGTGGTAGTCACTGCCCCAGGGCGCCTTGAGATGGGGATTCCATATTCCCTGCAGGTTGGCGGGCAGGCAGCCCGGACGCGACGATCCGATCAGCAGATAGCGGCCGAACTGGAAATAGGTCCGGACCAGGTCCGGATCCCTGCCCCCGCTCCTGATCCGCTCCAGCCTTGAGCGTGTCGGCAGGGCCATCACCTCTGCGGGTGTGGTCCCGAAATCCACGCTCACGCGGTCGAAATACCGCCTGTGATCCCGCACGGCATCAGACCTGACGATTTCATCGGACTTGTGCCTGATGCGATCCAGCGTCCGGCGTGCGCCATCGTGCCAGGCGTCGGCCCGCTTGACCTGCGCATTCTCAAAATTGAAATCGGTGGCAACCGAAAGATACAGCACGGCTTCCCGCGTCCCGGCGACCCTGAGTCGCCCGCCATCGGCCGTGACCCGGTCGGCCGGAAGAGCCCGCACGCGTCCGACATATCGGGTCGCATCCTTGCCCGTGCCCGAGCCCCGCACCACCAGATCCCCATCCTCGATGGCGGCTTCCCCTGTCGTTCCTTCCACCAGCGCCACTGTGAATGCGATGTCGCGATCCGACGTGACCCGCAGCGCGATGACATCGTCGGGCGCGGAGGCAAACAATTCCTGGATGATGACGCTGCCATCCTTCAGCGTGAATGTGTGGGTTGCGATCCCGGTGCCCAGATCCAACTCGCGCCGGGTGCTGTCAATCGCCGCCGTGCCCTGATAGTCGATATGCAGCCACCCCAGCGGTTGATACGAATTGGCATAAATCTTCTTGAGAAGGTTCTCTTCAAGCGCGCGGTCGGCCTCGTGGTATCGGCCCGCAGCCTCCAGACGCATCGCCTCGTCGAGATGCTTCCGGCTGTCATCAGGCATCAGGTGGTCGCGATCATCGTCGCGATGCCAGATGGTCTCCTCGTTGATCAAAATCCGCTCGCCGGGAAAACTTCCCAGCGGCACAGCCCCAAGGCGTCCGTTCCCAACCGGATACCCAACATCCCATTCCTTGGCCGCCTGATCGTCCCAGATCCGCGGGCCGCCGGTCATGGCGGTTGTTTCCTCAGCATGGGAACAGGGAGTCGATAGCATCAGCGCGACGATGGTTGCAATGACGGGAGAATTGAAAGAGGAAATCGGATGCATGCTTTATTCTTGTGCGGTTGTGTGTGGATTTGAAATCTTGAATCAATGAGAAGCGCAAGAGCGACCGGATTCGTCCGGTCATGGTGCGTGTCGCTTGCTTTTGCGCCATCGCATGACCATGGATTGAATTCGTTAGCTGCCGCTCAAGGAGACGTCCGTGATGGTGTGCCCCGCACTTGCAAGCGTTGCAGATTAGCCACGAATTCTGTTCTTTGTCTATTGCACAATCGCGCATCGAACTTGAACAATTACGCAATGGTGATCACCTCGTTGCCACCCATGTTTCAACATCGAGCAACTCCCGCATGGGTTACATCGGTCGGTCCAGATCCTCACAGGCAAAGGCATGGCAAGTGCCGCGCTTGACGCCGACGTGCCATTGCCAACGCGCGCTATCAAGCGCCAGCGGGTGTTGCTCAATTGTTTAACTTTATTGCTCAATATTAGTATTTACGAGAACGGGCAAACATGATCAATATAACGACAAGAGAGCGCAACACCAGCTCTCCCATCTATCACCCCGGGGCTTCTTCATCAATCCGCCAGCCTGATTTCCTTACATAGCCCATATCAGGAGAAATCCTTAATTAAATCAAACAAGCAAACACCCCAATCCCCATGAAACAAGCAACGAGCATTTTGAAACTGCATCTCGCCCTTCCGGTGATCGCCGCCGCGATGGCCGTCGGATTCGCAGGACCGGCAACCGCAACCGTGATCTATCAGCAGACATTCGACGCCAACACCTCGAATCTGCTGACCACGTATGATTTCACCCTTACCGGCTGGAATGTAGGCGGTAGCTATACCGCCGCAGGAGGAGAGGCGGTGCTCTCCGGCACCGGCACCGCGGGAGGGAGACTGGGTCACACTCTGGCGGTGCCCTTCGCCTACGACTGGAGCAATCCGCTGACCCTGACGGCCGATCTTAGGAACACTCAGACGACTGGCAACTCCACCTATGGAATCTGGATGGGCAATCTGGCATACTCCCGCAACATTGGTGGCTTCCTGGTGCAAGGGCGTGGCGGAGACTTCACTGGCAGCAATGCGATCACCGGATGGCTGGAGAACCAAAATGCGCTCACCAACGGGACGACATTCAATACTTCGATCACGGTGCGGCAGAATGTGAACAATTCCTCCAACTTCGACGTCCTGTTCCAAGTCAACGGCGTGGACCAAGGCATCGGTTGGTATGAGGGGTTTTCGAAGGCCACCTACGGCTTGAACGGCAACATCACCACTCTCGGTGTCCGGGCTGACGGACTGGCTAACACGGTCTATTTTGACAGCCTGACGCTTTCCATGGTGCCCGAGCCCGGCACGAGCATGATTTGTCTGGGTGCGCTCGGACTCCTCACGCTGCGCCGCCGCCGTATCTGACACTTTGTTATTTCACGAGAGACGTATCCATCCGCGGGACATGCCACCAGTGGAGGCACCGGCGAATCCGGTGCTGCAGGTGGATGTAATGACGACGAAAGACCCCACAAGAAACCCATGAACCATTCATTCCACTGCAACTTCGTGCCGCGCTCCGCACCTTCATCAAATTGCGGGTCGCGACGACTCCGGACCCTATTTCTTTCGGGGTTGCTCGGCATCGCCATGCCGGCGGCCCTGGCGCAAAACGTCTATCAGGAAACATTCAGCGATGATACATCGGACCTTCCCACAACCTATGGCTTCACCATTGCCGGCTGGAATGCAGGCGGTAGCTATACCGCCGCAGGAGGAGAGGCGGTGCTCTCCGGCACCGGCACTGCGGGAGGGAGACTGGGTCACACTCTGGCGTCGCCGTTCGCCTACGACTGGAGCAATCCGCTGACCCTGACGGCCGATCTTAGGAGCACTCAGACGACTGGCAACTCCACCTATGGAATCTGGATGGGCAATCTGGCATACTCCCGCAACATTGGTGGCTACCTGGTACAAGGGCGCGGCGGAGACTTCACTGGCGGCAATCAAATTACAGGGTGGCTGGAGAACCAAAATGCGCTCACCAACGGGACGACATTCAACATCTCGATCACGGTGCGGGAGAATGTGGACAATTCTGCCAACTTCGACGTCCTGTTCCAGGTCAATGGCGTGGACCAAGGCATCGGCTGGTACACGGGGCTGTCCAAAACCACCTACGGCTTGGGCGGCAGTATCTCCACTCTCGGTGTCCGGGCCGACGGACTCGTTAACACCGTCTATTTAGACAACCTGACGCTTTCCGTCGCGGGCGGCACGGTGGCAACAACAACCGAACTGGTTTCTTCGGAGAATCCATCCGTTGCCGGCGGGGATGTGACCTTCACCGCCACGGTGAAAGAAGGCGCGAACACCGCGTTGGCTGCCACCGGCACGATCACATTCAGCATTGATGAGGTGCAGGTTGCGGTCGAAGCAGTGACCGCCGGCCAGGCCAGCTTCTCCACCAACTCGCTTGTAGCTGGCGACCACGCCGTCACCGCGACTTACTCCGGCGATGCCGCTTACGGCACCAGCGCTGGCAGCCTGACTCAATCCATCACTCCGTCAGCCTACGACATCTGGGCGGACGGCTATGAACTTGCCGGGGGCCCGGACGACGACGACGACAACGATGGCATGTCCAATTTCCGTGAGTTTGCATTTGGCCTGGTCCCGACCAGCGGCGCTTCGGTCAATCCAATCACGGATGTTAGCAATCTCGAAACGCTCAGCCAATTCAGCTACACACGCAACGCCAACAGTGGCCTGACCTACACGATCTGGACTTCCGTGGATCTCGATGACTGGGGCCTTGAAGCGGCGGCGGTTACGGAGCAGCCCGGGCCTGTGGACGAGGAAACTGGCGTGCAATCGGTGGCAGTGGAATTGCTAGATCCTCCCGTTGGTGACAGGGTGTTTATCCGAGTGAAAGCCGAATAATCCCATAATCCGCAGTTGAGTTTGAGAATGGGCAGCGCAAGTGCCGGGAGAGGAAGAGTTTCCCAGTGGAATTGGCGTGTGAAACCGCTTCACCCATTGGGTGAAGGAGGGGGAGCACACGCGCCCCCGCGTGTTCCCTTCCGCGCCCTCGCGGGAGGGTTGGCATTCCGGCCAGTCGACGTCCATTGCGATCTCGCACGTCACCCGTATCCGACGCAATCCTCCGGCGAGGGCGCCGGAGGAAGCACGCGGGGGCGCGTGCGCTCCCCGCGAAGAAGACTTCACTTGCGCCCTACATCCGTGGTAAAACCCGTCATACTGCATTTTCAACTGCGGATTCTAGGATAATATACGGGACAGATGGTCCTTGATCCATAGTTCCGGTTGCTGTTCCCGCCCTCCTTCAATCCTTCGGGTGTTGCTGGCGGTAAACGCGCGGGCTGATGCCTACGATCTGTTTGAAAACGCGCGAGAAATACACCAGCCCGCTGAAGCCGCACTTGTCTGCGATCTCGTAGGCCTTTAGATCGGTGGTTTCCAGGAGTTTTCTGGCGTGTTCGACCCGGCGGCGGGTAACTTCCTCGGTAACGCTTCGTTGGAGGTGCAGCCGAAAGGCATGATCGAGTCCTCTCCGCGAGATCCCAGCTGCCGCAGCGATGTCTGAAGAGCCGATCGGCTGGTGGTAATGCTCCCAGATGAAACGCAATGCCCGGGCCGTGGGAAGATGCGACACCGCAAGGATTTCGGTGCTCTGACGCGTCACCACTCCCTTGGGCGAGATGAGAACGGGTTCTTTCGGTGGAGATTTTCCGTCCATCAACCGGTCGAGCAGCCGTGCCGCCTCGTATCCCTGACGTTCCATGTCGGTATCGACGCTGGATAGTGGGACTGGCGCACAATCACACACCAATAACTCGTTATGGGAACCCAGCACGGCCACCTCTTCCGGCACGCTCAGCCCCGCTTCGCTGCATGCGAGCAAAACCCGGACGCCGAAATCATCGGTGCAGGCATGGACCGCCAGAGGTTTAGGCAGTTGGCGAAGGATGTTGACCAGCTCTTGGAACGCGGGCTTCTCATCGGCTGTGCCGCCGTGCTTGTTGATCACGAAATGCCGGTAATAAGGGATCTCATGATACTGCGCTCCCGCCTCCTCAACGGTGCGGCGGTAACTCGGGATGCGTTCGGTTTCCATCCAGGATTGGCCGAAGTTGAAGAACGCGACGTGCCGGAATCCCCGTTCGATGAAATGTTCTGCGGCAAGTCGGCCGATGGCTACATTATCATACAGCACCCGGGCGCGGCCACGCCCGGCGCTGCGCAGGCGAGCCGGCATGTCATGCGAAATCCAGCCTTTTGAAAGGTCCACCATCGGCATCGGCGGAAAACTCCGGAATGCCGCGTGATCCTGCGGGTGCGTGATCAAGGTGATCATCCCGTCGCCGTGCCACCAGGTCGGCACCAACCCGCTGTTGTGCGCGTAGGTGTTGTCGATCGTCCAATTCGCCTCCCGCGCATAACGGGCGATGCCGCGGTGGATTCCGGGATAGTAAACCCCAAGCAAAAGCAGGACCCGTCGCCTTTTCCGTTGTTCGTGCGTTCGGCTCACGGATACGAAACCTGCCGGCAGTTGCTCAAAATATCAATAAATTTGATGAATTTTTAACATGTGGCCGGTTCCCGCACCAGCATCGTGAGCTGCGATGCTGGCTACAGGAAACAAGCTCGCTTGAGCTGCTCGATTCCAGACTGGTCCTACTCTCCCTTGTTGGCGGCTTTTTCGATTACCAGCACCCAATCCTGCGGGGACGGGACATTCTTCTTAAAGCTGACAGGTTTGGCTTCCTGGTCGCCCGCTTTTGCGGTGGCCTTGATCACGCCCTGGTCAAACTTGCGGCCGCTTGCCGGATCGAAGTAGTAGGCATGCCAATCGAGATCCGGTTCGAGGTCCTTCACCTCCGGGCCATCCCAGTTGTAGATGTTGCGGCGCGGCAGATAGATGAACCGCACTTCACCCGGAATACCGGCGGCCAAGCAGCCCGGTGCCCATTCCGGATGCGGCACGAACTTCTGCCACGGGTATTTTTCCAACAGTTTCCTGCCGATCCCGAGCTGGGTGGAGCCGGGGTGATTCATCCCATGCTTCCAGGTCGTCCAGTCGTACGGCTGGCGGCCCCAGGCACCCCAATTCCCGTGATCGCCTTGCACGCCGGCATGCCAGATCCCCGCAGAGCCATAAGTGTGGCCGGCCGCTCCGCTCAGGATGCTCTGCCAGAATATGCGCCGCTGCACATCCCCGAAGCCCTGCTGCATGTGCCCCTCATAGCAGGTCTCGCCGACCAGCACGGGCATCGGCGGCTTGGTCGCATAGGCCGAGGAGACGATCCCCACGGATTCCGCCGCCACGGCAAGCCGCTCGTCGTGGTTTCCGCCGACCATGTCGAAGTCGATCACCGGGACGTCGCCCTGGGCAAGTCGTCGCCCGTGCCCTGTGTGGCAAGTGAGCGGGTGGCGGTAGGGATCGATGCTGCGGAGATAGGTCGCCACTTCGGCCCATGGTCCATGCCCCGCTTTCGTTTCTTCCGGAATCTCGCCCGCCAGTATCCAGATCACCGGGAAGGCGCCATAGCGCGCAATCAGGTAGCGCCAGTGCCGCTTGAGATTGGCAACCCCGAATTTCTCCATGCTGTTGCAGTCGCCCCGTCCCCACGCGCCGACAATCGCCGGCACAATCCCATTGTCCGCAAGATGCTTCAGCCGCCTGTCCGCGTAGTCAAAGTACTTCGGATTTACCACGCTCATGTCATCGGCGAGGTAAGGCTGTCCGCCTTCATTCTCCAGGCTGGGCGCGAAGAAGTTCTCATCTGGATACGGCCCGCAGACGATCTGCACCACGGAAAAGCCTTTGGCTTTCCTATCGGCGGTCAGCTCCTGGAACCCGTCCCAAGTCATGCGCTTGCAGAGGTTCTTCCACCACGTGTCACCCAGCCAGAAGAACGGCGTGCCGTCGGCATGTTCGAAGTAGGTCTTGCCCGGGCTCACCTGCACAAACCCATGCTTCAGGAGCGGGTTGTCGCCTTTGTACGACGCAACCGAAAGCGTCTGATCCTTCCCGTTAAGGCCGGGGTTGGCCTTGTCGGAACATTCCACGCGGTAGGTGTATTTACCCTGCGCAGGCGGAGCGAATCTGACGGTCCACGTCTTGTCGCCTGCCCAGAAGGCCGGAACCTTCCATTGTTTGTCGCCCTGCTGGAAAACGACATCGACCTCCACTTCCGTGAAAGCATCCGAGTACGCCTTCGCGCTCTCGAACGATGTCTCAAACACATTCCATTGCTCAACTGTCGCGCCCTGTGCAGCTACCCGCACCAGCATACCCAGTCCCAGAATCAATAGTGCTGACTTGCCTGTTCTCATTTCATCTCCCTCATCATGATATTGTCAATCGCCCCGTGGAAGCGCCCGCTTTTCATTATTTTAGCCGGTCCGATGCGGAGACGGGCATCGCCCGAGCCATCGCCCTTGTAGTCGAGGCTCACCGTGGTAAACGCCATCTTGCCGTGCCAGGCACCGGGTACCTTTTTAGTGCTGGCCAGCACGCTGTTGTCTGCGCGCAGCACCTCGATGAGCAGAGCATCGCCAGCCTGTGTCGCCTGAGCCGCGTCGGCATAAACAGCGGCACTGATCTCGAAGTTCACTCGGTAGGAGGTCCCGGCGACATTCGCAGCAATGGCTTTGGAGGTGATGACGTTGTCCTCGAAGATCATGATGGCCCAGTCGGACGGTGTGACCTCGCCGCCTTTGAAGGAGCGGTCCACTGCATGAATGGCACCGCCGCCCGAACCGGTCCAGCCCGGGACCTTTCCATCGCATGCGACGTTCAGTCCGGTTTTGAACTGGGTATTGTTCCGGTTACCCTTATAGCCGCCGAAACTCTCAACGAGGATTTCGCCGCCAGCGCCGCGCACGTTAACCGTCAACTCCATCAGTGCCTCCGTCCGGTCCGTCTTTTTGACGGATAGGAGAAATGAATTTCGCCCTGTGTTCGTATCACCCGGCGTACCCGCATAACTGCCGTCGGGTTTGATGGTCAGCCATTCCGCACCGGTCTTCCGGGTAAACACCGCGCCGGTCGGTTGCAGTTTCCCGGAACACAGCCCGCCGACTTTGATCGCGGGGAGCGTGATGATTTCAGATGGTTCCTGCGCCTGCATCACGAGCACCCAATCCTGCGGAGAGGGCACGTTTGGCGACTGCCACGTGCCGGACAGGGTGTGGATGCCGAGGTCGTAGCGTCGTCCGGAAACCGGATCGAAATAGAATGCGGAATAGGTCCCCGTTTCGATGTTGTTGACGTCAATGCCATTCCACATATAGACGCCACGGTTCGGCTGATAGATCACCCGGACTTTGCCCGGAATGCCGGCGGCGAAGAGGTCTTTCCCGACCCACTCGGGATGTTCCCCGAACTGCTGCCAGGGTAGTTTTTCAAGGAGTGCTTTTCCATGTCCAAGCTGCGCCGAGCCGGGAAAATCCATGCCTTCGTTCCACGTCGTCAGGTCATATGGCTGGCCGCCCCAGCCACCCCAGTTGCCATGCTCTTCCGGTGTCGCCATGTGCCAGATTCCCGCTGCGCCGTAGGTATGGCCGGCCGCACCAGCAAGCATCAGGGCCCAGAACTGGTAGCGCTGTAGGTAGGCTGGATTCTCCTGCATATGAAGCTCGTAACAGGATTCGCCACTCACGAACGGTTTCAGGGGCTCGTTTTTCAAGGACTGCCTGGTTTTTCCGATAATCTCATTCACCGTCTGCCAGGAGTTGTGCCCGGTGGCGTCCATGTCGAAATCGAATATGGCGGATCCTTCCAGAGCCCCGCGCAGGTGGGAACTATGGTTGCACAGCAGGCGGTCGAAGGGGTCGGTGGCCTCGACATACTGCGCCAGTTCGTGCCAAGGCCCCTGCCCTTTGTCGGTTTCACCACCCAGGATCCAAATCACGGGATAGGCTCCATAGCGGGCGATCAGGTTGCGGAAATGGCGCTTGTATCCCGGCAGTCCGACCGAGTTCAAATCCACAGCACGGCCCCATCCGCCGACGATGGCGGGCACGATACCGGCATCGACCAGATGCCTGAAGCGGCGGTCAGCGTACTGGAAATACGCGGGATTCATTTCGCTGAAATCCTTTTTCAGGTATGGCATCCCGCCTTCGTTCGCCCAGCTTGGTTGCAGCAGTCCCGGCTCGTCCGGATAGGTCCCGCACACGATCTGCACGACCGAGAACCCTTTCCTTTTGCGGTCGGCTGTTAGCTCTTGGAAACCCTCCCACGTCATCCGTTTGCACAAGCCCTTCCACCAGGTGTCGCCAAGCCACAGAAACGGGGTGCCGTCGGCGTGCTCGAAATGGCGCTGGTCTTTGGTCACGCGCAGAGGGCCGTGTTTGAGCAGCGGATTGTCGCCCGTGTAGGCCGTGACTGACAGCGTCTGCTCTTTGCCGTTGAGGTCGGGATTGGTTTTGTCGGTGCATTCGACGCGGTAGGTGAATTCCCCCTGCAATGGTGGAGAGAATCTAACCGTCCACTTGCCGCTGCCAGCCCAGAACGCCGGAACCTTCCATTGTTTCTCGCCTTGCTTGAAGACGACATCGACCTCCACCTCGGTGAACGCATTCGGATAGGCTTTCGCGCTCTCGTAGGAGGTTTCGAAGACCTCCCACCGGGCAACATCCGCGCCATGCGCTGGCGTCAGGCAGGCGAGCAACGCAAAGGCTGCGGCGAGAGGGACCGCATGACCGCTGGTGGCGGGGTGTTTCATTTGGTGGGTCATGATCATTTGGTCTTTAAAGTCTGAGGACGTTCACAGGAAGGCACGCCGAATTGCCGGAGCATGTTGCGAGCCTTGCGGATTGCGCCGAGAACTCCCGCCCGGTCTTCAAGTTCCGAGCAGACCACTTCGCACTCGGTCAGTCCCTTGAAGATCAGCCAGCAGCTTTCCCTCATCGTCTTGTTGATGGTTTCGAGTATCCGCCGCGAGCGCCTGGTCAGACCGCCGGTTATCACGATTTTTTCCGGCTGAAAGCTCAGGACGGCGTTGGAGCAGAGCCTGCCGAGTAACACCGCTACCCGCTCCAGGATGGCGGCGGCAACCGCATCGCCCCGGTCGGCGGCATCAAAGACCATATGAGGCGTCATCTTTTCCGGATCGTTGCCGCACAGCTCGCGAAGCAGGGTTTGCGCACCACCCTCGACGGCCAGCCGGCCGTGTCTGGCGATGCCGGGGCCACAAGTCATCGCATCCACACAGCCCAGAGCCCCGCAATTGCACAGCCAATCGTCATCGCTGACGCGGGAATGGCCGAATTCGGGAAAGAGGTTATGCGGATACTCCTGCACCTTGCCGTCGATCACCACGCCGGTGCCCAGCCCCGTTCCCCAAGCCAACAAGACAAACCGGTCGCAGGTCTTCCCGATGCCGGCCCACAATTCGCCCCAAGTGGGGATCACGGTGTCCACATCGGCTACCACCGGCACGCCGTAGCGGTCTGAAATCGGCTGCGTTAGCGAGGTGCCTGCCAGAAAACCCCAATCGGGGCCCCAGACGATGGTGCCGGTCCCGCGATTGAGCACCGCCGGCACGGCGAGACCGATGCCGAGCAGGGTGCTGCGGTCGTAGCCGGCTTCCTTGAGGGATGCCTCGATGCCCTCGAAAATCTGTCGGTGCATTTCCTCCGGCGTCCCGCGCCGGTAGGGCCGCTTGGTGAAATACTTCAGTTCGGGCTGATCCTCCGCGATGGCGAAGCGGACATTGGTTTTGCCAAAGTCGATACCGATGAAGCATTTCCCTGTGTTCATGAGCGGTCTTGCTATCAGGCCTTGCGGTGGTGTCCGGCCGCAATCCCGGCAAGGATCCGCTCGGCCATCGATTGATCGATGAAAAGGTTGGTAATCAAACCGGTACGAAGGGCGCCGACAACGGCCGCGGCCTTGTCATCACCGTAGGCCACGGCCATCACTGAACCGGCGGCTTTCAGTTGCTTGATGCCGGCGGCGATCATCCGGTCTTCGAAGCCGCTCTTGATGATCCGTCCGTCATAGTCGAAGTAAACCCCGCAGATGTCGCCGACCGCTCCGTCCTTGATCAGGCGCGGCAGGGCTTCGTCGCCGATATAGGCGACCATGCCGGGCACCGGCGGCACCACGCCAATGCCGACGCAGGCGATGTCGATCCGGTCCCATTGGCTGATGATGTCCCGGATGCCGTCCTCCTTGACCAAGGCATCGCGTAACTGGGCGGAACTCACGATCATCGGCAGCGAGAGGAAATGCGCCTTGGCCCCGAGTCGCTGGGCCGCCTGCATCACCAATTGGTTCATCTGGCTGTGGAGCACGGAATGCCCGCTTTCGCCCAAGAGTGGGAGAACATCAACCCGGCGGGCCTCGGTGCGGGTGAGCAGTTCTGCCATCATGGCGGTGGAGCGTCCCCAGGCGATGCCGAAGGTGGCTCCGTCCGCAAGGCTTTCGTTGAGGTGATCGGCCGCCGCGCCGGCCACGGCACGCAGGGTCAACGCCTGCAAGCCCCGGGGATTCGGAACCACCGTGACTTGCCTGACTCCTGTCTGCTTCTTGAGTGCGCTGGCTAGACCAACGCAGTTGTTGGTGGGATCGACGATCTTGACGCGCACGATGCCCGCCTCGCGCGCGTTCTGCAGGTACAGGGCAATCAGTGATCGCGAAACCTCGAGTCGTTCGGCAATCTCCTGCTGGGAGAGGTTTTCCTCGTAGTAAAGCCGCGCGATCTGGACCAAGGTCCCCAGCTTGGCAGTCTCCTGTTTGGAGGCAGCCGGTTTTGGGGTTTTCCGGGATGACGTGCTGGATTGTTTCATCGTGTTTTCACTAGTGAAGCGTGACGCGTCACGGGTGACAAGCGGCGGGTGTCACCCGGTGATTGCCAGGGTCGGGTTGCTGGGCATCCAGTTGAAACGACCACTCGCCGCGTAGGTTCATGACCTGCTCCGAGGCGTGGCTGATAGAAATCGAGAGCCGATAGGGCTGCAACACCATCTTTCACCATCGTTTTCCTCGCCAACCGCTGGTTCTCCAAACCCCATCTCCCGAGACACCCTGCGCCTCCTGCGCCGCAGGAGAGCAAGCAGGCCGAGGGCACCTAACAGGGTGGTGCCGGGCTCGGGGACGGCCGTGATGAGGATGCCCGTGCGCGTGACATCATAGTTGGGATTATCCAACGTGTCATACTCGAAGAACAGACGGTCACCAGCGGTGACTGAAAGGTTTGAAAGCGTGCCGCTTCCACCGCCTGAGCTAGGCTCAAGCCAGCCGTTGCCACTGGTATCGGTGAGAATCGTGTTTCCATGCCAGATGCGGAGACCCACGCCGTTTGCAAGCCCAGGGGGCATGGGCATGGCTTCCCCCCACGAGTAGTCGATGCCAACCGTCATGGCGGAAGGGGCTAACCAACTGATAACGAGACGGTCCGACGTGGTGTTCTTCGGATGGATCAGGATTTCCCCGGGTGCCCAGGAGATCGGGTTACTGGTTTGCGCAACACCGCTGTCATTGCGGCCAATACCCCAGTAGCCTGTCGTCTGGCTCCACATCATCGGCGGCGTTGCAAAACCGGTGCCCCACAGATCATTGGCGCTGCGGGTATTTGTACTGAACAGGTTCGCCGTGTGGATCGGGTTGTTCTCCGCCGCGGCCAACCCGTAGGACCAGGTGCTGGTGGCTGAGTTCTCGGCCAGCGAAAAGTCGCTGGCCAGGTTCCAGGTGGTGGCCGCCTTCGCCTGGAGGCCGAGGCACGGCAGGATCGCGGTAGCCCAAAGGGCGGTATGGAGTCGTTGGGATTTGCTCATGGTTGTTTTGATGGTGAGTGGATCGGTTGGTTGATGGGTTTGCTTTTCTATTAGTTTTCGGTGACCTTGAGACGGCCGAAGAAACTGCCGCCGCCCCCAATGCCCGCTGGCGCGACCGTCACCGTGACATCGTCCGGATTGCCCTCGGTGATTGTGGCCGTGATACCCGGCGCAAGTTCAATGGCGGCTCCGTATTGGTTGTCGGGAATCAAAAACCCAGGGTCCGACCATGTGCTGAGGTCGCCGCTGGATTGGAAATACAACTTCGCCGGGCCCTGATCATGCACCCGCTTGAAGTGCATGGTCAATCCGCTGCCGGGCATTACGGCTGGCAGCAAACCGACGCTCGGGCTCGTTGATGTCCCGGCACCGAGCATCCACGCCATGCCATAGGCAATGCCCTCGCTGTTGCGATCATCAAAGGCCGCGCCGTCGGCCCAGGTGGCAAAGGGCGTGGCCGTGGCGGACAGATTGCCGCTGATCGTCGCCTGCAGGTTGGCGATGGCACCGTTGTTGTCACCGGTTGGTGTGGAGAGGATGAACTCCACATGCTGACCCGCGCTGACACTCAGGCCGGTGAGATGGAAGGTGTGCGGATCGGAGTCGTTGAGAACCATGGTGAATTGGTTGACCCCGTTGACGAGAATGTCGAACTTCGTGTTGTCGAGCCAAGCCGGAATGAAGGCGCCGCGCGCGATGTCGCCCGTGACCACCAGGTTGGTGGCATCCGCGCCGGCGGTCCAGCGCATCACCGCGCTTTGGGCGGTGGTGGCTCCGACATGCCACTGGATTTTCCCGGCAGCCGGGGCGGGCACATTGCCGAAGATCTGCTGGTCGCCCAGCGCGGGCAGGCCGCCGGCTTCCCCAGTGGTCTGATACATGGATTGGCCGGCGTTTCCAGCCACCCCGAAGGAGAGCAGGGTCGATCCCGCGCCCATGCCGTTGAGGTAGTTCCACCGGCCGGATCCTTCGGTATCGGAAAGGCCCGTGCCGCCGTTGAAGTCGGCCGTGGTGCCATCTGCCGTGGTGGTGCGGAAATCACCACGCGCATCAGCCAGGATCGGCCCTTCGGTCGTGAAGTTCCATGTCGCCTTGTCCGTGATGCCGCCGAACGGCAACAAGGAGCCGCTGGTTCCCGTGAAGCTGGCGGCCGGTATCAGCACATAGCATCCGGTGCTCAGCGGGAGATTGGCGGTGGGATGGATCGTCACCGTGGCATCGGCGATGGTCACCAGCCCCGAGCTGACGTCGATCGCCTCGATCAGGCTGTCGTCGCCGGTCTTCCTGATTTCGATGTTGCCGGGCCCCTTCTGGACGGGCTGGTCGAAGGTCACCGTGAGTTTGGAGTTGAGCGCCACGCTGCCGGAGCCATCCGCCGGGCTGAGGGTAACGACGGCGGGCGTGGTGTCCACAGCCGCAGCCACCGTCAGGTTGTCGATCGCCCCTTCAAAGCGTCCGCTGTCCAATGTCCCGGCCGGCCCGATCCGGAGTTTCACAACACCCGAGCCGTCGCCGACATACTGAAGGGTGCCGTGAAGCCCGGCGCTGAAGTTCGCGTTGCTTGGATGGCTCCACGCCCCCGGCGTGTAGGTGCCCGATGCCAGCACACTGTTGTCCGGGCGCAAGACCTCGACGAGCAGGCCGTCGGTCGCGGCCGTCGCCTGGGCGGCTTGCGCGGTCCCATAAACGGCCGTGCCGTAATCGAAATCCACCTGATAGGTGACGCCGCTGATGTTGGCGGCGATGCCGGTGGACTGCGTGATCACGTTGTTTTGCCAGAACATGATCGCCCAATTGCCCGCGCCGCTCAGGTCCACGGCGTGCATCGTGCCATCGCCCGACTTCGACCAGCCGGTGACGCTGCCGGTGTGGGCGACCTGCAAGCCCGTTTCGTACTGCGTATTGTTCTGGTTGCCCGAATAGCTGTTGAAGTTCTCGGTGAAGATCGGAACTGCCCCGGCGGTGGCGGTCAGGCCGGCGAGGATGGCGGCGGCGCACAGGTCGGCAAGGTTGCAATATCGATGTTTCATAGTTCTTACTCGGGGCGAGGTTGGATGATCCTATGGTGGTTGTGGAGTGATGCAGTTGGACTCCACAGCGTCCGGCGTTCAATTTGTCATATGGTGTTGACGTTTGTCAAAGACCATTCAATTCATCCTTTCAGCCATTAGTCAAAAACAAAATGTGGGACGGTGAATTTTTCGTAGCGCCACCCCACCCTGAGGCAGTCCCATTCCGGTTGCGGTCTGAGCGCCGTCGCGCCGAAGAACGACCGGTCACGGGCTGGCGGCACACAGGCGACCGAAGAGTCTGCCATCGGTCGGCACCGCGCTGGCTGGAATCTCCACCCGGACGTTAATGAACGCCGGATCGGCGGCGTCCGTGATGTCGAAAACCATCCCGCCGACGGCACCGCTCGCATCGGGCACAAGCGCCTCGTGGCTGGTCCACGGGTCGGTTTGGCCGAGATCGTTAGAACATTGCACTTTGAGCGCCACCGCGCTGCGATTGGCTGTCTTGAGGCAACGGAACGTGAGCACCAGCACGCCGGACCCGTTGGCCGGCACGGGCAGCAGCCTGGTGGCATTGGCGGACGGATGGGCCGCTCCTAACAGCCATGCCAGGCCGTTGGCGACGCCATCGTTGTTAGAATCCCCGTCAAAAGCCGCGCCATCGGACCAGGTGGCATAATCGGCGGCAACGGTAATGGAAATGTTGTCGATCTCCCCTTCAAAGCGCCCAGTGGTGTAGGGCGGGGTCGGCCCGATGCGAAGTCTCACAACACCCGAGCCGTCGCCGGTGTACTGGAGGGTGCCGTGATTCCCGACGTCGAGGTTGCGGTTGCCGGAAGTGTCCCACGCTCCGGGCGTGTAAGTGTTCGAGGCGAGCACGCTGTTGTCCGGGCGCAGGACCTCGACGAGCAGGCTGTCAGTCGCGGTGGTCCGCTGGTCGGCTTGTGCGGTCCCATAAACGGCCGTGCCGTAATCGAAATCCACCTGATAGGTGACGCCACTGGTGTTGGCGGCGATCCCGGTGGCAAGGGTGATCACGTTGTCCTGATAGAACATGATCGCCCAGTTACCCGAGCCGCTCAGGTCCACCGCGTGCATGGTGCTGTAGCCGGCATTCGACCATCTGGAGACACTCCCGCCGTAGGCGACCTTCAATCCCGTTTGATATTGGATGCTGTTCTGGTCGCCGGAGTAGTTGTTGAAGTTTTCGGCGAACAGGACGCCACTCGAACCGATCACCGTGATCTGAAGTTGGATCAGGGTTGGGGCACCGCCGCCCTGGGTCACCGAAACAACCCATGTGTTGACTCCTGTGTCGGTTTCCGCGGGCGTGCCGGTGAGGCTACCGGACGAGTTGATTGTGAGCCAGGCGGGGCCGGAGAGCTTGGCGAAGGTGGCACCCGCCGGCGGCAACTGGCCGGAGTATGTCTGGCCGGCGGTGGCATCCGGGTGGGTCGCAGGCGCGCCGGTATCCGGCGGCTGCATCACCAGCACCCAGTCCTGGGGCGATGGCACATTGGGCGTGTTCCACGACGACACGGCCGGGGTCACGATGCCCTGGTCAAAGCGGCGCCCGCTGGCCGGGTCGAAGAAGAAGACGGTGTAAGGCACTCCGGGGAGCAGGTTGTTCACGGTGATGCTGTTCCAATTGTAGATGCCGCGCTTGGGAATGTAGATGAAACGCACACCGTTGGGCACGCCGGCTGCGAAACCCGCCGAGGTCCACTCCGGATGCGGCTCGAACTGGTGCCAAGGATATTGTTCTAACAAACTTTTTGCCAGTCCCAGTTGGGTGGAGCCGGGGTAGTTCATGCCCAAGGCCCAAGGCGTCCAGTCGTAGGGTTGCCCGCCCGAATACCCCCAATTCCCGTGGTCGCCGGGCATGCCCGCGTGCCAGACTCCGCCCGCGCCGTAGGTGTGCCCCGCCGCGCCCGAGAGCAGGCAGCCCCAAAACATGTGGCGCTGGACGTCCTGGGGATTCTGCTGCATGTGGCGTTCGTAGCAGGCTTCGCCGGTCAACACGGGTTTGGCGGGCGAGAGGGTGCGGGTGGATATGATCTGCGCGATGGCCATGTTGGCCGTACCCCAACCGTCGTGTCCGGGCGCATTCATGTCGAAGTCGAATGCAGAGGACCCCTCCAGCGCGCCGCGCCCGGCGGAAGTGTGATTGACCAGGATGCGACGATAGGGATCGATGGCTTTCAGGTATTGGGCCAACTCATACCAAGGCCCTTGGGAAGAATCGGTTTCACCACCCAGGATCCAGACGGTCGGATACGCGCCATAGCGGGCGATCAGGTTGCGCCAATGGCGCTTGTAGCCGGCGAGTCCTACCACATTGAGGCTAACCGCTCGCCCCCAGCCGCCGACGATGGCCGGGACGATGCCGGCCCCGGCGAGGCACTCGATCCGGCGGTCGGCATAAGCGAAGTAGGACGGGTTCACCACGCCGAAATCGATGCTCTGGTAGGGCTTGCCGCCCTCGTTCTCCCAGCTCGGCTGCATGGTTCCCGGTTCGTCCGGGTAGGTGCCGCACACGATTTGCACAACGTTGAAGCCCTTGGCCTGGCGGTCGGCGGTGAGTTGCTGGAAGCCGTCCCATGTCATGCGTTTGCACAGCCCCTTCCACCAAGTGTCGCCCAGCCACAGGAACGGGGTACCGTCGGCATGTTCGAAATGCCGCTGGTCGGCCGCCACGCGGACCGGTCCGTGGAGGAACAAGGGATTGGTGCTCGTCGAGGCCGTGACCGTGATCGAGCCGGTCGCGCCATGGAGCCCGGTGTCCGTCGTGTCACTGCACTCGGTGCGCCAAGTGTGGGCACCGGTTTTGTTGGAAGCATAGCGGAACCGCCAGTCGCTGCCGCCGGCCCAGAACCCCGGCACCCGCAACTGCGTACCGTCCGGCTGCGTCACCACCACGTCAAGCTCGGCATCCAGGAACGGGTTCGCATAGGCCTTGCCGGAAACCAAGGCCACCTCCGCCACTTGGTTGGCCTCGACTGCCGCCGCGGCCGCAGGCAGGAATGTTATAAAAGCCAGCAGCATACCGGTGAGCGCCCCGGCAGGGAAGGATGGCTTGAGAAATCCTTCCGTAACCAGGCGGCCGGTATGTGGTTTGGGATGTGTCATTGTCTGATCGGCAGTGGACGCTTCGTTGTCAGGGCAGCGCTTTCAGGGTGAGGTTGTCGATTTCCCCCTCGAAGCGCCCGGTGGTGTAGGGCGGGGTCGGCCCGATGCGAAGTCTCACAACACCCGAGCCGTCGCCGGTGTACTGGAGGGTGCCGTGATTCCCGACGTCGAGGTTGCGGTTGCCGGAAGTGTCCCAAGCTCCTGACAAGTAGGTGTTCGAGGCCAGCACGCTGTTGTCCGGGCGCAGGACCTCGACGAGCAGGCCGTCACCCGTGAGCGTCCGCTGGTCGGCTCCCGCATATACGGCCGTGCCGTAATCGAAATCCACCTGATAGGTGACGCCGCTGGTGTTGGCAGCGATCGCGGTGGCAAGGGTGATCACGTTGTCCTGATAGAACATGACCGCCCAGTTGCCCGAGCCGCTCAGGTCCACGGCGTGCATGGTGCTGGTACCCGAATTCGACCAGCGGGCGACGCTGCCGGTGTGGGCGACCTTCAATCCCGTCTGATACTGCGTGTTGTTCTGGTTGCCGGAGTAGCTGTTGAAGTTTTCGGCGAAGAAGATGCCGGACGCGCTGATCACCGTGATCTGGAGTTGGATGTAGGTGGGCGCGGCACCGCCCTGGGTTACTACCGAAACGATCCACGTGTTGAGTCCGACATCGGTTTCCGCAGGCGTGCCGGTGAGGCTACCGGACGAGTTGATTGTGAGCCAGGCGGGGCCGGAGAGCTTGGCGAAGGTGGCGCCCGCCGGCGGCAACTGCCCGGAGTATGCCTGGCCGGTGGTGGCGTCCGCCTGGACCACCGGCGTGGTGCTGGCGGCTTGCATCACCAGCACCCAATCCTGGGGCGACGGTACATTGGGCGTGTTCCACGACGACGCGGCCGGGGTCACGATGCCCTGGTCAAAGCGGGTGCCGGTGGCCGGGTCAAAGAAGAAAACGGAATACGGCACTCCGGCGAGCAGGTTGTTCACGGTAATGCCGTTCCAATTGTAAATGCCGCGGTTCGGGATGTAGATGAAGCGCACGCCGTTGGGGACGCCGGCCGCGAATCCCGCCGAGGTCCACTCCGGGTGCGGTTCGAGCTGGTGCCAAGGGTATTGTTCCAACAACTGCTTGCCCAGTCCGAGTTGGGTCGAGCCGGGGTAGTTCATACCCTCCGTCCAGGTCGTCCAGTCATAGACATTCGCAATGCCGGGATTTCCTTCCACGCTGGCATGCCAGACTCCGGCCGCGCCATAGGTGAGACCGGGGGCGCCGTTGAGCATGCTGCTCCAGAACACATACCGTTGTTGATCCTCCCAGCCAGTCTGCATGTGGCCTTCATAGGAATGCTCGCCAATGATGGCGGGCATGGCGGGGGTTCTGGCGTAGGCCGCCTGAAGCTTCGGAATCGCACCGGTCGAGGCACTCCAGTCGCCGTGCCCGGTCTGCAGCATGTCGAAGGATATGACCGTCTCGTCGGTCACCTGCGACCGGCCGGAATCGAAGGGATGCACGGTGGACGGGCGGTGGAACGGGTCGATTTGCCGCACGTATTGGGCGGTGTCGGTCCAGAGCTGCCCCCCGGATTCCCCACCGATGATCCAGATGGTCGGATACGCGCCATAGCGGGCGATCAGGTTGCGCCAATGCCGTTTCATCCCGTCGATTCCGGCCATCGCCATCCCATCGCAGTCGCCGCGCCCCCAGCTGCCGACAATCGCCGGCACGATGCCCGCATCGATCAGGCACTGGAGCCGCCGGTCGGCATACTGGAAATACGCGGGATTGACCTCGGTGAACGTCTGGGTCAGGTACGGCTTGCCGCCCTCGTTTTCCCAGCTTGGCTGGAACACCGCCTCATCGGGATAGACGCCACACACGATCTGCACGACGCTGAAGCCCTTGGCCTTGCGGTCGGCGGTGAGTTGCTGGAAGCCGTCCCATGTCATGCGTTTGCAGAGTCCCTTCCACCAGGTGTCGCCCAGCCACAGGAACGGAGTCCCGTCGGCATGCTCGAAATGCCGCTGGTCGGCCGCCACGCGGACCGGTCCGTGGAGGAACAAGGGATTGGTGCTCGTCGAGGCCGTGACCGTGATCGAGCCGGTCGCGCCATGGAGCCCGGTGTCCGTCGTGTCACTGCACTCGGTGCGCCAGGTGTGGACACCGGTTTGGTTGGAAGCGTAGCGGAACCGCCAGTCGCTGTCGCCAGCCCAAAACCCCGGCACCCGCAACTGCGTGCCGTCCGGCTGCGTCACCACCACGTCGAGCTCGGCATCCAGAAACGGGTTCGCATAGGCCTTGCCGGAAACCAAAGCCACCTCCGCCACCTGGTTCGCCTCGACCGCCGCCGCCGGCACGGAAGCAATCACCAGCGCGACCAGCAACAGAAAGCCCAACAATGTGAGGCGCAAATATCCCGAAAATCCGCCGCTAGGGCCGCACTCATTCCGGTGGCAGGGGGGCAGCATCGTTGCATTCATCATGTTGGTGTTCATCGCATGGGTGTTCATCGCATCGGTTCGCTCCGGCAAAAGTCACCACGGCGGAGAAAATTGTCAATCGCCAATGTCAAATGTCTGCAATCGAGCCGCGGACAAACAGCCTATGGTATTGGCTTTGGCTTCGGAGGTCTTAAAGAGAAAATTGTTAGAGAATTTTAAATAAATCTATAGCCGCACGATGCAAACCAATTGCGGGCGTCTTTGGCTGTGACCTTTTCAAAGGCGTCACTGATGGCGCTATCGAGTTCGTCCGGGGTTCTGGCCTCGGTTTTGCGCAGGAATGCTTTGAGCTTGCTCCACATTTTTTCGATCGGGTTGAAGTCCGGCGAGTAGGGTGGCAGGAAAACCACCTCGGCTCCGCGGTTTGTAATAAGTTCAAGGGTTGGCGGGCTTTTGTGTGGGCCAGGTTGTCCATGATCACTATGTCGCCCGGTTTGAGCGAGGGACCAAGCACCACATCCACGTAAGTGCGGAACACCTCCGTGTCGGTTGATGGGATATTTCTTTCTTCACAATCGCGCGCCATGCGCGGTGCCAACACCCGCGGATGGCGCAAAAAGACAAATCGTGTTGCGCAAAAAGACATTTAATTTAAGATAATTTTTGATTAAATTGCCATACGATGTGTCGTAATCTTCGCCTCATTGCTGGACATACACTTATGAAAGATACCATTCCACACATCAAGACACTCAAGCATCACCTGATCATTCCGTTGCTGGCCGCCGGGCTGTGTTGCAGCTCGGCCAATGCGGCCGAACCCACGATGATCGCAGTGGATTATCCAGCGCTGGTAGCCAAGGGCGATCTCGACATGCCGGTTCAGCTCGGCGTGGGTGAGACAAAGCTCAGCCTGCCGATTGGCAACGGCCGGATCGGCACGAGGATTTGGACGGGTGAAGGCGGCGACCAACCGGCACTGCAAATGCTGATCAATCATACCGATGTCTTCCCGTTTCCGGTTTACAGCGAGAGCACCCGCGACCAGCATGCGATGTTCGCCAACGGCTGTGCCGGGGTGTCGATCGATTTCGGCGAGGGCGTGTTCGGGGAAACCACCACGCGCAACCAGCTCTCGCTCTATGACGCGGTGGCGCGCGTCACCGGCAAGGGCGTCAGCGCGCGGTTGATCGCATGGCATCGCAGTGATGTCGTTGCGGTGGAAGTGACCGACGAACGCGCCGAACCCAAGCCGGTCACGCTGGCACTGCCCATGCTGAGGGATGCCGACAACGTCACGGGCCCACACCACGCGAAATCCATCCTAACAATCAAGGAAGGCGATATCGAACTCACCCAGGAGTTCACCGAGAAGACACAACGACCACTCCTGAAGGACTTTCAGGCAGCCACTGCGACGCGCGCAAGGATCATCGGAAGAAAAACGACGGCGACGGACAACAAGCTGGTCACCGAAGCCGGGAAGGGATCGTTTGTGATCCTGATCGCAATCGCCCAGGGCCGGGATGTCGCGGTGGACCAACTCGCCAGCCAGGCCAAGGCCACGCTCGAACAAGCGGCAAAGGGTGGCTTTGTAAAACTGCTGGATGACAACAAGAAATACTGGAGTGATTATTGGTCGCGCAGCTTCATCCACATGTCGGGCACGGACGAGCTCGCGGAAATGACGAGGTTCTACCTTTGGGGCCAATACCTCGCGGGCTGTACGATGCGCGGCAACATTCCGCCGAAGCACAATGAAATGATTTTCGCCCAGAAGGACCAGCGCATCTGGACCCCGCCGCTGTGGTGGTTCAACGAGGGAGCGCAACAGGGATGGCAGTATGAGGCCAATCGCGGGGAATTGTTAGAACCGGTGTTCCGATGGAACTGGAGCAACCGGGAAGCCTACGCCAACGCGGCCCAACGCAGTTGGAACAGCCGCGGCTGGTATGTGCCGGAGACATCGAGTTTCGACGGGCCGGAGCCGCTGCCGGAGGGTCAGACGAAACCAGAGGGTCGCCGCGCACAATACCTGCTTTCGTCCTATGGAGCGGAGTTCACCGCCCGCAACACCTACAACATGGCGAAGTTCGCCGCGTTGTATTACAAGAAATACCAGTTCACGGGCGACGCACAATGGCTCAAGGAAAAGGCCTATCCTGCCGCACGTGCGGTGGCCGAGTTCTACTGCGGGCTCAAGGCTGGCTGTCAAGCCGCGGGCGGCGTGGACAAGGGCCCCGAAGGAACCGTGATCCTCAAGAAACACGACGACGGCAAATATCACCTCTACGGCACCATGAGCCACGAACACATCTGGTGGGGCCGCAACATCATCGAAGACCTGGCTGCCATCCGCGGCATCTTCCCGCTGGCCATCGAGCTGTCGAAGAAATACGGCGTCGATGCCGACAAGCGGGCCGAATGGCAGGAGGTGCTCGACAACCTGGCACCCTACCCGCGCTCCGAAATGGAAGGGGCGATCGCCGGACTCGGCCCGGGCACATGGTGCCAGGGGCTCGCACCCCACGGCAACCTGCGCGGCAACGAAGGCGACGAAAGCCCGCGCATGGGCCCGGTGACCGGCGATTTCCTCGATGTGATCACGCTGGAATCCGACAACCCGGAGGAATGGAAGGTCGCGATGGCCACACTCGACAAGCACCCGGGCTCGGGGAAAAACCAACTCTGCAGTTGCGGATACTATGCCGTCGTGCCGGCACGGATGGGCCGCGCGGACCTGACGAAGATCGCGCTGCCCGCACAATACCGCAGCTCGCTTGAGCAATCGCGTCCCGGTGCCAGCCACTCGCTTCAGGGGCCGGGCATCTTCTCACGGGCGATCCACTCGGCACTGCTGCTATCGGTTTCCGCAACACCCACGGCCCCGCCCGTCATCCGCGTGATGGAAAGCTGGCCGCGCGAGTGGGATGTCGATTTCCAACTCCAGGCCAAGGGCGCTTTCCTCGTCAGCTCGTCACTCAAGGGTGGCAAGATCCGCTTTGTCGAGATCGAGAGCCAGCTCGGCGGCGAATGCCGGATCCGCAACCCATGGCCGGACTCGGAAGTGGTCATGCTGGTGGATGGCCGGAAGAAGGGCTCGTTCAAGGACGCCCTGCTCAAGTTCCCGACTGAAAAAGGAAAACGTTATCTTCTCGTATCCGCCGCAGCCGCCAATCCCGCCGACCTCAAATCGACGGTTCCCACAGCGGCCAAATGAATCCACACTCCATCGAATCCTCTCCCAAAACCCACAACCCACATCAAACCAAAAAAATGAATCCCACGCATCCACAGTCATGCCAACGCGCGCTTGCCCTCGCCTTCGGACTCGCGGCGGCCCTCACGCCCGCGGTCACTGCCGCGGAAACCAACACCAAGGCGATCCTTGAACTCACAGGCGGCCGCCAGGTCAAGGCCGTCTGGAACCAGACCGCCGACGGCGGGCAGAAAGTCATGACCTATGACTCCAAGGCCGACGCCATCAAGGAGCTGCCGGTCCCGGCAGGATCCGCACCATTGCTGACCCAGGACGGCAAATCGGTGGTGATCTCGACGGGAAAAGCCCCGGCGGAACGCAAGGTCGTGATGTATGACCTCGAAGCCGGCAAAGCCACCGAGTTTCCCGCCGGCCCGGGCAACAACCTGCTCGCCGTGTGGCAGGACCCGAAAACGAAACGCACCTGGATCTACGTCAATGACGCAGGCGACAAAGGGGAATCCTGGGATGCTCCGGCCGGCCCAATCCATCGCTTTCCAACGGACAAGCCCGCCGAACGCGAGCTTTTCTGGGACCGGACCTCAAGCCACATCTATCTGATGTTCTCGGCCGACGGCACCCGCGCCTGCTTCGAGCCAAGCTGGGCCAACATCGGCCAGTTGAAGCTGGCATTCACCGCCGACGGAAAAGTGGACGCTGACAAGAGCGAATACAAGACATACGGCGGCGGATGCTTCCCATCGATGGCTCCGGACAATTCCTACCGGGTCTTCCGCCTCGAGGGCGACCACAAGTCGATCAGCATGTGCGATGCCGACGGTGCCAACCCGCGGCAAATCGACGTGACCGGCGCGCTGACCGCCGAGCAGAAAGCCGCGGGCCGCAACACCTGGCTCACCCGCTGGAGCCTCGATCCGCAGTTCATCACGCTGGTGGCACCCGCCGGTGACGACGCCAAGGTCTGCCTTGGCAAGCTCGACGAAGGCGCGACCAAGTTCGAAGGCTGGGCACGCATCTCCGCACCCGATGCCAAGCAATGCTGGCAGTCGCACGTGTGGATCGCACCGAAAAAATAACAGCCGGGTGATTTCCCGGACCCGGCCAGGCCCCAGGAACCTCCATCGACATCGAGTTTAAGAAGTAACAGGAAATCACCCACAATGATCCATGGACTGAATGGTGCTACGGATCCAGTTTGTGCTGACGGCGAAACTGACCGGGTGGGTGGCCGACGGTTTTTTTGAAAGCCCTGGAAAAGTACATCAGGCCGCTGAAACCGGTCTGCGCAGCCACTTCATACGCCTTCAGGTTGGTTGTTAGCAGCAACTGTTTGGCTTGCTCGATTCGATAGCGGGTCAGTTCGTCAACAATACTGCGTTGAAGATGTTTCTGGAATGACAGGGCCAATCCCCGAATCGACATTCCTGCGGCAACGGCAATATCTCGTGCCTGAATGGGTTGGTGGTGGTGCTCCTGAATGAAGCGCAAGGCCTTGGCTAGCGGCAGATGCGGCACGGCCAGGATGTTGGTGCTTTGGCGCGTCACCACGCCCTTGGGCGGGATAATGATCGGTTCGCGCGGTGGAGGACAGCCATCCATCAACCGGTCGAGCAATTGCGCCGCTGCGTAACCCTGCTGTTCAAGGGCGCTGTCGACGCTTGATAGCGGCACCGGGGCGAAATTACAGACGAGTGGCTCATTATCGCAGCCGAGCACCGCAACTTCCTCCGGTACGAGCAATCCGGCCGCGGCACAGGCCCGCAGCGCGACAAGCGCCAGGTCGTCGGCACCCGCAAAGATGCCCAACGGCTTCGGCAGCTTGCGCAAGGTCGTCGTTAGCCAGCGGAACGCGGCTATTTCCTCCTTGACAGAACTTGTCAGGGAAAAATGCCGGTAGTACGGAATTTCATGGTATTGTGCGCCCGCGGCCTCGACGGCATGGCGGAAGGTGGGAATCCGCTCAGTTTCGAACCACCAGTTGCCGAAGTTAAACAAAGCGATATGCCGGAATCCCCGCTGTAGAAAATGTTCCGCCGCCAACCGGGCGATCGCGATGTTATCATATAAGACACGAGGCCTGCCCTGCACTTCGCGGCGCATTCGGGGCGGAATGTCCTGCGAGAGCCAGCCTTTGGCCATGTCCACAAGCGGCACTTCGGGCAGCAACCGTAATGAGGCACAATCGCGCTCGGTTGCGACCAGTGCGATGATCCCGTCGCCATGCCACCAGACAGGCAGTCTCCCGCCCCAGGTGTCCAGTGTCCACCCTGCTTCTCCTCCATAACGAGCAATCCCTGCATGGCAGGATGGGCGATAAGTCCCCAGAAGCATCAACACCTGCCGCTTGTTCCGGGACTTGGGATGGAAACGTTTCACCCTGCAACCCATACCAGACCTCTGCCGAATAGGACAACTAAAATGCGCAATTGTAGATATACGAGGGGCGCTCAAATACCCAAGAATGGGCGTGTAATGAAACCAAGACTATCGACCGGCGCGCAACCCGGTGGCATTTTCAATCAAGCAAATCAATGAATCGAAAGATCAAAGAACAAATGAGTATTGCAGGCAAATTCTCGTTGCTGGCATTGAGCCTGTGGCTCGCCGCTGGTCCCCAATCCGTAATGGCCGAAGAGGACACGCGAAAGGAGTTGCTTGAACTAACAGGAAACAAGCGGGTCAAGGTGGTCTGGAGCCAAGACACCAAGAAAAACGTTCAATTTTTTGATACGAACGACGGCGTGATTCAAGATCTGCCGTTGGTCAACGGTTCGGCTCCGTTGATTTCAAGTGATGGAACCAAGGTGTTCAACCACAGCGGCACACCGGCGGATCGGGTGGTGTCGATGTACGACCTTGAGACCCAAAAGGTGACTGATCTCGCCAAGGGGCCGGGCAACAATCTGATGGCGGTTTGGCAAGACCCCAAAACCAAAAAGCACTGGTGCTATGTCAATTCATCGGGCGATCAGAATGAAAATTGGAATGAGGCGAAAGGCGGGAAAATCTACCGCTTCCCCGTGGACAATCCGGGCGCGAGAGAGTTGTTCTGGGACCGGACGTCGAGCCATTCTTACCTGATGTTTTCCCAGGACGGCACGCGGGCCTGCTTTGAGCCGAGCTGGGGGAATATCGGGCAATTGAAGCTGGCATTTGATGCGAGCGGCAAAGTGGATCAGGACAAATCCGAGTATAAGACATTCGGCGGCGGTTGTTTCCCATCGATGGCGCCCGACAATTCCTATCGGATCTTTCGCTTGGACGGCGACCATCGCGCCATCGCCATGTGCGATGCCGATAATGCCAATGTGCGTAAAATCGTGACGACCAGCGAACTCTTCGGGAACGGAATGACATGGCTGACACGCTGGAGCACACATCCCCGCTATATGACCTGCATGGCACCCGACAGCGAACAGGCCATGATCTGGCTCGGACGGTTTGACGAAAACTTCACGAAAATCGAAAAATGGGTCCGGGTTTCAAAACCGAACTCGCCCAAATGTTGGTTGTCCCAAGCGTGGATTGAACCGTGAAACTTCCACATCCAAACCCACAATACCTTCACCGGGTTTCAATTGAGGAATGCCGTCCCGGAACCCTCCGCGCTGGCACTGCTCGGCATGGGAGTTGGAGGACTCCTGCTGCGCAGAAAACGCGGCCAGCGGAATGGGTTTTGCGGGACCTTGACGTCACAATGATGAGCGACAGCAAGGAATTGGTCAAACGCGCCATCGAGTTCCGCAATCCGGCGCGCGTGCCATACAATTTCGATAGCAACAAACCCCCATTTCCCCGCTCTCCGGTCCGGCCCAGCGGCTGTTTCAGGAGCCTCCCGCCAAAAGCAAATTCCTAGCATTTCGACGCCAATATCTGATAGGTCTCAATCTTATGAAAATCAAAACCCTTGTTTGCAGTTCGATGATGTCCCTGATTGCTACAGTCGGCGCGGCGGAAAAAGAGCCCGCATTTTTCGTCATGGACACTGGCACCCGCGATGCGGCACACCAGACGATCGCCCAACAGGTGGAACTGGTGAAGGAACTTGGTTTTGATGGGTTCTCTCCCACCTACAGCACTCCGGACGCGCTGAAGGAGACCCTTCAGGAATTGGATCGGCAGAAGCTAACAATTTTCCCGGTTTTTGTCGGGTTGCATCTCGACGCGGAATCACCGGTGAGTCCGGCCATCAAGGAGGTGATCCGGCAATTGCGCGGGCGAGACGCGATGGTCTGGCTCTATGTGCAGAGCGCCGGTCACCAGCCGTCGGATGCGGCAGCGGATGCGATTGCCGTGCCCTTGCTGCGTGAGATCGCCGGGATGGCCGCCGCTGCCGGGTTGCGGGTGGCGCTTTATCCCCACAACGATTTCTGGATCGAGCGGACCGAGGACGCCGTGCGCGTGGCCAAACAGGTGAACCATCCCAAACTGGGAGTCACCTTCAATCTCTGCCACTGGCTGATGGCCGACGGCAAGGACCTGGATGCCACGCTCACCGCGGCAAAACCCCATCTCATGGCCGTGACCATCAACGGCGCGGACGAAGGGGTCAAGGATTGGGGTCGGTTGATCCAACCGCTCGACCGCGGAAATTTCAAAGTCGGCCGGGTTTTGAAAAAGCTGGATGATCTCGGCTGGCACGGGCCGGTCGGACTCCAGCATTTTGGCATCGGCGGCGATGCCAAAGACAACCTCGGACGATCGATGGACGCATGGCGCCGGCTTCAAAAAGAACCGCGCGAAAAGCCATGATGCGGACGGCCTGGCGCAGCGGACGCCGCGTCAGCGTTCCAGAGTGGGAAATGTGTCCGTCTTGGTCTCGACGCGGCTGAAAACCCCCATTTCCCCGCTCTCCGGTCCGGCCCAACGGCTGTTTCAGGAGCCTCCCGCCAAAAGCAAATTCCTAGCATTCGAGCCACATTTCCGACTGCATGGTTAAGGCTCAGGCCTTCAAGCCTTTCAGATTGACTTCCAGCTTCCTGTTTTCCCTGAGCAGCTCTTCCATGGTCAGCCTTGTGTGTCTGGCGCCGGCCTCGCGTCCGAGGATGCAGGCGAGACAACTGTCAACAGCCCGCGACACGGTGTCGTTTCCGGTTTTACCTTCACTGATATTGGCATGGAATGTCGCGATGTTCCGGACCGCGCCGGACGGATAGAGGTTTTCCACATCGCCGCCAGCGAAATGTTTCGGTCCGCCCCGGACAAACGACTTGCCGAAATAGGACAGTTGGGCGCTGGCAGCAGAACCATGGAACAAGGCGGTCAAGCCCCCGTCGCACATGTTGTTGAGCGCCTGTCCGTAATGGTTGTGCACCAGCCCGTCGGCATACTCGTATACCACCGAAATCACATCGTGCGCGTCACCATGGGCCGCGGATCGATACATGCCGGACCCGCCCATCGCCGCAACCGGCCGCCGCCCGAGAACCCATATCGCCGCGTCGATTGCGTGAATGTCAAAATTGCCGATGTTGCCGCAGCCCAACGCAGTGTCGTTGACCCACACCAGCTTCTGAAGCCTGCTTTCAATTGTCTCCGTCAGGGGTTGGTCTGCGGAACCGCTGCCGATCCCGGTTGTCCTGATGTGCGCCAGTTTGCCCAACCCGCCTTCCCTGATGCGTTTGGCCACCTCGATGTTGACCGGATCGGTCGGCATCTGATAGTCGACAAGAAACACGCGTTTCATTGCCGTGGCCTTTTTTCCGGCCTCACCGATGGCCATGCATCCCGGCACGTCGACTGCGACCGGTTTGGCAATATAGACATGGAGTCCGGCTTCCACAGCGGCGGCAGCCTGTTCAGGGTAGAAATATGGGACATCCTCAATGACCAGCGCCTCGATACCGCTTTCAATCACTTTCTTGTATCCCGAAAGTCCCGAAAAACATTTTCCCGCAGGGACACCCAACACGCCACCGAGCGAGTTGGCCACCGGCTGAAAATAATCAGCCACCGCCACCGGTTCGTAGCCACCGTGCTGCTTGAACAGCCCCGCAATCCACGCGCCGCGCTCTCCTCCGCCAATGAATCCGGTTTTGATCTTCCGGACGGAGACCTGCGCCGCCCCGGCTCCCTTGTCTTCCGCCCGCAAACGGATTGAGCCGAACAACGTGCCTGCGGCCGTGGCTGCAAGCGTGCTATCGATAAAACCGCGTCGTGAAATGATATTGTTTCTGGCCATGGTTCATTTACTCCATTGCCATGATTCACCTTTCACTTTCCGCCCGGCTTCACACAAGCATCCGCCCCCCCAGCGGGTTGCCCCTGAATAGCGTGATGGCGCGTCACCGCCAGACGTTCCCCCCCGGAATTCATAGCGGGATTGGCCCAGGGCGATCAAGCTAGGGATATTCCATAAATAGTGACAATCAAGGCTTATACCCCATATCACAGTCATCCCACAGGATGGCTAATTTTTGAGAGGAAAAGCGGGCTGGTG
>CAYNQJ010000030.1:0-49969 GCA_964399305.1 uncultured Luteolibacter sp.
GGTTCAACCGCAGGCACTCGCGGGCAGGCACGCTGTGGGAGGACCGGTTCAAGAGTGTGATCGTGGAGAGCGGCCATGCAGCGCGGACGATCGCGGCCTATATCGACCTCAATCCGGTGCGTGCCAGGATGGCATCGGATCCTGCGGATTACCGTTGGAGCAGCTATGGCGAGGCGGTGGGAGGTGGGCCGAAGGGGAATGGTAAAAAGGCGCGTGAGGGTCTGGTGCGTGCCTGCCTGAGCCATGAGGGAGTGGGATTTGAGTCGGAGCGGTGGAAAGAAGCCTCGCGGATTTACCGGCGGGTGATGGGGATGGCGTTGGGTCGCAAGAGCGGCGCGGCGGAAATCCAGCGACGGCCGCAGACCGCCGTGACCAAGAACACCGAGGAGCTGTTGGCGAGTGAGGACAACGAGACGGTGCTGCCGGATCTGGGGCTGGCGAAGATGCTGCGGTGTCGCGTGAGGTATTTCAGCGATGGCGCGGTGATCGGCAGCCGGTTGTTTGTGAACGAGGCGTTCACGGCTGCGCGCGAGCGTTTCGGGCCGAGGCGCCGGGACGGCGCGCGGAAGATGAGAGGAGCGGCAGCTGCGGCGGCGGGAAGCTTGTGGTCGATGCGGGACTTGCGGTTGGGAAATCCTACAAACTAAGCGATTTCAGGGTGCTGCTGGATGCGAGGATATCTTGGATTGTTTTGCAAGGCGCGCGGTGGCAACAGGGAGCATGAGTCGTCAGGTTCACGAGCCTGTGGATTTGTCAGGGCTGCCATCACCTGGAGTTTCGACGGCCATGCGTGGTTCGATGATTTCGACCGGTGCGCCGTCGGGTGCGTAGGGCAGGCGGGAGATGGCGAGCCACTGGCCTGACTCAAGGCCTTCACGGATGACGAGGATTTCCGCAGTGGACCAGATCGGCTGGATTTCACTGCGCTTGATCGAGGGGCCGGCCGGATCGATCAGATAGATGCGGTTGACGCCACGCAGTGCGGTGCGAGGAATGACGAAGACGTCCTTGAGGACCACACCCTCGATCGCGGCCCTGACCGGTTGCCCGATCCGGAGTTCCGGGTTTCCGGAAATCAGGCCGAATGGATCCTCGATGCGTGCGATGGCGAACAACTCGCGCGAGGACTCGTCCAAGGCTCCTTCGGTGCGGACGATGCGGGCCTTCCAAGTGTGTTCTTTTTGGTGGGTTGTGCCACCGAGAGCGTCGGTGAGTGTCAGATTGACCGGTGTTTGGTCCTCATTGGACGGGAGTTTGACAAACGCGAGTTGGTCCGGGGTGAGCGGCAGCCGGATTTCCGCGTAGTCGGTGGCAAATACTTCTCCGAGCGGGGTGGTTCCACCGACTGATTGGCCGAGTCCGACCATGCGGGATTTCACACGGCCGTCGAAGGGTGCGCGGATCTTGGCTCGTTCCAGATTACGCGTGGCTTGGTCAAGGCTGGCTTGGGCGGAAGTAACGACTGCTTTGGCTTCCTTTAGTTGTGGGACGCGCAGGACCAGAGGGGAGGGTTCCTCATTGTAGCCAATATCGTCCCAGTTCAGTTTCGCCTGTTTGGCGCGGGCCTCCTCTTGGGCTAGGGCGGCTTCCGCACGGGCGAGGCTGGCCTCGGCGGCGGTCAAGGCGGCCGTGAGGTCTGCTGGATCGAGTTCCGCCAGGATGTCGCCTTTCTTGAAAAATGCTCCATCCTCGAAACAGGGGTGGATTTTGTGGATGATGCCGGGAACGAGCGCGGTGATGGTGGTCGTGTGGTGGGCGCGGACCGTGCCTTGGGTTTCGAGGATCACCGGAAAGTCGCTGAGAGAGAGCTCCATGCGCTCGGTTTTGAGCTTCTGGGGCGGGCTGTGTACCGGCTTGGGCTCCTCGGCAGGTATGCCAAGCCACTTCCATGCTCCGAACCCGGAGGCAAGGATGAGGATGGGGATGAGAATACGGACCAGCATGGATCAAGAAAAGACAGGCTAATGGGACGGTGGGTCCACCAGTATCACCCCGGACGGTGAACGTGACAAATACGAAGTCGTGGGGCGTTTTATTTCGGCTGGGTTTGGAAATCGCCGCCAAGGGCGAGGTGCAGGTCGATCCGGTTTTGGATGCGTTGATTGCGCAGACGAATCATGCTGGCACGTGCGTTGTTGGCGCGTCGCTGGGCTTCCAGAACGGAGAGAATATTCGGGTTGATCCCTTCCGAGTAATTGCGCTCCGCCTGCTTTTCCGCCAATGCCGCCTGCTCAAGTTCCGAGGTAAGGAATGTTTCCTGGAGGGCTAGCGAACGATCGGCCGCCAGAGTGGCTTCCACCTCGCGGAAGGCCTCAAGTGCTGTTTGCGCGTAGTTTCGCAACTGGATTTCGTTGCGTTCCAGGGCCGCGCGGGCCTCGGCAGAGACCGCTCCACCTTCGCTAAGGATTTGCGTGAACCGGCCAGCCAAAATACCAACCAATCGATCGGTGTCCAAAAGATCGGTGAGTCTTGCTGTGGAAGCTCCACCAGAGCCGGTGATGGAAAAAGAGGGGAGGAGTGCCTTGCGTGCGGCGTCGGCGCGTTGGGCGCTGGCGAAGAGGCGGGCGCGTGCGGCGGCGAGGTCGGGGCGGCGGTCGATCAGGTCGGCGGGCAGTCCGGCAGGGACGTTTTGCTTCAGTTGCGGCAGGTTGCGTGGGGACGTTGATTTGCCGGCGGGATAGCGGCCGAGGAGGAGTTCGAGCGAGCGGGCGGCGTCGTCGCGTTCGAGCATGCGTGATTCCACGGCGCGTCGTGCGGAGGAGACGTTGGTTCTTCCGAACTGGATATCGAGGGCGCCTTCGCCGGTGCCTTTGTAGTTGCGTTCGATGAAGCGTAGGTTTTTTTCGAACGAGTCGAGGGTTTCGCGGGCGAGTGCGAGCTCCTGTTCGGCGGAGATCAGATTGCACCAGGTTTTGGCGGTGTTGGCGGCGAGGGAGAGCCGGGCACCGCGGTAATCCTCGAGAGCGGCTTTTTCCTCTGCGCTGGCTGCGTTGCTCAGGTTGCGGAGCCGGCCCCAGAGATCCGGCTCCCACGAAGCGGCCAAGTTCATGCCGTAATTTTCACTGCGCTCCACCGCCGGGGCGTCGCTGAGCGAGGCATTGCCGGAGAGGCCGACCGATGGCAGGCTGCGTGCGCGCACGATGATTGAGGATTCGCGCGCTTCGCGGAATGCCGCTGCGGCGGCTTTCAGGCTGTGATTGCGGGCGAGGGCCTCATTGACCGTGCGGGTCATTTCCGGGTCGCCGAATTCTGTGAGCCATGATGAGGAAATCCGGCCTTCGTTTCCGGTCGATGCCGCGGTCCAAGTTCCCGGGGTGCGGATCGAAAGGTCGTCGGTAGGGCTGTTGAACCGCCATGATTCACAGCCATGGAGCCCGGCGAGCAGCGGGAGACAGGCGATCTGGAGAGGGAAACGCATGGGATGGATCCATACGGTGGCCCGCCCGGGCATCTTTGGGAATCATCCGCTGGGGGTGGGGATTCCGGTCCGGGCCAGGTCCGTATGGTGGGATGGTCAGGCGAGGTCCATCACCAGCACTTTCGCCCACCATTCCTTGAAGGAGGCGATGAAGCGGTTGTGGTCGGGGTCGGTCTGATAGGCGTCGTGGTTTTCGATCGAATCGAAATGCATGCTGAGTGCGTAATCCCAGGATTGATCGATGACAGGGCGTTCCATGACATTCGCTGGGACCGCCCAGCGTCCGCCGGCGACGAGGTGGATTTTGAAGAGGTCTGCGAGGCCTTGTTCGAAGGCGGCGCGGTCGGCCGGGTTCTTATGCTCGTCTTTCAGCCAGAAATAAACGTGGTGTTCCATGCCGTGAGGAAGTAGCGCAGCCGGCTGCGGGCGGCAAGATCTGAAATCCTGGACTGAAAACCGGGTATGGGCGGTGAATTTTGGTATGGTCTGGCGGAGGAGAATCGATTCAACTCTCCGGGCGACATACATGCATACGATTGAGCACCTCCTGAAGAACAACCAAGAATGGGCCAGCGCGGTTCATGCCAGTGACGCACGGTTTTTCCAGAATCTCGCCGACCAGCAGAATCCCCAGTATCTCTGGATTGGTTGTTCCGACAGCCGGGTGCCGGCCAATCAGATCACCGGATTGGCTCCGGGTGAGGTCTTCGTCCACCGGAATGTCGCCAACGTGGTGGCGGAAACCGACTTCAATCTGCTGGCCGTGCTTCAATATGCGGTGGATGTGCTCAAGGTGAGGCATATCATCATCTGCGGCCACTACGGCTGTGGAGGCGTGAAGGCCGCCTTGGAAAACTTCCGCCATGGCATCATCGACAACTGGCTTTCCGGCATACGCGCGCTGCGGCGGATGCACCGGCGGGAGCTCGATGCCATGGCCCCTGCCGCGGCGATCGACCGTTTGTGTGAATTGAACGTATTGGCCCAGGCCCGTCACGTCGCACACACCAGCATTTTGCAGGATGCGTGGGTGCGCGGTCAGGAACTCACCATCCACAGTTGGATTTACAGGCTCGACAACGGCATCATTGTCCCGCTCGCCCCGCCGATTCATGAGCCGCTGGAGATTTGCGACCCCGAGAATTTGCTCGCGGTGGACGAAATCCCCGAATCCGCTTGAAACTGCCGTGATTCGTGCAAGGGTTGTTTTGTTCCGATTCATGGGGGCGTTCTGGTTTCGACGGGATGTCTGATGGGTTGGTTGCACGTGGAGGTTGATCGGCTGGCCTCCTAAAAAGCCGCTCAAAACAAATAAATGCAGACTCCAACGAGCTCGCATTGGCTGCTTAATTGACGGCCACGTCCGAACCCCGACGCCTTCTGAGGGGGACGACGACACCTTAGAAGGCTGGGCAGGGAACCGGGTAGCCGGGTTTCAAGCCGAGACATAACAGGCTCCTAGGGGAGGCAACGCCGCATGCGGGCCAAGCACCTCCGAAATCCCAGACCGCATGCTAAACGTGTAGATACCAGCTTTGACGGTGTTCCGGACAGGGGTTCGACTCCCCTCGCCTCCACTGATTGATTATCGACGGGTTACGCAGGGGAAAACCCTTGCTTTTGCCTCTGCTTGCAGATTTGAGGCATCCCTGCCGTCTTCACCAGAAGTCCGGCGCGGTGATTTGGCGGGGGGCGAGGTGAGTCATGATGATGGCTTTGCAAGCAGCCGGCATTCATGGTACTGGCGTGGTGGAGCGGGTGTCGCTCGGAATAATCCCCCCTTGTTTGCCCGATGAAACGCATCACGATTTTTGTTTTTTCATGGATTGCGGCATGGACGTTCATGGTTGGTGATCTGTTTGCCGACGGGTTGGAACAAATTTTCGAACGCCCGCCGGAGGCGGCCAAGCCGCGTGTTTTGTGGATGTGGATGGGCCGCCACGTCAGCCGCGAAGGAATCACCCGCGATTTGGAGGCATTGCGTGATGCCGGGTTTGGCGGAACGACCCTGTTCAGTCTATCAGACATGCCGACGACGTGGTCGGCGGATATCGGTGGTTCCGCCAGGCCGGAAGTGGTCACCTGGTCGGAGCCTTGGTGGAGTCTGGTGCGGCATGCCGCAGCGGAATCCGAACGGCTGGGCATGGATTTCGGCATGCACAATTGTGCCGGATACGCAACCAGCGGCGGCCCGTGGGTCACTCCCGAGCAGTCGATGCAGCAAGTGTGCTGGTCGGAAACCCGCGTCAGCGGCCCGCAGCGCGTCAGTGCGGCGATTGCCCGCCCACAGGTCGATCCGCGCTCCGTCATGTTGTGGCCGATTTTCAATTCGGATCTGGCCAAGGGCGAATATCCCGAGATCCCGGCGCGCAGGGATTTCTATCGGGATATCGCGGTGCTGGCGATGCCTGCGGACGGGACGGTGGCCAAGGACAAGGTGATTGATCTGAGCAACAAGCTCGGGGCCGACGGACAATTGGACTGGGAGGTTCCGGCGGGGGAATGGGTGATCTATCGGTTTGGCCACACCACCATGGGAGCCATGCAGTTTCCCGCGCAGTGGCATGCCAACGGCCTGGAGTGCGACAAGATGAACCCCGAGGCGGTGGAGGCGCATCTCAAGCACGTGACAGGGGAAATCCACAAGCATCTGGGGCGATATGTGGGATCTGCTTTCACCCACCTTCATTTTGACAGCTATGAGGAGCAGCAGGCGACATGGACTCCGCGGATGCGCGAGGAATTTGCCAGGCGCCGCGGCTATGATCCCACGCCATTCCTGCCGGTGCTGGCCAACCGGATGATCGATGGCGGGGCTGGAACCGAACGTTTCAAGGCCGACATGCAGCGCACCATTTACGATCTCTATCGCGACGCCTATTTTGGCACGGTCTCGCGGGTCTTGAAAGAGGCTGGGCTGGCGTTCATGTGCGAACCTTATGGCGGGTCTTGGGTGATGGGTGAAGTGGCACCGCTGGTCGACCGCGTCACCGCCGAGTTCTGGTCCGATAGCGGGCAGTTCCGGTCGCATGCGACCGAGGCGACCATCGCGGCAGCGCGCAGGGCGGGGCGCAACATCATCGAAGCCGAGGCCTTCACCTCGATGCCGGAGCACAGCATGTGGACCGAGTATCCGGGGATGCTCAAGGCGGCGGGTGACATCGCGTTTTGCGAAGGGATCAACCGCTTTGTCGTGCATCGTTTCACCCATCAGCCATGGGACGCGCGTCACAAACCGGGTTACACCATGGGCCAATGGGGGACTCATATGGATCGCACGCAGACCTGGTGGGAGCCCGGCAAGGAAATGGTGCGATACTGGCAACGCTGCCAGGCGCTGCTCCAGTGGGGTGCCCATGTCAACCAGCCGGATGCCTTCAAGGTGGTTTCTCCGGATGCGTCCGCTGGTAAGCAGCCGCCGTTGGCGTTGCGCTGGATCCAGCGTGGCAGCGGAGACGCGCAGGTGTTTTTTGTGGCCAATCCCGATCGTGCGGCTGGCGGTGCCGTGGTCGGGTCCTTCGCCGTGGCCAACAGGCGGCCGGAGTTGTGGAATCCGGTGACGGGTGAGCGCCGCTTGCTAACAGAATTCAAGGAGGCGGATGGCAGAACCATGGTGCCGCTCGAGTTCGCGCCCGCGCAAAGCTGGTTTGTGGTCTTCCGCAATCCCCGCTCGGCGGTGAAGGATGGCGCGGCGGACAATTTCCCGCCGCTTGTCGAAATGGCCACGCTGTCCGGGCCATGGACCGTGGCATTCGATCCCGCGTGGGGAGGACCGGCAAATGCGGTGCGGTTCGACGCGCTCGGGGATTGGACCAAGCGGCCGGAACCGGGAGTCCGTTATTACAGCGGCACCGCGGTCTATCAGAAAACATTCGGCTTTCCCCAGGATGCGGTGGCGGACGACCGTGGGCCGGTGTTTCTCGACCTGGGTGTGGTCAATCACATCGCGCGGGTGAAACTCAATGGCCGTGATCTGGGTGTTGTATGGACCGCGCCATGGCGGGTGGATGTCAGCCGTGCGATCAGGAAAAGCCGGAACCTGCTGGAAATCGAAGTAACCAACGTCTGGGCCAACCGCTTGATTGGTGACGAGCAGGAACCCGCCGATTGCGAGTGGTATCCGCTGCCGGGTGAAGACAACCGCTGGTGCCATGGCGTGCCGTTGAAGGAATTGCCGGCATGGTTTCGCAATGGCGAACCCCGCCCCTCTTCCGGGCGCTTTTGTTTTACCACGTGGAATTACTTCAACAAGGATTCGCCGTTGGTGTCTTCCGGCCTGCTCGGCCCGGTACGGTTGTTGAAGCCAGAGTGAATCCGGCGGGTGGCTTTTCCTTCGCGTCGGGCATGCATCAGATTCTGGAGCCGGTGGCCGCCGCTACCTGAAAACCTTTTCTGGACATGCGTGGCAAAGCCCCATAGTTTGCGCCCTCTTCCACCAACCTCATGACCATCAAATTCCTTACAGGTGCATTGGCGATCGGCCTTGGTGCCGCCACTGCCGCTGAAAAACCCGCCGCGGAAGCAGCCAAACCTGCTGCTGATGCCACCAAGCCCGCCGCCGAAGCCACAACTCCCCCTGCCGGGGAAAAGGAGGAAGCACCAGCCCCAAAGCTCGAGCCCGCGCAAATCAAGTCGGATTCCTCCTATGCGCTCGGTTTTCGTACCGGAAGCACCTTTGCCCAGCAATTCGGACGTTTCGGCGTCGGTGCCGACGATCTCGATTCCGAGACATTCCTGAAAGGCTTCATGGCCGCGCTGAAGGAAGGCAAACCCGGAATGGAAGAGGAAAAACTCCAGGCCGCGATGCAGGCCTTCGGCGAGCAACTCCAGGCACGCGAAAAGAAACTCGCCGATGACAACAAGGCAGCCGGAGAAAAATTCCTGGCGGAAAACGGCAAAAAGAAAGGCGTGATCACCACCAAGAGCGGTCTTCAATATGAAATCCTCGCCAAGGGAGGTGAGGAAAAATACGTGGCACCCAAGGAAGGGGAAGAGGACAACAAGCAGTTCCTCGTCAACTACCGCGGCACCCTGATCAACGGCAAACAGTTCGATGCTTCGCCCGAAGGCCAGCCGATTCCGATGACCCTCCAGGTCGTGGAGGGCTTCAAGGAGGCACTGACCACCATGCCGGTGGGTGCCAAGTGGAAGCTCTACATGCCTTCCGATCTCGCATACGGTGAAGAGCGCCGCAGTGCCGATATCGGACCGAACACAGTGCTGATTTTCGAATTGGAGCTGGTGAAGATCGAGGACGCGCCCGCGCCTCAGGACGGTGGTCTCCCGTTCCCGATTCCCCAAGGCCAGTAAGCCGACCGGCGCATTCCAAAGCTTTCAAAGGCCGGCTGTCCGTTTTGGACAGCCGGTTTTTTGTCGATTTCCCGGCGTGCGCGGCACGTGTCAGGCTTTCGGCGGGCAGTTTTGCTCGTTTGGTTGACGGCCTGCCGGGACTGGGCTAGTGCTTCGGAGTCATGATGGATTGGATCTCTAAATGGCTTGCCATGGCCTTTGTTTGTGTCGCCCCGGTGCAGGCCCAGCTTGCCACCTCGCTGAGGATTGAAAAAAAGCAGCATTTGACGGGAGAGGCCGTCATTGTGGTGGTGACGATCACCAATCATTCCGGCAGGGACCAGGTTTTCCAGAGTGACGGCCGGTTCCAGTGGCTCGACTTTCTGGTCAAGACCGCCAACGGCAATCCCGTCAACCCAAGGAGCCGCAAGCTTTTCGGGCCGATGAAAATCAGTGCGGGCCAGACCCTTGCCCGCGAGGTGGATCTTGCCGAACACTTCCAGTTGTCGGAACCCGGCAATTTCAGTGTTTCCGCCGTGATTCATGCCCCCGGAAGCCTGGACGAGGGTTCCTCCACCAACCGGGTTTTCTTCAATGTGGCTCCCGGACGCATTTATTGGTCGCAGAAAGTCGGTGTCTCCGGCAAGGTGGGCCATACCCGCGAATTCCGTGTGATTAATTTTGCCGGTGATTCAAAAACCCGGATCTATGCCCAGGTGGTTGATGGCAAAAGCGGACAGTTTGTCCGGACTTTCGCTCTCGGAGACGTGCTGATGATTCGCAAACCGCTCACAACCGTCGACCGGCAGCAGCGGTTGCATGTGATGTTCCTTGCCACTCCTTCCATGTGGGTCCACTGCGTGGTCGATACCGATGGCAGATTGGTCAGCCGACAAATCCACCAGCGTGCCCAGCAGGGGGATCCGCAACTGCTGACACAGGCCGATGGCTCGGTCTCCGTGGGCAACAGCATTCCCTATGATCCCGAGGCTGTCGCGCGTCAGCGGGCCGCCCAGCGCAAGGCATCCGACCGGCCACCCGGGGTCCGCTAAGGTCGTGAACCATGTGGGGTGACGGAGCTTGAAATTTTTAAAAATTTATCTTTACAGTTTCTTCCAAATATAAAGAATCCTTAACAATCTTACATCCCGAACTTTCCTCATGAAACACATACCTCGGATTCTGACATTAGTGGCCCTGCTGGCGGCGTCGCACACGTTGCAAGCGGCCCCTTTCAGGACGGTGGTGATCGATCCTGGTCATGGTGGCCATGACAATGGCGGCCAGTGGGGCAAGGTTTATGAAAAGCACCTTGCATTGGACACGGCTGTGCGCCTGGAGAACAACCTGAAGCGCATGGGTTTCCAAACCGTGCTGACGAGGCGCAGCGATTACTTCATATCGCTGCCCCAGCGGGTTGCGATGGGGAACCGTTACCGCAACGCGATCTTTGTGAGTATCCATTACAACTACACATGGAAACAGCATGTGAGCGGATTGGAGACGTTCTACTACAGCCGCGAGGGGCAGAAGCTCGCGCAGTTTGTGCAGCAGGGGCTGGTAAAACGCACGCGCGCTGTGGACCGGCAGGCGAAATTCGCGCGGTTTTATGTGATTCGAAACTCCAAGCTTCCGGCGATTTTGGTGGAAGGTGGATTTGTGAGCAACGAGCGCGAGCGCGAGCGGGTCAAGCTCGGGAGTTTCCGCGAGGCTGTAGCCCGCGGGATTGCCGAGGGGATCATGAGATACCGCCGGGCAGGCTGACCCCTGTGCCTGACCATAAGCGGTGCGCGGAGGATTTTTACGGCTGCAATGGCCGCCTGGCTGGGTTAGCATGTGGTCATGTCATCGGTGACTTGCCGGGAAATGAGGATGGCCGAACTGCGAGCTGTGGCTGCGGGATGGACGGAAGAGCGTCTTTTGGATCTGGCAGGCAACCGGCTGGGCCACGCGCTGGGCCGGTTTTTCCCGATACCGGGCACGGCGGTGGGTTTTTTGGGCAAGGGCCACAATGCGGGGGACGCGCTGGTGGCGCTGGGGGTTTTGCGCGATGTCTATGGCTGGCGGATTGCCATGCGTCCGGCCTTCAAGCGCGAAGTCTGTGCTCCGCTCACGCAAAAAAAATGGCGGGCACTGGAGGCCTCGGGTGAGATTTCGGATGGTGTCTTTCCATGGTGTGACGCGCGCCCTCCGTTCCTGTTGATTGATGGTTTGTTGGGGATCGGCGGGCGTGGGGGCTTGTCCGGCCGGATGCTTGAGCTGGCAGATGAAATGCGCTGGTTGAGGAATCACGCGGGTGCGCGGGTGGCGGCAGTGGACCAGCCATCCGGGATGGATGCCGATACCGGGGAATCCTTTGACGGCTGTGTGACGGCGGATGTGACGTTCATGATTGGCAATCCCAAGGCTGGCTTGCTCTCAAGCCGGGCGGTCAATCATGTTGGATCCCTGGCGTTGGTTCCGGTGGAGATTCTCCGTTGTTCCGGCAATGGCGGATTGGCGATGATCTCGCCGCAAACCATGGATTTCGGCAAAGCCCCGCGGCCCTATGATTTTCACAAGGGGCTGGCTGGGCACGTGGGCATCATTGCGGGCTCCGAACGCTATCCTGGTGCTGCTGCGATGGCGGCGATGGGTGCCTTGCGGGCAGGTGCGGGCTTGGTCACCTTACATGTGCCCGCCAGCGCGCTTTCGATGATATCGGCCAAGTGCCCTCCGGAAATCATATGGCGCGCCATCGGCCAGAATGGAGCTGGTCAATTGGCCGGGCTTCCGGGCGATTGCGACGCCTGGGTTGTGGGCTGTGGCTTGGGGGATCCGGAAACCGAAACGGCGGAGCTTGTGTTTCAATGCATTGCCAATGCCGGTGTGCCGGTCGTGATCGATGCGGACGGGCTCAATCTGCTCGCCAGGAACGGCATTGTGGGGATGTTGAACGAGCGACACATCGTGACTCCGCACCCTGGTGAATTCAGGCGCATGGCACCGGATCTCGCGGATCTTTCCAGGGAAGAGGCGGCACGGACATTTGCTGCGCGGAGCAAGGCCACGCTCCTGCTCAAAGGCGGACGGACCTTGGTGGCTGGAGCCACGGGTGAGTTGTGGTGCAACTCCACCGGTTCTCCGGCGATGGCTACCGGCGGGCAGGGGGATCTGCTGTCGGGAGTCATCGGGGCGCTGCTCGCCGCTGGCGGGCCCCCGGCGGAGGCCGCCTGTCTGGGAGCGTGGTTGTGTGGCCGGGCTGCTGAACGTGCCTTGCAGTATGGCAATACCTCAGAAGAATCACTGACTCCAAGCGAGGTGATGAGCGAGCTTGGCGGGGCGTTCCATGACTGGCGGCGCAGCCAAAGATAAAGGCCAATGAACTCCGGGAGGAATCCATTGGCCTGGGGGAAATCTTGAGGAAACGGCTAATCAGTTCACGGCCACCGCCGAAGAACCCGTCTCGCCGGTACGGATGCGGATTGCCTGTTCGACATTCGAAATGAAGACCTTGCCATCCCCGATCTTGCCGGTATTGGCGCTTTTGACGATCACCGAAGCGACGCTGTCCGCCTGGTCGTCGTCGACGATGATCTCGATCTTCACCTTGGGCAGGAAGTCCACGGTGTATTCCGAGCCGCGGTAGATTTCGGTGTGGCCTTTCTGGCGACCGAAACCCTTGACTTCGGTGACGGTCATGCCTTGCACACCCACCTCGGCGAGGGCCTCCTTGACTTCTTCAAGCTTGAACGGTTTGATGATCGCTTCGATTTTTTTCATAGTTCGGTGGATTGGTAAGATTTAGTTAGCAAGCCGCGTGCCAAGTCGCGTGCGGAAATGAATCATTTTTCCATAAAATTCATTCCGGAGGGACGCTAATTGACAAATCAAAGCCTGACTAGAGCAAAATCCCCGCCGGAAAAATTCGGACCGGTGTTGGCCGGGGGAGATCAATTCCGTGGTTTCAGCAAGTCGCGGATTTCAGCGAGGAGTTTCTCTTCGGGGCCCGGTTCCGGGGGCGCTGGGGCCGGGGCGGGTTTCTCGGTCAGGCTTCTGGCTTTATTGACCGCCTTGACGACGAGGAACATGACAAAGGCGACGATCACGAAGTTGATGGCGATGGTGATGAAATTGCCGTAGGAGAGCACTGCTCCCTGGGCTTTGGCCGCGGCGAGCGTGGTGGCGGACACCTTGTCGGACAGCGGGATGAATTTGTTGCTGAAATCCATTCCACCGCTGAGCGTGGCGACAATCGGCATGACCAGATCCTCAATGAAGGAACCGGATAGCTTGATGAAAGCGGCTCCCATGACGAAGGCCACGGCCATGTCGATGAGGTTTCCTTTGAGGGCGAATTCTTTGAACTCCTTGAACATGGTGGTGGGTGGGTTGGTGATTAACAGGCATGTCGATCATCCATAATTGAGGGCCGAAGCCAAGGCGATTCTTGGCCATCGCTGGCTTTCAGTCATGTGGTGGCCCATGACCACCGCCGGGTGGGGAGACGGATGAAAAAAGTGATTCTTCGCGATTGGCCGTGAGGGGATTTCGGTTCAGGATCGCGTCATGCAAACGACAGGTTCGTTATCTCACAAGATGTTCGCCCTTGCGAAGGATTTGATTCCCGGTGGGGTGAACTCGCCCGTCAGGGCATTCCGGAATGTCGGCGGAGAGCCGTTTTTCGTCCGCAGGGCGGCGGGCAGCCGGATCGAGGACATCGATGGGAAAACCTATATTGACTATATCGGATCGTGGGGGCCGAACATTCTCGGTCACGCGCCGGTGGTGATTACCAACACGATCCATGAAGTGGCGAAAAGCGGGATTTCGTTCGGTATCCCGAATCCCTTCGAGGTGGAAATGGCGCGTACGATCTGTGACTGGGTGCCATCGGTGGAAAAAGTGCGTATGTGCAATTCCGGTACGGAGGCCACCATGTCGGCCATTCGGCTGGCGCGTGGGTTCACCAAGCGCGATCTGATCGTGAAGTTCGATGGTTGTTATCACGGCCACAGCGATTCGTTGTTGGTTGCGGCGGGTTCCGGGGCATTGACGCATGGCGAGCCAGACTCCGCCGGGGTGCCTGGGGCGTTTGCCGCCAAGACGCTGGTATTGCCGTATAACGACGGCGAGGCGCTGGAGAATCTCTTCGCGGCCCGCGGCGAGGAGATCGCCGCCATCATCGTCGAGTCCTATCCGGCAAACGCGGGTCTGGTTTTCCCTCGGCCGGGGTATCTTGACCAACTGGCATCGGTGGCGATGGAATATGGATCGTTGTTGATCTTCGACGAGGTCATGACCGGGTTCAGGCTCGGCAAGGCGGGTGTGCAGGGGATCGAGCGGCTGCGGCCGGATCTCAGCTGTTTCGGCAAGGTGATTGGTGGCGGACTGCCGGTTGGGGCGTTTGGAGGCCGCGCGGATGTGATGGACATGCTTGCTCCGGTCGGACCGGTCTATCAGGCGGGCACGCTTTCAGGCAATCCGCTGGCGATGGCCGCCGGATTGGCGCAGCTCAGGGAGCTCGACAAGCCGTCGGGATTCCCGCGTCTGGAACAATTGGGTGCTCATTTCGAGGCGGGCCTGCGGAAGTTGCTCGCGGAAAAAGGCGTGCCCCATCGGTTCAACCGTGTGGGCTCGATGTTCTGTCTGTTTTTCACGGATCGCGAGATCGTGAATGTGTCCGACGTGATGAAACAGGACATCGGGTTTTTCCGGAAATTCTTCTGGGGGTGCCTGGAAAAAGGCATCTATCTGGCACCGAGTCCGTATGAGACCGGTTTCCTGTCGCTGGCACATACCGAGGCGGACCTCGATGACACCCTCACGGTATTCAGCGAGGTGCTGTCGGCGATCTGATGATCATCAGTATCGTGGATGTTTCCTCCGTTTTCCGGCGGGCAGATTGTCCGCTTGCCTTAGCCGACGGCATGTCGGTGGTCCTGCGTATGGCTCAGCGGAAGATTGCCACCAGGGGGCGGTGATCCGAGGCATCATTCCAGCCGTCGTCGTCGATAATGTACGACTTCCGGAAGTCGAGCTCCCTGCGCAGCGGGCGGCTGACGGTGACGTAGTCGATGCGCGAGTAAGTGTCGTGGGGCCGCCAATGGTGGGTCCATGCGTGGCCGCGCGAATCCCGGAATGGCATCGGCGTGAGGTATCCCGGAGAGTTGTAATTTCCGGTGATCACCTTGAATGTCCGGCTCGGGCGGGTATCGTTGAAATCCCCGTAGACCACCAGACGCGCGTCCGGGGCTTTGGCCAGGATCGCATCGACGTGCTGCCGCAGCAGCCGTGCCTCGCTGATCCGCATTTGTTCCTGATCTCCATCCGGCGTTTGGCGTTTGGATTTCAGGTGGACGCCGAGAAACCGATAGGATTTTCTGCGGGCGGTGACTGTGGTGTCGAGCACCCCACGGCTGAATCCGAGGGTTTTCCCTTCGAGCCGGTATTCCAATTTTGCGGATTTTGAAGTGGCGGTGATGGGAAAACGCGAGAGCAACCCGAGGTGTCTGACCGGGTCCGAGCCGCCACCGTAATGTGAGTGGGGCAGGTCGATTCCCGCGGACTTGAGCCGTTGTTGGATTTCCGCGAGGTCGGCGGCGGTGCCGATTTCGCAGAGCCCGACGACATCCGGCTTGTGGGCGGCGAGGATCCGGATGACCGCTTGTTTTTCCGTGTGAGGCTTGGGTTTGCCTTTGGCCAATTTGCCGTCGACCACGCGATCCATCGTCAGCCAGTTTTCCACGTTGTAGGTGATGAAGCGCAGCCCGCCATTTGGTGGGGCGGTGTTGGCAGACGGCTTTTCAGGGGCGTTGACGACCGCCTCAGCAGGTTCATCCGCTGGCGACTCGTCGGTCCGTATGTTTCCGGCGTCGGAGACCGCAGCCGGTTCCTTGTCCGGAAAATCCCAATCGGGAGAGCCATGATTTTTGTCACAGCCTGAGAGCAGGAATGCCAGCGGGATGCTGGCAACGGCGAGGGCGCGTAGCAGAGAGTATCCGGGCGTTGTTGCGGCGTGGGCGCGCACGCTCATCGGGCTCAGGAGTCCTTGGCTTCCTTTTCGGGAGCGGGCTTCACCCGGCTGTCCATTTCAGCCGAGGTGATTTCCTTTTCGAAGTCCTCGCGGGCTTTCTTGAATTCCCCCATGCTCTTGCCGATTCCGCGGGCAAGTTCGGGCAGTTTCTTGGCTCCGAAGAGAAGCAGGACAATCAGGAAAATGATGACGATTTCCTGACCTCCGAGAGAGCCGATAAATGCAAGCGGTGCTGCGTTCATGTGAGGAGTCTAGGCGGGCGTCGGGGGTGATGCAACGCATTTACCGGGCCCGGCCCCAAAAAATCCGTCGGCATCGGCGCAGCTTGGAAAAATCAAGGATTTTGCGCGCTCCCGCGCTTGCGTGTTTATGCCATGTCGTTCATGCTCTCCACCAGTGAGGAAATTTTCAACCTGTCTTTTCGCTGCGACCATGGCCTTCCTGTCCGCAGGGGAGTCGCGGGCGGAGGCTCCCGGGCACCCTCAGTCCGCGACCAGCGGCGGGGGGGCGGCCCGCAAGATCGTGGTGATTCCGATTCGCGCGCAGATCGCAAAACCCGAACTCTACATCCTGCGCCGCGGGCTCAAACAGGCGATCGAGCAGAATGTCGAAACCATTGTTCTCGATATGGATACCCCGGGCGGTGCGCTCGATGTGACTTTTGATATCCTCAAGGCGTTGGAGAAGTTTCCCGGCAAGACCGTGACTTATGTCAACCGCGAGGCGATTTCCGCCGGTGCGTTGATTTCGGCCGGCACCGACGAGATTTATTTTTCGCCGCGAGGGGTGATCGGAGCCGCGGCGCCGGTGATGTCCACCGGGGGTGAGATCGACGAGACCATGAAGGCCAAGATCGTCAGTTACCTCAAGGTGCGGGTGCGTTCGATCTCCGAGGGCAAGGGATACCGCGGGGAGGTGATTTCCGCGATGATCGACAAGGACTATGAGTTCAAGATCGGTGACAAGGTGATCAATCCCAAGGGCGAGTTGTTGTCGCTGACCGCGCAGGAGGCAATGGAGACCTACGGGGATCCGCCGGTGCCGCTGCTGGGGGCGGGCATCGCGGAGGATATCGATTCGCTGATCGGGATGCTTCATGGTTCGGGCAATCATTCGGTGCTGAAACTCGAAGTGACCTGGTCCGAGCGGCTGGCACAATACCTCACGACCATCACTCCATTGCTATTGGGCATTGGCATGTTGTGTCTGTTCATCGAATTCAAGACCCCGGGTTTCGGTATTTTCGGATTTACAGGTCTAGGCCTGCTGGCTGTGGTTTTTCTCGGAAATTATGTAGCGGGTCTCTCCGGCCACGAGCCCGCCTTGTTTTTCGTGCTGGGGGTTTTGTTAGTGGCGCTCGAGGTGTTTTTCTTCCCGGGCATTATGATATGCGCGCTGACCGGGGTGGCGCTGATGCTTGGATCACTGGTGTGGGCGATGCTGGATCTTTGGCCGGGCGAGCCGCTTTCCTTCTCGGGCGACATGTTGGTGGCACCGCTGGTCAACGTGATTTCCGGCGTAGTGATCGCGGTGGTTCTGTTCATCCTGCTATTGAAGTATCTTCCCAAGGGTGGTCCGTGGGGCAGGTTGGTGCTGGATGCGGCCGTGGCGGGTGAGCCTGGGGCCATCCGTGCGATCGGTGGCGACCATCATGCGGCGGCAGGGGGCGCTCCGGCGCTGCGGGGCAGGGAATTGGTCGGAATGACCGGCGTGGCGGCCACCGCGTTGTTTCCGAGCGGCCAGGTGGAGATCGGCGGACGCCGTTACGAGGCGCGGCTGGCGGTTGGTTTCGCCGATGTCGGCAGTCCGGTGAAGGTCACCGATGTCTCGGAGTTCGGCATCATTGTGGAAATCACGTCATGACCCTCATCATTCTGTTATTCATTCTCGGTGTCCTGTTTCTCGCGGTGGAAGTGATCGTGCCCGGCGGCATTCTCGGCAGCCTCGGCGGGCTCATGCTTTTTGGCGGCTGCGTCATGGCGTTTATCGATTACGGAACCGCTGGCGGCCTGATCGCGGTGCTGGTGGCGGTGGCTCTGACGATTTCCGCGCTGTTCATCGAGTTCCGGGTCCTGCCCAGGACGGCTGTCGGCAAACGGGCGTTCCTGACCAGTGAAATCACGGCGGTTACCTCGCCGTTCGGTGCCGAGGAGCAAGAACTTGTTGGCAAATCCGGAGAAGCGCTTACCATGCTCTCGCCTTCGGGATACGTCATCATCCAGGGAAAACGCTACGAGGCGTTTTGCCAATCCGGCCAGATCGCCGCCGGGACCGCTCTCGAAGTCATCGGGGTGGATAATTTCCGCCTCATTGTCTCTCCCATCACCACCCACTAACCATCATGCAAACGCTAGCTGCCATCAACCTGCCCACCGTGATCCTGATCGTCATTGCGATCCTTGGATTGATGCTCTTCGGCATCGTCATTTCCTTCTTCAGTGTCTGGCTCCGCGCCTGGCTGGCCGGGGCGTATGTCGGCTTCACCGATCTGATCGCGATGCGTCTCCGCCAAGTGCCCTACGGCATGGTGGTGGACGCCCGCATCACCGCCAAAAAGGCCGGCATCGACATCAATATCAATGACATCGAGGCCCACTTCCTGGCCGGTGGCAACGTGATCCCCACCATCCAGGCACTGATCGCCGCGCAAAAGGCAGGCATCACCCTGGATTGGAACCGTGCCTGCGCGATCGACCTCGCCACCAAGGGGTCCGGCAAGTCGGTGGTCGAGGCCGTGCGCACCTCGGTGGACCCGAAAGTCATCGATTGCCCGAATCCCGCCAGCGGCCGCAGTACGATCGATGGCGTGGCCAAGGATGGCATCCAGGTGAAGGTGCGGGCCCGCGTGACCGTTCGCACCAACCTCGACCGCTTCGTCGGTGGTGCCAAGGAAGAGACGATCGTCGCCCGTGTCGGCGAGGGCATCGTCACCACGATTGGCTCCGCGGAAAGCTACAAGACCGTTCTGGAGTCACCGGACAGCATTTCCAAAGTCGTCCTGCACCGCGGGCTCGATGTCGGCACTGCATTTGAAATCCTTTCGATCGATATCGCGGACGTGGATGTGGGAGAAAACGTCGGAGCCCAACTCCAGGAAGCCCAGGCGGAAGCCAACAAGAACATGGCCCAGGCCCAGGCGGAAATCCGCCGCGCGGCCGCCGTCGCCTTGGAACAGGAAATGGTCGCCCGCGTCGCGGAAATGAAGGCCAAGGTCGTCGAGGCCGAAGCCCAGGTGCCGCTCGCAATGGCCGAGGCGTTCCGCAGCGGCCACCTCGGCGTGATGGACTATTACCGCATGGAGAACGTCAAGTCCGACACCCAGATGCGCTCCAGCATTTCCAAATCCGAGCAGTGATCCGCGGCGGATACCGCATCAACCATCTCCCGTGCCATGGACTGGATTTTTGACAACTTCCAAATCGTCATCCTCGTGGTCCTGGCGCTTGCGTCATGGTTCAAGACCCGCATGGACGCCAAGACGGCCGAGCGTGAAGAACGCGAGGCGCGTGAGGAAATGGGGGAGGGCGATGTCTTCGGCCCGCCCGAGGATTGGGAGCAGGAGGGCACTCCCGCGCCCCCGTCACTGCCTCCTCCACCGACGCTGCAAACCGCACGCGCGGCACTTGCTGCGGCCGAGGCGGCACGTGAGGCGGAGATGGTGCTGAAGCGCCAATCGGAGATGCAGGAGCGCCTGCGCCAGATCCGCGAAAGCAAGGCGGTGACCACCGGTGGTGCCGCTGCCGCACGCTCGCGGGCCGCCGCCAAGAACACACCGCGCCAGGCCGATTCCAAAACTCCCTCCTACAAATCACTCGTTTCCAACCGCAGGAACCTGCGCAACGCGATCGTCACCCGCGAGATCCTCGGCAAGCCGCTCGGGCTCCGATAGCCCGCCGTGGATCTGCTCTTGTCCATGGTCCGTGCCGGTGGTTGCGGCCCGGATGCTCTGCTTTCAACCTGTCTCGTGACGAGTGAAGCTTACACTCCCCCATCAATGCCCATTTCAAAAGTATGGGACGGATTGTTTTTGATTGGGTTGTTTGTTGGCGGTAGAGGCTTGGGCGCGGGGTGTCGGTTCATTTCGTGATGTCGTTGATGAACCAGAGCTGGCTGTCGTCCTTGGTGAAGGTGGTTTGTTCGGTCATTGCTGCTTCCTCGGTGGATCCGCCGACGACGGCGAGCACCTTGCCGCTGGCTTTGTTGGCGATCGCGTAGGCGTCGCTGCCGGAGGGGATCATGATCCACTTGCAGCTATCGGATCCGTTGTCGGACCAGAGGCAGACCTTGGTGCCGTCGGCGAGGGCGCCGAAGTCCACCTGGACGAGCAGTTCCTTATGTTTGGTATGGATCCTGTAGCTGCCGTCGCCGGCGTCGGACAGGTTCATGTGCTGCATTCCCTGGTTGGAGAAGTTGTATTGCACGAAGGGGACGCCGGGCTGGAAGGTTCCCTGGGCGACGGACAGGGCCTTGCCGCTTTTCTTATTGACCAGCTTGTAGGTGGCGTCCGTATCGAAGGTGGCGCTTTTCGTCACGCGGACCGTGGCGGTATAGCCTTGGGCGGACATGTTGTTGAGGGTGTCGATTGCGGCGACGGTGTAGGTATAGGTGCGGTCCAGCGGAAGGTTGGTTTCGGTGATGGTGGTTTTCTCCGTGGTCATGTATGGCTTGCCGTTGCGGAACACCTTGTAGTGTTTGATCGCGACGTTGTCCCTTGAGGGTTCCCACGACAGCGTGGCGGTGTTCATGAAGAATTTTTCCACCGTGAGGTTTCGTGGGACCGAGGGGGGCTTCTTGTCGTCCGGCAGCTTCAGCGAATAATCGACCCAGGCATGGGTGGTGGTTCCATCCACCGACATGGGGAAGGAGAGGGAGGACTTCATTTTCTTCCTGGTGATGTAGTCGATGAGCGAGAAGTCCTTGAGGATCACGGGGCTGCCATCCGCCTCCGAATCGGTGATGGACACATGCCAGCGGCCGGTTCCTGTGTTTTCCAGTTTGTGGTCGGTGATCAAATCCGTGAAATCCAGGACGAAGGTGCCGTCGGTGGCGGAGTCCGAGCCATCGAAGCCCTTGGCGTCGCTGTTTTTGTTGAGCAGGTATGAGTCCCAGAGGTATTCCGGTTTTTCCCCGGTGACAGGGGAGTATCCGAGCTGCACCTTGAGTTGGTTGCGTTTGGCGGTGTTCACCGTGATTTTGGCGAGCAGCCGCGGATAGTAGTCGGGCTTGAAGGTCACCCAGTAGGCGGTGTTGTAGTTGAAGACCGATCCGTCCCTGCGGTTTTTCGGCACGCCCTCGACCTTTGATTTCTGGCTCAGCGCGTCATAGCAGACGTAGGTGAAGCCGCGGTCTTCATAGGCACCGCCCCAGGAGTTGACGATTTTGATGGTGCCTTTTTCGGCGGGTTCGACCTTGCCGTTGCCATTGATGTCGACCCACATGTGGTCGTTGTAGCCGACGATGGCCAAGGCGTGTCCGGCCACGTAGTTGTCCACGCCATAGATCACGTTCTTGCCGACCCATGGATCATCCTTGTCGGTGGAGGGATCGTCGCCGGCCCGTTTGAACTGGAAGGAGCCGATCCATGAGTCGAAATACAGGACGTATCCCTTGCTGAGCAATTCCTTCATCTTGTGGAATCCTTCCGGTGTATCGACGTTGCCGATGGAGCCGTTCTGGTCCACGCGGTGTTTGAGGGCGCGCGCCCAGACGCGGGGGTCGGTGTTCCAGAGCTTGGCATCCGGGACAAAGGGAATGTCCTCCATTGAGGCGCAGCCGTTTTTTCTTGAGAGGTCGTAGCAGCCGACGCCGCCGACGCCGAAGTTCATCGTCCAGTTGGGGGCGAGCACATTCGATTTGCTGGTTTTGTTGTCATAGCCATTGGCGAGGCCCGACATGTGGGTCATCTGGTAATACAGTGCGGCGAAGATCGAGCAGGCTCCGGTGGGGCCCTGGCTGGTGACCGGCGGGAAGCAGGGCAGTGTGCTGTTGTCCACGAAGTCGGGCAGTGGTTTCGACGCGGCTGCGGATTCCGGGGCGTTGGCATTCCCTGCCGGCTTGGTTTCAGCCGGGAGATTCGTGGCCGTGGCCGCGAGAAAAGCTGATAGCAAAACCCGGGGCAGCGGAAGGCCGGGAAAGGAGCGGCGGGGAGAGGGGCTTGCGGCGCGTGATTTTCCAGTCGGTGCCAGGGTGGCCGGGTTTGTCGTTTTCACGGGGAAAAGGTGTTCCCATTCGCGGGGGGCGTCAAGCGCCCTGAAAGGCTAACTGCTATTGCGAGGGGGCGGGCCATTGTGTTCGGCGGTTCGCCCGGTGGTTGGGAACGGCCATTCCATTGCAGGGCTGTTCCGGGGGGTGTGTCATGTTTGAGATGGTGGACCGGGGGTGGTCCGGAGGGTGGAAAAAGCGGGGCATCAGGCAGATTGCAGTTGCGCGCGGGGCGGATGTGGGTTTGCTTCCGTCCGCTGTCAGGGGCCGTGGAGGTTCGGCAGGCGAACCCCGCCAGGCCTTGATCGGAGCAACGGTAGTTTGTCCGGGCTTGCCGCGGATTCCCTGGCAGCACTTTTTCTTTCCTGAGGGAGCGGTTTTTTCCCTGAAGTGGCGGCTTTTTTCCGATGAAAGAGCGCCATGTTCCTGGTGGTATGGGGCCATTGCCATGAACAATGCCACCACGAGGAGAAATTTCCTGAAAACCGCCGCCCTGGCGGCAGGGATGCCCACCATCATTCCTTCCAGCGCGCTCGGGCGGGACGGACACGTCGCACCCAGCAACCGGGTGGCGATGGGTGCGATCGGCATTGGTCCCCGCGGCCGGGTGGTGCTGGATGGTTTCCTCAAACATCAGGACGCGCAGTTCGTGGCGGTGAGTGATGTCCAGAAGGGCAACAGCCGCACCGCGAAGATGATGATCGACCGCCGCAGGGGAAACACCGACTGCGTTGAAATCCCGGACATGCTTGAACTGCTGGCAAGGGCCGACATCGATGCGGTGCTGATCGCCACCGGTGACCGCTGGCATGCCGTGGCGAGCATGCTGGCCGTCAAGGCGGGCAAGGATGTCTACTCCGAAAAACCCTGTGCCATCACCATGGCGGAATGTGCCGAACTCGATGAGACCGTCCGCCGCTATGGCCGCGTTTTCCAAGCGGGCACCCAGCGGCGGAACGTCGCCAATTTCAAGCATGCCGTCAGGATCGCGCGCAGTGGCAGGCTGGGCAAACTGCACACCGTGCATGCCTCGATCTACGACTTGGTGCAGCGTTACGACTGGCTGCCCGGCGAGCCTGAGCCACCGAAGGAGGAGGTTGATTGGGACCGCTGGCTGGGGCCCGCCCCGTGGCGGCCGTATCACGGGGATTACGTCCGCGGCCAATGGCGCGCGTATCACGATTTTGACACGCCTGGGAGGATGCTCGATTGGGGGGCGCACACAGTGGATTTGTGCCAATGGGCGCTCGACAAGGATGGAGACGCGCCGGTCGAGTATGAGCACGACAAGGGCACCATCCACGCGCGCTATGCCGACGGGGTGAAGCTGGTGATGAGGCTGGGAGGTTTCAATGGCGAGGGGGATTGGTTGAATCTCGGGACATGCCCGGTGCGCTTCGAGGGCGATGAGGGTTGGGTGGAAGTCGGGGATTTCGCGAAGATCGAGGCCGGGCCGAAATCGTTGCTGGACGGTGTGGCGCTCGATGGTATGGCGGGAACGGATCCCACGGCGCATGCGCGGGATTTCCTCGATTGTGTCAAGTCGCGCGGGTTGACCGCTTCCAACTCGGTTGCGACCCGCAGTTCGCATGTCGCGTGTTTTGCCGCCACCACCGCATGGCAGTTGGGGCGCAAAGTGACTTTTGATCCGGAGACCGAGTCCTTCGTCAATGATGACGAGGCCAACCGTCTGCGCAGCCGCGCGCGCCGTGCTCCCTGGCATGCCTGAAACGCCAACCCTAAGGAAACCTCATGAAAGCTCCCTTTCCCCCCACCGAAGAATTGATCCGGGTTCTCGAATCCGACGCCGCCGCCCAGAGCAAGGCCCTTGCGTGCCAGCAACTGGCCGTGGCAGGCAAAGCCGCAGCCATTCCCGCGCTTGCGGTGCTGCTCAAAGACAAGCAGTTGACCGACTACGCACGCTCCGGCCTCCAGTTGATGGGGGATCCTGCCGCAGTCGAGGCCCTGCGGAAATCGCTGCCGGATCTGAGCGGTGGCGCCTTGTGCGGAGTGATCGACTCGCTGGGGATCCTGCGCGATGCCGCGGCCGTGCCGATGCTTGCCAAACTGGCGTCCGGTGCCCCGGATGAGCCGGCCAAGGAGGCGTTGGCGGCGCTTGGCAAGATCGCCAGCGATGATGCGGTGGCCGCCTTGCGCGAGGCGTGGGCCGGCAAATCCGGTGTGAAACGAAGCGCCGCCATCCATGCGGCGCTGGCGGCCGCGCGGAACCTTTTGCAGGACGGCCGTTCCGACAAGGCCAGGGAATTGTTAGGCACGCTGGCGGGTGCGCAACTTTCCGACCCGATGCGTGCCGCCGTGCAGGAAATGGCCGGCCGCGCGTCACGGAAGAGGATATTCGACGGCAGGAGTTTCGAGGGATGGGAGGGGGATCTCAAGTGGTTCCGCATTGAGGCCGGGGCGGTGGTGGCCGGCGGCATGTCGAAGCCGATTCCACAGAATGAATTCCTCAGCAGCCGCAAGACTTACGGGGATTTTGAATTGCGTCTCAAGGTGCGCCTGACCGCCGGCAAGGGGAACGGCGGCATCCAGTTCCGCAGCGTACGCGTTCCTAACAGCCGTGAAATGTCCGGGTACCAGGCGGATGCCGCGTCCGAGTATTGGGGCGGGCTTTACGATGAAAGCCGCCGCAACCGCTTCCTCGCCCAACCGGATGCCGCGGCGGTCGCCAAGGTGGTGCGGCTGGACGGTTGGAACGATTACAGGATCCGCTGCGAGGGGCCGCGGATCCAGGTGTGGTTGAACGGCATGCGGACGGTGGATTTCACCGAGACCGACGCGGAGGTCGCGCGGTCGGGGCACATCGGCCTGCAAATTCACAGCGGCGCTCCATCGGAGGCATGGTACAAGGAGATCGAGCTCGAGGAGCTTGGTCACGCCGCGCGGTGACCGCGGGCATCGGTTGCGGATCAGCGCGTCACCCAGCGTTTCAGAAACATTCCGATCAACACGCCAATCACCGTGACCATCAGGAACAGCAGGGGCGAATGGTTTTCCAATCCGTGCCTGAGATTCATGCCGAGCACCGTGGCGAGGGACACGATGGGGAACGTGATGGCGGCGAGCACATTCAGGCGATGCTGGGCGGCGAGCATCGCCTGTGCCTGGGCGGCCTGGGCTTCGGAATGCTTGACGATGCTGTAGTCGAGCTTGAGCTTGGCGTCTGATGTGAGGAGGTCGAACGCTCGTGAGATCTCCCCGCTTTCGTCGCGCATGGTGATGAGGAATTTGTCGTCCTTCGCGGCGTCCCGAGCTGCCTGGAGGGCGCGGGCCAGATTGGTGGAGGAGCGGTTGAGAGGTGCCAGCTTTTCCAGCAGCCTGAGGAGATCCTCGGCGCTTTCCGCGGAATCGTAATCCTTGTCGCATTCCTCCCAGCGTGTGCGGTATTCATCCAACAGATGACGGAGTTCCGGTGCGCCGTCATCATTGCCGTTGGCGAGCAGCGAGCCGTCCGGCTTGCGGAGGAACAAGGCTGGCTCACGATCCATCGAGTCGACCACCGGCGGGTGGGTGAGGATGATGAGCAGGTGGCCGGCCTCGTCGATCACCCGTTGGCGGCCATAGGTGTTTTCACCGAGCCGGGCTTCGATTTCCTGCGGCAGCGTCCAATTGAGAGGCGAGCGTTTCATGGCGGGAGAGGAGCGATTTCCTGGTGGATGGGCGGGATGGGATGCGGCTGCGCCGGTGGGTTCGGGAAGAGTGGCGCTTGTTGACGGATGCCGGGTTTTTGGTTTGTCGCGGATTCAGGCTGGCGGCACGACGACATGTAGAAGCCATGCGGATGGCTTGGCAAGCGGCGGTTCATGCAGGGCCGGCGCATCTGAATCTCAGATTGATCATCGCCAAGCCGCAAAGGGCGCCAAGGAATCGCAAAGCCATTCAAAAACAGAGCCCGAAAGCGGCTTAAACAAGTGGCAATATCGTTCTGCCATATCCAAGTTCATTGAAAATCCATTGCGGCCTTCGCGGCTTGGCGGTGAATCCTATGTTTTTTTGATACGTCCGCCCTGGTGGTTCATGCTTTGCGGTTGCCGAAAGAAGCGGTGCGGGCATGCTGGCGGCGGCATGCCGCGCTGGATCTATTTGCAACTGCACCTGTTGGTCGCCCTGTTTTCGACCACGGCGATCATCGGGCATTTGTCGAGTTTTTCGGCTCCGGCGCTGGTGGTTTGGCGGACCTCCCTGGCTGCGGTGGGAGCGGCGTTCCTGACCGGAGTGATTTTGCGGCGCGGGGTGATGCCTCCGCCGGGGAAACTGCTGCCTTTGCTGGCGATCGGCGGCATCGTGGGTGTCCATTGGATGTGTTTTTTCGGGGCGATCCGGGTTTCCAACATATCCATCTGTCTTGCGGGGCTTGCGACGTCTTCGTTTTTCACGGCTTTCACCGAGCCGTTGTTGGAGAGGCGCGGGGTGCGTCCGCTGGAGGTGGCGTTGGGGGTTCTGGTGTTGATTGGGATCCTGTTGGTGGCAGGGTTTGAGCGCGGGCATTTGGGCGGTCTTGGCTTGGGGATGGCGAGCGCCCTGTTGGCGGCGGTTTTCCCGGTATTGAACCGCAGGCTGGTGCGGCAGGAGTCGATGGACCCGCGGATCATGGTGACGTGGGAAATGGTCGGGGCCTGCGCCGTCTGCCTGATGTCGCTGCCGCTGGTGGATGGTGGTGGGGCTTATGCGAGGTTGTTTGACTTCCAGGGTGCGGATTGGCTGTGGGTGTTGTTGCTGGCCTGGGTGTGCACGGTGTTCGCCCACGCGTTTCACATTCATTTGTTGCGGCACTTGAGCGCCTACACCGGCAATCTTGCGATCAACTTCGAGCCGGTTTATGGCATTGCGATGGCGGCCTTTTTGTTCGGAGAGCACCGCCAGCTGCATCCCGGTTTTTTTGTCGGAACGGGTGCGATTCTGGCCGCAAACATCGCCCATCCGCTGGTGCTGCAGGCGGTTGCACGCCGCAAGGCCGCCCGGGCGGGGGACCTCAAGCTTCCGCCTTGAAAGTTTCAACGCGCCCTGACGCGATCGCCTCGCGGATTTGATCGAGCACGGGCTGGTCGGCGGGGGCCCATTCCAAGCTTTCAAAGTCATGTGGTGCGCACCAGAGGATGCGTTCGTGTTCCGCAGGTGAGAGCCCGCCGCTTGCAATCGTGCAGAAATACGGGAGCAGGCGGATTGTGGCCGTGTCGTATTTCCAAACGACCGGGCGCAAAGGGTTTCCCACAACGACTGTCACGGCGAGTTCCTCGCGGAGTTCCCGAACCAGCGCCGATTCCGGGGCTTCGCCGGGTTCCACCTTGCCGCCGGGAAATTCCCAGAGGCCGCCGAGATGTTTGCCTGCAGGCCTCAGGCAGGCGAGGAAGCGACCATCCCGGTTGGTGATCAGCGCGCAAACCACATCGATCATGGCCGGACGATGGGTGGCGTGTGGGATGAAGTCAACCGGTGGGTGGTGGTTAAAATGTGGGAAAATCAAAAATCAGGGTTGAAATGAGTGAGGCAATCGGGTCGTTATGTCCAACGCGTTCAACCACACACCGATCCACTCCCATGCAAGTATTCAAGCGGCTCTTTTTCTGGCTTTCCGGCGCGGGCACCCAAACCCTTGAGCAATGCCCGCCATGGGAACAGCGGAAATACGTGGCCTTCGGAGCGACGGTGCTCGTGCCGTGCGCGTTCGCCTTCATTGCCTGCGCCTACGCGCTTTCCACCATCACGGACAAACCCGGCGTGATTTACCCGGTGGCGGCGGTTTGGGCATTCATCATCCTGACCATCGACCGCGCGCTGCTGGCCGGATACCGCGCGTATATCTCGGTGTTCCGCAAGCTGTCCCAATTCTCGCTGCGGGTGGTGGTCGCGATCCTGATGGGCATCACCATCGCCCACCCGCTGGTGCTGCTGCTGTTCCGCGACACCATCTCATCGGTGATTGAAAAGGACCGCTCGGTGGAAATCGAGGCGGCGCGAGCGACATTCGAGGAGCAGAAGAAAAAAGTCCGGGGCGAGGTGGCCGCGCTTGAAGCCGGCATCGCCGAGCAGCGCGAGCGGTGGAAGGAGTCGTTTCAAGCCAAGTTCATCCTGCAGGAAAAAGAGGATGCCGATGCGGCGATTCCCGGGCTGAGTGCCAACCAGCAGGCCGAGCTGAAAGAGGCGATTGAAGAGGCGACCGCGCCATTTCAAGAGCGCTTGGCGGTGATCGACGGGCAGGTGGCCGAACTCACACCGCAGTTTGCCAAGCTGCAGGCGGAGCTGGGATTCTGGCAGACCGAATTCGAGCGCGAGCTCGACGGGCAGCGGTCCGGACTGAAGGGCGAGGGACCGCGCGCCCGTTCGATCCGTGACGACCAGCTTGTGCCAAGACGCGAGGAGTCCAAACGCATCGGTGGATTGCTGGAACACCTGACGGCGGAAAAAGCGACCTTGCAGACCCAGGTCCGTGAGGCCGAGGCGACGACGATTTCATTGTTTGAAGACAAGCTCGCAGAGATCGCCAAGGCCAACGAGGCCGAAGCCGAGCGGGTGGCGGCTCTCAAGCGCAAGGTCGAGGAAGACCAGGCCGGCCAATTTGTCAGCCAGCAGAACGCGTTGCGCGAAACAATCAAGCTCCAGCTCGACAATCGATTGTTAGAGCTGCGCCGCGTCCAGGAGGAACTGGCCGCGCTGACGACCGAGGAGGCCGAACGGCTGTCCTCGCTGCGTGCCGAGCCGCGCCGGGACATCCTCACCCAGACGCTGGCCCTGCATGCGCTGTTCAAGGCCGGCGACCAGGGCGGCAGGTTCGCCTTTTACACGTATGTGGTGCTCACGCTGCTGTTCATGCTGGTGGATACGATTCCGCTGATCATCAAGTTTTTCACCAAGCCCGGGCCCTATGACACCCTGGTGGACCGCGATGAAATCACCTACGACAGCGAGCACCGCGTGTTCCGCGAGACGAGGGGGCGGTACATGGAACAGCTTTCCAGCGGCAACCTGATCTCCGTAACCCGCAATCCGCGCCTGGAACACGCGCTGGTCGATGGAGTCGAGCACAGCCGTGCGGCACGCGAGTTCCTGGATTCATTGATCGAGATGGAACGGTCGTTCGCCGAGAAAATGCGGATCGAGGAGGAACAGATCGGGGTGGCACAGAGCGACAAGCGCGCGATGCTGGAAGCGATCAAGAAGCGTTTCTATGATGATCTGCACCACCGCATGGAAACCTTCTTTGCCGGCCGCCATGCGGGCCAGGTTTGATCGGAGCTGTTTTTCCATGCCGGTATAAGAAATTGACGGAATCAGAACGCAGCCAACGGCCGCGGCCATTGGCGGTCCATCCGGATTTGATCCGTTACCTTGGAAATGGCGTCGTGCAAAATGTCCGTGTGCGAGCGCGGTCAGGAAAATGATTTGATAAGGTCGCGCTTTGCGCTCCGAGGGGGGCTTGCGCAGCCGGTGGTGTTGTTGTGGTTTGCCACGATGGGTCTGCTGGGTGTGCGTTCCCTGTGACACCACCCGCAGGTATTGCTGGCCTTGAGTCCGGCGGAAGGAGTGCTCTTCATGATCCGCGAGTGGACGCATGCCTTTCCGCTGTTTGCGGCGGTGTTTCTTGCGGTGACCGGTGGTGAGGCGCTGTATGCCGATCTCGGCCACTTTGGAGCCCGTTCGATCCGGCTTGGCTGGTTCGCGGTGGTGTTGCCCGCGTTGGTCCTGAATTATCTGGGCCAGGCGGCGCTGCTGACCGCGGACCCCTCGGCGATCCGCAGCCCGTTTTTCCTGCTGGCCCCGGAGTCGATGAGGTTTCCGCTCACATTGCTGGCCACTTTTGCGGCGATCATTGCCAGCCAGGCGCTGATTTCCGGCGCGTTTCATGAGGAGATCGGCGAGGGCATTCAACGCGTGACCCTCAGGTTCGGCTTCACCGAAACACCGGACGTTCCTGCCGTGCTGAAATCGCTGATGCCGGACAATATCCGCTTCCAGCCCGGCAAGGCAACCTGTTTCCTCGGCAGCGAAACCTACGGTATCGGCAAAAAAGCGACATTCATCGACCGCATCCGGCTTTATGTTTTTGCGGCCATGGCGCGCAACGCATCGCGCGCCAAGGCCTAATTCCAACTGCCCCCGGGCCGTGTGGTCGAACTTGGCGCACAGATCACGCTGTGAATTTATTTGTTAGAAATCCTCACTTCGATTGTTCCAGCATGCGGAGCAGCGGGGCCTCGGCGCGCTGGCGGAGGGATTCCTCCATTTCGACGCGTGGCTGGAGGGATTGCAGGCAGTCACGGAGTTTCTGCAGGGTGTTCATCTTCATGTAGCGGCAGTCCGCGCAGGCGCAGCGGTCGGTTGGTCCGGCGATGAGGTTCTTGTCCGGGCATTCGCGGCGGAGGCGGTGGAGCATGCCGCTTTCGGTGACGACGATGATGTCCTTGGCCGCGGTGTTGCGGCAGAATGAGACCATTTTCTCGGTGGAGCAGACCTCATCGGCGAGCAGGCGGACGGCCTGGGTGCATTCCGGGTGGGCGACGACGACGGCATCCGGATACTCTTCCTTGATGCGGCGGATCGAGTCACGGGTGAATTCGACGTGGATGTAGCAGTTGCCTTTCCACAGGTCCATCTTGCGGCCGGTTTGTTCCATTACCCAGGCACCGAGGTTTTCGTCCGGCACAAACAGGATCGGGCGGTCCGCAGGCGCGAGATTCACGATCCGGACGGCGTTGCCGGAAGTGCAGATCACGTCACAAAGGGCTTTGACCGCGCCCGAACAGTTGATGTAGGCGATGACGTAGTAGTTCTTCTCCGCGTTGGCCTTGAGGAAGGCTTCGAGCTGGTCGGCGGGGCAGCTTTGTTCGAGCGAGCAGCCTGCGTCCGCATCCGGCAGAACGACGGTTTTGCCGGGGTTCACGATCTTGGCGGTCTCGGCCATGAAATGAACGCCGCAGAACGCGATCACATCGGCGTCGGTGGCCTTCGCATGATAGGCGAGACCAAGGGAGTCTCCGACGTAATCCGCGACGTCCTGGATATCGGCGGTCTGATAGTTGTGTGCGAGAATCACCGCGTTGCGGGTTTTCTTGAGCTCCAGGATTTCCTGTTTCAGGTCGAGTGCGGTGGACATGGGAGCTTTTCGTTAGATCGCCGGATCAGCCGGCGGCCTGGGTCATTTCGATGGTGCCGGTGTGTTTGGCCCCGGGTTTCACCACCAGCGAGGAGGTGCGGACGAGTCCGTGGAGCTGGGCGCGTTTTTCGAGCGTCACGGGTCCGGTGCAGGAGATTTGGCCGCGGACGTGGCCATCGATGGTTGCGCTGCTGGCAGTGACCGGGTGGAGGAACTCGACGCGTGCCCCTTTTTCCACGCGGAGGTTGCGGCAGGACACGGTGCCGACGATTTTTCCGTGGTTGCGGATGATCAGGTCTCCCGAGCATTCGACCGAGCCCGCAAGCGAGCCGAGCACGGTGAGGTGGTGGCAGCGCAGTGTGACTCCGGAGACCGCGCCGGACTTCTGGATCAGGACATCGCCGCAGGTTTGGATGCGGCGGTTCCAATGGTTGGAGATTTCGTAGTTGAGCAGGCTGACGTAGGATCCGCACTTCGGGCATTGGCTCGACTGGGCCTCGGCGATTGCGGTGAACGTGTGGTGGCAATCGAAGCAAGTGACTTCGCGCGGTGGCTTTTGCGGCAGCAGCAGCCGTTTCAGCAATGATCTGCGCGGCGGAGTGGGTGGGGCTTTCCGGTAGGAAGGTTTGGGTTTCTCCGGTTCGGCCGGTGCCGGTTCGGGTTCGGGTTCGTCATTGCTGCGGGGTTTGGCGAGGCGCGTGACGGTCTGAGGCCGGCTGACACCCTTGCCATCCCTCACTTGGAAATTGGCACGGCAGGACCGGCAAAGGGTGGAGACGACGAGTGCGGGTTCGATTTGGATGTGTCCGCATTCGGGACATGCCACCTCGATACGATGGCGCTGGGGCTCATCGGCCATGGCGGGACGGATCGGTCTCAAATTCAGGGATGGATGCCTGCGAGAGGAACTTGTTTCGGTGCATCGGCTGGCGCGGCCGGTTTGGCGGCGGCTGCAGGCGCGGGCGATTGGGCTGGTGCCTGTTCGGGGGAGCCAACGGTGGATTTGCCGATGAAGATGGCGCCGGCCTCGATGGCCAGGGTTTTGGCCTTGATGTCGCCGACGACTTCCGCGCTGGCTTTGAGTTCGACGCGGTCGGTCGCGGTGAGATTGCCGTGGACCTTGCCATACACCACGATGGCGGCGGTTTTGATTTCCGCCTTGATGCGGGCGTTTTCTCCGACGGTGAGGCTGCCGTTGGAATTGATTTCGCCTTCGATCTTGCCATCGACGACCAGGTCGTTGGTGAATTTCACCGTTCCTTTGATTTCGACATCGGACGAGAGGACGTTGCGGGTGGCTGACGGAGTGATGTTGGAAGGACGGAAGGGCGGGGCTGCTGCCGCGGGCGCGGCTTGTGGTTCCGGGTGGCGTGGTTCGGGTGCCTGGCGCGCGGGTTCACTGTTGTCGTGGCCAATGACTTTTTTGAAGAAATGTTGTGACACGGTGTGATCGGGGGTTGGAGGTTGGTGGGAATCAGCAAATATCGGCTTCAGGGATTTGGGGCGGGAGGAGGGTCATTCGCGGATTTGCCGGCATCCGCCTTGTCACTACTCGGTTGCGATGAAGGATCTTGCGCAGGTTCCACAGCGGGCTTCGGATCCTGTGCCGGTTCGGCGGGCGTGACTTGCAGAGGAGCGGCGGGCGGCGTGGTTTCGGGGGCTGCCGCCGGTTCGGGAGCGGGCGGCGGTTCGATTTCAACCGGGGGTTTTGCCTTGAGGTTGGTGCTGCGCTGGTTGGCGGTGCTCACAAACTGGCTTTCAGGGTATTCGGTTTTAACCCGGCTGTAGGTTTCTTCCGCTTTTCCAGTGTCACCGGCGGCTTGTGCGATGTCGCCCAGGCAGATGAGCGCGTAGGGTGCGATGAAACGTGCGTTGGGGTCTTCGATCAGGTCTTGGAACACCTTGGCGGCATCCGCGGCTTTGCCCTGGCTCATCAACTTCGCGCCGAGGCTGGCTTTTGCGCTTGGCAGCGCGGGGTGGTCTCCGCCGGTGGCGATCAGTTGTTTGAGCGTTTCAATCGCCGCATCTTGCTGGCCGTCGGCCCATTGGCTGTCTGCGAGCAGGAGCATGGCGCTTTTGGCGGCGTTGGTGTCGGCGTGATTCTTAATGACTGCCTGATATGCGGGCAGGTCTTTTGCCTTGTAGAGATCGGCACCGGCGGATTCCTGGTTGCCCTTTTCGACGCCCTGATAAATGACATAGGCGGCGGTGGCGATGACGAGCAGGATGGCGAGGATGACCAGGTTTTTCTGGTTGCGGTCGAGAAACATCTCGAAAGCGCTGGGGCCGTGGGCGATTTCGGCGAGAGGCACAGGGGATTGCGTTGGTTCAGCGGGCATGGTGGGTGGCGAGAGTTGCTGCGGAGGCCTGATCAAAGCGGCGATCGCCACGAAATCAATGCGGAAGTCTGATCACAGGGTGATTTTCGGAAATCAGCGGGTTGGGCGGGGAATTTTCATGGTCAGGCCGGAGAGGTGGAGGTATGAAGCGCGGGCATGTCGAAACGTTTGTATGTGGTTGCCGGTGAGTTGAGCGGGGATGCGCACGGTGCGGGGTTGCTCCGGGAGTTGAAGGGGATGGTGCCTGCGCTGGAGGTGCATGGGGTGGGAGGTCCCGGGATGGCGGCGGTGGCAGGGCCGGGCCTGGAGGATTGGGTCGAGGATGCGGCAGTGATGGGCGTCTGGGAAGTGCTCAAGCGCTATGGGTGGTTCAAAGAGCGGTTTGAGAAGATGCTGGGCGAGTTGGAGGCGTTCAGGCCGGATGTCTTGCTGCTGATTGATTATCCGGGTTTCAACCTGCGTTTCGCGGAGGCGGTCAGGAAACGTTGTCCCGAAACCAGGCTGGTCTATTATATCAGCCCGCAGGTTTGGGCATGGCACAAAGGCCGCATTCCGAAAATGGCGCGGCTGTTGGATGAGATGCTTTGCCTGCTTCCATTCGAGCGTGAAATTTTCCAAAGCGCGGGTTTGAAAACCACGTTTGTGGGACACCCGCTGGTGGACGAGCTTGAAGCCGGCCGGGTCGCGGGAATCGCGCGCGATGACACGCTGGTCGGTTTGTTTCCCGGGAGCCGGGAGCGCGAGGTGGCCCGCTTGTTTCCAATGATGATCGAAGCGGCACGAAAGCTCTCGGCATGGCGTGGGGATCTCAAGTTCGAGGTGCCTGCGGCGTCACCGAAGCTCGCCGGTCAGATCCGCGGGCTGCTGGAGGATGCCGGAATGCCGGAATTCATCAGGGTGAGCGATGGAGGAAGCCACCCGTTGATGCAGCGCGCCTGTTGTGCAGTGATTGCCAGCGGTACCGCCACCCTGGAGGCCGCCTATTACGGTCTGCCATATTGTCTGGTTTACCGGGTCGCCCCCTTGACCTACGCGCTCGGAAAGCTGCTGGTGAAAATCAAATACATAGGGCTCGTCAACATCCTGGCGGGCGAGGAAGTGGTGAAGGAACTCATCCAGGGCGCGGCGACACCGAAGGCGGTATCGGATGCATTGCGCGGGTTTCTCGAATTTCCCGAGGCCCGCGACATGCTGCGCGCGCGGTTGGCGGAGACCACGGCGAAACTTGGAGGCGAGGGTGCGCACCATCGTGCCGCTGCCGCGGTTGCCGCCTGGCTGCGCGGCGATGGCTGACACGGGCCACAGATTCAAGGCTTCAATTTTTCACGATCTGGCACGCAACGAGCAGCGTTTCCGGCGTGGTTTGGTTTGATTCATCACGCATGATGAAATCGGCTTGACCGCGCATTCGGATAAAAGACTTACATTCGCCCGGCAACGAGCTATACTGTTTTCCCCAAGATAATTGCCATGTCCCTGTCCTTTCTCCCCAAGCCATTCACCCATCATTACGAGATCGACCCGCAGTATGCGAAAAGCGCCGTATATTTTTCCTGCGAGTTCGCGATCGACCAAAGCTTCAAGATTTATTCCGGCGGTCTTGGATTTTTGGCGGGCTCCCACATGCGCTCCGCGGCGGACCTCAGGCAGAATCTCTGCGGCATCGGAATCCTCTGGAGTTACGGTTACTACAACCAGTCACGCGGTGAGGACCGCGAGCTGGCGATCCAGTTCCGCAGGAAGGAATACGCGTTTCTTCAGGATACCGGAATCCGCTTCACCGTGCCGGTTCACGGCCATCCCGTGTGGGTCAAGGCCCTGTTCCTTCCGGGTGATGTTTTCAACACCGTACCGATGTTCTTCCTCAGTACCGACATTGAGGAAAACGACACGTTGTCCAGGGCCATCACGCACCGGCTTTACGACCAGGACCACCTGCGCCGCATCGCACAATACATCATCCTCGGCGCGGGTGGGGCCAGGTTGTTAGAGGAACTGGGGGTGGATCCGGAGGTGTGGCACCTCAACGAGGCGCATGGTTTGTCGTGCGCATTCCACCTTTACGAAAAGCACCAGAGTGTGGCTGAGGTCAAGAAGCGCCTGGTCTTCACCACCCACACTCCGGAGGAGGCCGGCAACGAGCGCCACGATTTCACATTGCTCAGGGATTTTTCGTTTTTCGGCGGTCTGCCGGAGGATGTGGTGCGGAAAATCACCGGAATTGACGGCGATGAGTTCAACCACTCGCTTGCGGCCCTGCGGCTGGCCCGTATTGCCAACGGGGTGTCGAAGCTCCATGGCGAGGTTTCCCGCCAGATGTGGAAGGATTATGCGGGGGTCTGCGAGATCACCCACATCACCAACGCCCAGAACAAGAAATACTGGGCGGATCCCGGACTCGAACACGCGCGCGCCCATGCGGATCCGGTGGAACTCCGCCATCGCAAGCGCGAGCTCAAGGAGCAATTGTTCCGGATCGTCGCCGACCAGACCGGAAAGCTGTTCAAACCCGATGTGCTGACAATCGTCTGGGCGCGCCGTTTCGCAGGTTACAAGCGCCCCGACCTGATCACCCGAGACATCAAGATGTTCCGCGACATGCTCAACAACGCGAAGCATCCGGTGCAGATGATCTGGGCCGGCAAACCCTATCCATTCGACTTCACGGCGCTCGAGACCTTCAACCGTCTGATTCATCTCACCCGCGACTACCCGAACGCCACCGTGCTGGTCGGATACGAGCTCGAGCTTTCCCGCCACCTCAAGAACGGATCGGACATCTGGCTGAACAACCCGGTCGTCACCCGCGAGGCGTCCGGAACCTCCGGCATGACCGCCGCGATGAACGCTTCGGTCAACCTCTCCACCTTCGACGGCTGGGTCTGCGAGTTCGCCAGGGACGGGCTCAACGCGTTCATCATGCCGCCGGCCGACCCCGGCCTGGACCCGGACGAACGCGACGCGCATGACATCCACAGTTTCTATCAGGTGCTCAACCACAAGGTGCTTCCGGCCTACTACGACCACCCGAAGAAGTGGGACGAGATCGTGTTTCATTCCATGAACGACATCGTCCCGTTCTTCGACGCGGACCGGATGGCGGACCAGTATTACCGGGAAATTTACGCCTGATCCGGGATTCCTGCGCTGTCTTCACTTGCGGGCCGGGCTGGATCATGCTTGCCTTCGCGCCTCATGAAAATTCTCGTCGCCTACTCGGGTGGTCTCGACACCTCCGTCCTGCTCCTCTGGTTGAAGCAAAAATACAACGCGGAAATCATCGCCTACTGCGCCGATGTCGGTCAGGGTGACGAGCTCGACGGCTTGGAGGCCAAGGCGCTTTCGACCGGAGCCTCGAAGTGCTTCATCGGCGATCTCAAGGAGGATTTTGCCGCGAATTTCATCTTTCCGATGATCCAGGCCAACGCGATCTATGAGGGGCGCTACCTGCTGGGCACCTCGATCGCCCGCCCGTGCATCACCAAGGGCATGATGGACGTGGCCCTGGCCGAAGGCGCGGACGCCATCGCGCACGGTGCCACCGGCAAGGGCAACGACCAGGTCCGCTTCGAGCTCTCCGCCGCCGCGCTGGCCCCGAACGTCAGGTGCATCGCTCCATGGCGTGACGCCGAATTCCGCAAGCAGTTTCCCGGGCGCTCCGAGATGATTGCTTACGCCGAGGCCAACCGGATCCCGGTCAAGGCGTCGATGAAGAAGCCGTATTCAATGGATCGCAACCTGCTCCACATTTCTTTCGAGGCGGGTGCCATGGAAGACCCCTGGTATGATGCCACGACCCCGGCAGACCGCGACATGTATGTGCTCTCGGTTTCCCCCGAGGACGCTCCGGATCAACCGGAGTATGTCGAGATTCTCTTTGAAAAAGGCAATGCCATCGGTCTGAGACACGAAAACCTCTGCGCCATTCTCGGGGAGTTGGGCGATGTCACGTCCACAGGCCAACAGGATGGATATTCGTTGTTCACCCCATACGGCATCATGCGCGTCCTCAACCTGCTGGGTGGCCGCAATGGCATCGGCCGCGTCGATATCGTCGAAAACCGCTTCGTAGGGATGAAATCACGCGGCATTTACGAGACCCCGGGGGGCACCATCCTGCTCGCTGCCCACCGCGACCTCGAAACGCTCGTGGTGGACCGCGAGTCGATGCATATCCGTGACAGCCTGATCCCTAAATACGCCCAGCTCGTTTACAATGGCTTCTGGTTCGCCCCGGAACGTGAAGCGATTCAGGCTCTCGTCACCGAAACCCAGAAGACCGTCACCGGAGAAGTGCGCCTCAAGCTCTACAAGGGCAATGTCATGCAGGCCGGTCGCCGCTCGCCCTTCAGCATGTATTCCGAAGCCGTTGCCACCATGGAAGGCGGTCAAGAACAGGCTTATAACCAAGACGATGCCACCGGCTTCATCGCACTTAACGCACTCAGGCTCAAAGCCACAGCTCGTCAAAAGAAGTGATGCGCTGAGTGATTGATTCAGTTGATTCAATCACTCGTTTTATTCTGCTCGAACTCGGCTTTGGCCACGCGCCGGCACTCAGCGACAAAGTGGTTGCAGGCTTCGCGACAGAGCAGGGGGATGGCTTGCGAGGAATCGATACCGGGATCGGGGATTCCATTGAAACGGCTGGCCTCGCTGTCATCGAGAGGCGTGTTCTCGTCGAGTTTCCACAAGATGCGTTTGGCGCACTGATGCGCCGGGCCGCAGACTTCCCGAACGAGTGTTTGGGCACCCGCGTCGCTGATTGTTCGGGCGAAACGATACATGCCGGTCTGGCGCTGGAGTTTGTCGCGCAGGTTTTCGACCTCCAAGGTGCCATTGCGGTGAGCGAGGAACAACCCGACGTATGCGGGGTAAAATTGGTCCAGGGCAAGCCGCAAGTCCTCCTCATTTTCGAGGATCATCACCCAGCCGCGTTTCAGGTTGATCTGGCCCTTGGCGAAGCGGTAGGTGCCGTCTTCGGCGTAGGTGCAGATGTCGCGTGCGTCATCCGGGCCGGTGTGGACTTCCAGCCCGCCAAAGTCCGGCTGAAGGGAGAGAGCGACGTCCTGCCAGTGACAAAGGATATAATCATCGATTGAAACATTTGATTGAATCTCAATCTCGCCGATTCGGTGAATACCGGAGTGGATCAATTCGCGCAGTTGGGAAGCGGTTTTGCTCATGAATGATTGAGGTGTGATAATGTTTACAATCAGTTCGCTGTCTGGGATTTATGGGCGCTATCAAAATCCGCGACCTGGTCGAGGATGACATCGGCAATCAAACGTTCGGTTCCAATGGCCGAACTATAGTAAAGGGTTTTGCCGCGGAGGTGGTGGGGGTTGTGACGGAAGACCTCGCGCTGGCTGGCAGCGGGTCCGACTTCGGGTTCGATGCCGAGCAGAACGGGGATGTCCTGGTAGGAGTGGAGTCCGTCGGAGATGAAGAAAGGAACCACGATGACGTTGGGTGTATCGGACATTTCATCCCATTTGGCGATGAACGGTTGTTCTTCCATGTAGGCGTCGAGGACTTTGGCGTAGCCGGCGTTGGAAGCCGCGATGTGATCGACCTGATCGCGGATGGCCTTGGTAGAATTCTGGTTCAGCCCGGTACCATGGCCGGTGATGATCAAGGTCGTATCCTGGGGTCGGATGTCCGGGGCGACTTCCCTGGCGCGGCGGAGAATCAGGCCGGTCATAGATGGGTGCACGCCGACGGGAAGGCAGTAATGGAGGGTTTTTCCGCGGACCACGCTGGTGGGGCCGGTGAGTTGGAGTTCCCGTGGGATGACATCCTGGGTGAAATATCCTTCGCTGATGAAATCGGGGACCACATAGACCTCGTCCGAATCGATCAGGTAAAGGGCTTCGCGCATCGAGGGTTCCTCCTTCCAGAAGCAACAATGAACTTCCGCGAAGAGTTGGCGGCGCCGGATTTCGTGGGCGTGCTCGAAATAAGGAGTCGATGAATCCGGGTTTTCGGTGGACCCGTGGCCGACGATGAGGAGGGCGCTGTTTGGCTTGGGCGCGATGGACATGCGGTGAAGTTGGCGAGCTTGTGGCGGATTGCAAGAGCGCTGAGGATTTCGGTTTTCGGAACGCGGGATTGTGGGCAGGATCCGGCTGGTGAGAGTGATTGAAACATTGAGTCTGTGGGTGGATCCGGAGCGCAGGCCCGGGCCGGAGGCAATGGCGGTGGATGAATGGCTTTTGGAAAACTCCTGCGCACCCGTATTGCGCGTATACCAGTGGGATGGCTGTTGGGGGAGCTTGGGATATTTCGGGAAGATCGGCGATGCGGCCAGCGCGTTTCCCGGGTTGGAGTGGGTGAGGCGGTGGACGGGAGGCGGGATCGTGGACCATCGGGCGGATTGGACTTACACGGTTGTGGCTCCGGCAGGAACGGCGCTGGCAGGCATGCGGGGCGCGGAAAGTTACCGCGCGATTCATGCCGCACTGTCAGAAGCCCTGGCTGGCGAGGGATTCCAAGCCAGCCTCAGCGATGGCGCGTCTGCGAATGGTGCGGCATCATGTTTTGAAAACCCGGTGGGGCATGACCTGGTCGATGAGCGTGGGAGGAAAATCGCGGGTGCCGGCCAACGCCGGGGGCGTTTTGGATTGTTGCATCAGGGGTCGCTTGCCTTGCCTTGCGATGCGGACGCCTCGCTGTCGCGGGCGATGTGTTTGGCGGATGCGCTTGGCGGGACTTGGTCCGGTGGGGATTTTGATCCTCCCGCCGGATGGATTGAGGAAAAAATCCAGTCACGCTATGGTCGGCCTGAATGGACCGGGCGTTGCTGAGAGAGTAAGTCGGGGGTTTCCCGGGATTGCGCGATGGGAGGGGCGGTGTCACAATTTTCGCATGGCCATCGAGAACTTCAACGGGATTTCCCCGACCATCCATGAGTCCGCGTTCATTGCCGCCAGCGCGGATGTGATCGGACGGGTGACACTGCACGAGGAGACGAGCATCTGGCACCACGCCACACTGCGCGGTGACATCAATGACATTGTCATCGGCCCGAAGTCCAACATCCAGGACAACGCGGTGGTCCATCTGGCCGATGACTACGGGTGCTATGTCGGCGAGTTGGTGACGGTGGGGCATTCCGCGATCCTGCATGCTTGTACCGTCAAGAACGAGGTGCTGGTAGGTATGGGGGCGATCATTCTTGATGGCGCGGTGATCGGCGAGCGCTCGATCATCGGTGCCGGAGCCTTGGTCACCGGCGGCACTGTCATCCCGCCGGGATCGCTGGTGATCGGTTCGCCGGGCAAGGTGGTGAGGACCCTGACGCTGGATGAGCAGGCCAAGGTCAAATATTGGGCGGAAAAATACGTCCGTGGATCGCGGATGTATCTGGCCCGCTGAGGATCCTACAGGAATGGATTCGAGCGGCGCTCCTCACCCAGCGTGGTGGCCGGGCCGTGGCCGGGCAGCAGGATCGTGTCGTCCGGCAATCCCGTGAGCACCGCATTCAATCGCGACAGGGCGAGCTGATAGGCTTGTGCCGATTTACAGCCGCCCATCGAACCGGCGAACAAGGCGTCGCCGGTGACCAGCAGCGGCCGGGGCAGGCCGTCGACATGGTATCCGAGCGAGGGGATGGCGTGACCTGATAGATCACAGGCGCGGATGGTCAGCGGACCGCAGGAAACCGCGGTGCCCGGGGCGAGATGGATGGTTTCCGGCAGATCGGCGGAGTATGTCGGGATTTTTCCGGCAACGAAATGATCCAAAGCGCCGACATGGTCGATGTGAGAGTGGGTGATGAACACATGATCGGGCAGCCTGCCGGAGAGTGATGCTTTCAGGTCATGCGGCTTGAATCCGGCGTCGATCAGCACGCGGGTGCCGTTTTTTTCGATGAGCCAGGCATTCACCCGTTCGTCGCCGAATGGCAGGTCCAGCCGCACGATGTTTTTCAAGTCGAGCGGTGCGGGTTGATAGCTGTTGTGGCGTGAGAAGGCTTCGGCATTGAGTCCCAGTGCTTCCGCCAGCGCACGGGCGGTGTCCGGATTGAACGAGCCTTCGAGAAAGGCGTCCACATCATCAGCGGACAGCCCGGTGCGGGCGGAGGCTTGTTCCGGAGCGATGGCCTGGCCCATCAAGGCCTTGCGCAGGACGTAAGTGAAGTCGTCTTCGAGCATGAGTTTGGAGCGGGGGTGAGTTTTGTCGATAACCCATGGCACGGATGAGTGGCTGCGGCAAGCGGGTTGATGCGGGGGCATCAGGCAAGGGCGAGCGCCTCTTCAAACGCGGCGATGATCACGCCGATCGGCTCGAGTCCGCATGAGACACGCAGCAGGTTGGCAGGCACGCCACAGGCTTCCGCCCACTCCAGCTCCTTGTAATGGGCGAGCATCGTGTAGGGGCAGACCAGGGTGAACGCGGTGCCGAAGCTTGGGCCCTTGCTCAAACGCAGGGCGTCATAAACCTTCGGGGTTTTTTTCTGAGATTTCAGTGTGAACGAGAGCAGGCCACCATAGCCGCCATTGCCGCGCTTCACGGCATCGTAATTTTCACGGTGGGTGAGTGATGGATGCCAGACCTGATCCACTGCCGGGTGTTCGGCCAGCCAGGCGGCGAGCTCCAGCCCGCGGGCATTGATGGTTTTCATCCTTTTGGCGTATCCCTTGAGGTTCGAGAGCAGCACCTCGGCATCGCTGATGTAAAGCGGAGAGCACTCCGCGGCATCGAGGGAAAGGGACTCGCGCAGGTCGTTGGCCAGGCGCGAATCGGCGCGGACCGTCGCCGCCCCCGCCATCACATCTCCGGTTCCGGAAATCCACTTGGTCAGACTGCTGGTCACCACATCGGCGAACTTGAGGGAGTCCACGTTGAGCGGGCCGCTGGCGGAATCATCCAGAACCAACGGGGTGTTGCTTTCGGCGCAGGCTTGCGAAACCCGCGCCAAATCCACAGTCCGCAGCATCGGGTTGCTAGGGATTTCGGTGAAGACGCCGGCGAATTCACCTTGGCGGATGCGTTGGAGCGCTTCATCGAACGATTCCCCGGTGGCCTCGTTCAGATAGACCACGCCATGGCCGAACCGTTCCTGCACCTTGAGACAATCGACATAAGGGAACTCGAGTTGCAGGGTTTTCTTGCCGTTGAGCAAACCCGGGAGGGCACGCAGGACGGCGGTGACTGCGGCCATGCCGCTGGAAAAAATGAAGGTGTCTTCCGCACGCGCTCCTGTGAATTTCGCGAGCGCTCTGGCAACCAGATGGGACTTCGATCCCTCGCGCGGGTTGCCATCGAGAAAATCCTGCGCTTGCCGGCTGCTGACGACCTCGCCGGAAAACCGCCAGTAGGCATCGGCCTCCGGCTTCGCCTTGGACGGGACAACCAATGCCTGCAGGCCGTGGTAGCTGGTGATGCGGACCGCGGTTTCCGCGAGACGTTCGACCCAGCGGTGGGCACGCTGCACCGAGGTTTTTGTCGGCAGGACGATGACATCCTCGTTTTCCCCCGCCACCTCGGCCTTGGCGTTGTCAAACAAACGCTCGACCGTGGGGTGTTTGAAAAACCTCGGGTATCCGACGCGCATCCTCTTGAGGATTTTCTGGCGGCCTTCTTCGTAGCCGATGATCGAATCCCATGTTGGCAGGCAAACCGAGCATGCGTGAGCGGAATCCGGGAGGGGGAGTCCCAGATCCTTGTCCTGCCATGCCGGGTCGGCTGAGAGGTCGCGCGTCACGGCCTCTCCATGCCTCGCCAGAGGGTTTTGGGCAAGTGGTAATCCATTGGGATTTTCACTTCCACAGAAGCTCATGGCTTGTCCTGATTGTTCTCGAAACCACACATTACCAACGGCTTGCCAGCGATTCCTGCACCGGCCGAGTCGATGGCATCAGTTTCATGCCTGAGACCCGAAGCATTTTTTTGAAAAGGCGATTTTCTCGAAATGGCCGGCGCCTGGGTGGAGTTGGTGCTGTTGGGCGACCGGTTCGAGTCGTCGCAACAAGCCAACTCCATTGGCGAGCTGGATGGCCAGTCCGGGGCGTGCGTTGACCTCGATCATCAATGGGCCGATCGTTTCGTCGATCATCAGGTCCACCCCAAGATAGCCAAGGCCGGTCATTTGCTGGCATGTGACCGCGATATCGAGAATTTTATTCCAGTCCGGGATTTGGATCCCCAACAATCCGATATCGACATCCGGGTGACGGGTGATCGGTTTGCCGTGGTGGACGGCGCGGATGGTAAGTCCGCTCGCCAGATCAATGCCGATTCCGATCGCTCCCTGATGCAGGTTGGCCCGGCCGTCGGATTCGCGGGTTGCGGCACGCAGCATCGCCATGACCGGGTAGCCGTGCAGCATCACGATGCGGATGTCTGGAGCGCCCTGATAACTGATGTCGGTGAGCACCTTGGCCGGGCGGACGCGGTATTCGATGAGTGCGCAGTCTCTTTGTCCTCCGAGGCTGAAAAGCCCGGCGAGGATATTGGATACGTGGTGCCGGAGTTCCGCTCCGCTGAGCTCCGCCCCGCTGGGTTTGACATAATTGCGGCCGTTTCGGCCATCAATCACCAGCACGCCCTTGCCGCCTGACCCGCAGGCGGGCTTGATCACAAAGGAGGGGTGGTCCGCGAGGATTTTCTCGAGATTGCCCGCATCATGGGGCGTGCGGATCACCCCCAGGGTTTTCGGGACTGAGAGTCCCTCAGCCTCGGCGAGGGCCTTGGTCTGAAGCTTGTCGTCGACCAGCCGGTAGAGTTTCCGCGGGTTGTTGGGCAACAGGAACCGAGCGTTGCGCATGTTGATGCCGACTACGCCGAGTTGCCGCAGCTCGCGCGGCGTGCGAAACCAACGGTGCCACCATTTTTCCGGCGCATTGGGCGTGGGTTCCTGCATGAATGGGGGCGGTCGGATTTTAGGGCGAAGACGGGAACGTCTTGAAGCGGATGAGCTCGGAGAGCCGGTAACCGGTGTAGCGGCCGATCAATAGAATGCCTGCCAGCAGGACGAGCAGCAGCTCCGGGAAATAAAACGACCAATAACGGATTTGGCCGATTTTCATGAACAAATACGCACATACGGCGACCACCACGGATCCTCCGACCTGGGTAATGGCGCTGCGCTTGCCCTCCTCTTCCCAGATCAGGGACATGCGCTCGATGGTCCAGGCGAGAATGATCATCGGAAACAAGGTGATCTGGACGCCGCCGGAAACGCCCATCCGGTGGCTGACGACGCTCATGAGCATCATCAACAGGGTCACGATGACCACACAGGCCGCCACACGAGGGACTACCAACAGGTTCAGGCGGGAAAGAAGGAAGCGGAACCACAGGCCGACTCCGATCAGCACTCCGAACATGATCAGGGCGCGGCCAAGCGGAATTTCCAAAAGCGCCAGAGCCAGCAGAACCGGCATGAAGGTGCCAAGGGTGGATATCCCCACGATGTTGCGCAGCAGCACGACCACAAACGCTCCCAGAGGAATCAGCACGATATAACGGAACACCGCTCGTTCGGAAAGCGGCAGCCCGAGAATGGTCGAAACCAGCAGCGGCGACTGGCTCAGATCCGTCAGGCTGGCCAGCGGAATGCGGTCCTTCGCGACAGTGAAAACCACCTTGGAATTCTCTCCGCCGGTGACATCGAGCAGCGGGCCGCCGCCACGGTGCCAGACAAACATCGTCCGGCCATCCAACAGCGTGCCCGGTTGGGCCGGATCGCGGACTTTCCAGTAGGCGCCATCGTAATATTCGACCAGCGTCACAGGGGATTGCAGCGCGGTTTCCTCGTTGAGTGGCACTCCATAGGCGATGCGCGCAGGAACCCCGGAGAGCTCCAACAAGTCGATGCCCATGCGGATAAGCGCGTCCGCCTTGAATTCTTTTTCGTAATGCCGCTTCAGCAGGACCACCTCCTGCGAGGACTCGTCGCTCTGCAACTGGCTGAAGAATGAGACAAACAGCGAATCCGGATTGTCCGTGATGGATTTGGCGCGACTTACGATGCTGTCAGCGGCTTTCCCCAGTGCTCCCGATAGCCCCGGATGTCCGGGCTCCGGTTTGTCCGCCGGGATAGGCTCTCCTACGCCGTCCGCGACTTCCGAGAGGCGGATGCGGTAATAAAGTGTCTGGTTGTCCTCCCGGTCTTTGGCGGACCAGATGGCGGTGACTTCCCCGCCGTCGTGCTCGGTATTGTAGCTGTATCCCAACGAGCCGGACTCCTGCTGGCGGGTCCTTGCGGTGTCGGCGATGGCCGGCAGCGAGAGTCGCGCCTCAACCGGCTTTCGCGTAGCCAGAAATGTGACCCGCGCTTCGATTTGCCAGTCATAGACCTGCTCGCCGAGCCAGAAAGGCACTCCCAGTTTCACGGACTTGTAGCAGGCCAGACCGCCGCCAAGCGCACACAGGAAACCCACGGATATCAGCAATTTCCATTTCGAACTCATGGCTGGGTTTTGCTCGAGGCCGTGTGTCAACGGAAGATTTTCTCGTCGGCGATATGGGTACGGCTCGCATCCACCCAGCCCAGATCCTTGATCACGCTGCGGCCGAGCAATACCGGGGCCAGCATGTTGGAACGGTTGTTGAGGGTGAAGTCACCCCTCATCGGGCGGTCGCCGATTTGAAACGACAGGCGGACAACTTCGCGTGGGACGGATTCGCCACCGGGTTCCTTGATCTTGGCGATTCTCACCAGTGGAGCCTCAATCCTTGAGCGGCTCGGTTTTTCCATGCTCGAATCCGTGACAATGAAACGGACCCATTTTTTGCCATCGCGTTCGAAAAGTTCCTTCTCCTCGGCGTGGATCGAACTGGTAAGCGCACCGGTATCAAGCTTGGCTTTCAGTTTCTTATCGACTCCCTTGAGCGTGATGTATTCGCGCCAACCGTAAATCTGGACGGGATCGCCACTCACCGGGCGGGCGATGGCCGCAGATTCCGCTTCGGCATTTTCAACGGCGGCTTCGTCATCGGAGTCCTGCGGCTTCCCGTCATCTTTTTTTTCGCCGTTTTTCATGGCTGGATCATCCTGTTTGCCCTTGTCGTTTTTATGATTCGGGGCGGGAGATGGGGTCTTGGCGGGTTTTTCCGCATCTTCTTTTTTCGGCTTGCCGGTGTCCGGAGCGATGGTGCCTTTGGCGGATGATTCGTCGGCGGCATCCGCAGGAACCGGCTGGTTCGTAGCCGCGCAGACGATGGCTGGCAATACGCACATCACAACGGCGGACAGCAGTGTCCTGTGGATGGAATGGAGGGGTTGGAATACGCTCACGCGGGGTGACTATCACCATCGGAACCGCCAAATTGCAACGGGAAATCGATCTGGGAACCAATCGCATGGGGGGAAGTCCGGAAATCCACCCCGCCCTGCGGTTCCGGTCATGCCAGGGAGCCATGGGCTTCTCACCGGGAAGTAAATGCGCGCAGCCGGGACTTCCAAGCATGCCATACGCTCTGGGACGGTCCGATCCACTGGGCCATCCATGCGAACAACGCCATGAACAGCAGTGCTCCTGCCAGTGACTGCCAGAGATTCAGCCGATGCTCGAGAATGCCGCGCAAGCCGATACCGAAAATCCCGCCATAGAGGAGGATGACGTGTGCGACATAGATGGGAAACGTGTTCCTGCCGATGGTTAGAAACCATGAATCACCGGGTTGAAAACGTATCTCGTAGGCCACCAGAATGCCGAGAATGATGAGAACCTCTCCCAGCCTGCTGTGGAACCAATCGTTGAAAATCCATGTTTCAGGTGCTGCCCCGACCAGTGACAGCAGTCCACACGCGATTTGCCGGTCCATCCACATCCCGATGATCCTGAGGATCAAACCGATGCCAATCAGGATCCAAGGGGTGGCCGGACTCCACAGACGTGAGCCCAAGCGGCGAACCCAGACCCCGATCGCCGCTCCATAAAGGGTGAATCCAAGCCACGGAGCCATCGGAAACACCGCATAGGGGCCTTTAACCATGTTCTGAATCCAGGCAGGAGCCGTTGCTGGAAAGTAGCCGCTCAGGTTCCCCAGCCAGAGATGGAAAAGAAAAAGTCCGACCGCCGTGATGCAATACGCCAATCCCAAAGCCGGCAGCTTCATCCGGCGCAGCAACCCGAACCAGGCGATCATGATCAGCAGGCCGACTCCGATGCACTGGAGAACATGAAACGCACCCAACCATGGATCCGCGTTTCCACACAAAATCGCCGGCAAATGCCTCAGGTCGACCTGCAGCAAGTAACCCCAGAAAACCAGCTCAGCCGCCCGCAGCAGTCCTTTTTTCACCCGGACAATCCGCCAGAACCCTTCCTCGTGCCTGCAGTTGAGCAAATAAGCGAATACCAGGCCCGTGCCCGTGAAAAACATCGGGGCGGCCATTCCACGGATGTGGTACCAAACCTCGTAAGGCAGATGTCCCGGCTTGCGCCACTCCGGATCGAGGGCCACATCGATAAAGTGCCCTTCCAACATCAGCAGAATCGCGATCGACCGGGCCATGTCGATGAACCGCAGTCGGGATGATGGGGCTTTGGTGGACGGGGCTGACATGACGCGGCTCAACCCAGCCTTCACCGCGCGGCCTGGCTTGGCCAGTCCGGATGTCGACGTGCCATTGCTTTTCACCCCGTGGCCGACGTCCCAAGTATCTCCAATACACGCCCGGCCGCAATCATGCCGAAGGCCGCGGTGACATGGGTCGCGCTGCCAAACCCGGATGTGCATCCGAGACGCCCGGCTGCCTTGTCCGGCCGTGCCGTCGATACTCCGCCGTCGCACTGCGCATAATGCGGAGGCTCATCCGAGAACACCGCTTCAATCCCCATGGGTTCGGGCGTGCGGCCCTGCGGGGTTTTCGGAAACCCGAAATCGTTCCGCAGGGTGCGGCGCAATTGGTGAAGCAAGCTGTCCTTGCCACTGTATGCCAGATCCTCCACGCGGATGCGCGTGGGATCACGGCGGCCTCCCGCCGCGCCGCAGGTGACGGTGAAGATTCCGCGCCGCTTGCATTCGGCTAACAGAAGTGCCTTGTGTCGGGTGTGGTCGATGGCGTCAATCACCGCGTCGAACCCCATTTCCAGGATTTCCGCTGCCGATGATTCGTTGAAAAAACGCGGGACGATGCGGACATCGGCGTCCGGATGAATGGCGCGCGTCCGGTCGGCCATCGCTTCGGTTTTCTGCCGGCCGATCTGGCCATCCATGGCGTGAAGCTGCCGGTTGACGTTGGTTATGCAGATTTCATCCAGATCGACAAGTGTTAGGTTGCCAATGCCTGAGCGCGCAAGGGACTCGACGGCCCACGACCCGACGCCGCCGACACCAATCACGGCAACCCGGGCTTCGAGGAAACGTTGCAACGCAGTGGTTCCGTAGAGTCGTGCGATGCCGCCGAAGCGGTGCTGGATGGTTTCAGACATGGAGATTTGGAAGGGTGGGGGAATGGATTCATGCCGCAGTCATCTCAGGCGGGATCATGTTTCCGGAGTGAACAATACCTTGCCCGAGCGGTCCGGGGCATTGAGGCGGTCAAGGGCTTGGTGGAACGCTTCAAGTGAATATGTGGAATCGACCGGTTGCACGAGTTTGCCCATGGTGACCCTTACTGCAAGATTTTGATAGACCGTGCGAACTTCCATGGGATCGGCGTTTTCCACCCAGCGGGTTACCCACAGTCCGCGAATCCTGAGGTCCCGGAAAATAAGCAGACCGTTGGGCAAGGTCAGGGGTTTTCTGCCCATCGCTCCATAGGTGATGTGCGTGCCTCCTTCGCACAGCAGCTTCATCAACCGGAGAGCGCTTTCCCCACCGACGGCATTGAAGGCCAGTGCGGCGTTGGATCCGCCCATCACGGCCTTGGCGGCGGCAAGACCGTCATCGTCGTCGGTAAATACGTGATCGGCACCCAAAGCCAGCAACTCATCAAACAGTTCGGCGCGGCGCACAAAGGAAATGCTGCGCACACCAAGGTCGCTTGCGAGCTGGATCACGCAGCGCCCGACTGCGGAGTTGCCCGCGTTCTGCACCACAAAACTGTCGCGACCTGGAAATCCAAAACCATGCAGTAGCCGCCACGCGGTGGCAGGGTTGACCTTGAGCATCGCTCCCTGCAATGGGTCTATCGCGGATGGCAGTTTGAAAAGGCATTCTGCTTGAACGGTGGTATGGCTCGACCACGTCGATGCACGACGCAGAAACATGACGAGATCCCCGGGAGAGTAATCCGGCGATCCGCTGTCCCACACCACGCCGCAGCCTTCGATGCCGGGGACAGCGGGCAAACCGGGTTTGATTCCGTATGTGCCTTCGATCGTGTTCAGGTCTGCGGGATTCACAGGCGCGGCGATCATCCTCACACATACTTCTCCGGGTTTTGCCCGAGATTGGGAAAAACGCTCGATCTTCAATACTTCAGCGGGCTTGCCTGTCTGATGATAGGCCAGTCTCACCGGTGCCTCGGCGGGAGTGTTTGATTTCATGCCCGTATGCTGGCAGATCCCCTGTGTGATCCAAGACTGAAGAACTCGTTCTTATTGCATGCGACGAGGCAAGGGAAGGGCCATGGTTATTGAGTGCCGGGCTCTTTTCGCAAGTCCCGCAGGCTCCAGAGGATGCCTGCCGCCGCATTG
>CAYNQJ010000031.1:0-49800 GCA_964399305.1 uncultured Luteolibacter sp.
GGCAGGAAACGGTCAAGGAGAGGGGAAATTTCCGCTCAATATTGGACACCGTTGAGAAATAAAAGCCGAAGAGCCGGCCGGATCGAGCCCGAGGGGCGACGCATGAAACGGGGAGTAAACCGCAAGAGAAGGGTTGCCGTCGGACTGGTGGATCTCCAGATTCCGATTCGTGATCTCACTTGCGAAACTCTTTGGGAAATCCGACCGGTTTTTCGAACTTCTCTCGGCCAGCGCCCAATCGGCGCACCAGAGTATCGAGGCGCTGGCGCGGTTGTTAAAGGAATCGAATGGCAACGTCTCTCTCGCAGAGCTGGCGGTCGCGCGTCGCAACGAGAAAAAGAACGCCGAGACCATCAGCGAGGAACTCGTCAAGGTCTTCATCACCGCGTTGGAGCGTGAGGACATCGAGTCCTTGTCTCGCGCGCTCTACCGCATTCCAAAGACGGTTGAGAAATTCGGTGAGCGCTATGAAATCATGCACCATCTGGTGAATTCCACCGATTTCGCCCCACAGATGTCGATCGCACACGAGGCGGCCGGAGTGGTCGTGCGTATGGTGAACATGCTTCCCAACAGCCCGAAGCTGGAGGACATCAAGGCGGAGAACGACGTGATGCAGGAACTCGAAGGCCGCGCGGACCAATTGGTGCTCGGTTACCTCAAGGAGATCTATTCCGGCTCGATCGATCCGATCAAGGCCATGGCGTTGCGCGATCTTTACGATCTGATGGAAAAGATCATCGATCGCTGCCGGGACGCCTGCAACGTCGTTTCCCACATCGTTTTGAAAAACTCCTGAGGCCGGCCCCATGACTCTCGGCATCATATTCCTGGTGGTTTTCATCGCCCTCGTCTTCGAATACATCAATGGCTTCCATGACACCGCCAACTCGATCGCGACGATCGTGGGCACCAAGGTGCTGACGCCCCGCCAGGCGATCATTCTGGCCGCGGCGACCAATCTGATCGGCGCGCTCTCGGGACATGCCGTCGCCAAGACCGTGTCGTCTGGGTTGGTTGATTCACAGTTCATTTCCCCGATGATCATCGTTTGCGCGCTGCTGGGAGGCATTGCCTGGAACCTCCTCACCTGGTGGTTCGGCCTGCCATCGAGCTCGACCCATGCACTGGTCGGCGGCATCTGTGGTGCGGCGGTTGCCAGCGCCCACGACAGTTGGCATGCGATCATCTGGTCGGTGGAAAAGGTCAAGGATGGCAAAGTCGTGATGGAGGGTGTCTATCACAAGGTGATCGTGCCGATGGTCACCTCCCCGATCATCGGCTTCTTTGGTGGATTGCTGATCATGGGTTTGCTTTATGCCATTCTGAGATCGGCCAGGCCACGTTTTGTGAATCGGTTTTTCGGCAAGGCGCAGATTGCCAGTGCGGGCTTCATGGGATTCGCCCACGGATTGGCGGATGCCCAGAAGACGATGGGTGTGATCACGCTGGCGCTGGTGACCGCCACCGCCACCGGCAGCCTCGCGGGGCTTCCCGGCTGGCTGGGTTTCCTGAAAATGGACAAGTCGATGGCCTCCGAGCAAAGCATCAAGACCATCCTCAACCCGGGGTCCGCTGCGGATGAATTGCGGGTTGCTGCCGGCACCTTGGAAAAGGAAGCTCTCCGCATCAATCACGGTGAATTCCGTGAAGCCTTTCTCACCCTCTCGGCCAAGACCCATGAAGTGCTCGGAGACCAAGCGGCGGCCGGGCGGGTCACAGGTCTTGCCAAGGCGACCCATCAGGCCGTTCTTGATGCGGAGAATGCCCGAATCCTGACCAAGATTCCCATTATCGGTACGATGGTGGCCGGCAAACACAACGACTGGAACAAGATCCTCACCAAGGAAATGGAAGCTGCGGAGAAGAGCGGCAAGAACCCGTTGGTTGTCGTCGCGGGCAAGGTCAAGGAGCTGGCTCCCGATGTGCCGGTCTGGATCAAGATCATCTGTTCCCTGACCATGGCGGCCGGCACGATGGCGGGTGGCTGGCGCATCATCAAGACCTTGGGCCACAAGATGGTCAAGCTCCAGCCGGTTCACGGCTTCGCTGCGGAAACGACCGCCGCCACGCTGTTGGCCGTCACTGGAAGCATGGGCATGACGGTTTCCACCACCCACAGTGTGACCACCGCGATCATGGGGGTGGGTTGCGCAAAACGCTTCAGTGCCCTCAAATTCTCACTCGTCGAGCGGATCATCTGGGCGTGGATTCTCACGCTTCCCGCCGCGGGCATTGTCGCCTACGTGCTCGTCAAATTGTTCCGTCTCTTCGGATGGATTCCCTGAAGCCACCGGTGCGTGTCTTGGAGGCCCGCGCTCCGGATGTCACTTCGGATTGCGGAGAGAGAGTTTCTCGTCGGGATATCTGGCAAGCAGCGCCTCGATCTGTTTGGTGATCTGGTCCTTGGTGCCGACGACCATCCAGTATCGGTATTCGAGAGCGGACTGCGGCCCAAGCGGTACTGTGGCAATTGGGGCGAGATGGACGCATGGGCCATCCTCGGGTTTGGCGGATGGCGTGTATGGACGGTGCGGGCCGAAGTTCCAATGGCTGTTTGCCACCGGGCTGAAGACTGCCACGCCCTGGCCCTTGTCGTTGAAGCAGGCCATCACATTGAGTGGTGGCGTGGCGCGGCCCCATGGCGGGCCGGGCGGCTGTCGCTCGCTCCGCCACTTGCCATCGCCGAGATACGATTCGACGTGCCGGAACCCGCTGGTGAAATAACAGGCCGGCAGCTCCTGATGGCGCGGCACCGCCTCTCCCCAGCGGTCGCCGTTCCGCCGTTTGCAGACAAGACGGTTGCGGATGCGCACGACGTTGGGCATGGCTGGTTCGAATTCCGTGGATTGAAACATCACCGCCTCCGCCTCCTCGTCGGGCATGTCCCAAAGCTTCGGGATTGTTTCGGCGATCAGCATGCGGTTCTCCGATTTTTCAAACCGTGTGACCCGCGCCCATGACATCACTCCGCCGCCCTGGATCGGGTTCCATGACCACGGGCTCCAGGATTTCGATTGGCCCTCCGCCTGGCGGTCGAGAGTTTTTCCGGCATAATAGGATTGCTGCAACAGGCGGCCGGGGTCGTGGATATTGATGATGTTTTCCGGGTGGTTCTTCCACGACAGCCAGGTGATGGAGGCACCCATCGAGCGGTCGATGCCGATCTTCATCGCGGCGTTCTCGATGAACAGCAGTTCAGGCTTCGGTCGTTCGGGCCTGGCATGCAAGGGTGACGCCAGCAGCATGGCTCCGGCGAGCGCGAGGAACCTCTTGAGTGGTGGTCGGCAGTTCATGTTAGATCGGATGGTTGGGAAACCGCATGATGGCTGGAATGGGTTTCTGCGGTCCGGTCAGCGGAGGTCGTGGAAGGGAAAAGGCTGGTTCGCGTCGGCGGCGGAAACCGATTCATCGCGTTGCGGCATGTAGCGCGGGGCGACGTTTTGTTTGAGCCAATCCTTGAGCCGGGTGTGCAGACTGGCGGCAAGCCCGGGTTTTTCCCTGGCGAGGTCCCGCGATTCGGTGGGATCGTCCGCGATGTTGTAGAGTTCTAGCTTGCCGTGCCAGTTCCAGATCAACTTGTGATCGCCGACGCGGATGGCCGAGTGGGGAGAAAGCGGCTGGCCGTCGTCCGGGTGTTTGACGCCCACGTTGAACGGGTAGTGCCAGATGAGCGTGCGTTCGGGCCCGGGCGAGTCCGGCTTTTCCAAAAGCGGGAGGAAACTTTTGCCGTCGATGCCCGAGGGGGCCTGGTTGCCGGTGAGTGCGGCGACAGTGGGCAGGAAGTCGGTGCAGTCGATCACTGCGTCGCACCATTTGCCGCCTTCGAAGCGGCCGGGTTGCCAGACGATGGTGGGCACGCGCACGCCGCCTTCGTAGAGCGTCGCCTTGCCTCCCTTGAACGGGAGGTTGTCGGTGGCCGGAGGGTCGCTGTATTCGACTCCGCCGTTGTCGGAAGTGAAGATCAGGATGGTGTTTTCCGCGAGGCCGGATTTCACCAAGGCATTGCGGATTTCACCGATACCCGTGTCGAGGTGTTTCAGCATCGCGGCGTACGTGGCATTCCTGCGTCCGAGATGACCGAGCTGTGGTTTGGAAGCAAAGTGTCGGGTGGTTGCCTCAGGTGCCTCGAACGGGGTGTGCACGGCGAAGGGTGCGTAGTAGAGTGCGAAGGGCTTGTCCTTGTTCCGCCGGCTTTCGATAAAGCGCAACGCGCGGGTGTTCAGGTCGTCTGTCAGGTAGTCCTTGCCGGTCGGTTCGCCGGCCATGCCGATGCGGAACTTCCCTGGCATGGTGTCGAAGAACGGTTTGTCACGGTTCCAGAGTTGCTGCCATTTGAAATACGCCGAGCCGCCGCCATCGAAGAAGGCGAGCTCCTGAAAGCCATGGGCGGCGGGTTGCAGTCCGGGAACGCCGTGGCCACCGAGGTGCCACTTGCCGAGGAATGCGCAATCGTGGGTCTTCAGCACGCGCGGCCAGGTGGGGATGGCCGGATCGAGGCCGGTGTTGGTGTGGGCGTTGCGCCATGGACGACTGCCGCGGATCGGGTCGCTGTGGGCGTAGCAGTCGTGCGGGCTGTAGCCGGCGGGTGGTTCCTTGCCCTGGTTGAAATAGGTTTGGGTGTTGGGGGTGGCGGTGGTGACCCCCATGCGCGAGGCGATGCGCCCGGTCAGGATGGCCGCCCGCGTGGGTGAGCAAAGCTGGTTCGCATATGACTGGGAGAAGGCGATCCCGTCGTTGACCAGCCTGTCGAGTTGCGGGGTTTCGTAAAAAAGTTCGTCCGGCCTGGCGTCGGAAAAGTGCCGGGCGTAGGCGCCGATGTCGGTGATGCCCAGGTCATCTGCCAGGATGAAAACGATGTTCGGCGGCTTGGCGGCTGTGGCGAAGGTGAAGGTGGCGAGCAGAAGGAGCGGGATTCTCATGATCTGATTCCGGATGCCGCGAATGCGGGACGGTCAAGGTTATGAGTTGGAATCAAGGTCGCAAGCAGAATCACGGGCAAAGATTTTTACTAACAGAATGTAACGTTTCCAGACTGGAACTGACGAGGCCCGCAAAGGCTTGCCTTCCTAAGGCTGCGGAGGTAGTGTGTGGTCGGTTGGCCGGTCATCCCCATGACGTTTTTCCTGCTATTCTATCTTCCGATGTTCTGCTGGGCGGGGTGGGAATTCGCACGCCGATACACCGGGCCGCGCCCCCGATGGTATGCGTTGGGGTTGATGGGCCCGCCCCTTGTCTATCCGTTGTTTCCTCTGGCCGGCGCGGGCAGGGGCGCCTCCATCGGTTTGCTTGCGTTTGTCGCATGGTCCGTTGTCATGTTCTACCGGTTGTTTGCCACCTACCCTTTGGGGGTTCCGAAACCCCGCAGGCGCGTCAATGGATTCGCCCTGATATATGCACTGGGCATGTTGCTGATCCCGATCGCCTGCGCAGCATCGCTTTTGATTCTCATCTCCTTCATGCTTTGGTCGAGGCACGATGAAGTGGTGTGGATGGCGCTGGCAATCGGCGCGCCATCGTTCCTGGTGGTCTCTTCGCTGATTTTCTTGACGGCCTGGTCCTATCAGCGCAGCGCCCTTCGGCAGGAGACGGCATGACGGGTGGTTTCCGAGGTCGCGCGTTGCGCTCCGGTGGAGGAGGGGGCCTTGCGCAGGATGCGCAGGGATGCCAGCAGGATGCGGACTTTCCCCGATTTCAGGAGAGCTGTCGCAATGGGCTGCCTACTTGCTGACGTTGAAGCGGAATTCGATGACATCGCCGTCCTTGACGACGTATTCCTTGCCTTCGATACGGAGCTTGCCCGCCTCCTTGGCGGCGTTTTTCGAGCCGAGCGCGACGAGGTCGTTGTAATGGACGACCTCGGCGGCGATGAAGCCGCGTTCGAAGTCGGTGTGGATCACGCCGGCGGCGGCGGGTGCCTTGTCGCCTTCATGGATGGTCCAGGCGCGGGTTTCCTGCACGCCGGTGGTGAGATAGGTGCGGAGTCCGAGAAGGTGATAGACAGCGCGGATCAGCGCGGAAACGCCGGAGTCGCTGACCCCCATGTCCTTGAGGAATTCGGCGGCTTCCTCGTGTGAAAGGTCGCTGAGTTCCTCCTCGATGCGGGCGGAGATGACCACCGCTTCCGAGCCGCTGTGTTCGGCGGCGAACTGGCGGACCTTGGCGACCTGCGGATGGGAGTCCGGGTTTTCCATCGCGGCGGCGAGTTCGTCTTCGGCCACGTTGCAGGCGTAGATCGTGCGCTTCGAGGAAAGCAGGAAAAAATCGCGGACGAGAGCCTGGTCTTCATCGCTGAACTCCAGGGTCAGGGCGGGTTTCCCCTGATCGAGGTGGGGCAGGATGATATCGATGAGTTCCACTTCGCGTTTCGCCTCCTTGTCGCCGCCCTTGGCTTTCTTCTCGCGTGACGAGCGGCGTTTTTCGAGGGCGGCCATGTCGGCGAGGATCAGCTCGGAGTTGATGATTTCGATATCGCGGATCGGGTCCACGGTGCCGAGTTCGTGGATGATATCGTCGTTTTCAAAACAACGGACGACCTGGACGATCGCGTCGGTTTCGCGGATGTTGGCGAGGAACTGGTTGCCGAGGCCGGCTCCTTCGGAGGCCCCCTTGACCAGCCCGGCGATGTCCACGAACTCGATGGCGGTGGGCACGAGTTTCTGCGAGCCGGAGATTTTGGAGAGCACGGCGAGACGCGGGTCGGGCACGGTGACGATGCCGACGTTGGGATCGATGGTGCAGAACGGGTAGTTGGCTGCCTCCGCCTTGCGGGTGCGGGTCACGGCATTGAAAAGGGTCGATTTCCCGACGTTTGGCAGTCCTACGATTCCGGCTTTGAGCATGGCGGCGGGAGGGTGGCCGATGCGGTGCCCGGTGGACGAGAAAATTCTTCAGTGGCCGCCCCGGGTTTCAAAATAGGGGAAACCACGGGATTTTCTCATCCCTTGATGGCCAGCATCGCCTCTTCATCGATGAAATCCTGGCCGTGGATCAGGTGATCGAGCAAGGGCACGCCCGTGAGGTCCTCGACCACGCCCTTGTTGGTGATCATCGCCGTGTCGAGCTCGTCGTCCAGTTGGTTGAGGATCAAACCGGCGCAGGTCAGGCCTTTGGCGCGGATGGCATCAATCGTCAGCAGGATGTGATTGAGCGCGCCAAGGCGGTTGGCGGCGACCACCACCACCGGCAGGCCAAGATCGGACGCAAGATCGGAGATGCGGTAATTGGCGGCGAGCGGGACTTCCCAGCCTCCTGCTCCCTCGACGACCACACATTCATGCGCGGCGGCGAGTTTCTGATAGCCCTCAAGCAGCCGCGCGGGGTCCACGATCTGGTTTTCCAGCAAACCGGCGACGTATGGCGCGACCGGAGTATTGAGGTGAACCGGGTTGACCTCGTCCTCGGAAATGCCGCCCGAGGCGGCGGCGAGAATGCGGGCGTCATCGCGGTCGCCACAGGCGACGGGTTTGTAGCCGACGGCATCGACACCCGCCTGGCGCAGGGCTTCGAGAATGAGGCGGGTGACGTGGGTTTTGCCGACGCCGGTATCGGTTCCCGTGACAAAAATGCTCATGCGCCAGTGGTGCCTCCGGGCGGCGGGCGGGTCAAGGCGCATGAATGGAAATCCCGGGTCGAGCCGCGAAAATTGGATGATCGGCTTGCGGTGCCGGCCCGCACGGGTTAGCAGACGGCATCAAAAGACGCTCGTTCAGTTTTCTGCTTGCCCGGCGCTACCTCAATCCGCGCAGGGCGGTGCTGTCCTCGTTCACCCTGATCTCGCTGATCGGAGTGATGCTCGGTGTACTGGTGCTGGTGGTTGTGATGGCCGTTTATGCCGGCCTTGAGCGCGATGTGAAGAGCCGCCTGCTGGGATTCACACCCCACATCCTGCTGCAGCACAACCCGGGTGGTTTCGGCAACATCCCAGCCAGTTCCTGGCAGGAAACCGCCGCCAAAGCCGCCACCCTGCCACGGGTGAAAAGCGCCACCGCTTTTGTCTCCGACAACGTGGTCATCGATGTGGATACCTGGCAGCGGCCGGTGATGTTCCGCGGCATCGATACCAGCGATCGCGAGCAGGTCCGCGGTGTTGAGGAAATGCTCGATCTGGAGACATACCCGGATTCCAGCGCCGACTTCGGTCTCGACGACCGTGCGGTCGTATCCTCGATCGTCGCCGGGCAGTTCAACCTCAAGGTGGGTGACACCGCCCGCCTTTATTCGACCCGCAATTTCGAGGAGGTGATGCGAGCCTACAAAAGCACGGAAAACCCGCCGTTGCGCGAGGCCCACGCCGGGGATTGGACCGGGGCGACCACGGACCTCGCCAAGGCATGGACGGCTGATGGCGATGGTTTCTTGGTGGCCATCGGGACGCTGGGTGGAATCTACGACAAGCTGGATCTCATCCACTCATCCCCGCTCCGGCCGCAGGAACTGGATCTTCTGGAAAACCTGATGGGCACTCTGGAGTCCGGGGAAAAAGACGAGAAGGCCGGCGTCTACCGGTTCACGGGCGGACAACGGGAATCCGCGGACGAGATGGTCCGCGAGCTCAACCGGACCGATCCGGAAAAAATGGATGGTGAAACGCTCAAGGGCATCAAACAGCTCGTGTTGCCCAAGGAGGTGCGGATCATCGGCATCTATCAGGCATCGATGATGGCGGTCACGCCGGATCTGTTCGTGCCGCTGCCGCTCGCGCAGAGCCTGGCCGGCCTGGATGATGCGGTGCAGGGGATCGCGCTGCGGCTCGACGACGCCTATGCCGCCGGGGAGGTGGCCGCAGCTTCGCGCGGCGTGCTCGGACCGGACTGGTCGATGCTGACCTGGGGCGACCAGTATCAGGCGTTTTTCGCGCTGATCAACCAACAGCGGGTGATGATGTATTTCGCGCTTTCATTCATCGTCCTGGTATCCGCGTTTTCGATGATGGCGGTGATGTTCACCGTCACGATCCAGAAGCGCCGCGAGATCGGCGTGATGAAGGCACTTGGTGCGGCTCCCAACCAGATCGTGCGGGTTTTCCTCTATCAGGGCATGATTCTCGGAGTGCTGGGCGCGGTGCTCGGGGTGGGCCTCGGCCGCGTGGTGATCCACTTCCGCGGGCCGATCCAGGCGGCGCTCCGCACGATGGGTTTCGACCCCTTCGCCGCCTCGCTCACCGGTTTCGGCATCCTGCCCGCCCACCACAACCCGACCGAGCAGTTGATCATCGGCCTGATGGCCTTCGTCCTGTGCTCGCTGGCCGCGCTGGTTCCGGCCTTCTTCGCCGCCCGCAGCGATGCCGCGAAGTCGCTGCGCAACCTGTGAGGTGCGGACAGGCTGAAGTTCCGGCGCGGGGATGGATTTGCATTTGACTCGGGTGATTCGCCGTTGAGCTTGGGCGATGCCTAAAAGAATACTGGTGATCGGAGGGAATTCGGGGATTGGTCTGGAGACGGTCCGCAGGTTGGTGTCGTGTGGGGATTCGGTGATTGCGGCGGTGCGGGATCCGTCAGGCCGGGAGGAGCCTGGTGTTGAGTTTCTGAAATTCGATGCGATGAAGTCCGAGCCGATGGGGCTTCCCGACGTGCTTGACGGGCTGGTGTATTTTCCCGGCACGATCACGCTCAAGCCGTTCCATCGCCTGACAGCGGAGGATTTCGCACGGGATTTTCAAATCAACTGTCTGGGTGCGGTGGCGGCGATCCAGGCGGCGTTGCCGGCGTTGAAGGCCGCACCCGGCGGGGCGTCGATTGTTTTGTTTTCCAGCGTGGCGGTTGCCCAAGGACTGCCGTTTCACGCTTCGATTGCGGCTGCGAAAGGCGCGGTGGAAGGGCTTGCCAAGTCGCTGGCGGCGGAGCTGGCACCCGGGATCCGGGTCAATGTGATTGCGCCGTCCCTCACCGACACGCCGCTGGCGGGTGGTTTGTTGAACCAGGAATCCAAGCGGGAGGCATCGGCCAAGCGCCATCCGCTGCAAAAGGTCGGAAGTGCCGGGGATGTGGCCAGTCTGGCGGCCTGGTTGTTGTCCGACCACTCCGGATTCATGACCGGCCAGGTGCTGCGGCCGGACGGCGGGCTTTCATCGGTGAGGATTTTCTGATCGTTGCCGGTCACTTCCCGGGTTGCAGGCCGCGCATTTCGAGGCGCAGGCCGTTGCCCTTGAAGGTGTTGTCGATGTTGAGCCTTTCGATCCGTTGGCGGACGTCTTCGGGTGCTGCGGCTTTGTCCTGTTCCGTATCCCAGGGGCCGGTCCAGGTGACCTTGTTGTCTTTGTCGCGCAGCGTGACTTCCTTGCTGCCATCGCTGGATTTCAGCTCGATGCTTCCGGTTTCGTCCATCAGGCGGATGGTGGCACCTTGTTGAATGCGCAGTTCTCCCTGGGCACCGGGTTGTGCGGGCGGGTCGATCCGCTGGGCGTTTTCCATGGCCTGCTTCATGCGTTCCCGCATTTCGCGCATGGCTTTATCCATCTGCGGCGCGATGTTGGCCGGATCATCTCCGGGGCCGAGTGGGAGCTCGCCGAGGTTGCCTTCGATCAATCCGCGGACGCGGTCGGCGAATTCGGGCGGGATTCCATCGAGTTGCAATTGGTCGAGAGGAGCCATTCCGAGCTGGTCGGCACCTTTGGGACGGGTTCCAAGTGTGAGGTCGAGCACGGCGGCTTTGCCTTTTTGGATCACATCGATTTTGATGGCATCGCCGGGTTTGCAGGCCCGGACTTCGCGGGTGAGGTCTTCCGGGGTGCCGACGGCGTTGCCTGCGAACTTCGTGATCACGTCATTTTCAGTGAGGCCGGCTTTTGCGGCGGGTCCGTCGGGCATGACCGCGCGGACGATGATGCCTTCGCCCGCTTGCAGACCCAGATGGTCGGCGAGCATTTCAGGAACGGCCGATGATACCACGCCGATGTAGGCGGTTTCCTCGGCGGCAGGAGCCTTGGCCGGAGGGGCATCGGCGGCAGGAACCTTGGGTGCCGGGGCTTCGCCTGGCGGGGGCGGTGGTGGTGGAGCGTCATCCGCCGGGGCTTCGATGGCCGGAGAGGATGAAATCAGCAGGGCCATCATCCAGGATGTGGCAAGTGTGAATGGGATGGTTTTCATGATGTGGCCGCAATGGGCATCTGATTTTGGTTATTTTTCCGTCCCGAGTGGGGATCAGTCTGTTTTGGCGGGGACGATGATGTATTCCACACGGGGTTGTTCGATCTGATAGGTCCGGCCCTCGTTGTCCTTGAGGGTGACGCGGTCGCGGTAGACGACCTTGAGCACCCGGTGGGGGCGGTTGTCGGGCTGCCAGATCACGCCGTGGTCGCTGGCTTCGCTGAGACCGCGGTTGAAGCCGGCGGGGATGAGTTTCCCGGTGTCGGGAACCGCGGGGGAGGGTTGCCGGGAATGCTCGGTCGCGGGTGGGTTGGTTGCGAGGTTTTTGGCGGGGGTGGGATTGGGGACGAACCATGCGGCGCAGGCCCCCATGAGGGCGACGGCGGCAGCGATTGCCCAGTTGCGGTTGGTGCGCGGCCGCGTGGCGGAAACGCTCGGAAAAACGACGATTTTTTCCTCCGTGGGGAACGGAGTCGAAGAAAGGATTGATTCGAGTTGTGCGGCGAGTTTCGCAGGAAGGGGGGAAGGCGCGATGGTGCGAAGTTCCTTTTCCATGGCGATTTCCGTGGGGTCGAGGTGGGCCCATGAGCCGGCGGCGCAGGATTCCATGCGGGCAAGCAGTGCATCATCCAGGCCGGCCGGACACAGGTTTTTCAGCTCGTTTTCAAGGTTGGAAAGGTCGTGGGACATGGCGGGGATCGGGATGGGCATTAGAGGGCGAGGTCGCCTCTGCGGAGTGCGCCGCCGAGGCTTTTCTTGAGGGCTTCCAGGCCATAGCGGTATCGGGATGCGGCAGTGTTTTGCGAAATGCCGAGGATTTCGCCGATTTCGGCGAAGGTGCGGTCACTCCAGATTTTCAAGAGGATGACTTCGGAGAACTTCGATGGGATCTCCTTGAGTTTTTCCTCGAGCTGGACGCGGGTTTCGCTGTCCGAGGAATCGCTGTCGAACCATGGGTGCGAGGCCTCCTGAAAGGATTCGCCGGATTCCGTGCCAACCGTGTCCTCGCGGCGTTTGCGGCGGTCATCCTTGCGGCTGAGGTCGATGGCCAGGCGGCGGATGGTGGTGTAGAGGTAGGGTTGCCATGCTTCCGGGCCGCCGATAAACTCATCGTTGCGGATTTTTTCGGTGAGTTTGACCAGGGCGTCCTGCAGGACATCCTCGGCGTCATGGTAGCATCGTGTTTGCTGGCGTGCGAAGAGCAGCAATTTCGGGCCATGCGCCTGGAGCCAGTCGCGCCAGGCGGTGGCGGCTGGTCTTGCCGGTGGGAGTGCGGACAATGAGGTCATGGGATCGGGTGATTCATCCATGGAGCGTCGTGGGTGGAGGGTTTTGTCTGCCGCTGTGGGGAGACAATATGGCTGTGGGGGACGGGTGAATCCAGCGGCTTTGGAGAAAATCGCATTTGTGGATTGCGCGGGGGCATGAATCCCCTGAATTTCGGGACGCGACATGCTGCTTCCGGTATTCAGGGATTTGATCAAGCCGCAGTGGCGGGTGGTGCTTGAGGAGCTCAAGCAGGGCGGAGGCATGTCCGTGGCGGACCTTGCGCGGGCGACGGGCGGCAGTTACATGGCGGTGAAGGCGCATTGCGAGGCGCTGACGCGATCGGGTTATCTGGTGCGTACGCGGCTGCCGCGCACGGAAGTAGGGCGGCCGGAGATTTTCTACAGCCTCGGGGCCAGGGCGGATGCCTTGTTTCCGCAGGCGGGCGACGCCTTCGCGCTTGATTTGTTAGGCCATCTCAAGCGGATGTATGGCGAGCACGCGCCTGAAAAACTATTGTTCCAGTATTTTGAACAGCGGAGGGTCGGGCTGGAAAAGGCGCTGGGGAAGTTGGCCTGTGCCGATGAAAAGGCCGAGCGCCTTGTCGCGCTGCGCGGCAAGGAGGGATGCGCGGGGACTTGCGAGCGCGAGGACGGCGCCGTGGTGCGGATCGTCGAGCGGCACAATCCCCTGCAGCGGGTGTTCGATTGTTACCCGCGGGCCGTGGCCATGGAGTTGCGGATGCTGGAACAGGTGCTGGGCCGCACGCTGGCCCGCCGCGAGGTTGCCACCGGCAGGGAGAGCGCGCCGCACGTCGTGTTCGAGATGGTTCGGGAATGAGCAGGCGGACAGGATGCCCGCGGCACGCGGCCGTTTCCGGGTTTAGCTTTCGAAGTAGGTGTAGCCGCTGAGGCCGGTGCGGTAGAGGTCGAGGATCTCACGGCGCTCCTTCGGCGAGATGCGGCCGTCGGTGACGGCTTTCTCTGCGAAATTGCGGAACTTCGAAACCAGTTCCTTGGGGTCGTATTCCACGTAGCTGAGCACGTCGGCGACGGTGTCGCCCTCGACCTCGTGGGTGTAAACCGGTTTGCCTTTTTCCAGGTGGACTCCGACGACGTTGGTGTCTCCTAACAAATTGTGCAGGTCGCCGAGGGTTTCCTGATAGGCGCCCACGAGGAATACGGCGACGTAGTAGGGTTCGCCGGGTTTGATCGAGTGGAGTGGCAGGACCTTGGCGACGTCCTCCTTGTCGATGAAGCGGTCGATCTTGCCGTCGCAGTCACAGGTGATGTCGGCAAGCACGGCGCGCTGGCGGGGTTTTTCATCGAGCCGGTGGATGGGCATCACGGGGAAGAGTTGGTCGATGGCCCAGGAGTCCGGCAGGGACTGGAACAGCGAGAAGTTGCCGTAGTAGAAATCGACCAGGGTGGAGGAGAGCTCGCGGAGGTCCTCCGGGATGTCGTCGAGCTGGGCGATCAGGTTCGAGATGCGGGTGAGGATGTGCCAGAACCAGGCTTCGGCGAGCCCGCGTTCGCGCAGGGTGGCGCTGCCGTAGAAGAACTGGGCGCGCATCTGGTCGCGGTAGTAGGCTGCGTCGTTGAAGCTTTCCTGGAGGTTTTTGGTGCTGAGCGTCTTGTTGACGTCGATCAGGTTGCTGAGGTTTTGCGGGGCGGTCTCAGGAACGGGCGGGGCGTCCTCGCTGGTTTGGGCGGAGGTGACATCGAGGATGTTGAAGACCAGGGCCGAGTAGTAGGCGACGACCGCGCGGCCGGACTCGGAAATCAGGTTCGGGTGTGCGACGCCGGCCTTGTCGCAGATTTGGGAGACCACCTCGACGATGTCGGCGCAGTATTCGGCGACCGAGTAGTTGCATGACGAATGGAAATTCGTGTGGGAGCCGTCGTAGTCCACGGCCATGCCGCCGCCGATATCGAGCACTCCCATGGGGGCTCCTTCCTTGACGAGGTCGCAATACATGCGGACGGCTTCGGTGGCGCCTTCGCGGATGGCGGCGATGTTGGGGATTTGGGAGCCCTGGTGGTAGTGGAGCATCTTGAGGCATCCGAGGTATCCGGATGCCTTGAGATGATCGACGACGGCGATGACCTGGGCGGCGTTGAGGCCGAAGACCGACTTGTCACCGGCGCTGTCCTGCCAGTGGCCGGAGCCGCGGGTGGAGAGGCGGACGCGGACGCCGAGGTTTGGAAGCACGCCGATTTTGCGAGAGCGGTCGAGGATGAGTTCCAGCTCGCTCGGCATTTCCAGGACGAGCATGATGCGCAGGCCCATTTTCTGCGAGTGGAGTGCGAGGTCGATGAACTCCTCGTCCTTGTAGCCGTTGCAGATAATGTAGGCCTCCGGGTCGTGCATGTGTGCCAGGGCGGCGATCAATTCGGGTTTGGATCCGGCTTCGAGGCCGTAATGGTATTTTTTTCCGAACTCGGCGATTTCCTCGATCACCTGGCGTTGTTGGTTCACCTTGATCGGATAGACGCCGCGGTATTCGCCGCGGTAGCCGTTGGTTTTGATGGCCTTGCGGAAGGATTCGTTGATCTCGGTGATGCGCGAGTGGAGCAGGTCGCGGAAGCGCAGCAGGAGTGGTACATGGGTGCCGCGGTCGTGGAGGCCTTCGATCACATCGAAGAGCGAGACCTCCTTGCAGGCCTCGTCGTCTTCAAGCCGGACCGTGACGTGGCCCTTCGAGTTGACCCCGAAAAATCCATGTCCCCAGGTTTCCACGCCGTAAAGTTCGGCCGATTGTTGGGGGCTCCATGGGGGCGTGGATTTTGCCTTCACGGTTTTGGAGCCTGGCTTGGAGGCGGATGTGGACGAAGACGGAGGGATCATGGGCGTGGATGCGGTCGCGGCGGGGGAGTCCAATGGCTGGACTGGCGGAATGAAAGCCAAAAACCGGATTATGGGGCTTTCCAGTCTGGAAATTCCGATTGCAGCTGCTTGCGGTATTTTGCGGCCTCCGCCTGGTCATTCTGGGCTTCGAGGGCCCGGATGAGTTTCCAGAGCGCGAGAGGTTTGACTTCCTTGTCCTCGAGGAAACCCACGACGATGAGGTATTCGGCCGAGGCTTTCTTCGGGTTTTCGGCGGCCATTTCGAGGTCGCCGACAAGGATGCGAAGGCCACCGCTGGTCCGGCCTTGCGGGCCGAGTTCGAGGCCGTCGCCTGCGGCTTTGCGGGCCTCGTCATAGCGTTTCAAGGTGAACAGGGCGCGGCCACGGTCGAGCAGTCCATCGGCCTTCCATGATGGGTTGTCCTCCACTTCGAGCAGATGATCGACGGCGACCAAGGCGTTTTCGGCATCGCCGGTTTCGATGCGGGCTTTGGCGAGGTATCGCCAGACCTCTTTCGGTGTGGCGCGTGGCTCGTCCACGCTGGCGATCAGGCCGAGGCAGGTGGCCGCGAGGGCGTAGTCCCTGGCGTTGAAGGACTGCATGCCCGACCATTGGAGGATCTGGTCGGGGATGTCCGCTTCGTATTTGCCTTCGATGGCGAGTTGGATTTCCGCGCTGAGTTTTGCGGTGTTCTGGGCGGCGAAGTACCCGAGGACGAGGAGGATCCCGGCGTGTTTCCGGTAGGCGTCGGGGCGCAGCGAGCGGGCTTTTTCGAGGTAGGCCACGGCCTCGGCGGCCGAGTTGGTTTTGATCAATCCCCAGCCGATCCAGTAATTTGCCTCGCCCTGCAGGTTGTCGCTGAGCGAGTCCACGTTTTGCAGCAGTCCCTGATAGCGGGTGATCATGTCCGGGATGTTGCCTTCGCTGCGGCGCAGGCGTGCGGACTCCAGCCAGGCGAACGAGGCGAGGTCGCCGGCGTCCTTGGTCGTGGTGATGCGATCGAAATCGGCGAATGCCTTTTGAGGTTCATCGCTGGCGGCGTAGGCTTTCGCGCGTTTGGCGAGGGCGGAGCAGATGCGCGGATCCTCCGGGTAGCGTGAGATGAATTCGCTCAGCGAGCGGATGGCTCCGACATGGTCGCCGGCCTCGGCGAGGCACCAGCCGCGCTGATAGAGAAGCCCCGCCTGGTTTTTCTTGCTGACGACCGAGGCGTTGACCTCGTTGTAGGCCTTCGCGGCGGCGGCGATCTCCTTGTTGGCGAAAAGGGTTTCCGCCTTCATCATGAGAGCGGTGTGAATTCTGGGGTCGTCGGGGCGGGACTTGCGGTAGAGCTGGAGGAAGGCATCCACCTGGTCGGGCACGTGGCGGCCTTCGATCTGGAAGAAGCACAGCAGCCGGTAGTAGGCGGCTTGAAATGCGATGTCGGATTCCGGTTTTGCGGTCCGTTCGACCTGGCGGAACAGCGCGAGCGCCTCGTTGGGTTGTTTGAGCCGCATGTAGGCGCGGGCGGCGATCATCAGGCGCGCCGTTTCCTTTTCCCCGGGAGCCTTGACGCTGCTGGATTGGTACAGGCGAACGACTTCCTTGTAATCCTTCTTTGCAAAAAGGTTGCTCATCAGCGCGGTCTGCGCATCGCCTTGGAAATTCTCCATGCCCGGTGTCCTCATGATCAGTGTGAGGTAGCGGTCGGCGAGTTCCCCCTGATCGAGTTTCGTGGCGGTGACCGCGCCGTGGAGGGCTGCTTCCGCCCGGACCTTCGCGGGGGCGTCCGAGTCGACCACCTCCTTGAATTGGTCGAGCGCATCGCTGAGTTTTCCGGCGTTGAGGGCGAGGTGGCCGAGGGCGACTTTCGACTGTGGGGCGAAAGTCGCGCCGGCGGGGTCCTTGATCACCTTGGTGAATGAGGCGATGGCTTCGCGGTCGCGGCCGAGCAACCGGTAGCAATTGCCGGCGAAGTAATGGCCGCGGGGGCGCTCCTCCGGTTTCGCGGCGTTCGCGGCGTAGCGTTCGAACATCGGCGCTGCGAGCGCGTATTGGCGGTTGTTGTAGTAGTCGGCTGCGAGCGTGTAGGCGGCGGCCGCGGCCCACTTGCCGTTGCCGAAGCGGTTCATCAGGGTGCTGAAGCAGCGTTTGCCGTCCTCGATCTGTCCGGACTGATAGTAACTGTTGCCGAGATACCACCATGCCATTTCGGCATTCGGGTGGTTGGGGAACGCGGCGAGGTATTCGGAGAAAATCTGGGCCGCGCGCTGGTGGTAATCGTTGCGGGTATCGAGGTCGGTGGCGGCTTGGGCGGAGTCGTAGAGGTTTTTGCCGCGTTGGAAGAAATCGTTGCCCGCGTCGGGGGCCAGGGCCGGATCCACCGGTTCGGCCCGCGGGGTCTGGGCGGCGGCGGGAACGGCTGCGAGCAGGAGGATGGCGAGCGTGCGTTTCAAGATGAGCGTTTGTTAGGCATGGGTGGTGGCCGTTTGGTCACCGGGAAGTCACTCGGATGGAGCGGGCCGCTGTGTCGCGAAGGAAATGTTCCAGATGCCGGCTTTCTGGCAGGTGTCGATCACCTCGACGATCCGTTGGTAGGCCACGGTGCCATCGCCGCGGATGCGCACGGGCTGGTTCTCGTAGCGTCTGGCGATCTGCGATAGTTTTTCGTGGAGCTGGTTGAGGTTCACGGTGCTGCCTTCGACGCGGAGAACGCCATCGGGCAGGACATTGATGATGATTTCACCGCGTTGCCGTTCCGGTTCCGCGCCTTCCTCGGCGGTGGGGACCGAGACATTCAGTTCCGTCTCGGTGCGGCTGAACTGCCAGCTGATGATGAAGAAGCTCAACAACAACAGCAGGATGTCGATCATCGGTGCCAACTGCATGGCGATCGGCGGGGGCTGGCGGCTGATGAATTTCATCCGGGCTGGGGGGTTAGATTCCCTGAAGATCCTTTCGCTCCGCGCCAAGCGGTGAGGGGCCTGGAAGCGGATATTCCGCGTGTTCATGCGCCGGAGCGCCCTGATGCGGGTGTGGTCTGGACTGGGCCTGGCGATCGAACTGTGCGTGGAGCAGTGCGATCAAGTGGGTGGCTCCGGCCTCCAGTTCGCCGATGTATTTGTGGACCCTGCCGCGGAACAACGAGTAAAACCCAAGTGCCACGATGCTGATGGCAAGGCCTCCAGCGGTGGCGATCAAGGCCTCGGAAACCCCTTCGGCCAATCCCATTTCGCGCACCCCCTGTTTGCCGCCGTTGGCGATTTCGATAAACGCCTTGATCATGCCGACGACGGTGCCGAGCAGTCCGATCATCGGGGCGATCGCTCCGATATCCGCCAGGTAGGTAATCCGCGATGTCAGGATCCCGGCCTGGCGCGAGCCTTCTGTCTGTGCCACTTCGCGGACGTTTTCAAAAGGAATGCCTGGGTTGCTGGAGATGAAATCGAGTGTTTTCTGGGTGATGCGCGCCATGCATTCGTTGCGGCGGTGGCTGAAGGCGACCAGGTTGAGGAAGTCGCGCTTCCGGATCATGCTCTCGGCGGTATTCATGAACCGGTCGCTGACAATCGCGTTGCGGCGGATGGTCAGGAGATAGATCAGGATCAGCACCACTCCGATCACCGAGAGCAGCAGCAGAGGGTACATCATCAGACCGCCTTTGGCGAGGGTCTCCAGAAAGCTGATTTCCACGATCGCTGGCGCGGCTTCCGCTGTGTTTGTGGCGGATGCGATGCTGGCGGACAAGAACAGTCCTGCGGCGGTAAAGTGGCGGCACTTCATGAATGTGGGGGGATACTAGCGATGATCCGGGACAACGCAAGCCCCGGAGAATCCGCCATTTGATGGTGCGCGTGGGATGTTTTCCCCGGTTTTCAGGCGCTTGCCGCAGGCGACAGCTCTTGGCCGATGATTTGGCTGACGCGGTTCTCGATCACCTCGGCGAAATGCCCATCGCCATCCTGGCGCAGGAATTGGCAGAAATTGGAGGCCACGGTTTCCAGGTCCTCGAGGTATTCGGGGCCGAGGGCTTCGAAGCCGGCGAGGGCTTTTTCGAAATGGATGCGGGCCAGCGAGCGGTCGCCGGTATCGATCAGCGCGAGTGCCAGGTTGTTGTGGGATTGGGCGGTGTCCGGGTGGTCTTCGCCGAACAACTCGCGGCGGGTTTCCAGAGCGATCATGTGCATTTCCCGGGATTGTTCCTCGAAGCCGGCGGCGTGGTAGAGGGCGCCTAGGTTGCTGGAGATCGTCGCGGTCTGCTCGTGCTTGGGGCCGAGCTGGGAGTGGACGATTTCGAGGGCCTTGAGGAAGTGTGATTCCGCCACCTCGAGTTGGCCGGCCGCCTTGTAGAGAAACCCGAGATTGTTATCCATCGCGGCGATATCGAGCATGAGTGGTGGATCGTGGTGCTCGAAGCAGTTGGAGGCGGCCAACCATTGGTCCGCGGCCTTGTCCTGACGGCCGAGGCTGTCGTAAGCGGCTCCGAGGACGGCGTGGATGCGTCCGAGCTGGGCGAGTCGGTCGGGGCGGTTGGTCAATTGGTCGATGGCCTGGCGGTAGTCTTCGCAGGCGAGGTCCAGGCGTCCCAGTTCGCGATAGATGTCGCCGCGGATTTCGAGCACGGAGGCGAAGGCGTCGATGCTGTCGATATTGGGGCTGAGCGCGTGCTGGGCTTTGTCGACAGCGGCGGTTGCGGCGTGGAGGGCCTCGTTGAGGTCTCCTTCCGCGCGGAGGGATGTGACGCGTTCCCGCAGGATGCTGATGAGGTTGGCAGTAGGAGAGTCCATGGTTCGGATCGATGGGATGTATGTATTATGGCTTTGTTAATTCAACTGACGAGCGGAAATCTCCACTCGTTAGTCTTTCCAGTAAAATTTCGCGTGATGCGGGCAGGTGGCCGAGGGCGTGGCGCAGCGAGAGGTGCGCCGGTTGCTGGTCGTGGGCGATGCCTAGCAGGCGTGCGAGTTCCGTTTCGAAGTGACGGAGCGCGCGGGCGCTGGGTTCGGCGGTCTGGATGTGGTTGAGCGCGCGTGCCAGTAACAGGTAGATTCCGGGTTCCGGGTGTTCGGGTTCGACGGCGGATTCCACCAATTGGCAGCAATACGCGGCCAGCAGGGTGGCGGTGTAGCTTCGGCGCAGTCCTTCACGCCAGTCGCGGATTGAGACCTCCCTCAACGCGTGCAATTCCCCGGATCGTGCGCGTTGGAATGAGATTTCGCCGCCGAAAAACAAGTCCAGCTTGCCCGCGAAGGGGCTTTTTGGCTGGCGTGCGCCTTTGGCTACGGTTTTGACCAGTCCGGTGGTTTCGCCGAACCAGTGTGCGATCAGGCTGGTATCCGTCAGGCGGGTCAGTCGGATGAGGATGGCGGGAGTTGAATCCACGAATGAACGATGGATCATCCGCCCGGTTTTGGCGATGGAAATCGGTAGATCCGGAGATTTTGCGAGGGTGGCCGGGATTCAGGCGAAGAGCTCGCGGCAGAGCAGGCAGGAAGATCCGTCGCAGCCCCTGGCGGTGCAGTGCTCGCGGCCGTAAAAGATGATTTGCAGGTGGAGCCGGTTCCAGTTTTCCCGGGGAAACAGGGCTTTGAGGTCGCGCTCGGTTTGTTCGACGTTTTTTCCGGAGCTGAGTTTCCAGCGTTTGGCTAGCCGGTGGATGTGGGTGTCCACCGGGAACGCGGGTATCCCGAAGGCCTGGGCCATTACGACCGAGGCCGTCTTGTGGCCGACACCCGGCAGGGCTTCAAGTGCCGGGAAATCGGCGGGAACCATGCCGCCGTGGCGTTCGACAAGGAGCTTTGAGAGTTCGGAAATGGCGGCGGATTTGCGTGGGGAGAGTCCGCACGGGCGGATGATGTCGCGGATCTGATCGACCGGGACCCGCATCATGTCCTGCGGGTTGTCGGCCAGTGCGAACAAGGCCGGTGTGACCTGGTTCACCCGGACGTCGGTGCATTGGGCGGAAAGCAGCACGGCGACCAGCAGGGTGAACGGGTCCTTGTGATCCAGAGGGACGGGGGTTTCGGGATAAAGCTCGTTGAGCCGCCGCAGAAGGTGGGCGGCGCGTTCCTTTTTGCGCATGCGGCAGTCTTTCTCCGGATGGCGGGCGGGGCAAGTCCGGGCGACGGGGATTGGAGAATTGGGTTTCGGCTGATGGGGCGATCGGATTAGGATTCGCACATGCGAAAGTTTCTCTGGTGTTTGCCTGTGCTGTTGTTGGCTGCTGGCGGCTCGGCATGGTGGTTCGGGGTGCTCCAGGGCCCGTGGCTGGGGCGCTGGCTGCCCGGGTGGGCGGAAGTGCGTGCGCTGTCGCAGCCAAAACCGGACCCGCGGACGTATGCGGTGCTGGTCGCCGAAATGGTGCGCTGGCGTGCGGAGCTTGCCGCCAGGCACCGGGCCGCACGAACCGATGCCGAGCGCGCCACGGTTGAACACGACGCCCGTGTTTTGTTGGAATCCGTCCTGCCGGGGATGATGCGCTGCTGGCTTGGCACGCCCTGGGATTTCAACGGCACGGCCGCACGGCCCGGAGATGGGAAAATCGCCTGTGGATATTATGTGGCGACGGTGTTGATGGACGCCGGATTCAACGTGAACCGCTATCAGCTCGCCCAGCAATCTTCGCAGGGCATCATGCGGTCGTTTCTCGAAAAGGATTCATGCTCGCTGAGCATCGGCAAGCCATACGGTGACTTCGTGGACCAGATGAACCGTGCCGAGCCGGGGATCTATCTGATCGGCTTGGACACGCATGTGGCGTTTCTGGTGGTTGGCGATGATGGTTTCCGTTTCATTCATTCCTCGGGTGCCAGGCCCTGGTGCGTGGTGGACGAGTGCGGCGATGACGCGGATGTGCTGCGGCGCTCGAAATGGCGCATGACCGGTAATCTGACCGCGGACCGGCAGGTGCTGCGCAGATGGCTGAGGTCCGAAAAGATTCTTGTCCGCAAAGGCTGAAAGCGCCATGTTCCGGCCTCCATGCATCCGGATGAAGAATCCACACAGTCGGAAGCTCCGCGGCATCCTTCGTTCGGCGAGGCTTTGCGTGTCTGGGTGAAAGTCGGACTGCTCAGCTTCGGCGGGCCGGCCGGGCAGATCGCGCTGATGCACCACGAGTTGGTGGAAAAGCGCCGCTGGCTGGGAGAGGGCCGGTTTTTGCACGCGCTCAACTACTGCATGCTGCTTCCCGGGCCGGAGGCGCAGCAACTCTCGGTTTACACCGGATGGCTGCTGCACGGAACGCGCGGTGGATTGGTGGCGGGCGCGTTGTTTGTGCTGCCGGGCGCGTTGTTGATGTGGCTGATTTCCTGCATTTATGTGGTTTACGGCAAAGTACCGTGGATGGAGGCGGTGTTTTACGGGCTCAAGGCGGCGGTGATGGCGATCGTGGTTTCCGCGTTGTGGAAAATCGCCGGCAAGGTGCTCAGGCATCCGGTGATGTGGGTGTTGGCCGCGATTTCCTTTGTCGCGATTTTTGTGGCAGGCGTGCCGTTTCCGCTGGTGGTGTTGGGAGCCCTTGGCGCCGGGTTGGTGTTTGGCGGAAGGTTTCCCCAGGTGTTTGGTGCGGGTGGGGCCCATGTTTCGGTTTCGCCTGATCCGGCGCGTGACCATGTGGTTTCGGAATGCGCGTCCGTCAATATTCCCGTGCCGACGCTTCGCGGGACATTGGGGAGGGTCCTGATGTGGCTGGTCATCTGGCTGCTGCCATTGGCGGCGGTGATCTCCGTGTTGGGGCCGTCGCACGTTCTGTCCGCGCAAGGAGTGTTTTTCAGCAAGGCCTCGCTGGTCACCTTCGGCGGGGCTTACGCGGTGCTGCCGTATGTTGGACAGCAGGCGGTCGAGGTGCATGGCTGGCTGGACGCGGGCCAGATGATGGACGGTCTGGCCCTTGCCGAAACCACGCCGGGTCCGCTGATCCTCGTGCTGCAGTTCGTCGGGTTTCTCGGTGGCTGGCACATGGCGGGGGATTTGCCGCCGCTTGTGATGGCGACGCTCGCGGCAGGACTGACCACCTGGTGCACGTTTGTGCCCGGTTATCTGTTCATTTTCGGCGGAGCCCCCTTGATCGAGCATGGCCGCGGCAACCGGCGGTTCCAACCGGCGATGGCGGCCGTGTCGGCGGCGGTGGCCGGCGTGCTCCTCAATCTGGCGGTGTGGTTCGCCTGGCATCTGGTGGTGCCCTCGCCCGGGACCATTGACCCCGTGCCGCCCTTGCTCGCGGCCGTGTTCTTCGTCCTCCTGTGGCGGTGCAAGTGGGGTGTCATCCGGATCGTCGGGCTGGGCGGCGCGGCCGGGCTGGCAATGCACCTGGCAGGAATCGTTTGAGCAAAAGGCGGAACTTTTTTCTGGACATCGCCTGAATCATCGTGACGATTAATCTCGTCATGAGTAATTCCGTTACGGCCCCCGCGTTTTTCCGTGCGCTCGGCGATGAGACCCGCTGGCGGATCATCCGGCTGGTGGTGGACCGCGCGCTCTGCGTCTGCGAGCTGGCGGACATCCTCGGCATGCCGCAGTCCTCGGTTTCCAGCCACGTCCAGATCATCCGCAAGGCCGGGATGCTTGAAAGCGAAACCTGTGGGAAGTGGACGTATTTCCGGATTTCCCGCGAACGCTTCGCCCTGCTCGGTGGGCTGATCAAACAATTTCCGGAAAGTCCGGTTCACCGAGCGGATCTCGTGAAGCGGGAGAAGCGGCTTGCCAGTCGTGAAGGCAGTTGCTGCCAGGGTCCGCTGAAGCTCGCCAAGCCGCGCAAGTCCCCAACCCCGCTTTCCAAGCCATGATCCTCCGCGAGCTCAAATCCCTGCTCAGGCAGCATCCCCAGAGGTTCTTCCGGTTGGTCCTTCCCGATGATTCGGCGGTGCCGGTCTCCTTTCACATCACCGAGGTCGGCCGTATCCACAAAACCTTCATCGACTGCGGCGGCACGCTCCGCGAATCATCCGCCTGCCAGCTCCAGGTGTGGGTCGGCCGCGACTATGACCACCGGATCGAAACCGGGAAAATGGCAGGTATCCTCGACAAGGGTGCCTCGATTCTCGGCGATGAATCGCTGCCGGTGGAAATCGAGTACGAGGATCGCGTGATCTCCCAGTACACCATCGACGGTCATGACCTGACGCCGGATTCGGTCGTCCTCCGGTTGGCCCACAAGCACACCGAATGCCTGGCCCCCGAACTTTGCGGCCTGCCCGCGTTGCCTGCCGCCGGCAAAATGAAGTCCTCCGCTCCGTGCTGCGGCCCGTCCGGCTGCTGTTGAACCTCCAGTCCTTTCCGTCATGTCCGATGCCGTTGCCAAAAACATGTCTTTCACCGACCGTTATCTGACGGTCTGGATCTTCGTCGCGATGGGTGCCGGTGTTTTGTTAGGAAATCTTGTCATCACGGATCCTGCGGCGTTTTTCGCGCCGATGACGGTTGGGACGACCAATCTGCCATTGGCGATCGGGTTGATCGTGATGATGTATCCGCCGTTGGCGAAGGTCCGTTATGCCGAGATGCCGAAGGTCTTTGCCAACATGCGCATTCTCGGGCTTTCGCTGGTCCAGAACTGGGTGATCGGTCCGGTGCTGATGTGGGTGCTTGCGGTCGTGTTCCTGCGGGACCAGCCCGATTACATGGTGGGATTGATCCTGGTGGGACTGGCGCGCTGTATCGCGATGGTGCTGGTGTGGAACCAGCTCGCCAGGGGCAGCACCGAATACGCGGCCGGACTGGTCGCGCTCAACAGCATCGCCCAGATCCTGTTTTACAGCGCCTATGCCTGGTTTTTCATCACCATTCTGCCGCCCTACATCGGACTCGAAGCGGTGGTCGTGGATGTCTCGATGATGGAGATTTTCCAGAGTGTGATGATCTATCTGGGAATTCCCTTTGCGGCCGGCGTGCTGAGCCGGGTGCAGCTGGTGCGATTGAAAGGCGAGGACTGGTATGAGCGGGTGTTTTTGCCGAAGGTCTCACCGCTCACGCTCATCGCGCTGTTGTTCACGATCGTGGTGATGTTCACCTACAAGGGCGACGCGATCGTGCGCTTGCCGTTTGATGTGCTGCGCATCGGCGTGCCGCTGGTGATCTACTTCGTTGTGATGTTCCTGGTGAGTTTCCTGATGGCGGCGAGGCTTGGGGCCGACTATCCGCGCAGCGCAAGCGTGGCGTTCACCTCTGCAGGCAACAATTTCGAATTGGCGATCGCGGTGGCGATCGCGGTGTTCGGCCTGGAGTCCGGTGTCGCCTTCGCCGCGGTGGTCGGTCCCCTGATCGAGGTGCCGGCGTTGATCGGCCTGGTGCATGTTTCGTTTTTCCTGCGTCGCAAATTCCATCCCACATCCTGAGTCATGAAGCCGCCCGCCATTCTCATTCTTTGTACCGGCAACAGCTGCCGCTCCCACCTTGCCGAGGGGATTTTGCGCCGGTCGTTAGGCAGTGATTTCCGCGTGGAAAGCGCGGGTTCGAAACCGGCCGGTTACGTGCATCCGCTGGCGGTCCGCGCGATGGCCGAGATCGGCATCGACATCAGCGGCCACCGCTCGAAGCATCTGGATGAGTTTCTGGATGACGAGGTGGAAACGGTCATTACGGTTTGCGGCAATGCCGATCAGGCTTGTCCGGTGTTTCCCGGGCAGTTGAACCGGCATCACTGGGGATTTGATGATCCGGCGCACGCCACCGGAACGGAGGAAGAACAAATGGCGGTCTTCCGCCGCGTGCGCGATGAGATCCGCCGCGTGTTCGAAGCCTACGCCGCGGGTCGCCGCGATGCATCAGCCCGGGTTTGACAAGCCGCACCCGCGTCGCATATCAAAAGGCAATGGAAACAACGCCTCAGGACGCATGGTTTTTCACCCGGCAAGGAGAGAGGCTCGGGCCGGTGCCGCTATCTGATTTGCGGATCAAGGCGATCGAAGGGGATCTGGATCCACGGTATGACCTGGTCTGGACCCAGGGCATGGCGGAGTGGAAGCCGGCTGGTGAAGTCGATGGGATTTTTGAAAAACGTTCATCCGTGACGGCTCCCGATTCGCATGATTCGCCGGCGGATATCGGAATGATGGCTGATTTTGGCGGTGCCGAACAAATGATGAGCCAGCAGACGGATTGGCCCGGCGCGCGCCGCAGGTCGTTCATTTTCATGACGATGCTTTTTCCGGTGCTCTGGAATTTCGGATTTCTCTACGCTTCACCATATATCCTGGAGTTGGCGGGGCCGCGCATCACGCAGGTGTTCACCGCCGGTGCGGGCTTGCTGCCGGCCATCCTGATCATTTATTTCAGTTTGCAGCGGCTTGCCAACGTTGGCATGACCCGCTGGTGGTTTTTTGGAAACCTTGTTCCGATCCTTAACTTCTGGGTTTCCTACCGCATGTTCGCCTGTCCATCCGGTTACGCCAGCCACAAGAAGCTTGATGGCATCGGCGTGGTGCTGGCGGTCGTTTACTGGCTGCTGGCCGCCGCGTTCGTGCTGATGCTCATTGCGGTGGTGGCGATGCTGTTCGGCATGATCGATCAGCCCGAGCTCCGCAAGCAACTCATCGAAGCCATTCAATCCGCGACGCGCGGATACACGAAGTTGTGATCCGTTATCACAAACAAACCGACGAAACCCGCGAGGCCGGCCCGATGGAGTGCTGGTGCCTGCACGGGGCGGTCGGCATGGCGGCTGACTGGCGGCCGTTTGCCAAAAGGCTTGCCTCCGGCGGGATCGGCTCCCGCGCGGTGGACTTGTGGCGGTTTCTCGAATGCCAGCCGCTGCCGCTGGAGGACTTCGGTGCGGCATTGGCCGCAGACGCGGGGGGCGAACTTTTCCGCGGCAGCGGCCGGGCCTTGTTAGGATACTCGATGGGCGGGCGACTGGCATTGCATGCCTTGTTGGAAAAGAGTCATCCGTGGCAGGCGGCGGTGATTGTTTCCGCGCATCCGGGGTTGGAATCTCCTGCGGACCGCGAGGCCCGCCGCGCCAGCGACGCGGAATGGGCGACGCGCGCGCTGGCCGGGGAATGGCGGCAATTCCTGGCCGATTGGAACTCGCAACCGCTGCTCGCCAATGCCGCTATCCGCGATCCGCAGGCGACAGGAAATCTGATCATGCGCCGCCGCGAAATCGCCCGGAGCTTTGTCGATTGGTCGCTTGGCAACCAACAACCGTTGTGGTCCCGGCTCGGGGAAATCGCCGTCCCGGTGCTTTGGGTGGTGGGTGAAACCGACAGCAAATTCAAGGAACTGGCCGAGCGGGCCGTTGCAGCTATCCCCAAGGCCACCCTCGCCATCGCCCCCGCCTCGGGTCATCGCGTGCCATGGGAAGCCGGCGAATGGCTCTCCGATCAGGTATCGGGATTCCTGCGCGCGGGTGCCGCATGAGGAAATCCGCGGCAGGAACTCGTTTTTTTCAAGGGATTGGCGGTCTTGCGGGGTTTATAGACATTGCAGCGTTGCTTGATAGGATGGGCCAGCGCTCCTCAAATATCCTCAAATCACATTCCCCCGAATCCATGAAAGACCATGAATTGGATCCATTGCTGAAAGCGGCAGACTCGCCACCGAGCGCTCCTCCGGGCTTTCAGCGCGATGTTTGGCTCCGCATCGAGTCTGCCGAACGCGCCGGTTGGATGCCCGCATGCTCGCGGATTCTGGAACGCGGGTTTGGTTGGATTGCGAAACCGGTGGCGGCGGTCGCCACCTGCTCCGCCATGCTGGTTGTCGGCATTTGGTTGGGCTCGATCGCGCCACCGCGAAATGCCGGCGACAAGCTGTCATACATCGAGTCTGTCAGTCCATTCACCCGCTCCCAACCCTGATGAAAAGAGGCCTATGGATCCTGTTGGTGGCGCTGATCATCGGCATCGGCGCCTACTACGTCACGCGTTCCCAGCAACAGTCCCCGGACGACGGAGCTTTGCTCGATTCCATGCCCGAACTTGGATGGCTGCGGGATGAATTGAAGCTGAACGACGCGCAATTCTCCAAGGCGGGCGAGCTGCATGTGGCGTATCGGCCGCAGTGTGTTGAAATGTGCCGCCGCATCAGTGAGGCGCACGCAAAGGTGGAGGCCATCGCCAGGTCCTCAAGGGGAATCAACCCGGAGCTCGAGCTTGCGATCCGTGAACACGCCCGCGTGCATGCCGAGTGCCAGGAGAAAATGCTGGCCCATCTCTACCAGACCGCGGAGCTCATGGATGAGGACCAGGCCGCGAGATATCTTGAAATGGTCCTGCCATCGGCACTTGGTTCCACCGGTGGCCACACGGGAGGTCACGCCGGAAATGCCAGCCATCATTGAATCAACATCCGGACCCTGCCATGAACGACACGGATTCCGACTTGATGGAGCGCCTCGCCGCAGGCGAGGATCCGGCGCTCAACATGTTGATGGCGCGTTGGCGCGATCGGGTCATCGCATTTCTTTTCAGGATGACCGGCCAGCGTGAGGTGGCTGTGGATCTGGCCCAGGAAACATTCGTCAAAATCTATCAGGCCCGGGCGAGATACCGGCCCCAGGGAAGCTTCAGCACCTATCTTTTCGCCATTGCGGCCAATCTTGCCAGAAACCACTCGCGCTGGAGGAGAAGGCATCCCACGGTTTCCCTGGATGAGCTGGATGCGGAAGGTTCCGCCGTGATGCCCGAGCCGGCGGATCCGGGCCACACGCCGGCGGATTCCGCCATTGCCAGGGAAAAGGCGGAGGAAGTGAATCGCGCGGTACGCGCCCTGCCGCACGACCTGCGCGAGGCGCTCGTCCTCTCCGTGCATGATGGTCTTGGCTACGCCGAGATCGCCAGGATCGCGGGTTGCAGTGCCAAGGCGGCGGAAACACGCATTTACCGGGCCAGACAGATCCTCAAGGAGCGGCTGAAGGGTTTATTCTGATAGATTGGCCTCGTGGAATGCCGGCTGCGAACGTGCGGAGAGGGGCGGAAGTCGCTGGCGGAATAAAAAATGAACCATATTCAAGGGTTTGGCATCATCCCGGGTTATGACTCAACGCAAGCGGTGTCTTGAGTCCGAGCGGGAAAATCCGAGCGGGGGCGCCGCCGACCTCACGAAAACCATATCATGAAAACCAAACGCGTTATCAGCCTGTTCGCAGCCACCCTGTCCCTCGCCCTCGCGGCTTCCGTCTCCGCCGCTCCCGCGAGCAAAAGGATTTGGACAAGCAAGTCGCCCGCGGCGGATCAGGGAACCGCGAGTTCGAAAGTGGAACACAAGGTGATGAAGCGGGTCGGCCCGATGGGCAAAGGCTATGTTTGCACCCACTGAGGGGTTTTGACCCTGTCCTGCCGCAAATGGCGGGATTGAGGTCGCCTGATTCCAGCCCGGTGGCATCAACCGCCGGGCGTTTTTTTGGCCTCCGCACGACCTGCGGGTTTATCGAGAATTGTCTCCGCCAGCCCCGGCTTCAATGAATCATGAAAAAATCCAAGGGTTTGAGCACCCGCCGGACAATTACCAATCGGCAAATCCATCCGGATCATCATGAAAACCAAATCGATCATTACCGCCCTCTCCATGCTTGCTTCTGCCTTGATCTTCGCGGCCGACAAAGCGCCGGAAAAGGAGCAGGCGAAACCCTACAAACCCGACACCTGCATCGTTTCTGACGAAAAACTCGGCGAGATGGGCAAGCCATTCGTCTTCATCCACCAAGGCCAGGAAATCAAACTCTGTTGCAAGAGCTGTAAGAAGAAGTTCGATAAGGATCCCGCCAAGTATCTGAAAAAGCTCGAGGAAGCGAAGTGAGCCGCCATGGCTCGGAGGATCAGCCGGATTTGCGGAGACTTTGCGTCATTCCGGATCAACAAATCCCTTGGATCAATCCATTACCAGACATATATTCACCCCTGTGAAGATCAAATTCACCATCACCCTGATCCTCGGGCTGGTTTTCCAGTTGGCCCAGGTGATGCCGGGGATGGCGGCGGTGCAGGCCGCATCCCAGGCGGTTTCGGCGTGTTCTTGTTGTGAAGGCCTTCCGTCGTGTCCTTGTGCGGATGAGGGTGAGCCCGATCCAAATCCCACCCCGACTCCGTTCCAAAGCGGAACTGTGATCAAGGTTCCGGCCATGAAGGCCACGGATCCGCGGGTTTCCATGGAATCCTCCTTCAAGGCGCCCCCGCGCATGGTGCGCGCCGTGCCTGTGCCGATGGAGCCTGTTGCGGGCTATCAAGGCATCCGTTTGTCGGTGGCCTTCTGCCGGTTTGTCATCTGAGTGCGCGCCCTGACAGGCGTACTATGCCCGCATGATTTCCGCCGCATGGTGGTGCGATCTCCCGCGGGTGGTTGAAGATCCGTTTTCAAACCTTCACTCCGATGACTGATGAATGCCCTATTTCCCATATTGACCGGCCTGGCTGTGGCCGCATTCCCGCTGGCTGCGGAGGAATCACAGCTGCTAGATCAACATTTGCTCGCCCGCCTGCGGCTGGAAGCGGCAGGCAGACACCCGTCTGCTGAGGCAGGAAAACACCTGGCCGCCGCCGCAGGCCACGAGGCCCGTGCCGTCCGTTTGTGGGATGACCCCATGGTCGGGATTGGCTTCATGGGTGCGCAAGAAATGATGCGCATGGACGATGGCGACGTTATGGTCGGCTTCGAACAGGCATTGCCGAAACCCGGTCTGTTCGATGCGGAACGCCGCCGGATGGAGGCCATGCGCCGCGCCGAGGTCGAGAACGCGGGCAGTGCGGCCTTGAGCGCGGGTGCCGGGGCCGCGCGCGCTGCCATCGAACTCGCGCTGGCGGACGAATCGATCGGTTTGCAGCAAGCGCAGATCGAATGGATGAGCGCCATGGTGGAAAACGCCAGACAGATGGCGGCCGATCCGATGGGCTCCGGCACCGACGCGCTGCGCATGGAAACCGAATTGGCGAAGGAACAGCAAATGCTCGATGCCGCGCGGCGCAGCCGCGAGGGTTTCGCCAGGAAATTGAATCTCGCCCTCGGGCGTCCGCTGGAGTCCGGGTGGCGCGCATTGAAACTGCCCGCCGCCGCGCCACCGGTGCCGATCGCCCGGGCCGAGATCGCACGCATCCCGCATGCCAACCCCAAGGTCCGCGCGATGAGGGAAATGGCAGCCGCCGCCAACGCCGAAACCCGGATCGCGGACCGTGAACGCCTGCCGGAAGTGGCCGTCGGCGTCGATGCCCAGCTCTATTCCGGAACCGGCGATATCAAGAGCACCACGCTGGGCGTGAAGCTCAGCCTGCCATGGTTCAATGATTCGTCCTATCAGGCGAAGATCGACGCCGCCAAAAGCCGCGAACTCGCCGCGGGTAGCAATGTCGAGACCATGAAGCGCGAAGTCGCCGGAATGGTCGTGATGGCCGTCACCGAAGCCGGCAACGCCGCCGCCCAGGCCCGCGCCTATGCCGGTGAGATCCACGACAAGGCGCTCAAAGCCCGCCAAACCACCGAGGCCGCGTGGATCAGCTCGAAGGCCCCGCTCAGCGAGCTGTTGGATGCCTCGCGCATGCTTTTTTCCATTCGCCTCGAACAACGCCGCATGATCGCCATGCAGCTCTCCGCCCTCGAAGAACTCCAAACCCTGGTCCCCGCCCGCTAATCCCATGAAAACCATTTTCACCATACTGATCACAGCCGTGCTGGCAGTGTCCGCCACCTGGCTTGCCTTGCGGAAACCCGCGTCCGGATCCGGCCAGGCCGGTTCATCCGCCGACCGCAAACCGCTTTTCTATCAGAGCGCGATGCATCCGTGGATCAAAAGCGACAAGCCCGGCCGCTGCACCATCTGCGGCATGGAACTGACCCCGGTCTATCCTGGCGAAAAAGGCTTCGATGAATCCGGAGGCGACAACATCGTCGCGCTCACCCAGAGCCAGATCCAGGTGCTGCACGTGCAGACGGAAACCGCGAAGGTCCGGCCGATCGCCCGCATGCTCAAGGTGTCCGGCACGATCGAGGACAACACCACGCGCCACCGCGTGCTGTCCGCCTACGTCGACGGCCGCATCGACCGCCTGCATGTGAACTTCATCGGTGCCGAGGTGGCGGAAGGCCAGCCGCTCGCGGATTTCTACAGCCCGGCGCTGTTGCAGGCGGAACGCGAATACCGCCAACTCACCGGCGAGCTCCGCAGGAACACCGCGCTGCGGCTGCGCCAGATGGGGCTGACTCCGGAACAGATCGATGGCATCGATGCGAAACCCGCCGATTCACTCAGCACGCAGATTCTATCACCTGTTGGCGGCACGGTGGTGTCGCAATCGGTTTATGCCGGCCAGTATGTCTCCACCGGCCAGCCGCTGTTTGAAATCGCCGATTTTTCCACAATGTGGTTCATGTTCATCGCGTATGAGCAGGACATGCCGTGGATCAAACCCGGGCAGGTGGTCCATGTCACCACTCCGGCAAGGCCGGGCAAAACATATGTGGGGAAAATCGCCTTCATCGATCCCAATTTCGATGAGGGAACCCGCTCGACCCGGGTGCGGGTGGAGCTGGACAATCCGCTGGTCGATGGCCGCAGGGAACTGCTCCACCGCCTGTATGCCGACGGCCGGGTCGAGCTGGATGCTCCTCCGGTCCTCACGGTCCCTCGTTCGGCGGTGATCCAAACCGGTGCTGATGCGGTGGTTTACATCGATCGCGGCGGCGGAGCCTACCAATACACGGTGATCAATATCGGGCGGCGTGGTGACACGCATGTCGAGGTTCTATCAGGTTTGTCCGAAGGCGACGAAGTGGTCACCAACGGCAATCTGCTGATCGACGGCCAGGCGGAAATGAACCGCGCGTTCATGAAGGCGCCGGAAGAGACCGCGGTGCCGGCCACCGCGGTCAGTGAGCTCGATGCGGATCAGAAAAAATCGGTCGCCGCATTCCTCGAAGTGGCCGATGCCATGGCGGCGGCGCTGGCTGCGGACGATCTGGAAAAATTCAACACCGCCAGCGAACCGGCGATGAAGGTCACCGGAACGATGATCGAAAGCCTGGGTGCTGAGACCGCGGGCATGGACGCCCTCGACAAGGCGCGTCACTTTCACGGGTTTGATGACATCAAGGCGGCGCGCACCGCATTCCACCGGTTCTCCGTGGCCGCGGTCGCCGTGCTGGAACCGCTGCGCGCGGCGGGACAAACCGGGGATTTCCAGATCTACGAATGCGGGATGGTCGACGAGGCGATTCCCGACGTGCCGAAGAAGGCCCGCTGGATCCAGACCGGATCCCGGGAGATGGCCAATCCGTTCTTCGGTGCGGAAATGCTCGAGTGCGGAAAAACCATCCAACCCTGATATCCGGTAGCCATGATCGAAAAAATCATCGAATCGAGTTTGCGGAACCGCTTTCTCGTCATCTGTGCCACGCTGCTGGTGATCGCGCTCGGCATCCGCGCCGTGCGCCAGACTCCGGTCGACGCCATCCCGGATCTGACGGAGAACCAGGTTCTCGTCTATGCCGACTGGATGGGCCGTAGCCCGCAGGAGGTGGAGGACCAGGTGACATTCCCGCTATCGACCGGCCTGCAAGGGCTTGCCGGGGTCAAGGAGGTGCGCGCCACCTCGATGTTCGGTTTTTCGCTGGTCACCATCATTTTCGAGGACCGCACGGACACGTATTTCGCGCGGGCCAGGGTGCTTGAACGGTTGAATTTCCTGCAAGGCCAGATGCCGGAGGGTGTTACTCCCCAACTCGGGCCGGATGCCACCGGTCTCGGCTGGGTCTATCAGTATTACCTGCATGTCGATCCCGGAAAAGCCCCTGGCGGCGGCTACGACCTCGCGCAACTGCGGTCGCTTCAGGATTGGAAGATCCGCTACGACCTCGCCAGCGTTCAGGGCGTGGCGGAAGTCGCCAGCATCGGCGGGTTTGTGAAGCAATACCAGATCGAGCTTTCATCGGCGAAGATGCGGGCGGCGGAGATCACCCTGATGGATGTGGTCGGCTCGGTGCAGAACGCCAACCTGAATGTGGGTGGGAAAACCATTGAGGAAAACGGTGCCGAGTTCGTCCTGCGCGGGATCGGTCTGGTCACCGGGCCTGAGGATCTGGAGCTGGTCACCGTCAAGGCGGTGGATGGCACGCCGGTGTTTCTCAAGGACATCGCGACGGTTGAAATCGGCGGGGATTTCCGCCGTGGCGCGCTCGATATCGATGGTCATGAGGCTGTCGGGGGGACGGTCGTGATGCGCACCGGCGAGAATGCCAAGGCGGTGATCGAGCGGGTGAAGGAGAAGATCGCGGAGATCGCGCCAAGCCTGCCGCCGGGTGTCAGCATCCGGCCGTTTTATGACCGCAGCGAATTGATCGACAAGACGATCGACACCCTCAAGCACGCGCTGGTCGAGGAGATCATCCTCGTCACGCTGGCCCACATCGTTTTCCTGTGGCACTTCCGCAGCATCCTGATCGTCACCCTGCCGCTGCCGATTTCGATTCTCGTTTCATTCCTGATGATGAAGGGGTTCGGCATCACCAGCAACATCATGTCGCTGGCAGGCATTGCGATCGCGATCGGCGTGCTGGTCGATGCGGCGATCGTGGTCACCGAGAATGTCATCCGCCACTGCGAGACCCGTGAGAAGGAACTGGGCCGTCCCCTGACAGGCGGCGAGCGATGGGAAACCACGCTCCGTTCGTCGAAACAGGTCGGCCGGCCGATCTTTTTCGCGATGGCCATCATTCTGCTGGCCTTCATTCCGGTGTTCGCGCTGACCGGCCAGGAAGGCAAGCTGTTCCATCCGCTGGCCTTCACCAAGACCTTCGCCATGATCGGTGCGACGCTGCTGGGTGTGACGCTGGTTCCCGTGCTTTGTTCATACCTTGTGCGCGGTCCCTATCACGATGAGGACCGTCATATCGTGATGAGATTCCTGATGGGGATCTATGAGCCCGTGTTGTCGTGGGCGCTGCGCTTCCAACGGACCGTCGTATCCGCGGCGGTGTTGTTGCTGGGATTCTGCATGTTGATCGCCTTCGGGTTGCCGCGCGGACTCAACAAGCAGATCCGCGATGCGGGATTCGGGCGCACCGCGGATTTGTTTGCGGGTTTCGGCAAGGAATTCATGCCACCGCTCAACGAGGGCAGCCTGCTGCACATGCCGGTGCTCATGCCCAAAACAGGACTCAAGGAGATCCAGCGGGTGATGTCATGGCAGGACAAGATCATTGACGCCACCCCGGAGGTGGACATTGTGGCTGGAAAACTCGGCCGTTTTGAAACCGCCACCGATCCCGCGCCGACAGAGATGTTGGAAACGACGATCATGCTCAAGCCGGAGTATATCCCCGACGGGAAATTCCGCATGAAACGCAACCCGGCATGGCGTGACGGGATGACGATGGAAAAACTCAAGGCGGAGCTTACGGAGAAGATGAAAGAGGTGCCGGGCTATGTGCCCGCGTTTCTCCAGCCGATCGAGAACCGCATCCTGATGCTCTACACCGGAATCCGGGCACAAGTCGGCGTGAAGATCTATGGCGACACCCTCGATGAGATCCAGCGCAAGGCATTCGAGGTCGAGAAGTTGATCAATGAAATCCCCGGTGCGGCAGGGGTTTCCCCCTCGCGTGTCCAGGGCAAACCCTACCTCAACATCGAGGTGGACCGCATGGCGATGGCGCGTTATGGCCTGAACGCCAAGGATGTCATGGATGCGGTGGAAATCGCCATTGGTGGAAAGAACGTCAGCACCACCATCGAGGGCCGCCAGCGCTTTCCCATCCAGATCCGTGTGGAGCGCGGCGAGCGCGACGACATCGAGGAACTCAGCCGCATCCTGATAGCGGCCAATCCGGGAATGGGCAGTCCGGCAGCGGCTCCGCAGGCCGGTGGCGGCATGGGCGGAGGTATGGGTGGGGCGACGGCACCGGCGACCGCATCCGGTTCCGGAGGCGACGGAGCGAAAGCCGCTTATATCCCGCTCGGCATGGTTGCGAAAATCACCCGCAGTGTCGGTGCCAACGAGATTGCTTCTGAAAACGGCAAGTTGCGCGCCTTCGTGCAGGCCAATGTCCAGGACCGCGATCTCGGTGGATTCGTCCAGGAAGTGGAGGCGAAACTCAAGACGCTCGATTGGGAAGGCATGACCTACAAGATGACCGGTGAGTACGAGAACCAACGCCGGTTTGTCAAAACGATGATGCTGGTGTTTCCGTTGGTGATGCTGATCATCTTCGTGCTGCTCTTCATGGTGTTCCGCAGCGGCAAGGAGGCGGCGCACGTGATGCTGGCCGTGCCATTCGCCCTGAGTGGCGGAGTGCTGCTGCAAAAATTGTTGGGATATGATTTCAACGGTGCGGTCTGGGTCGGCTACATCGCACTGTTCGGCACTGCGGTCCAAACCGGCGTGGTCATGGTTGTCTATCTGGAGGAGGCGGTGAAAAACAGCATGGAAAAACTCGGCGCGGCATTCACCCGCGACGATCTGGTCCAGGCGGTCAAGGACGGTGCGAAGCTGCGTCTGCGGCCGAAGGTCATGACCGTGGCCACCACCGTCGCCAGTTTGTTGCCGATCATGTGGAGCAGCCGACAGGGCGCGGAAGTGATGAAGCCGCTCGCCACACCGGTGATCGGCGGCATGATCTCCAGCCTGATCCACATCCTGATTGTCACCCCGGTGATCTTCCTCTGGCTGCGCGAGCGGGCGTTTAGAAAATCGGCCTTGCATCAATCCGCAAGTGGTTTGGTGGGCCGGGCAGACTAATCACAGCGGAGTGGGGCCGCATGACTTCAAGCGACACACGGTGCGTGCAGCCGGCTGCCGAGGGCAGAATTGAATTTGACTGATGGTATGGATCATCCGGATAGAATGAAGTGCCGGGAATTGGGGTATCCTCAAGGAGGGCGGATCTCCCGCCCAGCCCGATGCCTGTCATTGATTGAAGGGCGGCTATTCTGATTTGGCCAGCCGACAGTGCCTGCTTCTCCATGTCGGCAATCGGCGACAAAGTCCTGATGGGTTGAGGTTGGGAGCCGCATGAGGGCATGTGTTTCTTGCGTTTTGCGGGTTGCAGACCCAACGCCGAGGGGGGATCGGTGTCATTCATGAAATAATGCGCCAGCTGCGGTCGTTTGCTGAAAATCGCAATTATGAAACAGGAAAATCTTTCTATGCATCCGAGTGGTTCGATTCAATTCCCATCGCACCGCCCTTTGGAGCGACGTGATTTTTTGAAGTTGGCCGGTGCGGGCTCGATGGCCTTGTTTGGCTCGCGTCTGCCGCTGATGGCCGGGCCTTTCACGCGCGAGGATTTTGAAAAGCTGGTGCCTGCGGACAAAAAACTGACATCCGGATGGGTGAAGGCATTGTATGCACGGGGCGAACCGGAAGTCTGGCAAGGCAAGGATTTGAAATGGATCGGGCTGCCTGTCGGTGGGATCTGCGCGGGTCAGCTCTACCTGAGCGGGGACGGGAGGCTCTGGCACTGGGATATCTTCAATCAAAGCGGCAACTCCGGCGTCACCGGCCCGCATTATACCGATCCGATGCGCGCCGAATCTCCGGTCAAGCAAAGTTTCCAGCTCACGATTGGTGGCAAGACGCGGTCGCTTGATCAGGCCGGATTTTCCGATGTGCGGTTTCGCGGCGAATACCCGATCGGGCGGGTGGAATACCGGGCGGACGATGTGGCTGTGGATCTGGAGGCGTTTTCACCATTCATTCCGCTCAACACGGATGACTCCAGCCTGCCGGCCACGGTGATGGCTTTTACCGTTAGAAACACGGGTGCAAGTCCGGTGGAGGCGGTATTGTCCGGTTCGTTGGAGAACGCCATCGCCCGTGGGGCGCTGTGCGTGCGTCGCAACCGTCTGGTGACCGGTGCCAGGCATTCGTTCATGGAATGTTCCGCCGGGAAGATCGAGCCGATTGACGGAGATCCGCGTCCCGATGTGGTTTTTGAGGATTGGAACAAGGATGCCTATGAGGGCTGGACCGTGGAGGGCACGGCATTCGGCAAAGGACCGGTCAAGCGAACGGATTTTCCAGCCCATCAGGGCGATCCCGGGGGAGACACCGAACGGGTGGTCAACTCCCATGCGTCGGCTCCGGGTGTCGGTGGCATCGAGAAGGACACGCCGACCGGCAAGCTGACCAGCCGGCCGTTCAAGATCGAGCGACGGATGATCTCCTTCTGGATCGGCGGTGGCAACCATCCGGGCAAGACCTGCCTCAACCTGCTGGTGGACGGCAAGGTCGTGCGCACCGCCACCGGCAGGCATGGCAATGCGATGGCCATGGAGCACTTCGTGGTGCAGGACCTGATCGGGAAAAACGCGGTGATCGAGATCGTTGATGACCAGCAGGGGACATGGGCCCACATCGGTGTCGGCAGAATCCTTTTCACCGACAAGGTGCCGGTCAAAGAGGGAGAGGAGCCGCTGGAGTCGCGCCCGAATTACGGGACCATGGGCATTTCCTTGTTAGGTGGCGCTCCGGAGGTCAGCGAGACCGGGGGATTGGTCGGCATGCTGGGCCGCAAGTTCAAGCTGGCACCCGGGGCTTCGCAAACCGTCACATTCGTGGTGGCATGGCATTTTCCCAACCTGCGGCTGCCGCTGCCTGAAGGAGGAAATTACTATGCAGGGAAATTCGATTCCGCGAAGGCGGTGGCCGATTACGTCGCGACCCACATCGATCGTCTCGCGGGGCAGACACGGTTGTGGCGGGATACCTGGTATGATTCCAGCCTGCCGTATTGGTTGCTCGACCGCACGATGATCAACACCTCCGTGCTGGCCTCCGCGACGAGCTTCCGTTTGAAGAGCGGCCGTTTCTGGGGATGGGAGGGAGTGGGTTGCTGTCACGGCACGTGCGGCCATGTCTGGTATTACGGACATGCCATGGCACGCCTGTTTCCCGACCTTGAGCGCGACCTGCGCGAGCGTGTGGATTTCGGGTTCGCGCAGCAGCCGGATGGCGCGATCTTTTTCCGTGCGGAGCACGCCACGAATCCGGCGTTCGATGCCCAGGCCGGCTACATCCTACGGGCCTTCCGCGAGCACCAGATCGCAAGGGACGACGCGTTTCTCAAGCGGATCTGGCCTGCGGTGAAGCGCGCCACCGACTGGATGATCGCGCAGGACAAGGACGGTGATGGTCTGATAGAAAGCGGCCAGCACCACACCCTCGACACCGAGTGGTATGGCCCTGTGGCATGGCTGTGCGGGCTTTATCTCGCCGCCTTGCAGGCAAGCGCCGTGATGGCGCGCGAACTGGGTGACACGGCGTATGAACAAACATGTCTGAAGATCGTCGATTTGGGACGCAAGAACCTCGTGAGAGAGCTGTTTGACGGCGAGTATTTCATCAACAAGCCCGATCCCGCCCATCCGTATGCGGTCAACTCCGGAACCGGCTGCCACATCGACCAGGTCCTTGGCGAAAGCTGGACCTGGCAGATCGGCCTGCCGCGCATCCTGCCGCGCAAGGAAACCGTCTCGGCGCTCAAGTCGTTGTGGCGCTACAGTTTTGTGCCGGACATGGGCCCGTACCGCGCGGCGAATCCGCATGGCAGGTGGTTCGCGCTTGCTGGCGAGGCGGGCATGGTGATGTGCTCCTTCCCACGCAAGGACTGGGATTTTGAGAAATCCAAGGGAGACGGCACCAAAGGCGGGCCGCCCACCTATTTCCATGAAACGATGTCCGGTTTTGAATATCAGGTGGCCAGCCACATGGTCTGGGAGGGGCTTTTGGAAGAGGGGCTTGCCGTGACCCGAGCCATTCACGACCGTTATGCTCCGGGGCGGCGCAACCCTTACAACGAGGTCGAGTGCGGCGACCATTATGCCCGGGCGATGGCCAGCTACGGCGTGTTCACCGCGGTTTCAGGATACGAATACCACGGGCCGAAGGCGCATATCGGATTTTCCCCCCGATTGCAGCCCGGGAAATTCAAGGCGGCGTTCACCGCTGCGGAAGGATGGGGGAGCTTCGAGCAGAAAGCCGAGGCCGGATATCAGAAGGCGGAGCTGGAACTCAAATACGGCAGCTTGCGGCTGAAAACCCTATCGCTTGGACTGGTGGATGAATTGAAGCCGAAATCGGTAAAGATCAACATCGGTGGCAAGGATTGGGGTTGTGATCTGAGCGTTCGCGATGGCAAAGTCCTGCTGACATTCGCCACTGAGGTGAAGATGAAAGCCGGGGATGTCCTTGTGGCCATGCTCGGCTGATGAAAACCACTTGCCATTCCATGAAACCAAATAGCCATTTGATCAACACCGCAACCGTGTTGGCTTTCGCCGTGATTTCATCCGCGTCGATCGCGGCGGATGTCGCGTTTGTCGGAGTCCAGTCAGGAACGGATTTCAGCCGCTTCGGTGGTGCCGGCCGCTACGTGCTGGCACCCGGCGCTGATGTTGCGGGCACACCCGCCACCGGGGGGTCGCTCATGGCGCAGGGAACAGTCGTCCACAAACCGGAATTCCTGGCCGGGCAACCTCCGGTTCTGGCCGACGCCAAGTGGGTGAACTTCAAGGGCTATCCGGAGGTGGTTCCACCGGGCGGCGGCGACAAAGTGCGGATTGGCGGACTCTCCGCCACCATGAATGGCAAGGGTGAGGTGGAGGGATTGGAAACCCGCGCGGTGGAAATGTTGTCGTTCAAGCTGGTCTCGAACGTGAAATTCCGGCTCGGAGTGATGATCGATGCCTTCAACGACCGCGGGGCCTTCGCTCCGGATTTTGTCGGGATCCGCGACGATGCCTCGGACAAGACGGTTTTCAGCCGTGATGTGGTCAGGCGCGACGACACACCGGACCTGTTGTTGTTCGATATCGATGGGCGTGCGGGAGTGACCTACACTCTGGAACTGCACCGCGCTGCGCGGGCGGAAGGCCAGCCGATCACGGGGCTGAGCGCGCTTACCTTCGACGTCAAATCCGCCGGCAAGGAACTTCCCGGCGTGGAGACCAGTGATGCCTCGATTGGCGGGTTCCAGCGTGCCGGCGAGTATTTCAAGGATTACTATGTTTATAAGGACGGGGACACGTTCCATCTGTTCTACAATGTCGGCAACGCGGGTCCGGTGCAGGACTGGCGGACACCGGAAAATGAAAAGGCGTTCGGCCACGCCACGTCGAAGGACCTGCGCGAGTGGAAACATCACCCGCGGGTGCTGGAGGTGGTGCCGGGTACCTGGGAGGGAGAAGTGGTTTCCGCGCCGTCGATCCTGAAACATGACGGCATCTATTACATGATTTACACCGGATTCGACAACCGCTGGACGGGCATGCAGACGGTGGGGCTCGCCACCAGCAAGGACCTGTTCGAATGGAAGCGCCATCCGCGCAATCCGGTTTATCGCGCGCCGGAATGGGCGCTGACCAATCCGAACGGCTGGGAAAACTGTCGTGACGCCCACATCATTCGGCACAACGACGAATTCCTGATGTACACGATGGTTTTAACAAAAAAACAGGATGGGGCGATCGCCCTGGCAAGCTCGAAGGATGCGGTGGAATGGAAGGACTTGGGGCCGGCAGTGATCGCGTTCAAGGAGCCGGAGAGTCCGCGGGTGTTCGATCACAATGGCGTGTATTACATGTTCGCCAGCAGCGGCCACGGGCGGGTGCTGCTCAAAACGCGCGATCCGAAATCGAACAAGTGGGAGGAGGTGCCGTTCAACTGGCCGACGAATTCGAAGGATGCCGCCTCGCAACACTGGCTCGGCATCTGGTCGGGCTGGGAAGTGCTGGAACACGAGGGGGAGACCGTTTTTTCCGCTTTTTACTGGAAACCGAACGGTGGTTTCATCAGCTTCTGGAAAGTCAGATGGGAAGGGGAAATTCCGGTGGTGATCTATGAGAAGTGATCCGACGGATGGCGGGCCGGGAATTCCGGTGCGTGATAGATCCAAATGAAAATCCTGGAAAATCCTTGCCTTCCTGGGATTCCCCGCCTCGGTCCTTGCCGCTGGCTAACGCCTGTCAAGCGCCCAGTGATGGGCTGCGTCATGACGCTTGACGCCGTCGAATGAGCAAGTGAAAAAGGTTTGCCAGAATATAACAGAAAAAATCCGATGAAGACAAACATGAAGCCGAATGCCATGCGTATGGGGTCTGCCATTTTGGGCTGTGCCTTCTATCTCCTCTCTTTTCCGGTCGTTGCAGGCCAGATGGAGAAGGATTTCGTGAGCCCTCCCGAGGAGATGAAGCCATGGTGTTACTGGTATTGGATGAACAACGATGTTACTGCGGAGGGCATCACCAAGGATCTCGAGGCCATGGCGCACACCGGCATCAAACTCGCGATGATCGGCAATATCGAAGGTGGCGGTCCGGTCAAAATGTTTTCGCCCGAATGGTACAAGCTCACCCGCCACGCGTTGAAGGAGGCGCACCGGGTCGGAGTGGACATCATGATGTTCAATGCTCCGGGGTGGAGCCAGACGGGCGGACCGTGGATCAAGCCTGAGCAGTCGATGCGGCGTGTGATCTGGAATGAGGTCCAGGCACCTGGCGGGAAATTTTCCGCCAGGGTCCGCAATCAGGCGCAGGAGATCAACATGCTGGCGTTTGGCGAATCCGCAGGCAAGGTGCGCCACGAGCCACAGGATATCGCCGTGCTGGCGGTGCCGCGGAAAAATGCGGTGAAGCTGACCGGCGTAGCCCGTCCGGTCCATGAGAACGAACTGACGTTCGCAGCGTGCTCGTGGATCTGGCATGCTTCGGAGGATGGTGCCAAAGGAGCCCCGGCGGCGACGCGGTATTTCCGCCGCGTCATCAAGGCGGACCCGGCGGAACTCAAATCCGCCAGCGTCATGGCGGCTGCCGACAATTCCTACGTCCTCTGGGTCAACGGCAAGGAAGTCAATAAGAGTGATGACTGGAAAAAACAGGAGAGCGTCTCCATCCTTGAGCATTTGAAACCGGGGGCCAACATCATCGCCATTGCGGCCACCAATCATGAGGAAGGTCCTGCAGGCATGATCGCGGCGGTCGGTCTGGAAGGAAAAGACGGCAAGCTGGACGTGGTGGCGAGTGATGGACAGTGGCATGCCGGAACAACCGAAGCCGAAGGCTGGAAAACCGCGGAGCAGACTCCGGCGGATTGGCTGGCCACCCGTGTGCTTGGCCCTGCGACGATGGGACCATGGGGGCTGTCCACCAAGTCAAAGGGTGGCAATGCACTGTGGTTCCGCCACACCGCGCCATTCGTGGCCCGCTCGTTGGCGATCCAGGGTGAGATCGACTCCAAGCTCTACGCTGTGACCGGTGGCAAGCGTGAGCTGGTGGCGGAGATCAAAACCGGTGGGAGGAATCCTACCACCGATTTCCTGCCGGATGGGTTGGAAACATTCAGTTTCAAGGACACAACGGCGCAGGAGTTCGTGTTGGAACCCTGCGAGCTGGATGGCGGAAAGGTCGCACTCACTTCCGAGCCCGTCGTGGCGCAGGTGATTGAAAAACAACTCGGCCGCCTGCATCCCACGCCCAGCCCGACATGGGAGTCCTATATTTTCCCTGATTCGGTCGAACCTGGCGATGCAAAGACGGTTGTCAGGAAAAACGAAATCATCAACCTGACCGACAAGATTGACAAAAATGGTGTGCTCACCTGCGAGTTGCCTGCCGGTGACTGGACGATCCTGTACTTCGGCATGGTATCGACGGGCAAGGTGAACAGCCCGGCTCCCGCCGAAGCGACCGGGCTCGAGGTGGACAAGATGAGCAAACCCCTGGTCGAACATCACTTCAACTCGATGTTCGGAAAGCTGCTGAAGGAGGTGACGCCCGAAGAGAAGTCCGCCTGGGTGGGGATAACCATCGACAGTTACGAGAAAGGCGCGCAAAACTGGACGGATCATTTCGACAAGGAGTTCAAGAAGCGCAACGGGTACGATCCCATCGCCATGCTGCCGGTGTTCACCGGCCGGGTCGTGGAAAGCGCCAAGGCATCCGACCGGTTCCTGTGGGACCTGCGGCGCACGGTGGCGGATATGATCGGCACGGAGTATGTCACCGGGCTGCGCGACATCTCACACAAACACGGAATGAGACTCTGGTGTGAAAACTACGGCCACTGGGGCTTTCCCGGAGAGTTTCTCATCTATGGACGTTATGCCGATGAGATCGGCGGCGAGTTCTGGACCAATATGGACCTGGGTCCGATCGAGTGCCGGGCCGCGAGTTCCGCCGCCCACATCTATGGCAAGCGCAGGGTCTATGGCGAGGCGTTCACCAGCAGCCTGGACCTGAATCATCATCCCTACGCGATCAAGGCGCGGGGCGAACAATTGTTCTGTGAGGGCATCAACCATTTTGTGCTGCACGTTTATGCCCACCAGCCGAGGGATGGTGCGCCGGGCAAAAACCCGTGGTTTGGCACGCCCTTTCACCGGAACACGCCGTGGTTCAACCAGGCGGGCGATTGGGTGACCTATTTGCAACGCATGCACTACATGCTGCAACAAGGGGAGTCCGCTGCGGATGTGGCGGTTTATATCGGTGACTTCGCGCCGCAGATGACCGGTCCGGCCAACCCGGTTCCGGGCGGTTATGATTACGACTACGTCAGCTCGGACGCGCTGCTGGATACCGTGAAGCTGGTCGATGGCGAGTGGGTGGTTTATGATGAGAAGAACCCGGAGAAAATCACCTCCCGGTACAAGTTGCTGGCGCTCCCGCAGGCAGGCCACATCCGTCCGCACGTTGCCAAGCGCATCGAGGCGCTCAAAAAGGCCGGAGGCAAAACCGTGGACGCGGTGCCTGTGACCGCAGAGCACCTGAAAGAGGCCGGCATTGCCCCGGTCGTCACCGATACGAGTTGTCCAATCCGGTGGAAGGCCCGCAAGCTGGATGACGGCATGATTTTCTTCCTCTCGAACTTCGGGCAGACGGGGAAATTCGAGGCAACCCTGCGGGTGAAGGGCAAGAGCCCGGAGCTGTATAATCCCGCCACGGGAAAAATCACGAAGCTCGCCCGTTATCAAGCCGTCGATGGTGGCACGCGCATCAGCATCGATGTGAAGAACAACGCCGACTCGTTCTTCGTCGTGTGCCGCGACAAGTCATCACGGCCGTCGGTGGTCAAGGTTGAGTCCAATGGCGCGGATGTTTCGCCTGGGGATCTGGCGCTTTACTACGACGCCAAAGGCGTGCTGACGGCGGAATCCGCAAAGAAAGGGTCCTATGCATTGACCATGAATGACACATCGCGGAAAGATGTGGTCATCGATCAGGATTCAATTTCACTGTCCGTCGCAGGCCCATTGAAGAGCACGAATCAGGATGAAAAGGGCCACACGGTGATGATGGAGACATCCGTCAGCGTGCCTGCGGACTTCGGCAAGAACCGGCGGACGTATCTGGATCTCGGCCAGGTTTCGATCATGGCCAAGGTCAAATTGAATGGAAGGGAGTTCGAGACCCTGTGGATGCCGCCGTTTGTGCTCGATGTCACGGGTGCGCTCAAACCCGGTGAGAACAAGCTGCAAGTGCTGGTCACCTCCACCTCGAATGGAAAACCGAAACTGGGTGATGCCATCGCATTGAAAGCCGTGCCGGTGAGCGCCGTGAAATGATGGCTCAATGATGTTTTTCCGGACAATCTAACAAAAAATTCATGAATACCACATGGTGCGGAACGATACGGATGGGGGTCATTGTTTTTGGTGGCGCGCTCATTGCCTTGTCATTTCCGGCACGAGCCGGAGAGTTGGCCAATGACTTCCAAAATCCGCCCGGGGAGATGAAGCCATGGTGTTACTGGTATTGGCTCAATGGCGACATCACGGCGGATGGGATCACCAAGGACCTTGAATGCATGGTCAAGGTGGGGATCAAGCGCGCCATGATCGGAAATATCGAAGGCGGAGGTGCCGTCAAAACGCTGAGCCCGGAATGGACCGCGCTTACCCGCCATGCCATGAAGGAGGCCGCCCGTTTGAAGGTGGAGTTGATGATGTTCAACGGGCCCGGCTGGAGCCAGTCCGGCGGTCCGTGGATCAAGCCCGAGCAGTCGATGAGACGCGTCATTTGGCATGAAACTCCTGCAAAGGGCGGAAGATTCTCACAGGTGGTCAAGCCGGAGATCGAGACGCATGTCGCGGTCGATCCGGCCCGCGCGGATGCGCCGCGGACAAGTCTTCCTGTGGCCCAACGCGGGGCACAGGACATTGCGGTATTGGCCATTCCTCAAAAAGGGCATGTATCCATCAAGGGAACTCGATCGCCTGATAAATCGTTGCGCTTCTCCCACCCGGAACCCTTCAAGGCGCGGGCCATGGTGGTGAGCGGCCAAGCGGATGCGAAGCTTTATGCCATCAATGATGGCCAGAAAACCTTGGTCGCCGAGATCAAAACGGGAGGCAGCAATCCCGCCACCGACTTTCTGCCGGATGGGGTGGAGACTTTCAGCTTCAAGGAATCCACCGCGCGGGAGTTCATTCTCGAGCCCTGCGAGCTGGATGGGACCAAAGTCACCCTGAGTTCCGAACCGATGGTCGCCCAGGTCATCGAAAAACAATTGGGCCGCATGCACCCGACGCCGAGCCCCACCTGGCAGTCCTACATGTTTCCCGACAGTGTGGAACCCGCCGATCCATCCGCGGTGATCCAAAAGGATGAAGTGATCAACCTGACCGACAAGCTCGACGCCAAAGGCGTGCTGACTTGTGAGCTGCCGCCGGGTGATTGGACGGTTCTTTATTTCGGCATGGTCACCACAGGCAGGCAGAACACGCCCGCGTCCCCGGAAGCCACCGGCCTCGAGGTGGTTGTGCGCTTATCGATCCAAGCACCAATCTGCCTTGGCAGCAATATGATCGTGTATTGGAGATTGAAGTCCCTGCTGGAAAATACTTGTACCTTGGAGAGGCGGCACAAATGGGAAATGCCACAGGAGGAGGTTTACAGGTTTGGATTGATGATGATACTGTCAGCAATTTACCATGGGCAGATGCAGTCGCGGCATCATGGCCTCTTGAAAGATAGATAAAAATTATGAACACAAAAATAGCTGTGGAATTATTAGAGATGCTTCTTCAAGCTGAAATTGATGCGGGCAGGCCACCTGGTGCGGCTCCATCCGGGATTTATGATGGACCCAAACAGATCAATGACCTGATAAGAAATCTTAAAATAGTTTTGATCGGCAAAGAAAAAACTAACAACCGGTCATTGATTGGCTCGGTCTATGGTGGATATCTAGGACGAGGTGCGCTTTTCTGGCAGCAAGGCTTAGACAAGACGCTTCCGCACGGATTCGAAAAGAAACTAGCTGCCGCTATGGAATACTTAATAGCTGAGAAAGTGTGACGATCTGCGGCTCGAACAGTCGCAGTCAGCCGCAGAGACCATGCCAATCGGATTGAAAGATATGACCGGCTCGGAGCTTCTTGGGAAACGGGCCGCGACGATGGCGGCTTGCTTTCATCTGAAAGCATCTGAACGTTTCCCCGCGTTTCAATCTTCCACGCAAGCCCGCATTTGTGAAAACTATCCCGCCTTGTCCCACGCGCTGACATTTCTCCTGGCGCTACTGGTTTCCCTGTTGTCCGGGGTTTCCATACGAGCTCTGACCGCTTCCCATCAAACCGCATGGCAGGCACTTCCTGCGGATGGAAAGGACACGGTCGTTTCATTCGACGTGGAGGACATCGAATGCGAGGAAGGCTACAACGGACTCGCGTTCAGCTTCGGCGATTCGGAATTCCTCAATCACGCCGGGCGGCACGACAGCTTCCGCTACCCCGAGGCGGGTGTCCGGGTTTTCTCCGCGAACCGCAAGAAGGACGCCGTGCTCGACGGAGTCACCGGCCGCATGGGTGAGATTTGGTATCCCGTGGATGGCGAAGCCGACCTTGTCGGGTTCGGTGCAGCACTCGCTAAAAGCGGATGCCGGGTCGTCGGAATGACGGATGTGAGCGGTTGCTTTGAGGATGCCCCTCTGAAACGTTCCTTCCTCGTTCGTGGCCCACCGGGGCGCACTTTCCAGGCGTTTGATGATCTTTATGCCGCGCTTGGCCGCGAGCAACGCAGCCAGACCTTCGACACGGACGGCACCCACGGCGCGTCCCTTGCGGGCGAGTTGAACCGCGTGCAGACCGACGCAAACCTCCCCGACTCGGCCAAGAACGCGCTCGCGCTTGAAATCGCCGGAACGTACCAGATCCACAACGGTTTTGAGGATTTCGTTCCGCAAACCCACCAGCCTTTTGTCGATCCCGGTACCGGCACTACGCAACCGAACTCATGGACCATGCGAGGCTCCTCGCTGCCGGACCATTCACAGTCCAATCCGGGTCCGTGGACTGTTAGCAATACTCTCAGCGATCCGGTCCGCGCCGCCAGCGTCTCGGGCGTCATCAAGTTGGACACCACGGCGGAAAACACCGCATACTACGCTACCACGCCCGCCACCGCGCCGTGGGACCTAGGTGGAGCGCGGGCGGTTTCATTGCGCTTCAAGCTGCTGGAGCATGACGAAACCAACGGTGCGGACGGTGCCTTCCAACTCGCCGCCGGTGATGGCTCGCGCATCTGGACCTGCCAAGTCGCCCCCGTACAAATCAAGGTTCAGGGAAGCACGATCCCACTGCCTGCGGCCACGTTCCCCTCCGGGCTCATCGACGGAAGGTTCCACACGCTTCAATTCAACTTCTCTGGCACCGGCAACAACGCGCTCGTCAGCATCGACGGCGAAGTCCTCACCGCCACGGCCACCGCACAGACCGGCACGCTCGACGGCATCTCTTTCGGCGACCCCGGTGCGGACATTGCCGGAAAGCTCGAAGTTGATAGCCTCGGCTTCGAAAACAGCGAACTCCGATACCAATACGGCTACGTCACCGACGACTACGCCGACAGCGGCGAACTTGCGGGTGGCAACAACATCCTGCTTTATCTTCGCAGCAAAGGGCAAGTTTATGAAAATTCGGCGATCGCAAGCTGGGTCAATCTGCTGGATCAGAACGTCAACGAATGGCTGCTCGGGAAGTACACTGGTCAGAACAAGCTTTACGGTCAACAGGAGCTTTATGTCTATGCCCGATCCGATGTCTGGCTGGGATCAACTGTCGATATTGAGGACACGGAGGTCAACTATTCGGGCTTTCCCTATTTCAGCAAACGCAGCAAGACATCCCGCTGCCTGAATCTCGACAAGGAGGAAACCAAGTTCTTCTCATCCGATCAAACCCGCAATGAGATGCAGCTTGCCGGTCTCCTGATGGCATGGGTCTATCAGCAGGATGAATACAAGGAATGGCTCGCCGAGAAGAATGGCGGCGGCACCGGGATCGACGGTCTCCTTCTCCATAAAAAGCATTGCGTTGAGAACATCGCGAAATGCGCGAAACATGTCGAAACGACGCTTTCGGTCGGCGGCGAGATCGCCGTCAGCATGACCAACGAGTATGTGGACTACGCCATCACCATCAACAACGTGCGCCAAGGCGACTACATGGCGATGGTGGGGTTTATTCCGCTTGTCCCGAGTTCGACCGCCAGGGCGTTCAAGTTCATCAACAAGATTGACGGAACCCTTATCGAGGGACTCGACAGGCTGTGCAAGAAGTTTCCGGATTTCCCGGTGCAGCCGGTTTTACACACTGATCAGAATGAAATTTCGAGGACGCTTTCCGTCGTCAATCTTTTCGCAGATCACACGGATTGGGCGTGTAAAATTTCTTCTGTAAAAGCGAGAAGCTGATTTCACCTGCGATTCAC